>JAEYNX010000008.1 GCA_023412215.1 Bacillota bacterium | reverse complement strand
TGCAAAAGAGCAGATTCAAATCAAAGAAACGCCGACATACTGTGTATGTCTGGATACTGTATGTATTCCGAGTATTTTTGATGCAGAAGATGCCTTTGGCAGAGCGTGTCTTCAAGAAGTTTATATTTAGGGAACACATAGCTTAATTTAAAGACACGCTTTTGAAACAGACAAGAATTTGGAGTTTTCAGATAGCCCCTAGGAAAGTAGGCCTGCCGGGCGGAGATTCCCCCGTCGGCAGGCCCGCTTGATTTATTCTATTAAAAACTTACGAATCGGTGATCACGCCGCCGTTTACGTGCAGCACCTGCCCTGTCACATACCCCGAGTCGTCGCTCGCAAGGTATACGTAGGTAGGCGCCAGCTCGAAGGGCTGCGCGGCGCGTTTTAGCGGCACATCCTGCCCGAACTTGGCGACCTCCTGCGGGCTGTAGCTGGAGGGGATGAGCGGTGTCCACACCGGGCCGGGCGCCACGGCGTTTACGCGGATACCGTTGCCCGCCAGCGAAAGGGCGAGTGAGCGCGTGAACGACACGATCGCCCCCTTGGTGGCGGAGTAGTCAAGGAGGGTCGGGTCCCCCTTATATGCCGTTATCGACGCGGTATTGATAATGCTTGCGCCCTGTTTCAGGTGCGGCAGCACGGCCTTCACCATGTAAAAGTAGCTGATGATGTTGGTGGCGAAGGTGTTGTTCAGCTGCTCCGCCGTGATGTCACTGATGCTGTTTTGCGGGAACTGTACGGCGATATTGTTTACGAGGATGTTGATCCGCCCAAAATCATGCAGAGCGGTATCCACCACCTGTTGGGCGCTTGTCTCCTGCCTTAGGTCGCACCGCACCGTCACACAGCGCCTTCCGGCGGCTGTAACCAGCCGCACCGTTTCGCCTGCGTCCTCCTGCTCGCTGTAAAAGGGCACCACCACGTCGGCGCCCTCCTTGGCAAAGGCTACAGCCACCGCCTGCCCGATGCCGCTGTCGCCGCCCGAAACAATGGCGACGCGCTCTGCCAGCTTACCGCTGCCGTGGTACAAGGGGCTGTCGGTGACCGGCATGGGGTTCATGGCCTGCTGGGAGCCGGGCTGCACCGGCTGGTGCTGCGGTGGGAAAACCGACGGGGTTTTCTCGGGAATGTTTTCGTAGGTACTGTTTATGTTGGACATGATAGGCCTTCCTCCACATGCCGGGGTTACCGGCACACTTATTTTTGTTAGTATTCCCACGCCAAGGGACACTATACCGGCTTTGTATTGTAGACAACACAAGGAGAATACTGGTATAATAAACGCAATGCACAGGTATATGGCTTTAGCTTATGCAGCATGCAAAGATATTTTAAACTGAAATATAACAGAAAGCGTGGCGTTGAGGATGGATTTGGCCGTAAAGCTGCAGGAGATACAGGAACGAATAGCGCAGGCGGCGCGCGCGGCGGGGCGCAGCGAAAAAGAGATCACCCTGCTCGCCGCCACCAAGACGCAGGATGCCGCGACGGTGCGCGAGGCCATCGCCTGCGGCGTAAAAACAGTAGGTGAAAACCGTGTGCAGGAGCTTACAGAAAAGCTCGCCCAGAACGCCTACGAGGGCGCCGAGCTGCATTTTATCGGGCACCTGCAAACCAACAAGGTGCGACAGGTGGCGGGGCAGGTGGCGCTTATCCATTCGGTGGATAGCCTTAGGCTTGCGCAGGAGATCAGCCGCGCCATGCAGCACCTTGCGCAGGAGAACGGCATCCCCCGCACGCAGGATGTGCTGATAGAGGTGAACATCGGTGGTGAGCTTTCCAAGGGCGGGGTGGAGCCGGAGGGGCTTAAGGCGCTGTTAAACGACGCGGCGCAGCTGCCCGCCATCCGCATAGCAGGATTGATGTGCATCCCGCCGCGCGCAGAGTCGCCGAATGAGGCGCGCCGTTATTTTGCGCGCATGAAGGCACTGTTTGACCGCACCGCGCCCTATTTAAGCGACGGAACCCCGCGCGTGCTCTCAATGGGCATGTCCGGCGACTACGCTGAGGCCATTCTGGAGGGTGCCACCCTGGTGCGCGTGGGCACCGCGCTGTTCGGGCCGAGGTTATAATCTCTAAAAGCTTTTTTCAATTTGCTATTCCCAAGAAAGCGTACCCTGCAGTATTAGCCTTTGGGGGGAATACTCTTGGAATTAACGACACACAAGCCTAACCGATTAAAAGAATTTGATTATGGCAGCAACGGGGCGTATTTTGTAACCATTTGCACACAAGATCGATTGCATTTATTTGGTAGGATTGTAGGGGCGGGGTTCTCCCGCCCGAATCTCCACCCCAGCCTGCAGATATCACAAGAAGGTAAAATAATAAAACGATATTTAATGTTCCTACCAGAAAAATACCCGATGTTTAGAATAGATAAATATATCATCATGCCTAACCACATTCACATGATTCTAGTTTTATCAGGGGAAAACGGGCGGGAAAACCCCGTCCCTACAAATCCAACCATAAGCCAGATCATAGGTTGGTTTAAATATCAAACGACAAAAAACATTAACAAGAACGACATCGTTAAAATTTGGCAGCGTTCCTTTCACGACCACATCATCCGCAACGAACAGGAATACCGCGAAATATGGAATTATATCGACCCAAACCCATTAAAATGGAGTGAGGATTTTTATTGTACGCTTACTCCATAGTAGAATACTGATGGAATATCGAATATCTTTCCAATGATTTCAAGGCGAAACTATAAATAGTCATATTGATCGGGAGCAACCACATTATTTTGTGGTTGCTCCCCTTTTTTCTGCATAGTTTTCCGCTAATTGCAGCAGGGTTGCGACAGCTTTTTTATCATGAAAAAGATAGTATAGAACAAGGCAATTTATCCCAAAATACAATATATGTAGTGCATTGCCGAGGTATGCGTCTGTACCGCAGGCGTGCGTTTATAAAATCAGCCTACCACAAAATTGTACAAGCGGGCTTCGTCCTACAAGCGAAAGCCGGAAAGGCATGGTAACAGAAATGAAACAGCGGTTGGCAACCAAAAACCGCATCCTTGCGTTCTTCACCCAGCGTGCGGATGTGCGCGTACTTGCCAAATGGGTGATGATCTTTGCCGCGGGCGCGCTGATGTCGCGCGCGGACATGTTGGATAAGCTTGCCCCCTTCGGGGTGGCGCTCGCCGCAGGGGCGCCCACAAGCCTGTTGTTCCCGGCGCTTCTGGGCGCGGCGGTGGGCTACAGCCTGCCGGTTATGCCCGTAGCGGGCGGGGCCAAGTATCTTGTGGCATTGTGTATTGTCGCGGTTATTCGTCTGGCCTTTCACGGGCGCGCGAAGTTTGCCAAAAAGGGCGGGTTCCTCGCAGGGGTGGCACTGCTTGCCATCGGGGTGCCCTCGGTGCTTTCAGCCTACGCGCTGCTCGCGGATATGGCGGGCATGGTGGTTGCGGTATCCGAGGCTATTTTGGGCGCCGCGGTAACCTACTTCTGCTTTATGGCCCTGCGCTCATTGGAGCAGGGCTTTGTGGCCAGCGTGCTCGACCGCAGGCAGCACGCCTGTATGGTGGTGGTAGCGAGTATCATGCTGATGTCGCTCTGCAGCATGGAGATCATGGGCTTTTCGATCGGACGGTTCGTGGCGGTGCTGGTTGTGCTGGTCATCGCCGCGGGTTACGGCCCGGCGGCCGCTTGTGCGGCGGGCGTGGTGGCGGGGGTGACGGCCGGCCTTGCCAACTTTAATTTGATCATCCTCGCGGCGGTGTACGGCTTCGCGGCTCTGCTGGCGGGGGTGTTCGGGGTGTTCGGGCGCACGGGCAGCGCCGCGGCGTTTGTGCTGGCGAACGGGCTTGCGGTGCTTATGGCGGGCGGCGGCTCGGTGCCCATGCCGGTGCTGTTTGAGGTGATGGCGGCAACCTTCATCTTCATGGTGCTGCCGCAGAAGGTCATCAACCGCGTCTCGGCCTTTAAGCTGGAAGGCATCCGGCCCGAGGCGGGGGTAAGCAGTGAGCTGTACACGCGGCTCATCCTCGCGGGCAAGGCGATGCGGGAGGTGCGCAGCTCGGTGGAGACGGTGTCGCAGGGGCTGATGAAGATACACGCGGGCGATATCTCCTCGGTGTACGACGAGGTTTCGCAACAGGTGTGCGTGCACTGCGATAAGCGCGTGAGCTGCTGGGGCAAGTACTACAGCCGCACGATGGGCGCGTTCAACGGCATCACCGAGGCCGCCAAGCAGCAAAAGATCATCGCGGAGGAGGACTTCCCGCCCGAGTTTCTCGAAAACTGCAAGAAGTCGCGGCGCGTTATCGCCGCCGTGAACGAGGGCTTGGCGCGGTTTAAGGCCAAGGAGAGCTCGGTGCGCCGCTTTGGCGAGGTGCGGGCGATTGTGGCGGAGCAGTTCGAGGCGATGTCGCAGCTGCTCGACGAGTTGGGCAGCGAGGCGATGGGCCGGTACGAGCTGAACACCGTCCTTTCCGCCGCGGTGCGCGAGTATCTGGAGAGCACGGGCATCACCCCCAACCGGGTGGTGTGCGAAAACGACATCAATGGGCGCCTGGGCCTCACCATCCACATCGCGACCGACGAGATCGAGAGCATCAGCCGCGTAAGGCTGGCGAAGGCGCTGGGCGTGGTGTGCAAGCGCAGCCTCGCCCTGCCCATGATTACCGAAAGAGACAACATCACCACCATCCGCCTGCGCGAAAAGCCGAAGTTCTCGGTGGTTTACGGCGAGTACCAGTCGGCGTATAAGGACGGGCGCGTGTGCGGCGACAATATACGGTATATCGCAAACTCGGGCGGGCAGGTGCAGGTGGTGCTCAGCGACGGCATGGGCAGCGGCCCCGCCGCGGCGGTGGATTCCGCCATGACCTCCTCGCTGCTTACCAAGATGATCAGCGCGGGGCTGAAGCCGGAGGGCGCGCTCAAGTTCGCGAACTCGGCGCTGCTCATCAAATCCGCCGAGGAGTCGCTCTCCACCGCCGACATCACGCTGATCGACCTCTACACCGGCAAGACGCAGCTCTATAAGGCGGGCGCCGCGCCCACCTTTGTAAAGAGTGGCGGTAAGGCGTTTCTGCTCGAGGGCGACTCGCTGCCCATCGGCATTCTAAACGGGGTGTCGGTAGACCAGAACAACCTGCGCCTCGAGGATGGCGACATGATGCTGATGGTGTCCGACGGCGCCATGGCGGACGGGCCGGAGTGGATCGTGCAGGAGCTGGAGCGCTTCCGCGGTGAGAACATGGGGCTCTTCGCCAAGTATATCGTCGAATCCGCGAAGAAGCGCCGCAGCGACGGGCACGACGACGACATCTCGGTGGCGGCGATGCTGGTGACGGCGAACTGAAGCGGTAGTTTAACAATAGATTATGTTGAAAAGGGCTACCTTTAGGCAGAAAGTTAAATCTGTATAAGGGTGGCCTTATTATTGAGTATGGCATAAGGATAAAAATTCTAATTCGGTATTGAATTATATAAGCACACATGGTTTAATATGGATGGAGGAATGCTGATGATAAAATATAAATTAGGCGTTATGTTTGTTTGTGTAGTTTTAATATTTATTTCTTGTGCACGAGTAACTGAAAAATCGGAGAGACATGGTGAAAGCTTTTCTTCAGACATTCAATCAAAAGTTGAGAGCAATTCGCAACCATCCCTGCAAGATATTGAAGACAAGGCACCCGTTCAGATTCTTGGACAGAATTTTAGAGAATTCAAGGATTTGATTCAGAATTGCACGCTGCTTAATGATGATAGGTATTCCATTGCCAATATGGTATGGCTGGATAATGAAAATATCTTAGTATTGCAAACTAAAGAAGAAGCGGCTTACCGCCTGGTTATATACAACTGCATCTTTTCGACCGAGATTGTCATCTATTCGGAGGAAGACAACGGCTCTTATGAAATGGAGACTTTTGATGACGGGAAACAGTTTATCATTTATTTGCGAAAAACGGTGTTAATAATAAGTAAGGAAGATTTTCAAGTGCTTGATGTCCAGAAGAAAGCAGTGCCTCAACAAACATCAGCTCCTTCAAAAGACGGCAAGGTTATCTATCGAGACAGGTTCACAGTGTATATGTCGAATTTTACAGACGCTTCTACAGCTGCAAAGGTGGTAACAGGACAAAACGGAGAGATATTTGATCCTCCAAGTTTTCATTCCCCCTGGTCATTTGACGGAAGTTACGTCATGCTTATTCATGCGGATGCCTGGGATGATGTGCCTCCCTATTGGAAATACCTGATTGTAGATACCGAGAACGGCTTTGCGGCCAAATCGTATGAATATAAAGGGGTACGGGCAACAGACGAGATGTGGTCAAAATTAAACGACAGCTTCTATGTGATTGTCCAGAACGAGGAAAAGCAAAATACTCTTGAGACAGTGAATATTGCCGATGGAAACATCACGAGAATGCCGTTAGGCGAGGGGAATATTCAAATTCTTGGAGAGGTAGATGGCGGCAAGAAACTACTGTTGTTATGTGATCGGGAAGGCCAATGGAACATAGACCTGTTTTCGAAAGCGGATTCTACTCAGAAAAAATTATTTTATTGCGATTATTGGGGACTGAATTTGAAATTGAATCCGGATGGTAGCAGAATTTTATTATTTCATAATAGCGATGGTAGCAAAATCTTATTATCTCCTAATAACGATGTGAACACAGTTATAAGGGTTATTGACTTATCATAAATAAAAAGAGAGGGAATTCCCCCCTCTTTTTATTTTTTAGAATAAGAATCAGAGCAGATTTAAGGTAGGCAGCGAACTGTTTGTTGAGGCAAGAGGACTCCTTACCGAGGTGGAGTTTGAGGTTGCAGCTTCTATATGAAGATGCACCTGCGAAACTCCCGCTCTCCCTTCTTTGCCTATGACATTAGCCGTTGTAACAGAGACGCCCTGAGAAACGCTTACAGGATCCATATGCAAAAGATGGTAGTACCTGGAATTAGCATAAAGCGCAACTGCTCCATAAGTGGAAGCATAAGGTGCATTTTGAACAGTGCCGGCATATGGGGCATATATTTCTGTACCTAAACCGCGATTAAAATCATAACCCAAATGAATGGAGCCATCTTGCCACGTTCCAGAGCCTACTGTCATTGCACCATATAGGTTTGTAAACACCTGGCTATTGGTAACAGTTGCTGAACTTGAGAGGTTATAGCACTTTCTGTAAAGGGCTATGGCATTAGCTAACTTAGTAGCTCCGCCATTACCAGTATAAGTTCCCTGCGTCCATCCAGCAGAGGGATGAAAGAATTCAGTATTATTTGTATAAAGACCGCTAGGAAAACCAGTTACCTTGATAAGTCTTTCAACCTCCCAAGACTGACTATTGGTAGAGTCAGAACTTTTCAGTGCAGCCCAACTTAGGGTGATAGAAGCATTTGCCGAATTAGTAGTAGGGGTAGCGGTTAGATACATGGGAGATGTAGTCCCTCCCACTTTAACTCGATAATTGTTCCCGGAAATTTGCTCAAAAGAAATCTGAGATAAACTGGTGGCCAAAGAAGTACTGCCAATTTGAACCGCAGTTGCGGTGGTGCCGGAACGCGATAAGCATATGGACGTGCCGGATTTTTCGTGTGTTAACCTAGTACCATCAAAATTCCATATCTGATCCCGTGTTCCGTCTCTGCGATAACCATTTACAGTACTTCCAGATGTAGTACCATAACAGTTAAGATAATACCCAACAGATCTACTTGAATTAACAGCAGCTGTAGTATTGGATCTAAAACGATAAGTATTACCACTTGTTGGTGTAGGCATAATATGAATCTCCTTTATTTTTTATTTTGAAAGAAATCCGCCTCAAAATCTGTCCTTCACCCTCCGCGGCGAGCGTGGAATAAACCTTTCTGCCGATCTTCTTTCAATTATATAAAGAGAAAAAACGCTGCTCAAAATTAAGGTCCTTAAAAAAATTATTTTTGATTACTGTTGTTATCCGCCCGGTCACTCGCCGCCTTGAGGGCTTTAATCAAAAACCCCGGCAGCTTCACGCCGCAGGCATACAGATTCTCCACTATAGAAATACATTCATTAAGTACGATGTAAATCCCAATAATCATTCCAAACGGAATATGAAACGTAATATCAATCGTATCGCTTACAGAACCAAGGTAGCGTTCAACAAAGTCCAGGAAGTACCCGAAAAACAGCCCGGCAAACAACGAAAGCTTTTTCCAAAGGCCGATAAAGCCCGCATTGCTATTGATTGTTTTCGATGTTTTTGCCTTGAGGATTCCTGTTATAACATCGAAAATGATTGCGCCGCATACCAGCAGCGACAATATGCCGTATGTATTCAATAAGGCGGTGGACCAGCCCATAAAGGTTGCGGTGAACCATTTAACAACATTACTTTGATTCATATTAAGGCTCCTTTCCGTATGTTTTCAGATAACATATACTTTTTTAGCTTTTTAATGGCATTGGCCTTTGCCTGACTGATTGCCGGGGCAGACACATGGTGCATTTGGGCAATCATTTTTGCGGGGTAATGATAGTAATAAAAACAAAGGATGATCTCCGATTCATATCGGGTCAAAACATGCGTTAAAAAATCAAATTCAATTTGAGGGTACTCATCCGTTACAGACAACAGCTTGTCCTCAAAATAGGCATATTGATCTTCGTCATCTGTACTCAGCGCGGAGAAAGCGATCATCTTTTGTGATTCCTGTTGCCTTTGCGCCAGAAGAATAGAATGATGTTGAACCGATTTCTTTATGTAGCACAATAAATACGGGTCACCGGCATTCTTTAATTTTGCAAGCGGTATACTTTTTATGATTTCGATAAACTTAGCCTGCAGATCGCTATATGCGTCCTCATAATTGAGCCTTTGGGCATATTTCTTTAACAGCGGTTGGAATTGTTTAACCAGTTGCAATAAAGCGCCTTCGGCGCCTCTTTGGGCGGTTGATATGGTGTCGAAAATATATTGCATGCATCTCACCTCTCCTTTATGGGTAAAGAGAGAAAAGGTGCATATTTAGTAACGTATATTCTGGAACGTTTATAAAATATTTACAAATCGTTCCATAAAAAACAGAGGAGAAACACAGTCATGTCTCTCCTCTGTTTTTTCATTAGTATTATTTGCGTATAAGTTATGGTGCTCACAGACGGCGCTTTATTTTTTAGCCGTCTCACACTCCCCCTTCACCCCGCACCGCATGTAGTGAAAGATATACTGCTGCGCAATCCCCGCGTACGCCTTGGCGCAGTCGGGCAGGCCGAGCGGGAAGAGCGAGACCATGGCGCGCTTCATCCATACGTCGAGCGGGAAGGCCTCCACGCGCGAAAAGCCGTACAGGAGCGCGCAGTCCGCCACCTTGATGCCCACGCCCTTGATGCGCATGAGCGACTGCCGCGCGCTGTCGATATCAAGGCGGTACAGTTCCTCTAGGTTCACCTCGCCGGAGGCCACCTTTTTAGCGGCGTCGAGCAGGTAGGCGGCGCGAAAGCCCGCGCGCAGCAGGGCTAACTCCTCCACCGAACGTGCCGCGAGCACCTCGGGGGAGGGGAAGGTGAAGCCGCCGCCGGGCAGTTCCTCGCCGAACTGCCCGCACAGGCGCGACACGATCCCCTGAATGCGTTTAACGTTGTTGTTTTGGGAAAGGATAAAACAACACAGTGCCTCCCACGGCGGCTGGCGCAGCACCCGCATGCCCGGTGTGAACTCCACCGTCCGCCGCAGGGCGTCGTCGGCACAGAGGGCCTGCTTGATCGAGCGGTAATCGCGGTCAAGGTCGAAATACCCGCGCCAGAAAAGGCGAAAGGCCTCAGGCGTCGTATCCTTAAAGGTGAGCGTGGTGCCCTCCTGCGTGACAGTCAGCGCGTGCCCGCCCGCCACGCCGAAGAAGGTGTTCGGCACCGTCTCGGTAAACAGAAAGCACTGCCCGCAGCACAGGATGTCGCGCAGGCAGAAATCCTGCACCTCCGTGCACACCATATCATTGTTTACCTGCGTAACCTTCATCGCCGCGTTCCCCACTTTTCAACAGAATACTATCATTATATCATAAACGTAAGTATGTTTATGATATAATCGTTCATTCCCGCCGGTTGCCCCGCAGGGGCGAGGCGGGTGGACATAAAAATGTATAATAAGCGCACAGAATAATTCTTTCGACTGATTAACATTCATTGCGCTTATTATACCATCAGTATGGTATAATGAAAATAACCGTAGATCTTGAATAATCTGCCTGTACTTATAGCCGGAAACACTGCGCGGGCAGCCCCCGGGATACTTAAAATAACGGCGATGCCTTTCAACCACGAAAGGTACGGCTTTGGAAAGTCAAGGCAATAGATTGAAAGAAGATATTTCAACCCTTGGAAAACTGCAAGGACGATGATGGGTTAAGCCCTTCATCGACATGCAAGCCCTGCCTGCCGCTATGCGGCACCGGCACTTTTTAAATTTGGTTTTATGTCCTTTCTTTTGGACATAAGGCCTAAAAGAAAGGACATGGATCTTAGCATGAAAGAAACCCTGTACACCATCCCGATCAGCGAGGTGTTTGAGCCGAAGGACGGCTGCCCTCTCTGCCGCCTGCACGGCATGCTTGAGGAGCGGGCGCTCGAAGGGATTATGGGCGCCGCGATGATGGAGCCGGATATCCGCATACAGACCAACAAGCTGGGCTTTTGCAGCGATCATTTTGACAGGATGCTCAAGCGCAAGAACCGCCTGTCGCTCGCACTGATGCTCGAAAGCCATCTTAGCGAGCTGCTCAAGGCCCTGCCCGATGAAAAGGCCGTTAAAAGCGGCAAGCCCGACCTGCGCACAGTCAGTACCGCGGCCAAGGGCTGCTATGTCTGTACCAAGGTGGACGATGCCATGGAGATGATGTTCTCGAACCTCTTTAAAATCTGGAGCAGGGAGCAGGCCTTTAAAGAGCTGTACGCCGCCCAGCCCTACCTCTGCCTGCAGCACTATACCGCACTCGCCGAGCACGCGCCCAAGCACCTTGGCAAAAAGGAGCTGCCCGAGTTTTTAACCGTTACCACCGCGCTGACAAGGGCCTACCTTGAAAAGGCCAAGAGCGATGTCAGCCGCTTCTGCAGCATGTTCGATTACCGCAATGCCGGAGTGGACAAGGACTGGGGCGACTCCAAAACAGCGGTGGAACGCGCCATCGGCTACCTCACCGCCCGCCCGCCGGAGGTTTAAGACAAGAAACGGGTAAAATCCACTAAAATACTGGGTTTTATGCAGGCTAAGACGAATTCTGTCTCATTATTTCTGCTTAACAAATCGTAAAGGCGGAACAACTTATTGTATAAACGACAGGCACTCAAAAAGCCAAGTTACAGAGGTTAAGCGTTTTACGTAGATTTTACCAAACCCTTACACAGGTTGACATAATAAAGTTTCTCAACCGTTATGCATAAACTTTTTGTACAGGCCATCGGCCATTCGGACAGGTTTTAAACGGGCTTTTCAACCTTTTCAACAGAGTTTTCCACATCTGTTATGTCAACTCGGGGTTTACAAAGGGTATAAGGGGCCTGTTTTCAACATTTTCAACTGAATATTCCACAATATGGGATGAATATCGACTGTATATCCATTTTTTACATAACACCGATTCCCTGCATAAACGGTGCGGCAGGCAGTTTATGGCGCATAACTTGCATGAAAACCGCCCAAAATAATGCTGTTGCAAGAGTACTTGTGTGCGGGGGGAATGCGAAACTATGTTGCGTGGAACCAACAAAAGAGTAATCGAGGTTATCAACACCGAAAACGACTTTTTTGAAAGAATCATCTTTATTGTCAATAACGATAAGCGCAATGCGGCGGAGCCGGAGCTCAAAAGACAGGCCAACTCCTATATGACACTCCACGGCCCGAGGATACGCCGCGCCGCAATCTTTCGCTCCACCATTCTGGCAGGGGTGCTTAAGATCATGGCCGCAGCCGCGGCGGGCGCCGCGATCTCCAGCCTATGCTTCATCCTGCTTATCAAATAAACTGTTTACTGTTCCAATATTTCGTTTTAAAAATACCCAGAGTTATGCTATAATAAAGATTACAAACGCTCTTATCGTTGCTTTGCGGGTAAGGGCAGCCGTACATATCAGCTGTGTGCCGCAGGCGGTAAGCGCCTTTGGCGGCAGGAAGTGCGCAGACGACAAAACAAAGCCGGCGCAAAGCGGCGGATGGAGAGCTTATTACTCATGCAAAATGAAAATTCTCAGCAGCGAAGCGCCGACGCAATCGTTGGCCGCAACGCTGTGTTAGAGGCGCTTAAATCCGGCAAAACGGTAGACACCGTCTTTGTTCTGCAGGGCGAGCGCCAGGGCAGCATCTCAAAAATCATAGCGCTTGCACGCGAGGGCGGCATCCCCGTTAAAGAGGTTACCGCCGAAAAGCTCACGCAGCTCGCGGGCGGCGAAACCCATCAGGGCGTGGCGGCGGTGATGGCTGCCGTGGAGTATGCCTCGGTGGAGGATATCCTTGCCCGCGCGAAGGAGAAGGACGAGCCCCCCTTCATCATCATCGCCGACGGCATCGAAGACCCGCACAATCTGGGCGCACTCATCCGCACGGCGGAGGCCGCGGGCGCGCACGGCATGATCATCCCCAAACGGCGCAGCGCCTCGGTTACCGCGGCGGTATACAAGGCGTCGGCGGGCGCGTGCGCCCATCTGCCGGTGGCCAAGGTGGCCAACATCCCCGCGACACTCGAGGAGCTTAAGCAGAACGGCGTGTGGATCTACGGCGCGGATATGGGCGCCACCCCCTGGTGCAAGCAGGATTTCGGCGGGGCCGTCGGCCTTGTCATTGGCTCGGAGGGGGAAGGCATCGGCAGGCTGGTAAAGGAAAAGTGCGATTTTATTGTTTCGCTGCCCATGCTCGGCAAGGTATCGTCGCTCAATGCCTCGGTGGCGGGCGGCATCCTGATGTTTGAGGTGACACGGCAGCGGTTAAAGCTGTAATACCCATTTTATATGAACGCTTTGCGTTATTGCCGGATGAGTGTTAAGCGGTAATGGAATTTGGTATGATCCCTGATTGGAGTGCACGAGACAGACAAAAGGGGGAAGAACGTTAGATGTTAGACGACTATTATTCCTTGGACGAGATTTTAAGCGAGGCCAAACGCATCAAGGGACAAAAGGTTTACGGCGAGCGCGAGGATGAGAATGCTCCCCCCATCAGGCCGGCGAACCGCCCGCCGCGGCAGCAGGAGCAGCCCGGGCAGGGCTACAATACCGCTTATGAGCAGCCTCAGGCACCCTACGGCAACGGCTACGAGGGCGCCCAGGGCGGCAGAGTGATGCCCGCATACGCGCCTCCCCAAAACTACATACCGCCGCAGCCGCCCCCTCCGCCGGTAGCCCGCACGGAGCAGGTGCCGCCGTCTCCTCCGCCCGTTACCCGCGTGGAGCAGGTGCCGCCGTCCCCTCCGCCCGCAGCCCGCACGGAGCAGGCACCGCCTGCGCCGAGGCGCTTTTCCATCGCGCGCGAGAGCGAGGTGTTCGGCAGCTACGGGCAAAACCCGCCGCCGAAGGCCCCCGCCGAGGCGCCGCCTGAGGTGCGGCGTACGTCTTACAGCGACGAGTGGCGCGAGGGATACGCGTCGGCGGTTCCCCCTGTGCGGAAGCAGGAACCCTACGCCCCACCGTCCGAGCCCGCCCCCGAGTGGCTGCACGAGCAGCAGGCGAGCTACCCCACCCCGCCGGCACAGCCGGTTTACCGGCAGAGCGGCGAGCCCGCCGCCTACCGCCAGCCGCCCGAACCGCAGGAGCAGCCGCGCAGGCAGCCCCCGCAGCCGTATAACTCCCCGCGCCAGCAGGCCGCTGAGCCTTACAGCGCTCAAGGTGCGCGCTATGACGAGCCGGACCGGCAGCCCTATACCCAGCCGTCCGAGCCCCCGCGCGCCGAGGCGCCCGAGCCGGAGTACACCCCGCCTGCGCCCTATGAGGAGCCGCCGCTGTCTGGCGGGTTCCGCCTAAGGCGCCCTGTGCGCAGGCCGGAGGCCCCGCAGGAGAATGCGCCGCCGTATGCCCCCTATATCGAGCCGACGGAGGAGGCCGCTTTGCCGTCTTACGGGGAAATACCCCCCGAGCGGCAGGCGCCCCCATCTATACAGGAGCCTGCGCCGAGCGTGCAGGATCACGATACCAAACAGTTTAACACCCTTTCGCCTTTAGACATGGAGACGGCGGGTGAGCTTGCCGGGGCAGCCCCCCTCGCGGGCGGGCAGCTCACCGTGCCGCAAGCCCAGCCCGAAAGTCGGGTGAGCCGCTGGCAGGCCTACCGCATGCTGGAGGAGGACGGTACTCTTCCCCCGGCAGAGGCGCAGGAAGCAGCCGAGGAAGCGGTGTTTGATGAAAACGAGCTCAACTCCCCCGAGGACCTGCCCAATGTGCTGCACAGGCTGCGCATCCGGCAGATACTGGCCTACCTGAGAGCCGCCGTGCTAACCCTTACCTCGGTGGGCGCCATCTACCTGATATTGACCCTTATCGCGGTAACCCTGCCTATCCCCGACGCCATCAGCGCCCAAAAGGCGCCCGGCATGTATGCGGTGTCGCTGTTTGCCTTAAGCTTTATCAGCTTTCTGGTCAGCATTATGCCCATCGGCCACGGGCTGCTGTCGCTGTTTAGGCTGAAGGCCAACACCGACAGCATGACGGCGCTGGCCTCGGTTTCCACCCTTGTCTACACCTTTGCGTTTGTGGCGCGGCCCTCGATGATGCAGCACCAGAACGCACAGTATTACTGTGTGGCGGCGATTGTCGGGCTGTGGTTTAACGCCGTGGGCAAGGTGACGATGCTCTCCCGCATCCGCCACAACCTCTCGGTGGCAACCAGCGGCGAGGTGATGCACGCCGTCAAGATTGCCGAAAACGGCGAGTTTGCGCGCAGTGTCGCCACGGTGATGGATGAAGAGGAACCGAAGGTGGCGGTGGCCTCCCCCGCAGGGTTCCTGCAGGGCTTTATGCATGCCTCCTACGACGACGAGCAGGCGCAGGGCGCCAGCCGTATTCTGTCGCCCATCTGCTTCGGCGCGGCGGTGGTGCTTTCCGCCGCTTCCTATTTCTTATACAAAGATATTCTTTCCTGCTTAACCGTCTTCACGGCGGTGGTGTGCGTCTGCGCGCCCTTTACCTCGGTTTTGGTGATCAACCTGCCGCTGCTGCGAGCCGCCAAAAGCCTCACCCCGCGCGGGGCGATGCTCTCGGGCAGCGCCGCCGCCGAGGAGCTTTCCGAGGCGAGCGCGGTGGCCATCAACGCGGCGGAGCTGTTCCCCACGGGGAGCATCACGTTGCACGGCATCCGCACCTTTAAGGGCGGGCGCATCGATATGTCTATTCTGGAGGCCGCCAGCATCATGGAGAAGGTGGGCGGCACCATGGCCGATATCTTCTTCCAGATCATCGAGGGCCGCAAGGAGATTCTCGAAAACGTAGAGGATATCGTCTACGAGGAGGGCATGGGTATCTCGGCGTGGGTGAACGGCAAGCGCGTGCTGATCGGCAATCGCGAGCTGATGCGCCACCACGGCGTGGAGCTGCCCCCGCGCGAGTATGAACTGAAGTATACGCAGGAGGGGCGGGATTTGATGTATCTCGCCACCTCGGGCGAGCTTTCGTCGATGTTTGTCATCAGCTATCACGCGTCGCCCGCGGTATACCGCCGGTTAAAGCGCTTAGAGCACAGCGGCGTCGCCATACTGGTGAAAACCACCGACCCGAACATCACGCGCGACATGCTCTCGGATCTGTATGAGCTGGATTACGATCTGGTGCAGATCATGCCCGCGGCGCTCCACGGAACCTATGCCGAGCTGACCGCCGAGAACCCCTGCGACCGGGCGGCGGCCGCCACCATGGGCGGCGCGCAGGCGCTTATCGATACGGTGCTGGCCGCCGTAAAGGTAAAGTCCTCCGCCAGCACCGCGGCGCTTTTGCAGATGCTGTTTATCGTCCTCGGCTACGGGCTTGCCACGCTTATCACCTTCTTCTACGGCATCTCGCTGATCAACCCGCTGCTGCTGTTATCCTACCAGCTGGTATCCGCGCTGGTGGTAACCCTGTTTATCAGTGCCCGAAGCTACTAGCTATTGCCCTCATAAAGCGGAATAATCTTTAGAACCGGCGAGCGGATTGTCTAATTTATACAATCTGCTCGCCGAAATTTTGACATTTTAACTGCGCAGATTCACTAAATGTATTTAAAAATGCGTTGAAAAATATGTGAAAATGAGCTATAATTAAGCTTAACGTTGTGCCCTCTCGCGCTGTGTGCGCAAAGGCACGGCGAAGTAACATGCAAGGCCCGCGCTTTTTTGGTTGCAGGGGATTGTCTGATACTTATGACGATAGGGAACACAGAAAAAGGCAAGCGGTAGGTTTCTTATCGTAATCAGTGGGATAAGCCCGGCGCTGCGGGCCGAAGAAAGGGGAGAAAGAAATTGAGGCAATACACGGCAGACAAAATCAGAAATGTTGCCTTAGCAGGTCACGGTGGTTCAGGAAAAACATCTTTGGCGGAGGCTCTTTTGTTTTTGACAAAAGGCACCGACAGGCTGGGAAAGGTGGCTGAGGGGAACACAATCTGTGATTTTGACGCTGAAGAGGTAAAGCGTAAGGTCTCGGTTTCGGCTTCTCTTGCACCCATTGAGTATGCAAACAGCAAGATAAACCTTATCGACACCCCCGGACTGTTCGACTTCGAGGGCGGCTTTTACGAGGGTATGCGCCCCGCCGAGAGCGTGATCATCGCGGTATCGGGCAAGTCGGGCGTTACGGTGGGCATGGAAAAGGCCTACAAATACGCGCAGAAGAACAACAAGGCAAAGCTTATCTTCGTTACCAAGATGGACAACGACAACGCCGATTTTTATAAGGTTTACACATCGCTCAAAGAGCACTTCGGCTCCGCCATCTGCCCGGTGGTGGTGCCGCACGTGGAAAACCGCAAGGTGACCTGCTACATCAATATCTTAGAAAACCGCGCCTACCAGTACGACGCCGCGGGCAAGGCGAGCGAGGTGCCGGTGCCCGAGGACGCGGTGGCCGACGAGATATTAGGAGCGCTCAGCGAGGCGATAGCCGAAACCGATGAGACGCTGATGGATAAATTCTTTATGGGCGAGCCCTTCACCGCCGAAGAGCTTTCAAAGGGCGTGGTGGAAGGCACCAAGAACGGGGTCATCACGCCGGTGCTCTGCGGCTCGGCGCTCACCCTTGCGGCGGTGGACATGCTGCTCTTTGCCATTGCCACCATCCTGCCCACCGCCAAGGAAAAGGCGGGCGAGCCCGCGCGGGACGCGGACGGCAAAGAGGTGCAGATCGCCTGTGACGAAAACACGCCGCTGGCCCTCTTGGTGTTTAAAACGGTAGCCGACCCATTCGTGGGCAAGCTTTCCTATTTTAAGGTTGTCTCAGGCAAGCTCAGCGGCGACATATCGCCGCTTAACACCAGAACCGGCAACCCCGAGCGCCTGGGCAAGCTCATCTATGTAAAGGGCAAGAAGCAGGAGGACGCGCAGAGCGTTTGCGCGGGCGATATCGCCGCGGTATCCAAGCTTTCCGAGACCGTTACGGGCGACACCCTGTGTGATCCCAAGCGCGTGGTGAGCTTTGAGGGGGTTAAGTTCCCCGCCCCCTGCATGTCGATGTCCATCAAGCCGAAGTCGAAGGGCGACGAGGGCAAGATCGCGCAGGGTATCCAGCGCCTGATTGAGGAAGACCCCTCCATCGGCTTCGAGACCAACTCCGAGACCCACCAGCAGCTTATCTCCGGCCTCGGCGAGCAGCACCTCGACGTGCTGGTTTCCAAGCTAAGGAGCAAGTTCGGCGTGGAGGTATCGCTTGAAAAACCGCGCGTGCCCTACCGCGAAACCATCCGCAAGAAGGTGAAGGTGCAGGGCAGGCACAAGAAGCAGTCGGGCGGCCACGGCCAGTTCGGCGATGTGTGGATAGAGTTCGAGCCCTGTGAGGGCGACGATCTGGTGTTTGAAGAGAAGGTGTTCGGCGGCTCGGTGCCCAAGAATTTCTTCCCAGCGGTGGAAAAGGGCCTGCGCGACTGCGTAAAGCGCGGCGTGCTGGCGGGCTACCCGGTGGTGGGCTTAAGGGCCACGCTGGTGGACGGCTCCTATCACCCCGTGGATTCCTCCGAAATGTCGTTTAAGATGGCGGCGACCCTGGCCTACAAGGCGGGCCTGCCCATGGCGTCCCCCGCAATTTTAGAGCCGATCGGCAACGCCAAGATTACGGTGCCCGACGCCAACACCGGCGATGTGATCGGCGAGATGAATAAGCGCCGCGGGCGCGTGCTGGGTATGACCCCCACCGAGGATAAGCTGCAGATGGTGGAGGCGGAGGTGCCTATGAGCGAGATGAGCGACTTTACCACCGTGCTGCGTTCCATGACGCAGGGCAGGGGCAGCTTCTCGCTGGCATTCACGCGTTATGAACAGCTGCCGTCTCAGCTGGAGGCCGCGGTGATCGAGGACGCCAAGCTGATGCACCACGAGGAAGAAGAGAAATAGGTTTAAGTTTATGCAATATGCCCCCATCCGGACGCTTGTAAGTGTTGGGTGGGGGCATTGTTGATATTGTTCTGCCGCTTTGTTTATGCTACAATAGCAATAACAGCGAAGGAAAAACATAGATTTATACTAAATTCCATTCGCTTTAAGCCGCCGAATTAACGTTCAATGCTCATACTGCGGCAACACAAAGCGTCGCTGCTCCCCGCTCAAAGGCGGGATTTAAAGGAATCAGTATTCTAATAGGGCTTACATCCTGCCGGAAAGTACGGCAGATATTACAGTAAAAAGGGGTAGATGTTTTGAGCATGAATTTTTTCCTTCCGGTTATTGGCGCAATCATGGGCCTCGGCGCAATATTCGGCATCGTATTCTATGTGTTTAACGCGCTCGCTTACTATTCTATCGCGAAGAACCGCGGCTATAACAAGCCGTGGCTTGCGTGGATACCCGTTGCGGCCGATTACCTCAAGGGCGCCATCGCAGACGATATCGAGCGCCGCAAGGGCAAGATCTCCAACTTCCGCATCTGGATGCTTATATTAAGCATTGTGGTCGCCTTTTCCGGCGTGGCGATGGGCGCGGTGTGGAGCGGCATTACCGCAAACGCCATTCTTTCGCAGGGTTTCGACTTGCTGCCGCGTTTCTTTAACGGCGGCGGCAACTTCGGCGGCAATTTTCAGGGGTATCTGTTTGACAATTCTCCGGTTCGCGCCATCATGTCGATTACCCCGCTGTTTTCCATCCTCATCAACCTCGCAAGCGTCGCTTATGCTGTGGTGATGTACATAGTATTGTACAAAACCTATCAGGATTACGTGCCGCAGTATACCACCGCGTTTTTGCTGCTCTCGATCTTTGTAAGCATCACACAGCCGTTCTTGGTTTTCTCTATCCGCAACAAGCCGGCGATCTCCATCCACGGCAGCCCGTTTACCCCGCCGAACTGGAACTGGTCGCAGCAGCAGCCGCCCTACGGCACCACCCCTCCCCCTTACGGGCAGGGCTATTACGCGCCGCCCACCGCTCAGGGGACCCCCCCCCAGCAGCCCCCTGTTCAGCAGCCGCCCCAAGACGGCGACGATCAGCCGAAACAATAATTGTCTCTTGCTAAAAACAGGCTTAATCGCAGGCCGGAACCGCACTGGTTCCGGCCTTGCTGTTTGTAATAGCCCCGCAGCGGCGCCGGGGGTAGCAACAGTGCCCTGCACCGCCAACACGTAGCGGTGGGTATCTGTTTATGGTTTTGGTAAATAATATTGGTGTCAGGTTTAAAGGAAATAGGGTAGTCCCCCATTGACAACCGGCAAAAAGTTTCGTATGATAACTGTATTAAATGGAATAGTACAGTTAATACGATATTCCTACTAAAGGATTTCATCAAAGGAGCGATGTTATGCCATGATGATCACCATCGACCTTACCGACCGGCGGCCCATCTATGAGCAGCTTAAAGAGAATATCATGCGTCTTGCCATGCTGGGTGTGATGCGGCCCGACGAGCAGCTGCCCTCGGTGCGCACCCTGGCCAAACAGCTTGCGGTGAACCCCAACACCGTACAAAAGGCGTATCAAGACCTGGAGCGCGACGGGTTTATCTACTCCACCCCCGGGCGCGGCAGCTTTGTTTCGGCGGGTATTGCCGAGAGCAGGCGCTTAAAGGACGAAGCGAAGGAGAACTTGTTAAAAGCGTGTTTTCAGTGCAAACTGGTAAAGATTAATAGAGATGAAGCGGTAAAGATACTGGAACGCGCGTATCAGGACGGAGGCAAAATATGATTGAGGTAAGTACAGTAACCAAGCTGTTTGACGAAACCAAGGCGCTGGACAGCGTAACCTTAAGCATGAAGCGCGGGGGCGTTTACGGGCTGATCGGCTCCAACGGCTCGGGAAAATCCACGCTGCTGCGCATTATTTCGGGTGTATACCGCGCAGACTTCGGCACCGTTACCATTGAAGGGGAGAAGGTTTTTGAGAATACGATGCTCAAAGACCGCATCTTCTTTGTAAGCGACGAGCCTTATTTCTTTAACCAGTACAGCATCAAGGATGCCGCGAGCTTTTACCGGCACTACTATTCAGGCTGGGATGAGCCCACCTACGAACGGCTGTGCGGCATCTTCCCGCTTGATACCAAAAAGAAGATACACACCTTCTCCAAGGGAATGAAGCGGCAGGCGTCGCTGCTGCTCGCCCTCTCCGCAAACCCCGACTACCTGCTGCTGGACGAGGCCTTTGACGGGCTGGACGCCGTTATGCGCAACCTGCTCAAGCGCATCATCGCCGAAAAGGTGGTGGATAAGGGCCTCACCACCGTCGTCACCTCGCACAACCTGCGTGAACTTGAGGATCTCTGCACCCAGATCGGCCTTCTGCACTACGGCAAGCTGGTGCTGGAGCGCGACTACGACGGCTTAAAAGACAGCATGCATAAGGTGCAGCTCGCTTTTGAGGAGGTGCCCTCGCCACAACTGCTCGGCTCGCTCAACCCTTTAAAAACCGAGGTGTCCGGCAGGGTGGCTACGCTGGTACTGCGGGGTGAGCGGGAGGAGCTGCAGGCAAAGATCGACGCCATCCGCCCGATCTTTACCGAGATGCTGCCACTTACACTCGAGGAGATATTCCTTTACGAAATGGAGGGGACCGGCTATGACTTCAGCCAAATCATGGACTAAAAGCCGGGGCACGAGCCTTTACCTGCACACACTCAGATCGAGCATCGGTTTAATGGTCGCGTTCTTCCTGCTGCTCACCCTCACCGGGCCGCTGCCCTTTATCACCAACTCGCTCAGCGTACTGGCACAGCTGCGCCAAGGGGGCAATCTGGCGGTAAACAGCGGCAGCAGTTACGCCTCGCAGTATACGCAGGAAAACTTCTTTGGCTTTGTGTGTATCGCGCTGATCGGCGCGCTGGTAATCGGGCTTATTACCACCTCGTTTATGCACAACCGCCGGGCGGTAGACCTTTACGGCGCGCTGCCCGTGAGGCGTGAAACGCTGCTGCTCGCCAAGGCGCTTGCGGGCATAACGGTTATCCTCATCCCTTACATCCTTTCCACCGCCCTGCTGTTTATCGCGCAGGCGGTTTTACAGGCCTATGAAACTACCACGCTGCTTTGGCTTGTCAACTTCGGTTCCTTTGCCATCTACGCCGTGGGGGTTTATATCATCACCGTATTCTGTGCGGTGAACACGGGCGCGGTATTTGACACGGCGATGTTTACCATAGCCCTCTGCGGCGCGCCCAGCATCCTGCTCTTTCTCAACGACGCGATGGTCAGCCTTACCCTCATCGGCTACCAGTCCACGGGGAGCATGAATACCTTCATCCTCGGCATCTCGCCGGTGGCCTCCCCCGTGGTGCGGCTGTTTGAAAGCACATATGTAAACCAGTTGGAAAGCGGCAGCTATATGGTACGCAGCTTTGTGTTCTGGCCGCTCGCCATGGCGCTGCTGCTGTGCGGCGCGCTGCTGCTCTTTAAGAAGCGCAGAAGCGAGATTGCGGGCACCTCCAAGCCCAGCGGCACGCTGCAGCTGATTATCAAGCTGATGGCGGCGAACATCACAGGCGTGCTGGTGGCCATGCTGTTTATCGAAACGCTCGGCAATACCTGGCTGATGGCAACCTTGGGCCTGCTCATCGGCGCGTTTGTGGCCTATTTCATCGCCGAGGCCGTGCTTGCCAGAGGCTTTAAAACCTTTAAGCGCATGCTCTTGCAGTTTGCGGTGGTGGCGGGCGTGGTGCTGGCCGGTACCGCTATCCTTTACACGGGCGCGTTCGGCTATTCCACCCGCGTACCGTCTGCCGACGAGGTGGAAAGCGCGGAGATCAGCTACCGCGGCGTAGACAACTACTCGTTTAAGTACATGCCCTACTACGAGGCGCGGGATAACCGCTTTACCGAGCCGGAGGTGATTCGGCAGATCGTGCTGGCGCATCAGGGTATCGTCAACAGTGCATCCTTTGGACGGATAAACGTAAACCGTTACGGCCGAAACGAAGCAAGCGACCTGCTCAATTCCTCCACGCAGATCACCTACACGCTTAAAAACGGCCAGACCGTCAGCCGCTCCTTCGCGTCCACCCCGGCGGATGCAAGGGAAGCAATCTATAACCTCAACAGTCTAACGGCGTTCCGCACGAAAAACAGCATCATCTTTTCACTCAGGCCGCAGGATATTGCGTCGATCTCCCGCACCGATATGACCTTCGCCCAGGAACAGCCCATTACCCCGCTCAGCCAAGAGCAGGCGGCCAGGCTGTGCGAGGCGTTAAAGGCGGATGAGGCCGCACAGACCTACGATCAGGTGATGAGTCCCTCCTCCCGCGAACTGTTTACGCTGATGATCAACTTCAGCTACCTGTATGAAGACCCGAGCGGTGTGAGCAACATGACGCAGGAGACGGTAACGCTGCCCGTGCAGCCGTGGCATCAGAACACCATCGCAGCGCTGCGCGGCTTCGGCTGGGAGGTTAATGAAACCCCCGATTACAGCGCCATCGGCGGCGCCTACCTGCTGGGCAGCGAAAACCGCTCGTGGAAGATTGAGGGTATGTACGCAAGCGAGGCTGCGGGCGGGCTCATACAAACACCCGACGGCGCGGGAAGCATCTACGATCTGTTAGTCCGTTACGCTGGCTATGACAAAGAGGCTTATCCCGCCATGCCCGCGACGGACAACCAGCCGCTGGAGATGCCGGCGCTTGATTATCTTCTGAAAAGCCGCATCACCGATAAGGCTCAGATCGCGCAGCTCGCGCAGGCATGCGTAAAACGGTATAACGCGCAGCCCGGCGAGCGGGTGTACACCGTGGCGTTTGAGCTGCTCGCCGAGAGCGATCCCTCCGTGAACAACGGCGTTTCAAGCTTAGTGGCCTGTTACCTGCTGCCCGAGAGCAAGGCACCGGAGTTTATCAAGAATATCCTGCTGCTCGGCTCGGATGCAAGCGACGGGCAGACCGCCACAGCGGGCGATACACAGGCAGCGACGTTCGATAAAGAGCAGGCGGTAAAAGAGAAAATGGCAGCAGTACAGGCTGCGGGCAAGCAATAAGCGCATACCCCATCAAGCGCAGCGGGACGCGGTAACTTACCGCGCCCCGCTGTTTTGCATTATTTGTTTTATTTGGTGTAGTGCTTTTTTCTTCCCGTTCGTTACTCAATATGGGGGTATTATTCCTGCAGGTGATGAAAACGGAGGGAACAGGATGCGTTAACTCTCTTCCTTGATGGGCTTAAAGCCCTCGCCGCGTATCTCGCTCGTGCTGGTGACGATGACAAACGATTTGGGGTCGATGCTGTAGGCGAGCTGCTTGAGCTTGTAATACTCCGAGTTGCGCACCGCGCACATGATTACGTTCTGTGCCTTTCCGGAGTAGCCGCCGGTGCCGTTTAACAGGGTGACGCCGCGGTTGAGGTCGCGTGTGATGCAGGCTGTGATCTCGGCGCTTTTCTCCGAGACCACCAGCACCAGCTTGCCGATGTCCAGGCCATACAGCAGCGCGTCGATGACCTTTGAGGTGGTAAACATGGCGATGATGGCGTAGAGCGCCGAATCGATGCTTTTAAAAACGATCATCGAGGCCGAGATGATGATCAGGTCCATGATAAACACCATGCGTCCAAGCTGCAGATAGGGGTGCCTAAGCAGCAGCAGCTTGGTGATGATGTCGGTGCCGCCGGTGGTGGAGCCGCCCATGAACACGATGGCAAGCCCCGCGCCCATTACCACCCCGCCGAACAGCGAGGCCAAAAGGGTGTCGCCGGTATATACGGGCAGCTTGACCACCACGTAATCCAAAAAGAAGGTGAGAATGGCCACCGCCGCGAGGGTGCGCAGCGTAAACTTGCGCCCCAGAAACTTGTAGCCGATGAGCAGCAGGGGAATGTTGATGCAGAGCATCAGCGTGCCGATGGGGATGCCGGTGAGGTAGCTGATGATGGTTGAAATACCCGTCACGCCGCCGGGCGCAATGTGGTGCGCCGAGGTGAAGCAGTGTACACCGGCCGCATATAAGAATGTACCTACAATGTCAAAACCCAGTCGCTTGGCCGCGTGTAAAAACAGGGTGCGTCTTTTGCTTTCCATGGTGTCCCGTCCTTTCAGCCTTGTGTTGCTGCGGTATTAATAGTAAGACCGATACTTAAACACAATCTATTTGAAAAGGGGATAAAAGCCCCTTTCCAACACGCCGTTACTAAAACAGCGCGGGCGGCTTTTAACCGCCGAATAACCGTTTAATACTTATGCTGTAACAACGCCTAGCGTTGTTGCTCCCCCGCCGAAGGCGGGGGGTTCAAAAAAGTGTTTATCACTTTTTTGAAAAAGAATTAATATTATTATGAACCCTCTCAGCGGGATTATCAAGCACCATATCGGGTGTAACAGCGGCTCGTTCTGTTCTTGTGTTTCGAGGGATAACCGTTAGGGTAATTATACCGGTTTTGTCAAGATGTAAAATGCATAACGTTTTTAGTTTCTTAATAAATTTATGTTTTTTTATAGTAAAATAGATGCTGTAGTACAAAAACGGTGTCCCCCAAACGGCAAAAGGGGGGCAAGCCCCTGAAATACAGACCGCTATATCGCCTTTGACATAGATGTTTTTTATGGCAGGCAATAAAATAGAATGCAGGCTGCACTATATGTATGTAGCAATGCAAAATAGGTGGTGCTACGATGGACGTAACCTTATCACTGGTGAGTCAGGCAAAAAACGGTGATAAACAAGCCTTCGGCGACCTTTACAATGAAATATACAAAGACCTGTACCGCTTTGCATACTACACGCTCGGAAACCGTGAGGATGCGGAGGACGCGGTGTCGGAAGCGTTTATGGAAGGGTACAAGGGCCTAAAGAACCTTCGCGACGAGGCGCTCTTTAAGCCGTGGATGATGCGCATCCTGAGCATACGGTGCAAGCGCAAGATCAAGCATTATGTAGAAACGCGCCAGAAGATAGACCCGGAGGATATCTCCGAGCACGTGATCAGCTTTGATTTAAACACCGACAACGACGAAAAGCTGGCGCTTTTGGCAGCCCTTTCCACCATCGATTACTCCGAGCGCACCATTCTGGTGCTCGCCGTGGTGGAAGGGTACAAGACACGAGAGATTGCAGAGATTTTAAATTGCCCGCAGGGAACGGTATCTTCCAAACTTTACCGGACCCTTAAGAAGCTGCGCGCAGAGCTGGAAAGGAAGTGATGAAGAATGCCCCGTTTTAGTCCCGAAGAGGATCTTGAATGGATGCGCCAAAAATTAAATATGCTTAACGAGGACATTCTTCCTTCTCAGCGAATCGCCCCCGAAGTGCTTCTTCAGAAGCTGGAGGCGGAGCCGTTGCAGCCCTTTGGCAGAAGGACATTTGTTTATAAACGTCTGGCACTGGCCCTGTGCGCCGTGTTTGTGTGCTGTATCGTTTTGGTTTATACAAGCCTCAACCCAATCGGAGTGAACCAGACCAAGACTGCCGCAGAGTCTGTGCAGAGCACGGATATGATGGGCATCGTCCCCGAGCAGGCGGCCGCGCCCCAGGAGGGGAGCGCTGCTTCCGCCGACAACGGCGCGTCCCCGGCGGCGAATGACGACGGTTATGCGGCGGTGCGGGAAGCGCTGAAGGACGAACAGCCCCTTTATACACAGGAACAGCTCCAGCCTTCGGTGGACGGCGTACCCGAAACCTCGGGCGGCGTCGAGCGGTTTGCGGGCATAGGCGGCGGAGGGTCCGGCGGCGGAGGATTCAGCATCAATGAGCTTAAAAGCAGCACCGTCGCCAATACTATGGATGATGCCGATATCATCAAAACCGACGGCGGTTACATCTACTATGCTGCCGGTACTCAGGTAAAGATCGCCGAGCTTTTGCCCGACGGCAAGATGGCGCTTACGGCGACCATCGACGTATCCAAGCAGGACCGGTATATCCGTGAGCTTTTCCTAGGGGGGGATACCCTCACCCTTTTATGTAATAACTACGCCTTTACTACCGCCGGCAAGCAGAGCGACACGGGCACGGCGCCCCTTCAGACGGTGGGCACCACGGTGGAGATGTACGATATCACTGACCGCACAAACCCCGTGAAGACCCGCGAGTTTACGCAGGAAGGCGAATACCTCTCCTCTAAGGTGAGCGGCGACGTGCTTTATATGGTTTCGGTGCGCAAAACCTTTGAGTATACCGGTCTGCAGCCGGTGGACGCCATTGTGCCCAGTGTATACGACAGCACCAAGGGCACGGGCGGCGCGGTGGCGATTGCCCCGCAGGAGATCATCCTGCCTGCCTTAAAGGCGGACAGCAGCTATGCCACGATCACCGCGCTGAAGCTTTACGACGCCACGGCTCCCGCCGACACCAAAGCGGTGCTGGGCGGTGCGCAGTCGGTATATTGTGCGCCGGGCAGCGTCTATGTGCTTAACACCGTCACCCTCAGTGGGCAGCAGGCGGGTACGCAGATCACCAAGCTCGCCTACAGCGGCACGTCCTTTACCGGGGTAACCGAAGGTAAGGTGGAGGGCAGGATGCCGGAGGGCCCGGCGCTGGATGAAACAAACGGTAACCTGCGCATGGTTACCACTACGCTTAACAGTCAGGGCAAGAATACGGTGAACCTGTTTGTATTAAAAAGTGACCTTTCCGTCGCGGGCAGCCTTACCGGTATCACGGAGGATCAGGCGGTATATGCCGCGCGGTATTACGAAGACACCGCTTATGTGTCCGCCTTTGGCGAGCAGGACCCGTTACTGGTGTTCAGCCTTGCCGACCCCGCCGCGCCCAAGCTGATAGGGGATGTAAAGGTAAAGGGCTTTTCATCCGGCCTGCACCCTGTCGGGGAGCATCTGGTGGCAGGGCTTGGGTATTTAACAGGGCAGAAAGACGGCGATACGGTGCGAAAGGGCGTACAGTTCACGCTGTTTGATGTCTCGGATAAGCAAAACCCCGCAGTGCTTACAGCCGTCACTTTAGGTGAAAGCGGCAGCTATTCTGAAGCCATTACGAGCTATAAAGCGTTTTATTATATCAGCGAGAAGAATGTCATCGGCTTCCCCGTGACCCTCACAAGATACAAGGACGGGGGCGGCACGCTGGAAAAGGCCTTCGGCGGCTACTACCTGTACAGTGTGCAGGGGGATGCGCTAAAGCTGCTCGGCAAGGTCGCAAGCGCGAGCGACGCGCCGGAGGACGAAATTCGACGCGGTATCTGTGTAGGCAATTACCTTTACACGGCGAGTGCGAATACGCTCACCAGCCGCGACCTGACCTCCTTCGCGGTTTTGGGTACCCTGGAGTGGAAATAACCGCATACACAACAAAAAACTGGGGCGGCCTTACCGCTCCCAGTTTATTGTGTTTCAAGTTGCTTTCAGTTCTCTAACATATGGATGCCTTTTCACAGTCCGAAGGGCAGAGGAGGGGCATCCTTAACTGGTGTAATCCTCCACCAGCGTTTTAAGCTCCGTCAAATCCTTGGCGGCGATACCCTCCTGCAGCGCGTTCTTATCGTAGTCGCTCATGGTGTTCATGCTCACGTTAAATACGTACAACGGCTCCGCTTCGTCGTCTTTGAATACGGCGAGCCTGCCTTCGTATTCACGCAGGATATACCCCTGCTCAAGGTCCTCCGTCGGGGCCTCGCTGCTTTCGGATACGAGCGAAACCGTCTCGGCAGCGCTGGCCGTAACGTCGTTTACAAGCCTTTCACGGTTCTTTTGAGAATACTCGGCGAACACTGTAATCAACGCAACGGTAGCCGCAGCGGAGAGGATCCATCGAAAGATCATCTTCATGGATTGCCACCTCGTTCGACAAAATGTATTACTAAACAGACAAAATACGTAAAGTTTACAGCCAAATCTGGCTATTCATTCAACTTATTGTTGACAATTCACCAATTTGTTATACGCACGGCCGTAAAATATTTCATGGCCTTCCGAATTATTCTTTAGCAATTAGCCCTATAATATGTTATAATGTTAAGTCGGAATATGACACTATTATCTTTGCCATCAACGCGCCGCACAGCGCAGTTATATTAAAATAAAAGAAGGAGGCTGACTGCAGCAATGGCATACGTATCCAATCCCAAAGGGCCGGTATCCAGGCCTCAAGCGACAGGCAGCACACAGAAAGGTAAAACCACCTCGCCGGGTGTGCTTGCAATAAAAAGAACCTTCGCGGTCATCGGGCGGGCCATCGCCACCATTATGCTGGTGGGCGTTATCACCGGCTGTATGGTTGCAACCGTGATGTCCATCTACATCCTAAGGCTGGTAAACACCGAGGATGTTATCGACCTGCGCAACTATAAGCAGAACTATACAAGCATCATCTACGCCGAGGACCCCGACACCGGTGAAAGCTATGAGCTTCAGCGCCTGATCGGTGGTGAGAACCGCATCTGGGTAGGCTTGGAGAAGATACCCAAATATACACAGCAGGCTTTTATCGCCATCGAAGATAAGCGGTTTGACGACCAGCTTGGCGAAGCCCACTCGGGTGTGGACTGGCGGCGCACCCTGTACGCCACCGCGCACTATTTTATAGGCGACGGCTCACAGGGCGGGTCCACCATCACCCAGCAGCTTATCAAGAATATCACAGGTGAGGACGACGTCACCATCCCCAGAAAGGTGCAGGAGATATTCCGCGCCATTAACGTGGAGAAGATATACTCAAAGGATGATATTCTGGAAGCCTATTTAAACACCATTGGCCTTGCGAATAATACCAACGGTGTTCAGGCTGCCGCCAACCTGTATTTCGGCAAGGATGTCGGCGACCTGACGCTTGCGGAAAGCGCCGCAATCGCCGCGATTACCCAGTACCCTGAAAAATACAACCCTTTTTCCACGAAGGGCAAGGTGAGCAACCAGGAGCGGCGCGAGTATATTTTATATGAAATGCTTCAACAGCAGCGCATCACGCAGGAGGAGTATGACACAGCGTTAAAGGAATCCTCCACAATGACCTTTAAAAAAGAAGAGGCCATGCAGCAGCAAAACTCCACCCAAAGCTATTTTGTGGATAATCTGATTGAGGAGGTTATTCAAGACCTCATCGACCGTAAGGGCATGACGAGATCACAGGCCGAGGCCAAGCTTTACAGCGGCGGCTACCGCATCTACTCCACCGTCAACCCCAAGATACAAAAGATACTGGAGGATAAATTCCTCGACGATGCAACCTTTAAAACCATTACAAACACAGAACCGCCGCAGGCGGCAATGGTGGTGACCGACACCCACGGCAAGATATTGGGTATTGCGGGCGCCAGAGGACCCAAGGTTCAGGACCGCGGCTTTAACTATGCAACACAGGCGCAACGCCAGCCGGGTTCCTCCATAAAGCCCATTTCCCTGTACGCGCAGGCGATTGAATTCGACGTTATCAACTACTCCTCTCCCATAGAGGATTCACCGCTCGAGAATGTTAAAAACGGCGATTCGGTGCTGCCCAATTGGCCCAAGAACCATTACGCGGGATTTAAGGAGAACATGACGGTTGTCCGCGCCATAATGAACTCCACCAACACCGTGGCGGCCAAGGTCTGCGATATGCTCAGCCCGCGGCGCTGCTTTGACTTTATGAAAAACAAGCTGGGCATTACCACACTGGTCGAGGCTGAAAAAGCAGAAGACGGCAGGGTGCTGACCGATCTCGGCATCGCGCAGCTCGCGTTGGGCAGCCTTACCCACGGCGTTACCGTAGAGGAAATGACGGGCGCCTACCAGATCTTCGCGAACGGCGGAACCTTTACCAAGCCTTACTCCTATACGCGGGTATTGGATGCCGCGACCGGCGAGGTGGTGCTGGAGAACAAAGAGGTATATAACCGCGTTATCAGCGAGGAGAGCGCCTATATCATGAACCGTCTGCTTTATCAGGTGGTAAACGGGCCCGAGGGTACAGGCCGCGGTGCGAAGGTGCAGGGCGCCGAGGTAATCGGTAAAACCGGTACCTCCGACGACAACTACAACCAGTGGTTTATCGGCGCTACCCCCAAATATGTGGCTGCTTTGTGGATTGGCTTTGAACGTAACAAGACCGTACACTACTCAAGCACCTATCCTCCCGTATACTCGTGGAAGCAGGTGATGCAGGATATCGTCAAACTCGATCAAGACCCCGGGAAATTCCCGGTCAGCGACGGCGTGGTACAGCAAACCTATTGTGTGGATTCCGGCGGGCTGGCACTGCCTACCTGCCCGCGTACCGCGGTGGGTTACTATAAGAAGAACAATCTTCCCAGCACCTGTACCATGCATCTGAGCGGTTCCAGTGCGACGACCGACGACCCCTTTGGCGACTTCTTTGGCAGTGAAGATAGTACAGACAGTGCAGATACCAGCAGCAACTGGTGGGAATAGAATAGACCTTTTGGTCTGAAGGCCGCGGGGGTTTCCCCGCGGCTTTTGTGATGCCCGCACACAGCGCGATGGATGGATTTCCCTGCAATAAACCCCGCACAAATAAGCACTATCCATACAGGGAAAGCCCGAACACCCCAATCAATTTTTTAAGGAGAAGACAACATGAAACGATTACTGTCTGTGCTGCTTGTTGCGCTGCTGTTTACCGTGGGATGCGCAAAGGCAGGGGGCAAGCAGCTCACGCCGGAGGAGATGACCACCCTTTATAAAACCGCCATTGAGGGGGCCAGAACCGCGCAGGAGAATGAGGGCACGCCGGTTATCACCACCGCCGACGATGAGATGGCGGAGATGGTGTTCCCGCTTATCGGCTTTAAGCCGGAGTACGCGCAGGCCTATGCCATCAGCGTTTCGCCGTGGAATATCAGCGCCTACGGCATTGCGGTAATTACCCCGAAGGAAGACCAGAAGCAGGCCGTGCTGGACGGTTTAAACACCTTTGTAGAGAACCAGCGCAAGGCGTTTGAGAACTATCTGCCCGAGGGGTATGAAAACGCCAAGAACGCGAAGGTATCTACCCTTGACGACGGCACGGTGATTCTGGTGATGTGCCCAAGTCAGGACGACGTATTAAAGAAGATCACCGATACCATTGCGGGTAAGAAGTAGCGGCATACCCAATACACCGTTACACAAGGCGCATGAGGCTTTTAACGGCCCAATTGCCGCTTACTACTCAGTGATACCATAGCGTAGAAAGAGTCAGCATTATAATCGGACTTTGAGGCAGCCGTACATCTGTACGGATGGCCTCCAAGCCCGATTTTCATTGCTTTATAGGCGAAACCTGTATCATTTGCATAAAGGTTTACATAATTTATACGCATTAATCTTGCCTGCTTTTTCACTTGAAGGCATCGGTTAGCAGCCGATTTGTTAGCGGCTGCACCGGTTGCCAGGTTGCGGAATTTAATTATTACAAAATGTAACAATTTTTAATACAAAGCCTTCCATGGAGAAGTTATACTGCGTAATATCCTAAATAATATTTATAATTAGTGCATAATGCATATAAATAGGTTACAAATTAGTTACATAATAATGTCGAATTGGGTATTGCCAATGGGGCGTGCAGACGGTATAATAGTGCCAGAGCAACAGCAATCCCCCTTGCGGGAGATCGTTGTAGGAAAGCTCGAAAGATTTTCAAGGAGGAAAATAGCATGAAGAAACTTATTGCAATGGTACTCGCTCTGACATTCGCACTCAGCCTGGCAACAATCGTATCGGCTGCCGACATCAGCGGTGACATTATAGGCACAGTACCCGGCGAATCCACCTTCCCCACAGAGTTGAGGTTTACCGCCGATCCCGTTACGGTAGACATCGCTCCCGGCGGCAACTTTGACCCCTGGAACGGCGAAGAGAGCCTCAGCGTAGCCTCTTCCGACCCCAACAAGCTCTCCGTAAGCTACAAGAAATCCACTGAAGCCGATGGTTCTATCGTTTACTCCGTGAAACTCACCCCCAAAAAGACCATCACCGCTGAAGAGCATGACGTAAAAGTAACCATCGTGGTAGCTCAGGTTAAGGCCGGCGGAGACCGCGTAAGAGGCAGCATCGAGAAGACCATCACCATGTACAACGCGAGACATCTTGACGCAGACCTTATCCCCCTCGCAGACGATACCTACAAGCTGATTGCTTCCGACCCCGTTATCGACGCCTCCGTATTCGCGAAGGTAGCCGAGACCGAGCAGAAGCTCAGCATCAACTATGCTTCCTACAGCGTAGTATTCCCCAAGGTTTCCAATCAGGATACCTCCCTTTACCTTGCCGCTACCACCACCGTTCCCGACTACATCTCTAAGATTGCAGCCGGCAAGGACGTTAAGTACATCAACTTCCCCGGCAACCCCTACTTAAAGGACAACGCGAAGATCTCCGTTAACTTCAATAACGACTGGCAGAACGAGAACGGCACCACCGCTTATGTGTATGCCGTAAAGAACGACGTACTTGTTGGCGAGCCGATCATTGCTACCATCGAGAACGGCGCGGTTGTGTTCGAGACGAAAGGCCGCCTCGGTGAGTATGCAGTTTTCGCTACCAAGATGGCTTCTATCCCCGATGCAACCAACGACACCTCCTCCAACCCCAGCAACCCCAACACCGGTGATTCTTCCACCATCGTAATCGCCATGGTGCTTGCAACCCTCGCACTGGCCGGTGCAGGCTTCGTAGCCGTTAAAAAGGCCAGCAGATAGTTTCTAACCAGATCAACCATCTCTAATCACAAGCCAATGGCCATCGGTTTTTGCCGATGGCCATTGGCTTTTTGTGTGAAAACCGCGCAGTACAGCGGGGTTTCACCAGAACTGCGCGCCATGAAGCCGAAACTTCCTCTTGCGGCGGAGGTTTCGCGTGGGTGATAAGCAAAGGAATGTGCCCCCGCTGATTCCTTCTCACGTTTTATATATACGTTTTCAATCATGAGACAGGGGTATTACCCCTTATGGGGGAGGGGAATGCGCAAAGGTATGCGGTAAGGTAATTGATTATTTGAGCGGGGAGATCAGTATATCAATTGCAGGGATATCAAGGAGCGCCGTTGCAGGATTTACAAGGTCTGTGACGCCCCCATACATAAGCTGGGTGAGATTTTAATTAGTATAAAAGTGAAGCGACAAGGCTTTGTAGGGGCGGCGTTTTGCCGCCCGCATGCCGACTACGACCTCTTGTAGGGGAGTGCATGGCGCTCCTGCGGTCTGGCCTACGCCTGAATGGAATCCGCGGGAGGCCCATGGTCTCCCCGTCCGATATCCGCCTGCGAAAGGTTGGATTTAGGGTTTATTCAAACAGCCATAAGTCTTGGTGAATAACCAACTACAAAAGCGCCCGCAAGGCAGTTCCTTGCGGGCGCTAAAAGATTGGTCGGGCAATTAGTCCTTATCAAACGAAGGCTGTTTGGGGGTCTCGTTTTTAATTACCTCCGCGGGGGAAGGGGTGCTGTCGGGGGCGAGCAGCTTTGCCATTACCACAAAGCGCTGGTCGGTATTCCACCGCCCGTATTTGTAGGTGCAGGTGGAAAGGGTGAGAATCTTATCCTGAGGGCTGACATCCACATCAAAGAAGTTCTCGGTGCGCTGGCCGGCCTCCGAAACAATGTACATAAGCTCGTCGTCCGTGGGGTTGGGCTCCGCGTAATAGAAGTTTACGTCGGTATAGAAGGTGGCGAACACCTGCCACACCATCTCGTCGTCGGGGGTAGAGAAGGTAATAAACTGGTTTTGCTTTGCAAAGTCAAAGTCGGCATACTTTAAGAGCTGCGAGAAGCGCGAGCCGTTGTTGCTGCCGCTGGTTGCGATATTGTGCCCGTAGACCACCGTGTTGCGTGAAAGCTCGGTGCGGTCGCCCAGCTTATCCCTGAAATCGGCGAATATCAAGCCGGACTCGTTCCAGTTTCCGTCGTAATCCACACGCTTGTTTAAATAAACGTCATTATTCTCAGGGCTGTACATTACCGCATTATCCACCGTTGTATTGGGTACGGTAAGCCACGCGTAGGTTTTGCCGGCCTTAAAGGTTTGCGCGAGCTTATCGGCAATCTCCTTGCTCGGTGCCTTAGGCTCGCCGTAGGGGGGCGCCTCGGGCAGATAATCCTCCACGTCCATAGAAGAGGAACTTTCGGCAGGTGCCGAACTCGAAACATCCGAGGGCTGTACAGGCACAGGGGTACAGGCGGTAAAGGTAGCGGCCGCCATTGCCCCCAATATAAGCAGGAAACATAATTTTTTGTAAAACCGATGCTGCAAAGATGCTGTAGCGTGGTTTTTTGTCTGCATAACGTCCTCCGTTTTGTTCACTGAATCAATTGTGCGGTATTCACCCTCGGCCGATATCCTCTAAAGCGCAGGTCTTACCACAATAACTGATTTTACTACCCTATTATAGCATGAAGTTATAAACAAATAATACAAGAAATATTAACATATTCGCTTCGGCCGTCAGGGATTAATCATACAGTGAAAGAAATAGCTGAAATTGCTGCAGGGAAAAATAGGAGTGAGACGCCTCGCTGTATTACTTCAGCTTCTCATTGAGCAGGCTGCGGATCTCATGGATATCCTTTAAGGATTCTGTAAGGTCGGTGATGATCCTCTGATAATTCTGCTCGCGCTCGTCCTGCTTTGTGTCGCGCCTTTCCTGACTTTTAAATATATAAAACATAAGGATGCTGCTTAATACCGCCCAAACCCCGTCGGGCAGAAAATAGCTGATCAGCTCAGTGCCCACTCGTTTTGACCCCCTTCCATCCGCATTTTAATTTTATATAACGCCCTGTTCTTTGTTTTGTTTACCGCTTGGCTTGAAATATGCTTCGCGAAGGCAATTTCGTGTACTGTTACAGACAGGAAATAGAGGAGAAAGACAATCTCAAACTCCGCGTCGGTCAGCCAACGTTTCAAATCGTAAATCAGCAGCGCGTCGTATTGCTCGTATACCATGGCACGCTTGTCCGCGAGGTCTTTGTCGTCGGGGGACATGTCGCATTCCAGCCAATGCACCTGCGTGTATTGCCGGTCGCGCCTCGACAGCCGTATGTAGTCGGTATAGACTGCTCTGTCAAAATAAGACGTAAGCACCTGATTCTCTGTGTTGTGTAATTTCTTTACGTCAAAGGTCGCCAGCATCTCTATAAAGTCCGCCTGCAGGTCGTAAAACGCATCCTCGGTGCGCAGCTTGTACGCATATTTTTTAAGCAAGGGTGAGAACTGTTCCACCAGGCTTTGCAGCGCCGCGGTGTCATGCTGCCTGATTCGCATGAGCCTTTTATGTATGCTGTCGTCCATATCGGATATCACCTCCTTTATAGGTAAAGAGGAAAAAATATACAATATAGAAACCCTCGAATATTAATTTTTTGTAAACTTAAAACAAAAATGGTTTATATTGATAATGTGCCGATTTCTACTTAATTTCTTTCAACCAATTAATACAAATTTATTGGTTGGTAATTTATGATTATTATAAGATGAGTTGATGACAATTTAATGCGGCGTTGTAAATATTGGAGAGCGTGTTATAATAAGTAAGGACTGTTGCTAATATAGTGGGAGAGTTATAATGAAAAAATATATCATTTTCGTTTTAATGTTTTATATGATTTTCAATTTGATTGCTTGCGGTCAGCCCAAGGATCAGGTCGGTACATCGGATACAATAAACGATGCGTTTTCGTCTGTTGCTGAAAATAGTTTATCATCATCTGAGAATATATCGTCAGAGAACCGATCGGAAACGACGGATAGTGGTCTGCCTTCTTCTTCCGACCTGCTCAATCAATACGGGGATGCTTATTACAGCAGGCTTAATATTGACGATGCGCCTGTGAATTTGAAGGACCTTAGAGCCGTCGAAAGCGTTTATATAAGGCTACTTCGCCCCGAAGTTTTTTTCTATTCATGGGCTTCGGCCGCTGATATCAAGGCAGATGATTTAATTGAAATATGTGCTCAATATAACTTGTTGGATTTACCCACGGATATTGAAGATGTATATCTGCCTGAATATGTACATGCGCCTGCGGAACAGGTTGAGGCCGCGATTCAAAAGCATTTCAATGTAATAAGCGAATATCTGAAAACATCTAAGTGGTATGAGTATGGAAACGTAAAGAATACTTACTATTTGGTAGTTGGCGGAGGGGGTTATTGGCCCAAAGCTATTTCCGCAGAACAGGATGGAAATCAAATTATAATCGAAGCAGGTATGTTTGCTCTTGAGGATATGAGCCTGACTCCTTGCGGAACACTGACGGTTGAATTGAACGATAAAAATGTAGTGAAATATCTCTCTTACCAAATTGACGAGTCATTTGAACAGCGACATAAGAATTATGAAATCGCAAACGAAAATTAAGTTCAATTTGCACGATTAATTCGATAGGGGAAAAACAGATGGGGTCGTGTATAAAATCACGACCCCATCGTTCTAATATAATTATTGGTATATGTACTTAACCATGGTCAACGCCACTAGAAATGCCGGTAAAATTATTTAACAATGTAGCCCAAGTCCACGTACGGGAACCAATTATATTGTGAGTTGTTTTTGAATAATTGCAATCATATACGGTAATACCGGTTGAAGAATGATTACTGATGATAACAGCGTGATGCTCACCGTATGTATTGTCTCTGTTATCAAATGTGATTCTCGCGCCAACTTTAATCGTTGAAAAAGCATTTTTCACCGAATTGGCATCCGTAAACTTTGTGTATCCAATCGGGTCGCCGGCACCCATAGTAGCATCCAGCACCATTTTTGCAAATCCAACGCATTCTGAAGAATTATCATAAGTTCCATTCCAGATGTCTCCTATACGCAAATCAGGGAGAGGGTATGCCCCATCCCAAGTATCCGGGGTTACTTTAGTATTTCCTACAATCGCCATTATAAATCCTTCTTTTTGTTTTGAAACCCTATGATATAATAATTTTTATTTACATTACCCTTATGCACTATAACGAAGGCTGCCCGGCAACGGGCGGCCTTCGTTAAGTTAATTGCAATTGCTAAATGAATTGTATCGCATGTCACACTGTTGTAAATATTGGAACCAGTGCTATAATGAGTAATGAATATCGTTGGAATATTACAGGGAAAGTCAATGAGAAATATATCATTTTCAGTTTAACTGCTTGCGGCCAGCCAAAAGGCCAGGTCAGCGCATCAGATACAATAAACGATACATTTTCGTCTGCTGCCGAGTTTGCACAAGGGTCAGTCATCATAGGCTTTCGGAAAAAGGCTATCGATTCATTTCCTGTGAATATCAAAGGCTTGACTAGATAGGGTTCACGAGATATAAGAAATCTTTTGAAAGTAGGTTCAGAGATGCGATATCATTTTTTAGCCCTCATCACGGCGCTGGTAATCTTTTTATGCGGCTGCGCCGCCGACAAGCCTGTAGTTTCAAGTATGGACAATCCCGGTATTTCTTCGCAAGCGACGGTAGAATCCAGCAGTGAGAACCCCGCCGCAGAAGTCTCCAGCGAAGAAACTGCCAGCGAAATAATCCCTTACGTAAAAAGCCCGAAGGAGGAAGAGCTTACCGACCAATACTACAAAAAGTATCTGGCCTCAGCAGCTCAGATGGGGATTTTGAGTTCAAACTGGAAGGACGCAGAGGATATTCCTGCAGACAGCTTAACCTCTTTTTTTATGCTGGATGCTTTATACAAGCAATATCCTGACGGTTGGTTCAATTTACTGGAGGTTCCCTCGAAAGAAGTAGAGGAAGGCATTCAAAGCCATTTCGATGTGTCGTCGGAGCATATTCGAGAAGCGTATAACTATCATGCAGAAACCGATTGCTATTCTTTTGGGTATGGCATTGGAAGTGAAGCTTATCAGATTGTAACCGACGCAAAGCAGGAGGGAGATTTTTTAACCCTGTCCTATAATTGGATAAACCCGGCCGATCAATTATTTGCAAAAGGTTCTGTAATTATCAGGCTTTCGGAAACAGGCTATCAATTTATTTCATGTGAGTACCAAAGGCTTGACTAGGTATTTGGTTTTATATATTGCAGCGCCCAAGGCTTAACTGCCTTTGGACTGTAATAGCACATAAGGCATGATAACTAAGAAGGTTTTTGAGAAAGGCGTGCAATATGATATACAAATTTTTAGCAATCATTACAACGGTTCTAATGGTTCTGTGCGGTTGTGCTGCAAACAATAGCCGGACTGTTTTATACCCAAACGATTCCGGGCCGGTACGCTCCTCTGGAAGTTCAATAAATTCTGATGTACAGGATACAGCCTTCCTTGACACCTTAACTGTAACCTATGTGCGTCCCTTGATGCCCAGCAGCTCCATTCTGATATCCTCATGGGAAACCGCCGAGGAGATTGCGGCAGACGAGTTGGTAAAATTCTGCGCCTTTAACAATCTACTCAACAAGCCTGTGACCCCAAGCGATACAACAATTTATAACGGTGCGGAATATGTTGACCATGAAGGTGCTGCTAGTGAAGTCGAGAACGCCATTCAGAAATATTTTCACGTATCAAAGGATTATTTGCGAACCTCTAAACTATATAATTTCTATGATGAAGATACCAATGTTCAATACAAAGACGCCTATATGCTCCCCGACGGTTTTGGCGGGGGAGGGTCCGTAAAGGCTATGGCCGCCGAACAAAGCGAAAGCCAACTGCTCATAACCGTTGGCATTTTCGGCCCTGATGATTTGAAAAATCCCGCCATGATGGGATTTTTAACAGTCAGGCTTGAAAAAGACGGATTTAAGTATGTTTCTTATGGCCTGCAGGAATGATAGCCAGTTATAGATTAACCATAATAATCAATCTGATGTGTATAGCAATAAGTCTTAGTATTCTTATGTTTTTTCAGCGCGTGAATGGTTACCTGTAAAAATTGGGGGAAGGCGTTATAATGAAAAAACTTCTTGTAGTCCTTTTTGCCGGCTTGCTATTACTTAATCTGCTTTCTTGTGGTAGTACAAAAACCAAGTTTTCTTCATCTGCTTTATACACCTCATCTATGGCATCCGTATCCATTCCGGATGTAGAAAAAATCGAAATTCAAAAAGTAGTAAATGCTCTTTTTGCTGCCGGTATAATTGGAAATACGTGGAATGAAGTGGAGGACGAAGCGCATAAATATGACCAATCATTTTTATGGTTTTATTGTATGATGAATCCTAATTATCCTTCAAAGATTCCCGCCTCCACTTTTGAGTCGTTTATTCAACAGTATTTTAATGTATCTACTCATTTTCTGCAACAAATGGCAGAGTATAATGCGAGCGAGAATAATTATGAAGTATCACCCGATATTTTTCTTGATATGGCATCTTCACAGATCGAAGAATTCTTGAGAATTGATGCAATATCGCAGGAGAAGGACAAAACAACAGTTTCTTTTCGTGTAATATGGGGGAAAATGGCAGGAAGCGGAGACGGAAATGATACAGCGTTTGCGGGAAATGTGCTTTTAGAAAAAGTCAATGACATCTATCGCGTTTAATCTGTTGAAGTAACAGAAAATCATGCTGATAAATATGATTAGTAAGATAAAGAGCCTCCTTAGAGGCTCTTTAATAAAATTAGGGGGATACAGATCCTGGAAAATCATAATTCCCTTTCGCACCACGATCGCCGATAGTGATAGTTCGATTAGTTGGGCCTTGACCGATCGGCCGGTTGGATTCAGAAATGTCCATGGTGCCGTCTCCATTATCCCATAGAACCCAGGCGACATGCCCATAACCACCAGGCGTATAAAACCTGAAATGCCAATAACGCAAAATAGGGGAAGCCCTTACTTGGTATTACTTAATCCGGTAGTTGAATCAATACAGATTGTTACGAATAAAAGTTTTGGAGCAAATAAAAGAATTAGCCTCCAGGGGTAGATAAGAAATCTTTTGAAAGTAGGTGCCCAGATGCGCTATTTAGCCCTTATTATAACAGTGGTAATCTTTTTATGCGGCTGCGCCGCCGATGTGCCTGTAGTTTCAAGCACGGACAATCGCGGTATTTCTTCGCAAGCGGCGGTAGAATCTAGCAGTAAGAACCCCACCGTGGAAGTCTCCAGCGAAGAAACGGCCAGCGAAATAACACCTTATGAGAAAAACCCGAAGGAGGAAGAACTCACGAACCTCTACAGCGAAAAGTATCTGGCCTCGGCAGCTCGGACGGGAGTTTTGTCTGTAACTTGGAAAAACGCGGAGGAAATTCCGGCAGATAGCTTTACAAATTTTTTTTTGCTAGAGATTTTATATAAAAAATATCCTGACGGCTGGTTCGATATACTGCAGCTTCCCGCAAAAGAGGTGGAAAAAGGTATTCAGAGTTATTTTGATGTGTCATCCAAGCATATTCGGGAAGCGTATAACTATAATGCAGAAACCGATTGCTATTCTTTTGGGTATGGTATTGGAGCAACCTCATATATCGTTGTGACCGATGCTAAACAGGATAAAAATTTGTTGACGTTATTTTATGATATTCGTGGCCCAATAGATCAATTGTTTTCGCGCGGTTTTATAAAAATCAAGTTTGTAGAAGAAGGTTTTAAATATATTTCCTGTGAGTATCAAAAGATAATATGATTTTACATTCTTCAAATTAGTATGTTTTCCGATGTAAATATACCTAGAGCTGTTATAAGAGGAGCGTTGTCGGCTTCAAGTAATTTATATTCTCCTTGATAATAGATAATAAATAAATGAGGGTGGAGATTTCCACCCTCATTGGACGGGCTTACACTCCAATGAAACCTTGGAAAGTAAATGAGCTTCCGAATCGCGCTTGCAGTGCGGCTAAATCAGCAAACTTTCTAATTACACCATCCTTAGTAGTATCAAGAATACCGTCGGCATCATAATTGGCCTCGGAATAGTCAAAGGACCCATCGCTATAGACCTTTTCAATAACACCTACATGACCTTCACCTTCAGGGCCACCACTCCAACAAGCTACTCGCTGAGCAGAAGGTGAATCGTATCTTTTACCCATCGGAGCATTATTGAACCAAGAACCGGCATATCCAGTCACGCTTAGTTTACTACCTCCCAATTCATATATTCTTCCGAATGCATACCAAGTACAATATGGCTTTGGGAAGGGATTTATTGGAGATTTGTAACCAGCGGAATTAAAGTTGGGCATAGTATTTTCTCCTTTAATATTTATTTTGAAAGCTTTATACCCAACATCGTTCATCTCCGCACCCCGTACGCTGGCACCTCCACGAACTGTTTTCGGTATTTCGCTTACATAAGGTTATAGAGAAACTTACATCCTATTTTGAAACCCTCCATCAAAAATTTCTTTATAAAACACAATACAGGCGCCCCGTTTTGCGCGGGGCGCCTGTCTCTATCGTAATCTATTTAAACCGTTATCCTATTCTTCCTTCTTCTCCTCCACGTCTTCCTCGGGCGGCGGGGGCAGCTTTACCACCTTCACGCTCGCAATGCGCCGGTCCTCCACCGCCAGCACCGTAAACTCCACGTTGTTCACCACAACGGCGGGGTGTTCGTCCTCGGCGGGGATGCGCCCGAGCATGTCGATGATGAGGCCCGCGATGGTCTCGTAGTCGCCCTCGTCGGGCAGCTGCACGTCAAGGATGTCCGAAAGCTCCTCGATATTGATGGAGCCGTCCACCGTAAAGGTGGTGTCGTTCACCTGCGTGAACTCCTCCTCCTCGTGGTCGTATTCATCCTGAATATTACCCACGATGGCCTCCAGCAGGTCCTCCATGGTGATGATGCCGCTGGTGCCGCCGTATTCGTCGCACACCACGGCAAACTGGACCTTTTTCTCCTGAAACTCTTTAAACAGCTCTTTTACATGGTTGCTCTCGGGCACATACAGCGAGGGGCGTATAAAGTCCGAAAGCTGGGCCGAGGACACATCCTTCTGCCCGATCAGGCGAAGCAGGTCTTTTACATAGATGACGCCCAAAATGTTGTCGAGGTCGTCCTCGTATACGGGAATACGCGAGTAGCCCTCCTCGATCGCGAGCTTTACCACGTCGGCGATAGAGTCGGTCACCTCCACGGCAAAGATGTCGGTGCGGTGGGTCATGATTTCTGCGGCGGTGATATCGTCCAGCTCGAAGATGTTGTTGATCATCTCCTTCTCGCTTTCCTCAATCACGCCCTTTTCGTTGCCCACATCCACCATCATGCGGATTTCTTCCTCGGTAACATGCTCCGGCTCGGTGTTCGGGTCGATGCCGAACAGGCGGACGATCCCGTTGGTGGAGGTGGAAAGCAGCCAGACAAACGGCCTTGTGGCCTTGTAAAGAACGGTGAGCGGGCCGACTACGCGAAATGCAAACCGCTCAGGATTTTGCAGCGCAATACGTTTTGGCGCAAGCTCGCCGAATACCAGCGTAAAATAGGACAAAATAAGGGTGATGACAATTACCGTAATCCCCTTTAAGAGGGACTCAGGAATGGGTACACGGTCTTTAAGAGCCGCTACAATCGGCTCGGCAAAGCTGTCGGCCGCCACGGCGGAGGCCAGAAAGCCCGAGATGGTTACGCCAATCTGGATAGTCGCCAGAAAGGAGGAAGGTTCCTCAACCAGCTTGAGCAGAAGACGCGCTTTTTTATGGCCGTCCTCAGCCATACGCTGTACCTTGTTGTCGTTGACCTGAATAATCGCAATCTCGCTGCCCGCAAAAAAGGCATTAATAAGAATCAGTACAATCAGCAGGGCGATATTGAGTATACTACCGTCAGGGTCTACCATGTTGCGTTTTACTCCTTAAAATAAGATTTGAATCGTACAATTACTAATATATCTATTTTTTTTAATTCTGTCAAACTTACAGGTGGAAATTTCTGAAAAAACGCATGTAAATTTAGTGTATGCTCCATGTCTGCATTCAATCACAGGGATAAGACCGTATCCCACGGCAGCCGCGCAAGCGTTTAGGCGGGTTTTCTGGATATTCCGTGCAGGGCACCCTTGCTACAGGTTAAATACTGGAAACTGCAGGCGGGGCTAGATTTGCAATACATTAATCTGTCCAAAATTCACTCAAAATTCATTTATTAATATGCTATTTGGATATTTACTTTGCCGGGTAAACAAGTTATAATTTCAGATGGTGAATTGTAATTAGCCACTTTGTTATGTTTTTAACATATGATCAAAGCGCTTCGCGTGAAGGGCATTTTGGGCCTTGAAGATACGATTAGAGATTTTCTGCTTGTTAAAATACGATACACCGTATTTTTGTAAGATGTATCCCTGCTTTTATCCGCGGCAGTGGCTGCCGCCCCATTCCTTTGTCAAACCAATAAGGAGGATAATAAATTATGGCTAGAAAAATGAAAACCATGGACGGCAACAATGCTGCCGCGCACGTTTCCTACGCCTACACCGATGTCGCTGCAATCTACCCGATTACACCGTCGTCCGTTATGGCTGAGGTTACCGACAAGTGGGCTGCCGACGGCCGCAAAAACATCTTCGGCACCGAGGTAAAGGTAGCCGAGATGCAGTCTGAGGCGGGTGCCGCCGGTACGGTTCACGGCTCACTGGCCGCTGGTGCTTTAACCACCACCTTTACCGCTTCCCAGGGCCTTTTGCTCATGATCCCCAACATGTACAAGATTGCAGGCGAGCTGCTGCCCTGCGTGCTGAACGTTTCGGCCCGCGCGCTTGCTTCTCATGCGCTTTCCATCTTCGGTGACCATTCCGATGTATACGCTTGCCGCCAGACCGGCTTTGCCATGCTGTGCGAAAGCAGCGTTCAGGAGGTTATGGATTTAACCCCCGTAGCACACCTTACCGCTATCAAAGGCCGCGTGCCTTTCTTAAACTTCTTCGACGGCTTCAGAACCTCTCACGAGCTGCAGAAGATTCAGATTTGGAACGACGAAGACCTCGCCTCCATGGCGGATCTGGACGCGATCGACGCGTTCCGCCGCCGCGCGTTAAACCCCGAGCACCCCGTGCTTCGCGGTACCGCGCAGAACCCCGACATCTTCTTCCAGGCAAGAGAGGCCTGCAACGCCTACTACGATGCGGTGCCTGAGCTTGCCCAGCAGTATATGGATGTAGTGAACGCCAAGATCGGCACCGATTACAAGCTGTTTAACTACTACGGCGCTGCCGACGCGGAGCATGTGATCATCGCGATGGGTTCGGTTTGCGAGACCATCGGCGAGACCATCGACTATTTAAATGCCAAGGGCGGCAAGTACGGCCTTGTAAAGGTTCGCCTGTACAGACCGTTCTCGGTAAAGCATCTGCTCGATACCATCCCCGCAAGCGTAAAGCAGATTACCGTGCTCGACCGCACCAAGGAGCCCGGCGCGCTGGGCGAGCCGCTCTATCTTGACGTGGTTGCCGCGATCAAGGACAGCAAGTTTGCAAGCATCCCCGTATTCACCGGCCGTTACGGCTTAGGCTCTAAAGATACCACTCCCGCGCAGATTATCGCGGTTTACAACAATACCAGCAAGAAGCAGTTCACCGTTGGCATCGAGGACGATGTTACCCATCTGTCGCTGCCCATCGGCGAGAACCCCGACACCACCCCCAAGGGCACGACCAGCTGCAAGTTCTGGGGCCTCGGCTCGGACGGTACGGTTGGCGCCAACAAGAACTCCATCAAGATTATCGGCGACCACACCGACATGTATGCGCAGGCTTACTTCGCATACGACTCCAAAAAATCGGGCGGCGTAACCATCTCGCACCTGCGTTTTGGCAAGACCCCCATCCACTCCACCTACCTCATCAACAAGGCCGACTTTGTGGCCTGCCACAACCCCGCTTATGTTGGCCACTACGACATGGTAGAGGACATCAAGGCGGGCGGCACCTTCCTGCTCAACTGCCAGTGGGATGCCGCTGAGATTGAAGCGCACCTTCCTGCAAAGGATAAGCGCTATATCGCCAAAAACAACATCAAGTTCTACGTCATCGACGGCGTGAAGATCGGTAAGGAAATCGGCCTCGGCGGCCGTATCAACACCGTGCTGCAGTCCGCTTTCTTCAAGCTTGCCGACATCATCCCGATCGATGAAGCCGTTAAGTATATGAAGGACGCCGCTACCGCTTCTTACGGCAAGAAGGGCGAAAAGATCGTCGCCATGAACCATGCCGCTATCGATGCCGGTGTAAACGGTATCGTGGAGGTGAAGGTTCCCGCGGAATGGGCGAATGCCTCCGACGACGTAAAGTCTCATGTAGCTACCGGCAAGCGCGCCGACCTCGTGAAGTTTGTAAACGAGATCGAAATTCCCGTAAACAAGCAGCTGGGCGACAAGCTGCCCGTTTCCACCTTCGTGGATATGGCCGACGGCACCTTCCCGCAGGGCAGCGCCGCTTACGAGAAGCGCGGCATTGCGGTGGACGTTCCCGAGTGGATTCCCGAAAACTGCATTCAGTGCACCTTCTGCGCCTATGTTTGCCCCCATGCGGTTAACCGTCCCTTCGTAATGACCGCCGAGGAGGCCGCAAACGCGCCCGAGGGCATCAAGACCGCCGATATGACCGGTATGCCCGGCTACAAGTTCGGCATTCAGATTTCGGTTCTGGACTGCACCGGCTGCGGCTCCTGCGCAAACGTATGCCCCGGCAAGGGCGGCAACAAGGCGCTGGTAATGAAGCCTATCGAGACCCAGACCGCTCAGCAGGATGTTTTCAACTATGCGTTTGAGCTTCCCGAGAAGCCCGAGGCGCTTGAAAAGTTTAAGCCCACCACCATCAAGGGCAGCCAGTTAAAGCAGCCTCTGCTCGAGTTCTCCGGCGCATGCGCAGGCTGCGGCGAGACTCCTTATGCGAAGCTCGCTACCCAGCTGTTCGGCGACAGAATGTATATCGCCAACGCCACCGGCTGTTCCTCCATCTGGGGCGGTTCCGCTCCTTCTACTCCTTACACCGTTAACAAGAAGGGCTTTGGCCCCGCTTGGGCAAACTCGCTGTTTGAAGACAACGCCGAGTACGGCTACGGTATGTACCTCGCTCAGAAGCAGCTGAGAAGCCGCCTCTCCGCGAAGGTGGAGGCACTTGCCGAGACTGCCGACGCAGGCTTTAAGGCAGCTGCGGCCGCTTACCTTGACACCTACAATAAGGGCGCTGAGAATACTATCGCCACCGAGAAGCTGATTGCCGAGCTTGAGAAGAACGGCAGCGCTCTTGCGAAGGATATTCTCAAAGACAAGGATTACCTCGCCAAGAAGAGCATCTGGATCCTGGGCGGCGACGGCTGGGCATACGATATCGGCTTCGGCGGCCTTGACCATGTTATCGCGCAGAACGAGGATGTAAACATCCTTGTATTCGATACCGAGGTTTACTCCAACACCGGCGGTCAGTCTTCTAAGGCCACCCCCACCGGAGCGGTAGCACAGTTTGCTGCTGCGGGTAAAGAAGTTAAGAAAAAAGATCTTGCCGCCATTGCCATGAGCTACGGTTATATCTATGTTGCTCAGGTTGCGATGGGTGCCGATTACAACCAGACGGTTAAGGCGTTAGCTGAGGCAGAGGCTTATGACGGCCCCTCTTTGATTATTTGCTACGCACCCTGCATCAACCACGGCATTAAAGCCGGCATGGGCAGCTCTCAGGCTCAGATTAAACAAGCTGTAGCAGCTGGCTATTGGCATATGTTCCGTTATGATCCTAAGCTTGCACTTGAGGGCAAGAACCCCTTTATTCTTGACTCTAAGGCGCCCACTATGGATTATGAAGCATTCCTCAGAAATGAGGTTCGCTATTCTTCGCTCGAGCGTGCATTCCCTGACAGAGCTAAGGTTCTGTTCCAGAAGGCTGCGGAAAACGCAAAGAGCAAATACGAATCGTTGGTCGAAAGAGCAAAATAGTCTTGCGCAAAGCACAAGGGCGTCGCTACTGCGACGCCCTTGTAATCTTTATAGACATTTAAGCGCTTAAAACTAAGATTTGATGGAATAAACGAGAACGTCCGGCAGTAATGATAAAAAAATTCCACTATTAAAAGAATAAATTTAGAATAAAGTGCTGATATTTGTTGAACAAACTATTGCTTAAAGGTATAATAAGTGACATAAGTAATTTTACTAAGAACAAATGCAATGCCGAGGATAGGTAAAACATTTGTGCGGAGGATGAAAGGGGTACTTTATGTCGGATACAACGGTTATTCTATTGGTGTTTTTTATTTATGTTGCGGCGATGGTGGGTGTTGGGTTTTTCTTTATAAACAAGAATAACTCCATAGGAGACTATATATTGGGTGGAAGAAGCCTTAACCCATGGGTAGCAGCCATGAGCGCGCAGGCATCCGATATGAGCGGCTGGCTGTTGACTGGCCTGCCGGGACTGGCCTTTGTATCAGTCGCGGGCACGAAAGAGGCTGTATGGACCGCTATTGGCCTTGGCGTTGGTACATATCTTAACTGGCTTTTCGTTGCTAAGAGGCTAAG
>JAEYNX010000014.1 GCA_023412215.1 Bacillota bacterium | reverse complement strand
TCGCCAAGGTCACCGGCCGCAGCTACAAACTCTTCGATTATCACGGCCACCCCGAAGCCGAGCGCGTCATCATCGCCATGGGCAGCGGCGTCGAGACGCTGACCGAGACTGTCGATTGGCTGGTCGCGCAGGGCGAAAAAATCGGCGTGCTCGCGGTGCGGCTCTTCCTGCCGCTCCACCTGAAATCGTTCCTCGCCGCGCTCCCGAAGAGCACGAAGGCGATCGCCGTCCTCGATCGCACGAAGGAGCCCGGCTCGTTGGGCGAACCGCTTTACTTGACCGTTCTCGGCGCACTCGCCGAAGGCCGTTCCGCCCTCGCCGGTTCGCCGCGCGTCGTCGGCGGCCGCTACGGCCTCGGCTCGAAGGAATTCACGCCCGCCATGGCGCGCGCGGTCTTCGACAATCTCACGCAGCGGGAGCCGAAGAATCACTTCACCGTCGGCATTCTCGACGACGTCACCGGCACCTCGCTCGCGTATGATCACGAGTTCGATCTGGAGGCCAGCGATGTCACGCGCTGCGTCTTCGTCGGCCTCGGCGCGGACGGCACCGTGGGCGCGAACAAGAACTCGATCAAGATCATCGGCGAACAGACGCCGTTCTACGCGCAGGGCTACTTCGTTTACGATTCGAAGAAATCTGGTTCGATGACCGTCTCGCACTTGCGCTTCGGTCCGCGGCCGATCCGGTCGCCGTATCTGATCCGCCAGGCCGGCTTCGTCGCGTGCAGCCAGTTCAATTTCGTCGGCAAGGCCGACGTGCTCGGCTTCGCCGCCCCCGGCGCGACCGTCCTCCTCAACTCCCCATACGACGCGGCCACCACGTGGAAGAAACTTCCGCGCGAATGGCAGAGCACGCTGATCGCGAAGAAGCTCCGGCTCTTCGTGATCGACGCGACGCACGTTTCACAGGCGAGCGGCATGGGCCGTCGCACGAACACCGTCCTGCAGACGTGTTTCTTTGCCCTCTCCGGCGTGCTCCCGCAGGAGGACGCGATCAAGCAGATCAAGAAAGCCATCGAGAAAACCTACGGCCGCAAGGGCGAGCAGATCGTGAAAATGAACTGGGCCGCGGTCGATGCCGCGCTCGCCGGTCTCCACGAGGTTGCGATTCCGGATGCGCCTGAGTCTGACTCCGTCGCCACTCCGCCACCGGTTTATCCGGGCGCTTCTGCGTTCGTGAAAGAAGTCACCGCGCGCCTGCTCGCCAACGAGGGCGACCTCATGCCCGTCAGCGCGATCCCGCTCGACGGCTGCTGGCCGACCGGCACGACGAAGTTCGAGAAGCGCAACATCGCGCTCGAAGTGCCCGCGTGGGACGCGTCGATCTGCATCCAGTGCAACAAGTGCGTGCTCGTTTGCCCGCATGCCGCGATCCGTTCGAAGTTCGTCGCGCCCGACGCCCTCGCCGACGCGCCTGAGGGTTTCCTTACGGCTCCGTTCCGTTCCAACGAATTCCCCGGCCAGAAATATACACTACAGGTCGCCCCCGAGGATTGCACCGGCTGCTCGCTGTGCGTTCAGGTCTGCCCCGCCAAGGACAAAACCAATCCGAAGCACAAGGCCATCGACATGGTCGCGCAGGAGCCCCGCCTCGCGCAGGACCGCGCCAACTGGGACTTCTTCACGAAGCTGCCCGACCCCGACCGCACGCGCATCGACGCGAGCACGGTCAAGGGCACGCAATTCCTCGCGCCGCTCATCGAGTTCTCCGGCGCGTGCTCCGGCTGCGGAGAGACGCCTTACCTTAAGCTCCTCACCCAACTCGTCGGCGACCGGTTGCTGATCGCCAATGCCACCGGCTGCTCCTCCATTTACGGCGGTAATCTGCCGACCACCCCTTACTGCACCGATCACAACGGTCGCGGACCCTCCTGGGCCAACTCGCTGTTTGAGGACAACGCCGAGTTCGGTCTCGGCCTGCACCTCGCCGTCGAGCAACGCTCGCGCACGGCGCGGATGCTCCTCGCCGCGCAGGCTCCGCGCGTGGGCGACGATCTCGTCAAGGCGATCATCGACGCCGATCAATCCACCGAAGCCGGCATCGCCGCGCAGCGCACCCGCGTGCTCGCGCTCCGCGAGAAACTCGCCGGTATCGAACATTCGGATACGAAGCGCCTGCTCGCCCTCGCGGACGATCTCGTGAAGAAATCCGTCTGGATCGTCGGCGGCGACGGCTGGGCCTACGACATCGGCTACGGCGGCCTGGACCACGTCCTCGCTTCCGGCGCCAACGTCAAAGTCCTCGTCCTCGACACCGAGGTTTACTCCAACACCGGCGGTCAGTCCTCCAAGTCTACTCCTACCGGCGCGGTAGCTCAGTTTGCCGCGGCAGGTAAGGAAGTAAAGAAGAAGGACCTTGCCGCAATCGCTATGAGCTACGGCTATGTATACGTTGCTCAGATCGGTATGGGCTCCGACTACAACCAGTGCTTAAAGGCCTTCAACGAGGCGGAAAGCTACAACGGCCCCTCCATCATCATCGCGTACGCGCCCTGCATCAACCACGGCATTAAGGGCGGCATGGGCTTAAGCCAGACCGAGATCAAGAATGCGGTAGCTGCCGGTTACTGGCACCTCTTCCGCTTTGACCCGCGTCTGAAGGAAGCGGGCAAGAATCCCTTCCAGCTCGACAGCAAGGCACCCGCCGCAAGCTATAAGGACTTCATCAAGAACGAGGTTCGCTACAGCTCGCTGACCCGTGCATTCCCCGAGAGAGCGGACGTTCTCTTCGAGCAGGCCGACAAGACCGCGGTTGAGAAATACAACCACCTCTTAAGGCTTTCCAAGCTCTACGACGTAGAATAAGCGATCGCTTATTAGATGCATTAAGCCCCCGGTTTTTACAACCGGGGGCTTTTGTATGTAGGCCGGAAGTTTATCACGACCAGCGCTTTTCAGGCTTTGCGCCTAGTTTGAGAATTTGCACTTGATGAGATGTACATACGCATAGTCCGCAAAGGCAGTCTTATCCGAAAAACTCTGCGGGGTAAAGGATTTTATCTTACCGTCGCGCGCGAAGGCATAGGCGCAGAGCGTGATCTCCTCCCCGGCCTTGATTTCAACGGGCTGAGTGATGGAAGCGCAGCCGAACCCTTCAGACCCATAGTTTTTATTCGGTTCACTGTCATGGTTTATTTTCGTACCCTTTTCGGTATAGATATAGGACCATTGAAAATCGGGGGTTTGGTTGACGAGTACGGCAACCGCGCCGTCGAGTGGCTGCCCTTCGTCAGACATCGTGGTGATGCCCGCCGGATGGGCGTCGACCAATACCCCGTCCTTGTAAACCTCCGTCCAGAATTCTCTGGTTTTATAACTGTCTTGGGATTTAAATTCGTAGAGATAGGCCTCATGGTCTTTGGTAGTCAACAGGTTCACAACCTGCTCCTGCTCTTTAGAAAGCGGCATTGCAGATACGTAGTTTCCTGGCTGTGCTTTCACACATCCGGCAAGGCCAATCAAGAGCAGGCAAAACGCCAGTATTTTTAAACACAATCTATTCATGATAATCTCCCGTTGCCCATCAGTAAAAGCAAGGTGTGACCCAGTAATACCCATATTGTTCATTATATGATTATTATGGCGGTGTGTCAATTTAATAAGCGACTAAAAGGGGAACAGAAGCAACGTCTTCTGTTCCCCTAAAGCTCTGTCGGTGCTGAAGAATATCTTATTGATTGAACTCATCCATCTTCACGTAATCCTCCACCAGTGAATTGGTGGCCGGCTCGTCCGGCTGGTTGTTTTTTGAACGGAAGGCGAGCTTGAGCAGGATGGGGGATATGATCGTCGTAATAATAACCGTTACGATGACCGGCCCGAAGAACACCGAGGACATCAGCCCCAGCGACGCGCCCTTGTCGGCGACTATCAGCGCCACCTCGCCGCGCGAGATCATGCCGCAGCCCACCTGTATGGCCTCGTGGTTGGTATAACGCGAAAGCTTGGCCCCCAGGCCGCAGCCCAGTATCTTGGTGAGCGCCGCCACAACTACCAGCAGGATCGAGAAGATGAGGATGCTGGTGGTCATATGCGGGAGCGACACCTTTAGGCCGATGCTGGCGAAGAACATGGGGGATAAGAACATATAGGATAGCGTGTCGAATCGGGAGGATATGTAGTTGGAGCGCGGGTTGTTGGAGATGATTAACCCCGCGATATAGGCTCCCGTGATATCGGCTACCCCGAAAAACTGCTCGGCACAGAAGGAGAGCACCAGGCAGAACGCGAAAGCGACAATCACGAAGCGCCGCATGTCCCTGTTGTAGCGGTTCACAAACTTGTTAAACAGGTAATAGAAAATAAAGCCGACCACCCCGCTGAACACAAAGAAGCCGAGGATCTTTGCCAGCACAAACCACAGGTTTACACTGGTATCCGCAAAGCTGGTGATGACGGTTAACGCGACGATGCCCAAAATATCGTCGATAATGGCGGCGCCAAGAATCGCGTTGCCCGCGCGGGTGCTGAGCTTGCCGATCTCTTTGAGCGTCTCCACGGTAATGCTCACCGAGGTTGCGGTAAGGATAACGCCGATAAAGAGGTTCTGCAGAAACAGGCTGGTGGGCACATCCGATATCGCCCCGTTGTTGAACAGGGCCGCTATGCCAAAGCCGCCCGCGAGCGGTACCAGCACACCCAGCAGAGCGATGATAAAAGAGGCCTTGCCCGTCTTTTTAAGCTCCTTGATGTCGGTCTCCAGCCCGGCCGTAAACATCAAAACAATAACGCCAATTTCAGAGGTCTTGGCGATAAAATCGGTTTCGGTAATAAGGTTCAGCACAGCGGGCCCGAACAAAAGCCCGGCCAGCAGCGCACCAACCACCTGCGGCATTTGAAAGCGCTTGGTCACCAGACCGAGTAATTTGGTGCTGATTAAAATCAATGCAAGATCCAGTAGAAAGCTGAAAGAATTCATTGCTGTACTCCTTGTATGGTTGATCGATTTGCGCAGCAGAAAAGCCCTTGTTTACACGTTAGTATGACACGCGCGAGCAAAAAAAGACTTCCACCGGTGCCGGTAGAAGTCGTCACTCATGGAATACAGGGCACAAAACATTCAAATTGCTGAGCTTAATACTGCCGCAAAACAACAACAGTATATCACAGTGGGGGTTGTCAGTCAATCAAATCGTTGAAAAGCAGATGAAAACTATCCGTTATCCCCGTCGTGCAGAACCTTCTTTAAAACCTTTAAGCGGGAGAACTCCTCGCGTTCCTTCTCTTCAAGGTAGGAGGCGATGTATTTCGCGATATCCTGAAAACGGGGGATGATGATATTCTTCAGCGAGTTTGCGCGGCGCTGCGTCTTTTTAATCGCCTGCGCCAGACGGTAAACGCTGTTCTCTACCTCGGCGAGCTCCGCCGTGAGCTTTAAAAGGTTGCTGAACTGCACATAGGCGTTATCGAGCTGCGAGCTGGTGTGGTAGAGACCGTAGTGCGGTTCCAGACGCACCCGGTCGAACGAAATTTTGGGGATCTCCACACCCATAACGCTGCGGGAATAAAGGGAAAGGCCGTCGTAAACGGGCACCGCCTGCGCGTCGTTCTCTACAATACCCATGTTGAGGTTTGCGAGCTGCAGCGATTTATAGGCCTCGGTGTAGGCGTTGTCGATCTCGCCGCCGATCTCGTTGGCGCGGTTGATGAGCTGCATCATCTCGCGTATGAGGATGTTGCGCTTGCGGTCGAGCAGGTCAAACCCCAGCGTGGAGAGCGCCAGAGACTTTTTCACGGCAATCAGATTGCCCTTGGTGGGGAAAATCTGGTCAGCCATAATGATACCCCCTCCTTTCTCGGATTTGTGCGGTTTCGGCTAAAGCCATAATTTCGGTCTTTAACCCACAAAATCTGTGTTTGAAAGCTTTATCTTTCAAACTACTCACCTTTTAATTCCTTCATCGCGTCGGGGTTGTAGTGCTTATCCAGCACCTCGTTGTCCACACGGTCGAGCTCTTCGCGCGGCAGCAGCGACAACAGCCTCCACCCGAGGTCGAGCGTCTGCTCGATGGTGCGGTTGTCGTCGAAATCCTGCGAGATAAAGTGCTTCTCAAACTGCTCGCCGAACACCATATACTGCTTGTCTACGGGGGCGAGCTCTTCCTCGCCGATAACCGAGGCCAGCGCGCGCGCGTCCTGCACCTTCGCGTAGCTCGCGAACAGCTGGTTCGCCACCGCCGAGTGGTCCTCACGCGTGTAGCCCGCGCCGATGCCGTCCTTCATCAGACGCGAAAGAGAGGGCAGCACCGAGATGGAGGGGTATACGCCCGCCTGGTCTAGCCCTCTGTCGAGCACAATCTGCCCCTCGGTGATGTAACCGGTAAGGTCGGGCACCGGGTGGGTGATGTCGTCGTTGGGCATGGTGAGTATCGGTATCTGCGTCACCGAGCCGCCCTTGCCCTTTACGATACCCGCGCGCTCGTAGAGCGACGCCAGGTCGGAGTAGAGGTAGCCCGGGTAGCCTTTACGCCCGGGAATCTCGCCCTTGGAGGAGGAGAACTCACGCAGCGCTTCGGCGTAGGAGGTCATATCGGTTAAGATAACAAGGATATGCATGTTGTGCTCGTAAGCGAGGTACTCCGCGGCGGTCAATGCGCAGCGCGGGGTTAAGATACGCTCGATGATCGGGTCGTTGGAAAGGTTTAAGAACATAACCACCTTTTCCAAAACGCCGCTTTCGGCGAATGAGCGCCTGAAGTAATCCGCCACGTCGTTTTTAACGCCCATCGCGGCAAACACCACGCCGAAGGAGGCACCCTCCTCCTCGGCAATCTGCGACTGGCGCACGATCTGCACCGCCAGCTTGTTGTGGCTCATGCCCGAACCCGAGAAGATGGGCAGCTTCTGCCCGCGGATAAGGGTGATGAGCGCGTCGATGGATGAGATGCCGGTGCGGATGTAGTTTCTGGGGTAAACTCTCGAAACGGGGTTTAGGGGCTTGCCGTTGATGTCGAGCTTCTGGTCGTAGTAGATCTCGCCAAGGCCGTCTATCGGCTTGCCGACGCCGTTGAAGATGCGCCCGAGTATCTCTTTGGATACGGGCAGCTCCATCGGGTGGCCGGTGAGCCGGGTGGTGGTGTTGGTAAGCGAGATGCCGCGGGTGCCTTCAAACACCTGAATCACCGCGCGGTGCCCGTCTATCTGTACCACGCGCCCCGTGCGCGTTTCACCGCTTTCCAGCCTAAGCTCCACGATCTCGTCGAAGCTCACGGAGGGGATGTTGTCAAGCACCACAAGGGGGCCGTTTATTTCGCTTAAACCAATTAGTTGAGTGTTCATAACGCCACTTCCTTTACCAACACAAAGGCTTATTTAAGCGCTTGCGTTCTAGCGAATGCTTCTCAGGGCACTGTCGATGTCGGCATAATAGCTGTCAAACAGGTCCAGACGGTCGTTGGGGATATCGTATTTCATCTTCACCAGCTTGTCGAACAGGCCGGTTTCGGAAATCAGCCTTACGGGGATGCCCTTTGCCACCAGCGCGCGGGACTGGTTGTAGAGGTGCATGATAACCTCCATCATCTTCAGCTGCTTGGGCAGGGGCACATAGGTGTCTTCTTTGTGGAACGCGTTCTGCTGCAGGAAACCGACGCGGATCACGCGCGAGATTTCGATAATCAGCTTCTGGTCGTCGGGCAATACGTCGGCGCCGATCAGCTTTACGATCTCCAGCAGCTTGTTCTCCTCCTGCAGCAGGGTTGTAATCTCCTGCCTGCGCTTTAAGAAGCTGCGGTCTACGTTCTCGGCGTACCATTTGCTTAGGTCGTCGATATACTCGCTGTAGCTGGTCGTCCAGTTGATGGCGGCGTAGTGACGCGCGTAGGCGAGCGCCTTATCCAGCGCCCAGAAGCAGCGCACAAAGCGCTTGGTGTTCTGGGTAACCGGCTCCGAGAAGTCGGCGCCCTGCGGAGAAACCGCGCCGATAACCGAAACCGAGCCTTCCGCGCCGCACAGCGCGACCATGTCGCCCGCGCGCTCGTAGAACTGCGAAAGGCGCGACGGCAGGTAAGCGGGGAAGCCCTCTTCCGCGGGCATCTCCTCCAAGCGGCCGGAGATCTCGCGCAGCGCCTCGGCCCAGCGGGAGGTGGAGTCGGCCATAATCGCCACGTGGTAGCCCATGTCGCGGTAGTACTCCGCCAGGGTGATACCCGTGTAGATAGAGGCCTCACGCGCCGCCACCGGCATGTTGGAGGTGTTGGCGATCAGCACCGTTCTGTCGGTAAGCGCCTTGCCGGTTCTCGGGTCTATCAGCTCCGAAAACTCTTCGAGCACCTGCGTCATCTCGTTGCCGCGCTCGCCGCAGCCGATGTATACGATCATGTCGGCGTCGCACCACTTGGCCAGCTGGTGCTGGGTCATGGTCTTGCCGGTGCCGAAGCCGCCCGGGATAGCTGCGGTGCCGCCCTTGGCAATGGGGAAGAGCGTATCAATAACACGCTGGCCGGTTACAAGGGGCTTGGTGATGGGCAGGCGCTCCTTTACGGGGCGCGCGATACGAATCGGCCACTTCTGGCAGAGGGTAAGGTCGTGCACCTTGCCGGCATCGTCGGTCAGCTTGAGTATCGTGTCGTTTAACTTATATTCGCCGCTCGGCGCCGCGAAGGTAACGGTGCCCGAAAGGCCGGGAGTCACCATAAAGCGGTGCTCGATAACAGGGGTCTCCTGACAGGTGGCGTAAATCTGCCCTTCGGCAAGCACGTCGCCCGGCTTGGCGGTCATGTTTACGGCCCAAAGACGCTCCTCGTCGAGCGCGGGCACGTTGCAGCCCTCGCCGATGAACGCGCCGGTTTCCTTCTCAAGCACCTTGAGCGGGCGCTCAATGCCGTCGAAAATATTGGTGACGATACCGGGGCCTAGGGTAACGCTCATCGGGCTGCCGGTAGGGTAAACCGGCTCGCCGGGGCGCAGGCCCGTGGTCACTTCGTACACCTGAATGGTGGTAGCCTGGCTCGTGATACCGATAACCTCGCCCACCAGCCTTTTTTCGCCGACGTACACCATCTCGAGCATTGAAAAATCGGTGGTGTTGCGTACCGTAACCACCGGCCCGTTGATGGAAAAGATCGTGTTGTTCAACCTCTTCATCCCTTTCTGTTGGGATTTTATTACTCAGAGAATAGGCATTAAGAAATGCAGGCATTCAAAGAATGCCTTTACAGCTTGCAGTGCTGGTAGAACCAGTCGCGCTGGTCGGCGAGCACGGTATCCAAGCTATAGTCGCTTACATAGCCGCTATTGTTATCGGTGAGCACAATGCCGCCGATGGCAATGCCGTCTGTATATGCCACTGTGCAGGGCGACTTGAAACAATCGCGTACAAACCCCTCAAACGGCTTGTCGTCCTGCTTTAGCTTCAGTGTTACGTCTTTTCCCGCGTAATCCGCCGAAAGCTTCTCAGCCGCGGATTTTAAGTAGTCCTTGTATGCCTCGGTATGCGTATAGTCGATAAGCCGGGCCCTTACGTTAATGAAAACGCTCTTTTCAAGAGCGGCGCGCCGCAGAAGATAATCCTGCTTTTGCCTAAACCGGCGCTGTGAAATCTCTCTTGCGGTTTCAACCGTAATCTCAGACACCTCGCCTTGAATCAGCTCATAGGCGCTGGAGAGAGCGGCATCCTCGGTGGTCGAGATCTCTTGCTTCTTTACCTGCTCGACACCGCTTAATATCTCCTTGGACTGGTGCTTTGCCTGGCTGATCACGGCGTCTTCAAAACGCTGCAGTTTTTCATTGAGTTTTGCCATAGTACCACCCCCTATGGGTTTCATATTAAGAAACAGAATCTATTCGATATGTCATCGCGGTGCGATGAACGCAGAGCTTACAGCTTTACGCCGATGGCCTCGCGAACGTAACGGCTGATGGAATCTCCCACCTGCCCGGCGCCGTGCCGGTCGGGTACCGTTACAATCAGCGGGCGGCGGCGGTTGAGCTTAATGTCGTACACCAGCTCGGGGCAGAGGTTTAACAGCTTCTCGGTCATCAGCACAACGCCGATCTCGGGGTCGTCTGCGGCTTTCTTCAGCTCGTTTTCAATCTCTTCCTGCTCGTGCACCACAATACCCTCCATGCCTGCAAGGCGCAGGCCGAGAAAGGTATCTACATTATCGCTGATTACAAAGAATTTCATGGCTTTACCCATGCCTTTCTGCCAGACACCTTAACGGTACAAAAAGCCGCCGGAGTACCTCGGGTTGACACAGTTAAGGGTTAGAGCGTGTTTAAGATAAGGATGGAGATCAGCAGGCCGTACAGCGCAACACCTTCGCCCAGTGCCACGAAGATCAGCGCTTTACCGAAGGCCTTGGGGTCTTCCGAGAAGGCGCCGATGGCGGCAGGAGCGGCGGCGGCAACGGCGATACCGGCACCGATCGCGGAAAGGCCGGTAACCAGCGCGGCGGCGAGGTAGCCCATGCCGGCGGCGGAAGCGGCGCCCGCCTCAGCGGCGGCTGCGGTGGTCTCGGCAGCGCTTAGGAGGCCGCCTACCGGTAAAAGGACGGCGACCAGACACACGCCAAAGAAGGCTGCAAGGTTAAAAACGATGGCGCGCTTGGCCTTTGCGCCGGTGGTAACACGGCTGTAAACGGGCACAAGGGGCATAAACAACAAGGCCACTGCAACAAGCGGTAACAGGAAAAAGAATGCGTTCATAATCATTTCCTCCTCAGAACTGCTGATACTCAGCGATAATCAATAATTTTATATGCTGTAAAAGGATTGCTCCTTTTTGCACTACGGGATCAATCGGTGTCGCGCTGCATCGAGCCGACGGTAATCGGCGTAAACGGCTTGCCGTCGCCCTCAAAGAAACGGGAGAACATCTCGTAGAATTCAAGCCTTAACACCTGAATGCCGACAATCAAGCCCTCCATCGCCATTACAAAGGCGTTGCCGATGATCACCACCACGGGTGAAGCGCCCGCGCCCACCATCTCGGCGAGGGTCATTACCACCGCCATCATGCCCGCGTGGCTTAAGATAAACCCGCCGACTCTCAAAAACGACATGGTGTTGGTGATAAAGCTTAAAACAACCTCGAAAAGCTCAAAGAAGTTCTCGATAATAAAGCCGCCAAGGCCTTCGCCTTCCTTTTCGCGGCCCTTTTTGGCCTTTTCGCCTTCCACCTCGGCGGCCTCGATACGCATCAGCTTTGCGATATCCGCAAGCGTTTCGTTCGAAAGCCCTTCAAGGCTGGAGGGGAGACGCAGGCGCTCAAAATAGAGCGAGTTAAAGATGCTGTCGGCTTCCTTTATCGAGGTACCGGGCGCGAAGTAAACACCCCAGTAGTAATCGTTATCGGTTTCCGTCACGTAAAAGATAAACAGCTTTTCGTCGTAGTAACGAAGCTTGTCGTAACTGTCGTGCGGCAGGCGGCCAAAGCGCGCCTCCAGGTAGCGGCAGTTAAGAATCTCCTTGATGGGGGTGGTCATATCCCCGTTCTGCAGGGTTTTGCACACCGAGGCCAGTTCATCCTCATCCTTCGCCCTTCTCCTGAAAAGGTGCAGGCGCGTGAGCCACTTGGCAATCGGCTCACGCAAAAAGATGAGCGCGATCGGCAGCACGATACCCAGGAGGATAACGGCGGGGTTAAAGATGTTGATCTTCAACACGAGGTTTAAAACTACGCCCACCAGCACCGTGCAATAGAGCACGAGACCCGCGATGCCGTTGTGGCTGAGCAGCGCGCGGGAGGCGTTTTTTTGCCTGATGCCCATAATGGTGTTAATGACAATAGCGATGATGATGATCAGTACGCCGATGCCGACGGCACCCAGCAGGATGTAGTTGGTCATCTCGGGCGCCAGCACCTCGATGGGCTTTTCATCCAGCCCGAAGGCACTTTTATAAAGCGGGTCGAGCAAATGCTCATAACCGAATACCGAGCCGTACAAGAAACCGAAGAGGGCGGAGGAGATGCCGATGCGCTTCATGATCTTGCCGAGCATCATGCGCTTGGTCCGCCACAATATCGTGCCCAGCAAAAAGATGCACAGGCCCTGCCCCACGTCGCCGAACATCAGGCCGAACAGGATGGTGTAGGTGATGCCCACGAACACCGTGGGGTCGATGTCGTGGTAGCTCGGCAGGCCGAACATATCCACAAACATCTCAAAGGGCTTAAAGAAGGTGTTGTTTTTAAGCTTGGTGGGCGGCACAAAGCGGGTGTCGCTCTCGCAGGGCTTAATGGTGGCCGTCACGCCCTCCACCGCGTCAAAGCTGTGTTTAAACACCTGCGCGTCGCTTTCCGGCACAAAGCCGACGATGTGGAAGGTGTCTTCAATCACCGAGATATACCGGCGCATCTCAAAAGAGTCGCTTAAAAACTTGATTCTGGCGAAGCTTTCGTAAAAATAGAGCTTGCGGCGGTTGATCTTCTGCCGAATATCGCTGAGCACCTCGGCAAGCTCCTCTTTGTCCTCGTGCAGCGCCTTGGTGATTTGTGTGCGGGATTGCTCGGGGGTGTCGTGCACCGTGTCGGGCACATACAGCCGCTCGTAATAAAGGGAGTTGAAGATGGCGTCGCACTCTATCGCAAACGAGGCGGGCACAAAATACACGCCCCAGTAGTACTCCTCGTCGTTGTCAAACGAAAAGAACATAAAAGGCTTGTCTTCGTAATAGCGCAGCTTGTTATAGCTATCCACCGGCAGGCGCCCGAAACGGATCTTGATAAACTTGCAGGCAAAGATCTCATCAAACGGAATATCGAGGTTCTCAATATGGTTTAACTGGATGAGCGTCTGCTCATTGCGCGCGATGCGCTCGGATAACTCATTTTTGTGGCTGTTGAGGGTGAGTATCTCGGCGTCAAAGTGCTCAAGATAGGTTTCCAGAATGTCGCGGTCGATCTCTAAGATCTCTTTATTATAGTTTGGAATGTTGTCGGGGTTTAAAAAGATGTCGCGCGGGGCACCGATGCGCTCAAAATTCTGCAGCGCGAAGTATTTATCCACCGCCTTTACCGCGCTTTGGGCGGTGATATATACCCCCCACTCGTAGCCTTTATCAGTCTGCAGCGGGTAGAAGATATAGTTGCGGGCGGCGCTCTTTTTTAAGCGCTTATAGTTTTTCATCGGCAGGCGCCCAAAACGGAACTTGATGCTGTCTGAGGCGTAGATGTCTCCCTTTTCAAGGGACTTGCCCTCCAGCTCCTGAATCAGCTCGCGCACCTCAAAGGCGTAGCGCTTGATGTTCTTGAGTTTTTCGGGAAGATTCTCGATGTGATTAAGGTTAAAGGTATAATACCCGCGGGCGTTCTCCGCCGAAAGGTCTATGCCCGCATGCATAGCGATCTCGGTAATCCTGCGCAATAACGATGTATAGGGGTTTTCCTCGTTATATGTGGGAACAGCCCCCATGCTTTCGTAATACATGGAAGCCTGCTCGGGGTGAAAGTTGTTCCCGTACGAGCATTTCAGTACGGCAGCGTCAAGCTGCCGGATGTCGCCGTCAATATTAACAAGCTTCATTCGGGCTATAGCCATACCCTGTGCACCACCTTTCCGATGAATCATCTGTAATACGAATTCTTCGTAGCGGCAACGTGATGGGTTGCCGAAGAATCGGTAAAAAACGGCTGCAAAGCACTGCGCGCGCAGCGGCTTAACGTACAGCTTTGGCGGGCTAACCCTCCATTACCAGCAGCTGCTCGATTTCGGCTTGGGGAATGTTGTAGCGTATGCCCTCGATAATACTGGTGATATTCTCGATCTCGATCTGGCTAAGCAACATGTAAGCGGCAAATACCACCGAGGGATACTTTGAATAGTACATGAACTGTTTGTTTACCGAAAAACGGCTTTGCTGGTTGGCGTGCTCTATAAAAGCAAAATCGCCGGACGAGTAAAAATCGTTCTTTTTTTTACGGTCCAGCAGCTGTAACATTTCCTGCGCGTCTTTGGCGCCAATCAAGGCGGACATCTGGCGGTCAACCCTCGGGTTGTGTGTTTTTAAGATGCGCTCTTCAATTGTGTGGGCATCGGTGTTAAAAAAGCGCTTTAAACGGTAGATGCTCGAGATGTTGCCAAGCTCCATCTGCGCAACAAACAGCTCTTTAAGCTGCTTGCGCTGCTCGCCGTGGTAATGGCCCTCTATCAGCTTAAAGGCCTTGTCGTAGTAATACTGGCGCAGCCGGTATTCGCACTCAAACAGGTCGGGCTGTTTGCCGGGCGCCGGCCTGCAGGGCAGCAAAACCTCATAGTAATCGGTTTTTTTAAGCACATCCAGCACGTCGTCAAAGCTGCGGGCGTGGGCAAGGCGGATAATATCAAACGTTACGTAGCTTAACAGGTAGCCCGGCAGCGTTTCGATGTAGCTTTCGAGCAGCCCCGAGTTGAGCAGCCGCAGGCAGCTGAGTATCTGTTCCGCCTCGATGTTTATCATAAAGTAATGGTAAAAGCCCTTTTTGCGGGAGCTGTCGTAGCGTGCAAGGCGTACAAACTTCATGAGGGTATCGCGGCGGATGAGGTTTTCGAGCTGGCCGCGGTGTATCAGGTTTTCCTGTATACCCGAGAGGGTTTTGGCGTAAGCCGTCTCGTTCTTTAAATAGGCGGCAACCTCGCTCACCGAGTGCTTGTGCAAAAGGTCTTTATAGTTTTCCGGCTTAAGCCGCTTGCCGTACATGGCGCGGGCCTTCGCCAGAATAGCGTTGCTTGAGGAATCTGAAAACATGCCGGGTGCGCCCCCTTACGCTAAGATGTAGGCAGACAGGTAAAAGACCTTAACGGCTGGCCGCTATGCAGCGGGCGAACAGCTCGTCTTCCCACTGCGCGTGGTGCTCGGCAAAGTCCGCTTCCAGACGCTGCATCATCTGACGCCCTTCGTCCTCAATCTGACGCGCCTCTTTGTCGGTTTCATCGGCCGACTGGTTTTTAAGGCGGCTGATGCGGTTTTTCGCCTTCGCCAAGATATCGGCCTCTACCCGCGCCTTTTCGGCGACGAGCGCGGCCTCCGCCTTGCGCTTTTCCTGTTCGGCGTCCTCTACCATGGTGCGCGCCTTTTTATCCATTTCAAGCAGCTGCCGAATGATATTTACATCGCTTGTTTCCATAAGCTAACCTCCCGCAGACGGATTAGGGTTAAAAACAGGAGAAAATTGCAGATTATCAACCATAAACGCCAATAAACGTTCCAGTTTAAAGAGGGAACCCCCTTGCTGGAATTAGTGCCTTAATCATAGTCCTAAAACCTCTAAAACACAATAGCCAAATCGCGAAAAATGCAATTTATATGAAGGACTTATTTGTGAAATATGTAACAATTTCTGCAGGCAGGTTTGATGCAAAAAGCCGATTATACGCCCATTTTACCTGTATCGTCTTGCGGGTGCAGAAATTAAGGCGCTAGGGCCCGCGTTTGCTTGTATTTTTTAGGCTCAGCGAATATAATAAGGAATGGATTAATGCGCAGCCGCACGGCGTGCGGGCGCTAGTGGTGGAAAGGAGTCCATACGATGGGCGTTGCGGGTGCAATCATACTGGCTGCCGGTGACGGCAAACGCATGAAAAGCTTAAACCCTAAACCGATGCTGGAGGTGTTGTTTAAACCGATGGCGGTTTGGGTAACCGATGCCGCAAGGCAGGCCGGGATAGAGAACCTATGTATAGTATGCCCGCCAAATGACAAAATGCAGGACTATTTTGCACAAACCTGTGAAATTGCGGTGCAGCGTGAAAAGCTGGGCACAGGGCACGCCGTGATGCAGGCGCGGGCGTTTATTGAAAAGCATATCGGCGGCGAGATCGTGGTGTTAAACGGCGACGCACCCTTTTGCGAGGGCGACACCATACGCGCGGCGTGCGATTTTCATGTTCAAAACAAAAACGATGTCACGGTAATTACCGCAAGGGTGGGCAATCCCTTTGGCTACGGGCGCATTGTTCGGAGTGAAAACGGCCTTGAGCGCATTGTGGAGCAGAAGGAGGCGGACGCCGCCACCGCGCAGATAAACGAGATAAACTCCGGCGCTTATGTGTTTAACGCGCAGAGCCTGCTCACCGCGCTTGACCGCCTTACCAACAAAAACACGGCGGGTGAGTACTACCTTACCGACACTATCAGTCTCATCAAAGCGAGCGGCGGGCGGGCCGATGCGTTTGACGCGCAGGACGAGAGCATCGTGCTGGGCGCCAACGACCCTGTACAGCTGTATGAGCTCAACAGGTGCGCGAACAAAAAGAGCGTTCGCGCCCAGATGGAGAAGGGTGTGCGCTTTGTGAGCTTAGACGGCATTGTCATCGCCGCCGACGCGCAGATCGGCGCCGACACCACCATTCTGCCCGGTACCATCATCAAGCCCGGGTGTGTTATCGGCAGCGGGTGTGTCATCGGCCCCAATTCGCTGCTTGAAAAATGCCGTATAGGTAGCGGATCAGTCATAAACGCCTCGCAGGTGTGTAACTCCCGCGTGGGGGATAACGTTAAAATCGGCCCGTTTACGCAGCTGCGCGCGGGCTGCGACATCAAGGATAACGCCAAGATCGGCGATTTTGTAGAGGTAAAGAACTCGGTGATCGGCGAGAAAACCAGCGTTGCCCACCTCACCTATATCGGGGACAGCGACGTGGGCGGCGGCGTAAACTTCGGCTGCGGCGTGGTCACCGTAAACTACGACGGCAAGAACAAGTACCGCACCACCATCGGCAACAACGCGTTTGTGGGTTGCAATGCCAACCTCATCGCGCCGGTAACGGTGGGGGACGGCGCGTATATCGCCGCGGGCTCCACCATCACCGACAATGTGGAGAACGGCGACATGGCGATTGCCAGAGCGCGGCAGGTAAACAAAAAAGGCTATGCGGCGGGCAGATACAACAAGAAGTAGCGCGACTTGCAGAATAGTACGAGGAAACGACAATGTTTTTTAAACAGGATAAGGCAAAACCCGCGGGAAATGTAGAGTATATTATAGCGGGGCTCGGCAACCCCGGCAAGCAATACGAGTACACCCGCCACAACGCGGGTTTTTTGGCGCTGGATATACTGGCCGAGGCGCACGGCATTAGGGTGGACAGAATAAAATTTAAGTCGCTTTGCGGCGCAGGCACTGTCGACGGCCACGGCGTGCTGCTGATCAAGCCGCAAACCTTTATGAACCTGAGCGGCGAGGCGGTGCGGGAGGCCATGAGCTTTTACAAGGTGCCCCCCGAGCGCGTGATCGTGATCTTCGACGATATCTCGCTCGATGTGGGCAAGCTGCGCATCCGCCGCAAGGGCAGCGACGGCGGGCACAACGGCATGAAGAATATCATCTACCTCACGGGCAGCGACGCCTTTCCGCGCGTAAAGCTGGGCATCGGCGCCAAGCCCCACCCCGACTACGACCTTGCGGCGTGGGTGACCAGCCGCTTTACTAGGGATGAGGGCGCAAGGCTGGAGGAAGCGTTTAAAAGCGCCGCCGAGGCGGTGCGCCTGATGCTCGCGGGCGAGACCGAGGCCGCCATGGGCCGATATAATTCGTAACAACCCTATTGTATGATGCGGCGGCAGAATTGGACTTTGCCGTTATCAAATGCGTGCGGCTTTCTGGCTGCCGCAATACCGCTTCATACTCGTTTGCGAAGGCGGGGTTTAAAAAGCGAGGAAATTGCTTTTATAATGCTTCCGAAAGGAAAGACTATGCAACTGTATCAAGACCTGATCAAAAGGCTGCCGGAATACCCGAGACTGCGGGCGGCGGCCTGTGATGCCCCGGTGCCCTGCGATGTGGTGGGCCTGTCGCCCATCCATAAGGCCGGCATCATTCACACCCTCACCGCCGAAGCGGGGCGAAGAGCGCTGTGCATTGTGGCCGACGAGGCCGAGGGCAGGCGCCTGTGCGAGGATATCAACGCCATGTCCGGGACGGATGCGGCGCTTTTGTTCTGCTCGCGAGACTTTACCTTCCGCCATGTAGAGAGCGTCTCCAACGAGTTTGAGCACGCGCGCCTTGCGGTGCTCGGGCGCATCTTGGCGAGGGATTACCGCGTGATCGTCGCGAGCGCCGAGGGGGCCATGCAGCTCACCGTGCCGCCCGAGCGCCTCAAGCAGGCCTCGGTTACCCTTAAAGCGGGCGAGGCCTGTACCATGGACGCCGCACTGCGGGCGCTGGTGGGCGCGGGATATCAGCACAGTGATCAGGTGGAGGGTGTGTGCCAGTTTTCCCACCGCGGCGGCATCCTCGACTTCTTCCCGCCCGATCTGCCAAACCCCGTGAGAATTGAGTTTTGGGGCGACGAGATCGACACCATCTCCAGCTTTGAGCTTGAAAGCCAGCGCAGGACCGACACCATGAAGAAGGTGCACATCACCCCGGCCACCGAGGTGATCTGTACCGATTTTGCGCGCCTAGGCAGGGATATCCGTGAGCTTGCGGCAAAGGTGCGCGGCAAGGCCGCCGCCGATGTTAAGCAAAACTGCGAGCAGGACATCCTTCAGATGGAAAGCGGCACCTTTCAGGGCAGCTTAGACAAATACCTGCCGCTGCTTTACCCGCAGCCCGCCACGATTTTTGATTACTGCGACGGGGATATGCTGTTTGTCTCCGAGACCTTTAAAATAAAGGATACGCTCAAAAACATCTCGTGGCAGCACAACGAGGACATCAAGCAGCTGTTTGCCGAGGGCATCCTCTTTAAGGGCTTGGACACCTATACCGTCGACTTCACCGAGTTTACGTCGCGGTTTGAACGGGGCGCCGCCGTGCACCTCAACACCTTTGCGCGCAGCCTTGCCGATATCAAGATCGAGGAACTGATCCACGTAAACGCCACCTCCCTCTCCTCCTGGGGCGGCGACCTTTCGCTGTTAAAGGAAGACCTGGAAAGCTACTTAAAGCGCGGCTTTGCCTGCGTGGTGCTGGCGGGAACCCAGCGCGGCGCCAAGGCGCTCATGCAGGACCTGCAGCGCGAGGGCTTACCCGCCGCGACGCAGGAGCAGGTAAAAGGCCCCGAAAACGGCAGGGTGATCGTCGCCGAGGGGGCGCTCTCCTCCGGCTTTGAGCTGCCCGACGCCAAGGTGGCGCTCATCACCCACGGCAGGGCGCTGGGGCTATCCAAGAGCCGCGCCAAGGCCAAGCGCTCGGCCAAGGAGATCATCCGCAACTTAAGCGACCTCACCGTCGGCGATTACGTGGTGCACGTGTCGCACGGCATCGGCCTCTTCGAGGGCATCCACAAGCTCGAGGTGCAGGGGCTGATTAAGGACTACATCAAGATACGCTATCAGGGCTCCGACATCCTGTACGTTCCGGTGACGCAGCTCGACCTTGTTTCCAAGTACATCGGCCCCAAGGAAGACAGCGGCGTGCGCTTAAACAAGCTCAACGGCACCGAGTGGACACGCACCCGCGCCAAGGTAAAAAAGGCCGTGGCCGATATGGCGAAGGAGCTGATCGAGCTGTACTCAAAACGCATGCAACTCAAGGGCTACGCCTTTTCGCCCGACAACGAGTGGCAGCGGGAGTTCGAAGAACGGTTTGAATTTGAGGAGACTGACGACCAGCTGCGCTGCATTGCCGAGATCAAGCGCGACATGCAGAGCGGCGTGCCGATGGATAGGCTCTTGTGCGGCGACGTGGGCTTCGGCAAAACCGAGGTGGCCCTGCGCGGCGCGTTTAAATGCGTGCAGGACGGCAAGCAGTGCGCGTTGCTCGTGCCCACCACCATCCTTGCGTGGCAGCATTACCAGACGGTGCTCAAACGGTTTGAGGGCTACCCCGTCCGGGTGGAGCTGCTCTCGCGCTTCCGCTCGCCCAAGGAGCAGGAGAAGGCCCTGCGCGCTCTCTCGCGCGGCGAAGTGGATATCATCATCGGCACCCACCGTCTGGTGCAGAAGGACGTAAAGTTTAAGAATCTGGGGCTGGTCATTGTCGACGAGGAGCAGCGGTTTGGCGTGGCACAGAAGGAGCGGTTAAAGGAGCTTGCCACCAACGTGGATGTGCTCACCCTTTCGGCCACCCCTATCCCGCGCACGCTCAATATGGCGATGTCGGGGATACGCGATATGTCGGTCATCGACGAGGCACCGCAGGACAGGCACCCCGTACAGACCTACGTGCTGGAGCATGACGACGGGGTGCTTGCGGAGGCGATACGCCGCGAGCTGCGGCGCGGTGGGCAGGTGTATTACATACACAACCGCATCGATTCCATCGAGCAGTGCGGCGCCCGCATCCTAAAAGAGGTTCCCGACGCGCGCATCGCCGTCGCGCACGGGCGTATAGGCGAGGAGGAGCTTTCGGAGGTATGGCGCAAGCTGGTCGACCACGAGATAGACATTCTGGTGTGCACCACCATTATTGAAACGGGCGTGGATGTCTCTAACTGCAATACGCTGATTATAGAGGACGCCGACTATATGGGCCTTTCGCAGCTGTACCAGCTGCGCGGCCGGGTGGGCCGTTCCTCGCGCCGCGCCTTTGCGTACATGACCTTCCGCCGCGGCAAGGTGGTAAGCGACATCGCCGCCAAGCGCCTTACCGCCATCCGCGAGTTTACCAAGTTCGGCTCGGGCTTTCGCATCGCGATGCGCGACCTTGAGATACGCGGCGCGGGCAACATCCTGGGCGCCCAGCAGCACGGGCACATGGCGTCGGTAGGCTACGATATGTACGTAAAGCTGCTAAACGACGCGGTGCTGGAGGAGCGCGGCGAGGCGCCGCAAACCGGCAGCAGCGAGTGCCTGATTGACGTGCGCATCGAGGCGCATATCCCCGAGCGCTACATCGAAAACCTCACGCAGCGCATAGAAATCTACCGCCGCATCGCGAGCATCCGCGACGAAAACGACGTGATGGACGTCATCGACGAGCTGATAGACCGCTTCGGTGAGCCGCCGCAGGCGGTAAAAGGGCTTATCGATGTGGCGCTGGTGCGCAACAAGGCGCAGCGCCTCGGCATCAGCGAGATCACCCAGAAGGCCGACAGCCTGATCCTCTACATGGAGCATTTCTCCATGCAGGTGGCTAGCATGCTGGCGGCTGCCTTAAAGGGGCGCGTGCTGGTGAACGCGGGCAGCAAGCCCTATATCGCCGTGAAGATGCTGCAAAACGAGCAGCCGGTGGATACCATCACCGCGGTGCTCGGCGCTATGGACGAGGCCGCCGTCAAACAGCAGACAACCGGAATTTAACCGCTGTTTTACCCGTCACAAATTCCTACAAATGGTATGGACAAGCCTATACAAATGGTGTATAATCTACAAGTATTATTAAAACCTTTGTCTTTTCGCGGTGGGCCTAATAGCCTGCCGCCTGCCGTTCTTCGGCGCCATAATGAAGGGCGTTTCCATCTGCCGCCCATAAAACCTTGAAAGGGCGAAGTATGAAAATGAATTTTCATACTTAAAAAACTGCTGCCGGGCTGTTAGCCCTCCTGCGGCTGAGCCGCACCACAGTTTTTATGGCGTAATGTGCCTTCCGGCGCAACGCCGGAAAGGAATTAGGTTGAAAGAAAATCTTTCAACCCTCGAAAAACTGCCTGTCAGGGCAAGGCCCTTCCTGCCGCTATGCGGCGCCGGCACTTTTAAAATTTGGTTTTATGCCCTTTCTTTTGGGCGTAAGGCCCAAAAGAAAGGACTTGGATTTTAAAATGAAAAAAGTTTTACGTATTGTTTCCTTGGCTTTTGCCGCGGTCATGATGTTTGCGCTTACCGCCTGCGCGGGAGCGAACGCCACGTCGGTAGTGGACGTAGACGGCGAACAGATTCCCACCGGCCTGTATCTCTATTATCAGTTTAACTCTTATCAGGAGGCTGCCGCGCAGGTGACCGACACCGAGACCGACGTGCTCAAGCAGAAGATAGAAGATCAGGACGCGAGCGTGTGGATTTACAGCAAGACCATTGAGAAGTGCAAGCGCAAGATTGCCGTAGAACGCGAGTTTGATAAGCTCGGCCTTACCCTTACAGAGGCTCAGCTTGCCTATATCGACAGCGGCACCGATTATATCCTCTCGATGTACGGCACCGTTTACGAGAATAACGGCATCGGCAAAGATACCGTTAAGAATGCCTTTACCGTGGATGTTAAGGCGAACGCCATCTTTGATAAATATTATGGGGCAGGCGGCCTTGAAGAGGTGCCCGACGCTACCCTGAAAGACTATTTTGTAAAGAACTACGCGGTGATTTATACCTTTGGAAACAGCACCAGCGGCCAGGACGAGGCCACCGTTACCAAGATGAAAACCGCCGCCAACAACGCGCTTACCAGCTTAAAGTCCGGCAAAAAGGTTGGCGAGGTTGCTGTGCAGTTTCTTAAGGAATTGGACCCCGAATCTACCGTAACCGTGGAAAGCAGCAAGGACGACGACTACAAGCTGCCCGTTCGCAAGGATGACACCAACCTGCCTCAGACCCTGCGCGACGCCATCTTCGCCGCCAAGGCGGACGAGCCCTTCCTGTTTGACCAAGAAAACCTACTCTATGTTGTAGTGCGCAAAGATGTAACCAATGATACCGAAACCTATGATACTGCAAAGAGTGAAATCCTGCAGACACTCAAGGGTGAGGAGTTCACCGATAAGCTGACGGCGCTTGCCAAAGACCTGCCCACCACCGAAAATAAGAATGCCGTAAGCTATTACAGCCCCAAGAAGATTAAAAACGCCTAAGCTTGTTTGCGATTTCGTTGATGAATCCCCCGGATATCCGGGGGATTTTTGCATTCCCAGTGAGACGGCTCTTCATTTGCAGTCGCACAGTAAATGCTCAAAAAAGGCATACTTTTTTGCGGCGGAGCGTAAACTGGATATGTTCGTGTGTTCGTCAAAACCAACGGGAATGTGGAATCTATATGTGAATAATATATAAACATCACGTAAAATATCCTGAAAAGTTAATTTAATTTTACTAAAAAACTCTTGTAAAATGGTATCGGTGTGGTAAAATATAAGAAAAACCTTCCACGGTGACCGGACGGTTTTTGCGGTGTAGCCTTCAAGGGATAAGGATCCACGGGGCATCAAGGAGCAGGTGAGGCATGAAAAAAGCGCATGGAACAGTAAAAAACGTAAATAGCGATAACGATCTGCCGGTTTTTTTGTTCCATCAGGGCACAAACTACCGCTCTTACGAGTTCTTTGGCTGCCACCTCACGGGGGGAGGCGCCCTCTTTCGGGTGTGGGCACCCAGAGCCGCGCGGGTTTCGGTGACGGGCGATTTTAATCGCTGGAGCCAAAGCGCTGCCCCCATGAACCGCATCAACAACGAGGGGATATGGGAATGCTTTGTGCCGGGCATCTCGCAGTACGGCACCTATAAATACTGCGTTTTTACCGAGGACGGCAGGGTGCTGCTCAAGGCCGACCCGTTTGCGTTCCATGCCGAGACACGCCCGCAAACCGCCTCCAAGGCTTACGAGCTTTCGGGCTATGAATGGCACGACGCGCGTTATAAACAGGCCCAAAGCAGCAAAAATATCTATAAAAGCCCGATGAACATCTACGAGGTGCATCTGGCTTCCTATAAACGCCACCCCGACGGGAGCCTGTTAAGCTACGAGCAGCTTGCCGACGAACTGATACCCTACCTCAAGGAGATGGGTTACACCCACATCGAGGTGCTGCCGGTTACCGAGTACCCGTTCGACGGCTCGTGGGGGTATCAGGTGACCGGGTATTTCGCGCCCACCTCCCGCTTCGGCACCCCGCACGATTTTATGCGGTTTGTAGACCGTTTTCACCAGGCGGGGCTCGGTGTGATTTTAGACTGGGTACCCGCGCATTTCCCCAAGGATGAGCAGGGGCTGTATGAGTTTGACGGCACCAAATGCTACGAGTACGCCGACAAGCAGAAGATGGAGCACGAGGGCTGGGGCACCCGGGTGTTCGATTTTAGCAAGAACGAGGTGCAGTCGTTTTTGATCTCGAGCGCCCTGTTCTGGTTTGATAAATACCATGTCGACGGCCTGCGGGTGGATGCCGTGGCCTCAATAATCTACTTGGATTACTGCCGCGAGCGGGGGCAGTGGTCGCCCAACAAAAACGGCGGGCGCGAAAACCTGGAAGCTGTCGCCTTTCTGCAAAGGCTTAATAAGGCGGTATTTGAAAGCTTCCCCGGCGCGCTGATGATTGCCGAGGAATCCACCGCGTGGCCGATGGTAACCAAGCCGCCCTACGACGGGGGCTTGGGCTTTAGCTTTAAATGGAACATGGGCTGGATGAACGATATGCTGCAGTATATCTCCGTCGACCCGCTGTTTCGCAAATACAACCACGATAAGCTCACCTTCTCGTTTGTGTACGCATTCAGCGAAAACTATATCCTGCCCATCTCGCACGACGAGGTGGTGCACGGCAAGTGCTCGCTGCTTTCCAAGATGCCGGGGGAGTATGAAGAAAAGTTCGCGGGCGTGCGGATGTTTCTGGCATATATGACGGCGCACCCCGGTAAAAAGCTGCTGTTTATGGGGCAGGAGTTCGGCCAGTTTATCGAGTGGGACTATAAAAAGGGCTTAGACTGGCTGCTGCTTGACTATGAGCAGCACCGCAAGCTGCAGTACTATGTAAAAACGCTCAACCGCTTTTACCTCGACACCCCCGCGCTGTGGCAGAACGACGATGTGCCAAGCGGCTTTGCATGGGTGGCGGGCGACGACTTTCACCACAGCATCATCTGCTTTCGCCGCATGGGGGAGGCCCCGAGCGAGGAACTGCTGATTATATGCAGCTTTAACCCCATCAGGCGCAGCGGCTATCGCGTGGGCGTTCCCTACAAAGGACGGTACCGCGTGGTGCTCAATACCGACGACACCGCCTATGGCGGCTCCGGCTGCACAGTGCTCACGCAGTACACCGCCGAGCAGGAGTCGATGCACGGGTTTGAACAGTCGCTTTCGCTCGATATCCCCCCCTCGTCGGTGCTCTATTTAAGGCCTTCCGCCGCCTCGGTGAGGGCGGCGCTGCGCAAGGCCAAGAAGCCCCCGCAGGGCAGTTCACTTTAAAGAGACCCCTAAAGGAGTAATGATACGTACCATTTACAAAGGAGGCATGCTTCAACTACAGGATGATTGCACCGTCCGGCGCTCTTTGTCACCCATGTGCCCCGCAGACTATCAGGCCAAGAAGAGGAGAACTGAAGATGATTCGTAAAAAGGAATGGATAGCGATGCTCCTTGCCGGAGGGCAGGGCAGCAGGCTGCACGTGCTCACCAAAAACCTCGCCAAGCCCGCCGTACCCTATGGCGGCAAATACCGCATTATCGACTTTACACTTTCCAACTGCGTAAACTCCGGCATCGATACGGTCGGTATCCTTACGCAGTATCAGCCGCTTGAGCTGAACGAATACATCGGCAACGGCCAGCCGTGGGACCTCGACCGCAGCCACGGCGGCGTGCATGTGCTTTCTCCTTACCAAAAGGCCACCGGCTCCGACTGGTATAAGGGCACCGCCAACGCCATCTACCAGAATATCCATTTCATTGAGGGCTACGACCCCGACTATATCGCGGTGCTTTCCGGCGACCATATCTACAAGATGAACTACGAGAAGATGCTCGATTTTCATAAACACAAGAATGCCGACTGCACCATCGCCGTGATCACGGTGCCGTGGGAGGAGGCCTCCCGCTTCGGCATTATCGCGGCGGACGACGACTATAAAATCTACGAGTTTGCCGAGAAGCCGCAAAAGCCCAAGAGCAACCTCGCCTCGATGGGTGTGTATATCTTCAACTGGCGCACGCTGAAAAAATACCTTGAAGAGAACGAGCGCGACACCGCTTCTTCCAAAGATTTTGGCAAGGATATCATCCCCGCCATGCTCGCCGACGGGCAGCGCATGTTCGCCTACCCCTTTGAGGGCTACTGGAAGGACGTGGGCACCATCGACAGCCTGTGGGAGGCCAACATGGACCTTTTAGACCCCAAGGTGCCCCTCGAGCTGCACGACCCGTCGTGGAAAATCTACGCCCGCAACCCCGTTATGCCGCCGCACTATGTGGGGGAGGAGGCGAGCGTGCAGAACGCGATGATCGCCGAGGGCTGCAACATCTTCGGCACGGTGGATTTTTCGGTGCTGTTCGCCGGTGTAACCATCGAAAAGGGCGCCGTGGTGCGCGACAGTATCATCATGCCCGGCTCCGTGATCAAAAGCGGCGCCGCGGTGCAGTACGCCATCATCGCCGAGGATGCGGTAATCGGGGAAGACTCGGTGGTGGGTATGCGCCCCGAGCAGGTGCAGGATAAGGACGACTGGGGCATTGCCGTTATCGGCAGCGGGGCAAAGCTTAAAAAAGGCAGCGTCGTCAAGCCCAAGCAGATGATCGACGCCGAGCGCTTGGAAGAGGTTTGACCGCAGGCACTTACGGTCGGCGCGCTTTTAAATAGAGGCTTTAAGTCCTACAGGATAAAGCCGGAAAGGCATGTGAATTATGCAAGACGGGAAAAAAGTACTGGGGATCATCTTCTCCAACATGCACGATGAGATGCTGCGGGAGCTTACCGAGAAACGAACCATGGCCTCGGTGCCGTTTGGCGGGCGCTACCGCTTTATAGATTTTACGCTTTCCTCGATGGTCAATTCCAACATCCAGTCGGTGGGGGTCATCACCAAAAGCAACTACCAGTCGCTGATGGATCACCTCGGCTCCGGCCGCGAGTGGGATCTCGCGCGCAAGCGGGAGGGGCTGTATATCCTGCCGCCCTTCGGCAACACCGCCTCGGCGGGCATCTACCGGGGGCGCATTGAGGCGCTTGCGGGCATCATGGGCTTTATCAAGCATTCGGACGCGCGCTATGTGGTGCTCGCCGACTGCGACATGATCTGCAACATGGATATCAAGGCTATCATCAACGAACATATCGAGCGCGAGGCCGACATCACCGCGGCGTACCAGCCAAAGACGCTCAACGATCAGAACTGCCGCGACGCCACAGTGTTCGCGTGCGACGAAAACAACCGTGTGACCGAGGTGATGATCAACCCCGGCGTGCAGGGTGAACATAATGTCTCCCTCAACCTGATGGTTATGGAAAAGGCGCTGCTGGAGCGGCTGGTGGCCGAGAACATGAGCCGCAACCTGTACAGCATGGAGAAGGATGTGCTGCAGGCGAGGGCCTCGCTGCTTAAAATTTACGGGTATCAATATAAAGGCTACTGCGCCAAGATCGACAGCATGCGCGATTACTTTGACGCGAACATGCAGATGCTTAAAAAAGAGGTGCGCGACGAGCTGTTTATCAATAACGGCCCCATCTACACCAAGGTGCGCGACGACATGCCCGCGAAGTACGGCTTAAACGCCAAGGTGACCAATTCGCTGATTGCCGACGGCTGCCTGATCGAGGGCGAGGTAGAAAACTCGGTGCTGTTCCGCGGCGTGACCGTGGGCAAGGGCGCCAAGATTTCCAACTCCATCGTCATGCAGGATACCGCCGTGGGCGAAAAAAGCGTGCTCAACTACTGCATTACCGACAAAGACGTGACCATAAAGGATAACCGTATGCTCATGGGCTACCTTTCCTACCCCGTGTTTATCTCGAAAGCCAGCGTGGTGTAGCGGTTTCACCACCCCCCTCTCTCCGACAGGATACGGCCTTTTTACTAACGGGCGGTATGCTATAATGCAGACGAAAAACAGCCGCAAATGCTTAATGGTGCGGCTGCAGGCAAGGATGGGAAAAAGGAGAAGACTGTTATGAAACAAGCACAGAGCAAGGCCGAAGCGCCACAGGCAGCCCCCAAAACCTCGGCAAAAAAGACCGCTAAAGCAGAAACCGGCGAGAAAAAACCGCCCGCGAAGCGCCGCGCCTCTAAAGCGGCGGAGGCCGAAGCAGCCCCAAAGCCCGCCGCGGCCCGAAAGCCACGCGCACCAAAAAAGCCCGCTGCCCCGGTGCTGAAGGTGCTGTTTGCCTCCAGCGAGGCGCAGCCCTTTTCTGCCTCCGGGGGCTTGGCCGACGTAGCCGGCTCACTGCCCGGGGCGCTTAAAAGCGAGGGGGTTGACTGCCGCGTGGTGGTGCCCCTTTACGGCGACATGAAGCCCGCGCTGCGCGAGAAGCTGCACTTCCTCTTAAGCTTTGAGGTGGATTTAAGCTGGCGCAAGCAGTACTGCGGCATCTTTGAGGCGGCAGAAGGCGGCGTAACCTATTATTTTATCGACAACGAGTACTACTTTAAGCGCTCGGGTATCTACGGCTATTTTGACGACGCCGAGCGTTTTGCCTACTTCTCCAAGGCGGTGCTGGAGATGCTGAGGCATCTGGATTTTGAGCCCGACATCCTGCACGCCAACGACTGGCAGACGGCGCTGGTGCCGGTATACCTTAACCTTTTTTACCGCGGGGTTAAAAGCCTGGAACACGTAAAAACGGTGTTTACCATTCACAACATCCAGTACCAAGGGCAGTTCGGCATGGATATTCTGGGCGACGTGCTGGGTATCGACCAGCGGGACGCGCGCATCCTGGAGTTTGACGGCGGGGTGAACCTGCTCAAGGCCGCAGCCGAGATGAGCGACCGCGTGACCACTGTCAGCCCCACCTACGCGCAGGAGATCCTCGACCCGTGGTTTGCCCACGGGCTGGATAGCTTTTTGCAGGCACGCAGCTTTAAACTTTCGGGCATCCTAAACGGGCTGGATACCGCGCTCTATAACCCGGGCGACGACCCGCTTATCTACCAGGCCTACGACGCCTCGGCGCTTGAACGCAAGACCGCCAACAAGGAGGCACTGCTGCACGAGCTTTCGATGCAGCCGATGGAGGGCACCCCGCTCATCGGCATCGTGTCGCGGCTGGTCGACCACAAGGGCTTAGACCTTATCAAGTATGTGTTTGAGGATATGCTGCGTCTGGGCACCCAATTTGTGGTGCTCGGCTCGGGCGAGCATGTTTATGAGGAGTTCTTCCGTTATATGCAGGATAAATACCCCCAGAGCGTGCGGTTTATCGCGGGCTTTCTGCCTGCGCTCGCGCATAAGATCTACGCGGGGGCGGATATGCTCCTCATGCCCTCCAAAAGCGAGCCGTGCGGCTTAGCCCAGATGATCGCGGCGCGCTACGGCACCGCCCCGATTGTGCGGGAAACGGGCGGGCTGAAGGATACCATCCACGATTTCGGCGGTGAAAACGGCAACGGCTTCACCTTTAAAACCTATAACGCGCACGATATGCTAAGCGCCGTACAGCGGGCCAAGGGCTGCTACGACAACAAGGAGCAGTGGAGTGCCCTGCAGCGGGCCGCGATGTCCAGCGACTTTACCTGGGGCAGATCGGCGAAGGAGTATATAGATTTATATAAGTCTATATAGATTGGATGTATGCAAAAAGGTCCGCAGGGGTTGATTCGTCACCTCTGCGGGCCTTTTTATATCTTATTCTATGGAACCGATATACGGCTATACTTACCCGTTTGACACGCTCTTTTGCTTTGCCACCACCAGCGAGAGGATGAGGAAAGCCACCGCGAACCCGAGCTGGATGAGGATGCCGTAGGTGACCGGCAGCAGGCCGGAGGCGGATTTTAGGTTTATGATGTTCTTTACATACCAGTAGGTGGGGGTGAAGCTGGCAAGGCTCATCACCGTCTTACCTAATAGCTCCTGCGGCACAAACACACCGCTGATAAAGCACAGCCCCAGCGAGAGCACGTTGGCAACCGCCTGCTGCGCGCCCCGGCTCTTGATGAGATTGCCAATGAAGAAGCTGATGCTCAGGCACACAAGGGTGTACACCAGCGCGTTTGCCAGCAGCAGCGGCGCGTTTGAAATGTTCATCGCCTGCGGGAAGAGGAGGTAGGCGACAACCCCCAACACGCCCCATACGATCAGCGAATATACCACATTGCCGAGTACGAGCTGCAGGTTTAAGCTGAGGCTTTTCATGGGGGAGGCAAGGTTGCGCCGTTTGAGGTCCAACTTGTTAAACACCATCATAATGGTGGTAACCCCCAGCACCATCACCGCCATCAGCGAGTAGGCGAGGTAGATAAAGTAGTTGTAGGCGTTGCTGTCTGCGGCTGCCGCCTCCGGTACGGTGAGCGTTATTTCGGCGCCTTGGCTTAAGTCTTTGCGAATATCCTGCACCAGCTCAGGCTGGGTCACATCGGGCAGGGCCTTTGTATAGGTGGCCGCGAGGTTTAAATAACGCGTTACCATAAAGTCCAGCTGTACGGAGGCAAACGAGTCGGGGACCGTGGTTTTCTCCAGCAGCGCGTCAGTGTCCCCGGCTAAAAAGTCTTCCGCAAACCCGTTCGGAATGCGCAGGATATACTCCACCTCTCTAAAGAACAGCGCGTCCTGCAGGCTTTGCTTGTCGGTTTCAATCGTCATAATCTGCGCGTTCTCGCTGAGGTAATCCACCAGCCCCCGCGTAAAGGGGGAGGCGCTGTCCTCGTTGATAATAACAATGGGGCTCTTCGTGCCCTCAAAGTTCACCATTCGCTGCGGGTTGCCAAAAAAGGTCGATGCGACTGCCAGTATCAGAAAAACTGCTATATAGATTAAAATCGATGTTAAATTGCGGCGTATGACTTTAAAGAAGACCTTAAAGGCTTGCATACTTCTGCCTCCTCATAACAAAGTAGACGATTAAAAATAAGACCGCCGAAAAGGCAAAGAGCAGGCCGATGTTTAAGAGGTAGCGGTCCAGCGTATCGTAGTAGTAGAGCGAATAATAGGCGTCTGCAATGAGGTTGGCGGGGTTTAGGTAGGAGAGGAGGGGCGCGTTCTTGGCGACGATGTACTTCATATCCCGGTACATCAGCCCCGCGAGGAAGGAGAAGATCATCGAAAGCCCGATAATGGCCGCGGTTTTAAGGCCTTCGCTCTTTTTTAACAGCGCGCCCACCACGGCGCCGTAGGCGACGCCCACACAGCTGCCCGCCACAGCGGCCAGTATCACAAAGCCGAACTTATCGCCGAACTGTACGCCCAACACAAAGCGCAGGTAGCCGATCAATAGCAGAATAGAAAGAATCTGTATCAGTGTCGCGGCAAGCAGCGAGTAGCCGAACACCTTCATCTTGTGCACGGGTGCCAAGTTTACGCGCGCACCCGCGTAGCTTTGGTTGGCCTGCACCGCTGTGACCTCATTCATCCCCTGAAAGGCGCCGTAAAGGCAGGCCATGGCAATCAGGGCGAAGTAATACACCACCGTATTATCGGGGGCGGAGGCGCCGGCGGGGGTCTCCTTCAAGTAGTTGACCTCTTCATACGGGGCCTCGGTAAGCGCCTGCAGCGCCGCCGGGTTTTGCGCAAGGATATTGCCGTAAGCGGAGCTTACCTGCAGGTAATGGTCGGCAAAGGATTTTAGAATGGTTTGCGAGATGCCCGATTCCTTTACCATCACGCGCAGCCCGTTCTCGGGCAGCGGGATGATATACCCCTTGATCTCGCCGCTCTGCAGCAGTTCGGCGGCCTTTTCCTCCTCACAGGTGGTGAGTGTAAAAAGCTTATCCTCCCCGCTGCCCGAAACACCTTCCAACGCTGTTTGAAGGGCGGCATTCTCTCGGTATACGCTGTTATCCACCACTGCGACCGGCACCTGCTTAAAGGTTTCGTCGGCGGAAAGGTTTGAGAAGGCAAGGCCAAACAGGGTAGCCAGCAGCAGGGGGAACACCGCCGTCCAGAACATGGTCTGACGGTCGCGGGTAATGCATTTAATGCGGTTTACAAAGATATGCAAAAACATGCTCGGTTCCTCCTTTTGCGTCAATCACGAAGCTGTTTTCCGGTAATCTCCAGGAAAACGTCGTTTAAGGTGGGCAGCTCGCAGAAGATTCTGCCGTAGCCGATGTGGTGCTGCTTTAGGTAATCCAGCACCTCGGTAAGGTTGTTCTTGCCGCGCTGCGACTTCACCACCAGTATGCTGTCGGAGCATTCCACCGAGCTCACGCCGGGGATGGATTTGATACCGGCGGTTTGTGCGCACTCGGCACCGTAGATCTCCACCGTAATCTTTTCGCCGGTTTTAATCATTCCCTTGAGGTCTTCCTTGGTGCCCATAGCCACGATCTTGCCTTTATCCATGATGGCGATACGCGTGCAGATCTGCTCTACCTCCTCCATGTAATGCGAGGTGTAGATCACCGTGGTACCTTGGCGGTTGAGCTTCTGTATCCCCTCCAGAATGCTGTTGCGGCTCTGGGGGTCTACCGCCACGGTGGGTTCATCCAGAATGATGAGCTTCGGCTTGTGGGCGATGCCGCAGGCGATGTTTAAGCGGCGCAGCAAACCGCCGCTGAGCTTTTTGGGGTAGAACTTGCGAAAGTCATTGAGCCCTACAAAGTCTATCGCCTCATCCACCAGCTGCGCGCGCTTTAACTTGTCGCTTATATACAGCCCGCAGAAGTAGTTGATGTTTTCAAACACCGTCAGCTCCTCAAACACCGCCACATTCTGCAGGATGATGCCGATGTCGCGCTTAAGGTCGTACGCCGTGGGGCTCATGGGCTTGCCGAATACCTCAATGTTTCCCTTGTCGTATTTTAAAAGGGAGAGGATACAGTTGATGGCCGTGGTTTTGCCCGAGCCGTTGGGGCCGAGCAGGCCGAATACCTCGCCTTCCTGCACCTCCAGACCGAGGTGGTCGAGCGCTATCAGGTTGCCGTACCTTTTTACAAGGTTTTCTACCTTTACTACCATAGAAGATACATTCCTTTCCAGTCTATCAATACCTTTTGTTTGTGTCTTTATTGTAAGGCATTGCGCACGGCTTTTGCAGTGAACCGCCTCCCGTTTCAGCGTGACAAATGTAATAATCATTCTTCTTTTAAAAAGCGATTTTATCGCTTTTTAAACCCCGCCTTTGGCGGGTGAATATTGAATGGTGATTCGGCGGCTAAAAGCCTAGAAGGGGATTTTATCCCCTTTCAAATGGAATTTAGTATAATACCCTCGGTGACAAAGTTATTTTTAGCGCATTTCGCGGCGGTACCGGCGAAACCGGTTGTAGCGGGGCGGATTTTATGTTAGTATTTTACTGGAATTATTAAGAGGGAGGTGCCGCGAACATGAACGGGCTTTTCAATAAGATCATCCTCTTTGTGCTCTGCATGGCGGCATATCTTCCGGTAAACTATGGCGGCTATGCCGTGGTGTGGGTGATTATCGCCGTATCGATTGCCTCGCTGTGCGAATATGTCAATCATCCCTTCATTCGCGTAGTGTTTTTCATAGGCTATGTATCGTTGTGCATCTTTTATAGGGAGGCCCTGTATTTCCTGCCGCTTATCTGTTACGAGATCGTCTATATGAAGCCGAGGTGGCTTGTGCTGCTGGCGCTGGTGCCGCTGGGTGCGCAGGTAAGCGCGTCCGGCGTGCCTGCCGTTGTGCTTATTACCGGCTACTGTGCGCTGGCTTACCTGATGAAGCGCCAGACCCTGCAGCTTGAAAGACAGAAAAGCGAGTATATCGCATTGCGCGACAGCGCAAAGGAGCTCTCGCTCAGCCTGCAGGAGAAGAACAAGGAACTGCTTGAAAAGCAGGATTATGAGGTGAACCTCGCCACCCTGCACGAGCGCAACCGCATCGCGCGCGAGATGCACGACACCGTGGGGCACCTGCTCTCCAGTGCCATCCTTCAGCTCGGGGCACTGCTTGCCACCTGTAAAGACGATACCCAGCGCGAGAGCCTGGAGCAGCTTAAAAGCACCCTTTCGCGTGGGATGGACGGCGTGCGAAAGAGTATACACAACCTGCACGACGAATCAATAGACCTGTTTGCCGAGGTGCAGGCGCTTGCCGAGGGCTTTCGCTTCTGCCCGGTATCCTTTGAGTACGATGTGCAGGAAAGCCCCGAACGGGCGATCAAATACGCGTTTATCTTAATTATCAAAGAGGCGCTTGCCAACGTGGCGCGGCATTCCAACGCCACGCAGGTGCAGATGATTATCCGGGAGCACCCCGCGCTCTACCAGCTGATTGTGCGCGATAACGGCACCAAAGAACCGCAGCCGCACGACGAGGGGCTGGGCCTTAAGAATATCAAGGACAGGGTGGACGGCCTTAGCGGGATACTGCATATCACGCATCAGAAGGGTTTTGAGCTGTTTGTCTCGGTACCCAAGGCGAAAACGTAAGGGCTTTTGATAAGTGGGCGGGTATACCGGTAAAGCGGGAGGGGAACGCGGTGAAGATTGTAATTGTAGACGACGACAGGCTGGTGAGCCTGTCCCTGAAGACCATCGTGGAAGCGACGGGCAGCGTACAGGTCGCGGGTACGGGCGGCAACGGCAGGGAGGCGATATCCCTGTATGAGCGCCTTTTGCCCGACATCCTGCTCATGGATATCCGCATGGACAACATGACGGGGCTGGAGGCGGCGGAGGTGATACTCAAGGCCCACCCCGCGGCGAAGATTCTGTTTTTAACCACCTTTGCCGACGATGAGTACATCATCCGCGCGCTGAAGATCGGCGCGAAGGGGTATATCCTCAAGCAGAATTTCGAGAGCATCGTACCCGCCCTGCAGGCGGTAAACAGCGGGCAGACGGTATTCGGCGAGGACATTGTCGCGAAGCTGCCGCAGCTGATGCAGGGGAGCGCCAGGGCCGACTTTGCCACCTTCGGCCTTACCGAAAAAGAGACCGAGATTCTTACCCTGATTGCCGACGGCATGAGCAACAAGGAGATTGCGTCTGCGCTCTACCTCGGCGAGGGCACGGTGCGCAACGCCATCAGCGTTATCCTCGAAAAGCTGCACCTGCGCGACCGCACGCAGCTGGCGATCTTTTACTACCGCAACAAAAAGTGAGCCGCAGGTTTGGGTTTGCAAAAGGTATTAAGGCGCATGGTCGGACGCTCTCTATAAAGCTTGTTATCGCATTCAAAGTAAGTTGAAATATAATCATATGTGAATCTGCAAAATTATTGATTGTTTTCAATAATTTAGATTATTAAGCCTATGTGGGGTGAATGGAATGAAGAAGCGAAAGCTGTTCTGCGAGTATGGCCCGCTTTGCTACCGCATCTCGCTTTATAAAGAGTACCTGCTTCGGGACATAAAGGATCTGTTGTCTGGCGAGCGCTTTGCTCATACCCATAGCGCGCAAGGCCTTGAGAACATCGTAAAGGGCCACCGTTCCCTGCTGCTCCGTGCGCTGGAAGGGGTAGATATGCGCCTGCAGCGAAATAAGGTAGACAATCTGGCCATCGCCGCCGCAAGGGTGAATGGCCTCATCATATATCCGGACGAAACCTTCTCGTTTTGGAAAGCGGTGGGCCGGGTATCCGCTAGGCGGGGCTACCGCGAGGGGATGACACTGGTAAAGGGCAGCCCGAAGACCGATGTGGGCGGAGGGCTGTGCCAGCTTGCCAACATGGTGCATTGGCTTGTACTCAACAGCCCGCTTACCGTAACCGAGCTGCACCACCACAGCGATGCGGTTTTTCCCGACAGCGGCAGGCGGGTGCCCTTTGGCACCGGTACCTCGGTGTTTTATAAAAATGTGGATTACCGCTTTAAAAATACCACCGACCAGCCCGTTCAGCTAAGGATATGGCTGGACGAAACCGACCTCTGCGGCGAGCTGCACTCACAGCGGCCCTTTCCGAACCGCTACCGCATTGAGGAAGAGGAGCACGGCTTTGTAAAAGAGGGGGAGGACTACTACCGTGTGAGCAAGGTCTATCAGCGCACCATTGACGGCGAAACAGGCGAAACGGTCGCGCTTGAGCTGATTCTGCAAAACCACTCGCGGGTGCTGTACGACCACAGCCTCATCCCGCCCGAGCAGATAAAACCAAAGGAGCAGCCGTATGCCGTTAGCAAGGAATCGCTGCGTAAGTCCATATGAAAGCCGATAGAAAAAGCTATCGGCTTTTTCATTAACTGCTTATGGCGTTACAGCTTTATTCGATGCGCATTGACTTTTGCTAAGATAATGTATTACAATAGTAAAGCGGCAAAACCCGCTGCTGCGCGGCACGGGTAAAGGCCGCGCACTACATAACTGCTTTGGAGGGTAAGAGTATATGAGAAAGAGCGTTTCTATACTTATTGCGGCAGTGCTTATGATGGTACTGCTTCTTCCCGGTTGCGCGCAGGGCGCGGGCGACAAAACCTTTACCGTAGGGTTTGATAAAGAGTTCCCCCCCATGGGCTTTGTGGCGGAGGACGGCTCCTATACGGGCTTCGACATCGACCTTGCAAAAGAGACCGCCAAGCGCATGGGTATGGAGGTTACACTGCAGCCTATCGACTGGGATTCCAAGGATATGGAGCTTGATACCGGCAACATCGACTGCGTATGGAACGGCTTTACCATCAACGGCCGTGAAACCGAGTATGAATGGACAAAGCCTTATATGAACAACAACCAGATCGTTGTGGTGATGAAGGATTCCACCATCAATACCTTTGCCGACATCCAGGGCAAGGTTGTGGCGGTGCAGGAGGATTCCAGTGCCCTTACCGCAATCGACAGCAACGCAGACTTTAAGAGCCTGCCCAAGGAGCTTGTTAAAACCGATACCAACCTAAACGCCCTGATGGAGCTGGAATCCGGCGCGGCGGACGCCGTGGTAATGGATGAGATCGTCGCGCGCTACATGGTAGAGAAAAAGGGCGAGAACTACAAGGTGCTCGACGAGGTAGTGGGCGCCGAGGAGTTCGGCGTTGGCTTTAAAAAGGGCAACACCGCTCTGCGCGATCAGGTTGAGAAAACCCTGACCGAGATGGCCAAGGACGGCACCCTCGCCAAGATTTCGGGCGATTGGTTCGGCAAGGATATCACCACCATCGGCAAGTAATAAACGAAACCGCCAAGCGGCAAAAAGTGAGGAAGCAAGATGTTTGAAACGGTTAAAACGGGGCTGTTGGCCGCGCAGGGCGGCTTTTTGACCCCCGAACTTCAGGCGGTGGTCGTCCAGCTCACAACGGGCCTGCTCACCACGTTGGAGATCTTTGTGCTCACACTTGTTCTCTCGCTGCCGCTGGGGCTGCTGGTTGCGTTCGGGCGCATGTCCAGAATCGGCATCGTGCGCTGGCTTGTGAAGATCTACATATCGATCATGCGCGGCACGCCGCTGATGCTGCAGCTCATGGTGGTATACTTTGGCCCGTATTATATCTTCCACGTAAGCATCACGAACGAATACCGCTTTTACGCGGTGATCATCGGCTTTGTGTTAAACTATGCCGCCTACTTCGCCGAGATCTACCGCGGCGGTATTGCCTCGATGCCGGCGGGGCAGTACGAGGCCGCGCAGGTGCTGGGCTTTGGCAAAAGCCAAACCTTTATGCGCATCATCCTGCCGCAGGTGGCTAAGCGCATCCTGCCCTCGGTCACCAACGAGGTCATCACACTCGTTAAAGACACCTCGCTTGCGATGGTAATCTCGGTGAGCGAGATGTTCACCGCCGCAAAGGCGCTGGCCTCGGCACAGGTGTCGGTGGTGCCGTACGTGGCGGCGGGCGTGTTCTACTACGTGATGAACTACGTGGTGGCGTGGATTATGGAAACCATTGAAAAGCGCATGAATTACTACAGATAGGGGCTTGCCGGGATGAATTTATTAGAAATGAAGAATATCGGCAAGGCGTTTGACGGCCTTGAGGTGCTTAAAGACATCTCCCTTTCGGTGGATGAAGGGCAGGTGCTGGGGATCATCGGGCCTTCCGGCTCGGGCAAAAGCACCCTGCTGCGCTGTGCCACCCTGCTGGAGCGGGTAGACAGCGGCAGCATCCTTTACAAGGGCGAGACGATGGTGGCGCCCGACGGTACGGGTACCGCCGTTTACGCGTCCCCTGCACAGCTTAAAAGAATCCGCACCTGTTTCGGGCTGGTGTTTCAAAACTTTAACCTTTTCCCGCATTTCTCGGTACTGCGCAACATCACCGAGGCGCCCATCCATGTGGCGGGGCAGCCGAAGAAGCAGGCCATCGAGAACGCGCGTGCGCTGCTAAGGCAGATGGGGCTGGAGGATAAAGAGGAAAGCTACCCCTACCAGCTCTCCGGCGGGCAGCAGCAGCGCGTTTCCATCGCGCGGGCGCTCGCCTTAAAGCCGGACATCCTTTTCTTCGACGAGCCGACGAGCGCGCTCGACCCGGAGCTTACCGGCGAGATTTTAAAGGTTATCCGCGAGCTGGCCGCCGAGCGCATGACGATGGTCATCATCACCCACGAGATGAACTTTGCGCGCGATGTCGCCGACCATATCCTCTTTATGGACGAGGGTGTTATCGTCGAGCAGGGCCGCGCGCAAGAGCTTATCAATAACCCGCAGCAGGAGCGCACCAAGCTGTTTTTAAACAGAACCCTTAATCAATAAATACATCGTTTATAGTAAACAGGCTTCAACAAAGATATCCCGCAGCGCAAACAACGCTGCGGGATATCTTTGTTCGGGTGCTTGACGGTTATTTCTTTTTAAAGATGATCAGCTTGCTGAGCACATAGTTTACGATGATTACAATGACATTCGAAAGAACCTTGATGAGTAAATCGTTAAAATGCAGAATATCAATGAACAGGTACATAATCCCCATGTCCAGCGCGCCGGAAAAAAGGCGCGCGCCCACGAACAGCACCAGTTCCTTGACTACAAGGGCGGCGTTTAAGCCCTTGCTCTCAAACACGAACAGCTTGTTGGTGACAAACGCAAAGAGCACCGAGACCACCCACGCAATGGCGTTGCTCACCATAAAGTCAATGCCCAAGGGCTTGGTCAGCAGCCAATACGTCACGATATTGATGAGGGTGGTCAGCCCGCCGAATACAAGGTACAGGATCGTTTCCTTATATTTTCTGTAAAGTTCCATACACTTATCATAGAGTTGCTTCATTTTTATGATCATGCCTTTCCGGCGCTTGTGCCGGAAAGGCACAAAACACCATGAAAAATTGTAATGCGGCTTTGCCGCAGGAGGAGTTACACTCCGACAACGATTTTTCGCAGTTTGAAAATTTATTTTCAAACTTTCATCCCCACTAAGTTATTGTCTCAATCCTTTCGGTTTATGCCGTGCAAAGGCGATCGTATAGGGCCGTTCCCCGATAAAACGACAAGGATTGAAGCGGCACGCCGCAAAATCCGCCCCAAGCGCCCGTTGCCCGACAAGCATTATCATATTACCACAACCGTACGGTAATTGGAATAAAATAATTGAGCTGCTTATTGGAAAACTTGTTGAAATGCTTTATACTAAATTTTATATAAATTCATCATAGTTCGGGGGTTATTTGAATGCGGCATATCTTCATCATTAACCCGGTTGCCGGCAAAGGCAGCCACGTGGCCGGCCTTACGGAGACCATTCATACCGTATGCAAAGAGAAAGGCGCCGATTACGAGGTATATGTTACCAAGGGGGTGGGCGACGCCACCGATTATGTAAAGAGCACCTGCCAAAAGGGCGAGGGGCAGCGTTTTTATGCCTGCGGCGGTGACGGCACCTTGAGCGAGGTAGTTGCGGGCGCCTACGGCTACCCCAACGCGCAGGTGGCGGTGGTGCCCTGCGGCTCAGGCAACGACTTTGTGCGCAGCTTTGAGGGGGTGCCCTTTCTCGACATCGCCGCGCAGCTGGCGGGGGATGTGCGTCACATCGATTTAATCAAAACCGGCCACGGGCTGTGTGTGAATCTTTGCTCGGTGGGGTTTGATTCGGCGGTGGCCATGAACATGGTGCGATATAAGAACATGCCGATGGTCACGGGCAGCATGGCCTACATCATGGCGATTGCGCAGCGCTTCTTTCAAAAGCTTTCGAGTACGCTCACCCTTACCATAGACGGAAGCACCCTGCCCGAGGGGGAGTATGTTATCGGTGTGTGCGGCAACGGCACGAGCTACGGCGGCGGCTTTACCGCGGCGCCGCGCGCATCCTTGGAGGATGGGCTGCTGGAGATTGTACTGATCAAGAAAATCTCCCGCGCGCGGTTTTTATCGCTCATCGCCAAGTACAAAAAAGGGCAGCATCTTGACGATAAGTCTTTTTCAGATGTTATCTTCTACACACGCGCCAAAACGCTGCAGGTCTCCTCGCCGCAGGACGTGGTGGTAAACTACGACGGCGAGTGTATGCTTTCGCGCACCATGACGGCGGAGGTGCTGCCGGGCGCCCTTGCGTTCTCGCTGCCACTTGCGCACGCCCGGGAGCCGGAGCGCGGCCCTGTACGCAGTATGCGGGTGAAAGGCGTCTGTTCGTTTCATATCAATACATGAAAAAATCTATAATTTTACACACTCTTCCTTATATTTTTTAACAATTTGTAAAAAATAGACCCAATGAAAAATCCCCCCTTGATTTTTACGAAAAAACGGATACAATAGAACTTGGGTTAGCACTCAATAACCATGAGTGCTAAAATTAGCACACGGCGCTTTGCACGATGTGCAAGATTGAATTAGGAGGAATAGAAATGACTATTAGACCTCTTGCCGATAGGGTAGTAATCAAGATGGTGGAAGCAGAAGAAACCACGAAGAGCGGGATTATACTCACCGGCGCCGCAAAAGAGAAGCCTCAGGTAGCGGAAGTAATTGCTGTGGGCCCCGGCGGGCTGGTAGACGGCAAGGAAGTAAAGATGTACGTTGCGGTGGGCAACAAGGTGCTTACCAGCAAGTATTCCGGCACCGAGGTAAAGATCGACGGAAGCGAGTATGTAATCGTTCGCCAGTCCGACATTCTCGCGGTAGTTGAATAAGAAACCAAGAATAATATAAGGGGGCATTTGTAATGGCTAAGATCATCGCTTACGGCGAGGAAGCAAGAAAATCCTTACAGGTTGGTCTTGATAAGCTCGCCGATACCGTAAAAATCACATTGGGGCCGAAGGGCAGAAACGTGGTGCTCGATAAGAAGTTCGGCGCGCCGCTCATCACCAACGACGGCGTAACAATCGCCAAAGAGATCGAGCTTGAAGACCCGTTTGAGAACATGGGCGCGCAGCTTGTAAAAGAGGTTGCCACCAAGACCAACGACGCGGCCGGTGACGGCACCACCACCGCCACCCTGCTCGCGCAGGCGCTGGTGCGCGAGGGCATGAAGAACGTTGCCGCTGGCGCCAACCCCATGGTATTAAAAAGAGGCATCCAGAAGGCGGTAGACAAGGCCGTTGAGGCTGTTGTTGCCAACTCCAAAAAGGTTGGCAGCTCGGAGGATATTGCGCGCGTTGCCACCAATTCCGCGGGCGACGAGTTCATCGGCAAGCTGATTGCCGACGCGATGGATAAGGTAACCGCCGACGGCGTTATCACCATCGAAGAGAGCAAAACCGCCGAAACCTACACCGAGGTAGTAAAGGGCATGCAGTTCGACCGCGGCTACATCACCCCCTACATGGTAACCGACACCGAGAAGATGGAGGCCGTTATCGACGATGCCTACATCCTCATCACCGATAAAAAGCTCTCCTCCATCCAGGAGATTCTGCCGCTGCTCGAGCAGATTGTACAGTCGGGCAAGAAGCTTGTGATCATCGCCGAGGACGTTGAGGGCGAAGCTCTCTCCACCCTTATCCTGAACAGGCTGCGCGGCACCTTCACCTGTGTAGCCGTTAAGGCTCCCGGCTTTGGCGACAGGCGCAAGGAGATGCTCCGCGATATCGCTATCCTCACCGGCGGCGAGGTTATCAGCGAGGAGCTGGGCCTCGACCTGAAGGAGGCCACCATCGCTCAGCTTGGCCGCGCACATCAGGTGGTTATTCAGAAAGAGAACACCATCATCGTAGACGGCATGGGCGATAAGGGCGAGATAAAGTCGAGAGTCGCCCAGATTAAGGCGCAGATCGAGACCACCACCTCCGAGTTTGACAAAGAGAAGCTTCAGGAGCGTCTTGCCAAGCTTTCGGGCGGCGTAGCCGTTATCAAGGTGGGCGCTGCTACCGAGATCGAGATGAAAGAGAAGAAGATGCGCATTGAAGACGCCCTTTCCGCCACCAAGGCCGCTGTTGCCGAGGGCATCGTAGCGGGCGGCGGCATCGCGCTCATCAATGTGATTCCCGCGGTTATCAAGGTGGTAAACGAGACCGAGGGCGACGAGAAAACCGGCGCTAAGATCGTACTGCGCGCCCTTGAGGAGCCCCTGCGCCAGATTTCCATCAACGCTGGCCTCGAAGGTTCTGTGATCGTCAACAAGGTGTTGGCCGCCGACAAGGTTGGCTACGGCTTCGACGCTTACAACGAGACCTACGGCGACATGATCTCGCTCGGCATCGTAGACCCCACCAAGGTTACGAGAAGCGCATTGCAGAACGCGGCTTCCGCCGCGGCCATGATCCTCACCACCGAGTCCCTTGTGGCCGACAAACCCGAGGAACATCCGGCCGCAGCACCCAACCCCGCAGCCATGGGCGGCATGTACTAATTAAAACAGATGCAAAGGTAATACTTCGCATATCCGAGGCGGGTGACGTGCCCGCCTCGGCTTTTTATACCCCATAGGCTGTAACTTGGTGGGGGTTTAGCATATTTGGTGATTATGTTTTACAGAGTTTTAGCTGCCCGGAGGGTTTCTCCTCCGGGCAGCTTTTTGTCTTTTGCGCCAGGCGCAAGAGCCTTCCGCAAGGCATTTTCACGCTAGAAAACCGCTACATAATTTGACAAGCATTACGGCGATATGTTAGTATGATAAAGAAACAATCTAAAATTTCAATAAAGTTGTTTGTTTTTGAACGCGCGGCATGGGGAGGAAAAACGATGATAGAATATAAAAATGTAACCAAACGCTACGGCAAAAAAACCGTGGTGAACAACATAAACCTGGCCATACCCGACGGGGAGTTCGTGGTGCTGATCGGCCCTTCGGGCTGTGGCAAAACAACCACGCTCAAGATGCTCAACCGTCTGATAGAGCTCGATTCGGGCGAAATCACCATCAATGGGCGCAACATAGAGGCGCTTAACCCCGAAAAGCTGCGCAGCAGCATCGGCTATGTGATTCAGCAGATTGGCCTCTTCTCGAACATGACGGTGGAGGAGAACATCTCGGTGGTGCCGAGGCTGCTGAAATGGGATAAAGAAAGATGCCACAGCCGGGTAAAAGAACTGCTGGAACTGGTAAACATGCCGTACGACGAGTACGCGAAGAAATACCCCAACGAGATGAGCGGTGGGCAGCAGCAGCGCATCGGCGTGCTGCGCGCGCTGGCCGCCGAGCCGCCGATCATCCTGATGGACGAGCCCTTCGGGGCGCTCGACCCCATTACCCGGGACGCCCTGCAGGACGAGGTAAAGGCCTTGCAGCAGCGGCTAGGCAAAACCGTGATCTTCGTCACGCACGATATGGATGAAGCCCTAAAGATGGCGGACCGGGTGGTGTTTATGAGTGACGGAAACATCCTGCAGGCCGACACCCCCGAGAATATCCTGCGCGCACCGGCCAACGACACGGTAAAGGAGTTCATGGGCAAGCATGTACATAACTACTCGGTTAACCAGCTGGTGTGCGCGGATTTAATGAAAACCAAGGTTGCGACGGTAACCCGGAATAAAAAGACGCTCGAGTGCGTGGCCATTATGAGCCGCCGGGAGATCAACTCGCTGATTGTGGTGGACGACGCCAACCGCTTTAATGGGGTCGTGACCATCGAGGCGATCAACGAGCGGGGCAGGGCCGGCAGCCCCATTGCCGATATGATCAGCACCGACGTGCCGACGGTGCAAACCGATACACCGGCCAAAACCGCGTTTGACACCCTCATCAGTCAGCACGCGGAATATGTGGTGGTACTCACCGGCGAAAACAGGGTGGCGGGCATCATCACCAAAACCAGCATGACCAAAGCGCTGGCGAGCGCCGTTTGGGGGGATGCGGAATGAAGGCGTTCTTCGGGCAGTACGGCGAAAAGCTGCTGTCGGCTACTCTCGTTCATATCGGCTACGTGATGGTTTCGGTGCTCATCGGTTTTGCCGTTGCGCTGGTGCTGGGCATCGCGCTTTCGCGGGCGCCGAAGCTTTCCAAGGTGGTGCTGCCGCTGCTCTCGGTGTTCCAGACCATCCCGGGCATCGTGTTCATCGGCGTCCTGTTCCTTTATATCGGCATGGTGCCCGCTACGGTGATCATCGCGCTTACCGTTTACGCGATCTTTCCCATCCTTAAAAACACCTATGTCGGGCTGCTGGGCGTCGCGCGGGAGTATACAGAAGCGGCCAAGGGCTGCGGGATGTCCGCGTTTCAGAGCTTGCTCAAGGTGGAGCTGCCGCTGGCGCTCCCGACCATCATCGGCGGGGTCAGGATGTCCGCCGTGTATATCGTCAGCTGGGCGGTGTTGGCCTCGATGATCGGCCTGGGAGGGCTGGGCGACTTTATCTATATCGGCGTCGCCACCAATAACAACACGCTCATCATCGCGGGCGCCATTCCCGCGGCCATACTTGCGGTGGGGCTGGGCTTGCTGATCGATAAAATCAGGGCAAAGGTTATCCCGAAGGGACTAAGGGGGCATACGGCATGAGTGTTAAAATAATCGCCGAGCATCTTTATATCGTGCTCATTTCGGTGCTGGCGACGATTGTCGTCGGCCTGCCGCTGGGTATCGCGGCCTACATGTACCGTAAAATCAGTAAAACGGTGCTGTGGCTGGTGGATATTCTGCAAACCATGCCTGCGCTGGCGCTACTAGGCTTAATCATGATTGTATTCGGCGCCGGAAAGCTTACCGTAATCATCGGCCTTGTGCTTTACTCGCTGCTGCCGGTGGTGCACAACACCTATTTGGGGCTAAACAATATCGACCCCGCGGTGAAAGAGGCCGCGACGGGGATGGGCATGGGGCGGTTTTACCGCCTTGTGCATGTGGAGATGCCCATCGCGTTCCCCGTCATCTTTACAGGCATACGCATCGCGACGGTCACCTCTATCGGCGTTGCGGTTTTCGCCACCTTTGTGGGCGGCGGCGGGCTGGGTTCCGCCATCTACCGCAGTATACATATACAAAACCTTGGCTTGATCCTGTCCAGCACCCTTTCGTTGATGGGCATGGCTGTTTTGTTCGACGGCTCTATGGCGCTGATAGAAAAGAGACTGTACAATCGCCGGGCCGCAAAGACGCTCCACTAGGGAATATCGGCCGTCAGGCCTATATCATAAAAAACTAGGAAGAGAGGAAGAAACGATGAAAAGATGGATTGCGGTGCTGCTGTGCCTTGTGGTGACCACAGCCTTCGCGGGCTGTGCCGCGGGGAAGAGCAACAGCGAGATTGTCATTATGGACGGGCAGTTTTCTGAGATGAAGCTGATCCACCAGATGGCGAAGATGTTGGTAGAGGAATATACCGACGCCAAGGTGGTAATCAAGGACGAGGTGTCACCGGTAAACGGCTACAACGAGATGCTCAAAGGCAATTGTGACCTGATGAACAGCTACGACGGCACCCTGCTTACCACCTACTTAAAGCTGGACCCCACCGATGTGCCCGAGGGCAAGTCGCTTTGTGACTTCGCAAATGAGGTAGCGGCCAAAGAAAAAGGCGTTTATCTGCTCGATAAGCTCGGCATCAACAATACATATGCCATCGCGGCGTCCCAAAGTATTGCCGAAAAGTATAACCTGAACACAGTCAGCGACCTTGTGCCGGTGGCGGGCGAGCTGGTGTTCGGCGCGGAGCACGAATTCTTCAGCGAAGAGGGCAGCATGAAATTCGGCCCCTTCTCGGAGTTTTACGGCCTGAATTTTAAAGAGAGCAAGCCGGTAGACCTCGGCTTAAAATACTCCGCGGTAGAGAACGGCATGCTTGAGGTCACCGAGGTATATGCCACCGACGGCCTGAACAAGAAGGCACAATTAAAGGTGCTTGAAGACGACCGCAGCTTCTTCCCGGAGTACAACGGGGCGCTGCTGGTTCGCGCCGATTTGTTCGAGCGCTTTGCAAAAACCGCCCCCAACCTGAAAGAGACGCTTAACAAGCTGGGCGGGATGTTCACCAACGAGATCATGGTGGATTTAACCTACGCCGTGGATGTTGAGGGCAAAACGGTAGAAGAGGTAGCGAAAGGCTACCTGCAGCAAGTCGGCCTATTATAATTCAATTTTAAAAGGGGATAAAGCCCTTTTTCAAACACGTCGTTCTAAAAATGGCGTGGACGGCAGTAAGCCGCCGAATTACCGTTTAATACCCCAATTCTCTTTTCCCCTTAAGCAAACAGCCGCACCCCCCAAAGGTGCGGCTGTTTGCCTGTGATATCATTAAAGTTAATCCTTTGTAGGGTAGAGAAAGAGTTTTACCCGCTCAAGGCAGTTATCCTCGCCGCAGAAGTAAAGGGTATCGTGCTCACGCAGCACGGCATAGGGCCCGGGCGACATCAGCAGGGTATGGTCCCGTTTGATGGAGATGATGGTCGCGGCCGTATGGTGCCAGAAGTTGATATCGGCGATGGATTTGTCGATATGCGCACAGGCGGCTGTGATCTCGATCTCAAAGGGCACAAACGGGTTTAAAGCCTTAAAACGGTCGGTGCGGTTGATGAGGTCGGTCACCGACTGGGTGAGGGTCTCAAACTCGCTTTTCTGCCGCTCGATGCTTTGCAGGATGCCTTTTTTCAGGTCGTTAATCGACTGAATGTCGTAAAAGCTGCGCACAAAGTCCGCGGCCTTGGTGTGCGATTTGATCAGTACCCCGCTGCCCTTGGTCACCTCAACAATCTCAAGGTCGGAGAGTATGCAGATGGCGCGCCGCGCCGTCTCGGAGGATACGCCGTACTGGCTCGCAATATAAGACCGCGCGTATATCTTTTCACCCTCCACGTAACGCTTCTCCACAATCTTCGCCGCAATATCCGCCGCGATCTGCTGGTAAACGGGCGCGGAGACCTTAAATGCATCGTCCATAATTCTTCCCCTTTGCGAACAATTAAAACTGCCGTCCGGTACTATAAGGCCGGAAAAAATGAAGACCATCAACTGTACGCCGTAATTCTAGCACAAATATAGTATCCCGTCCATAAGCAAATCTATCGCAAAAACGACGGTAATCCACAAATTTCTTAAGCGGTAAATTGTGTTGTTGCTTCCACACATTTGTGGTATAATAAACATAATAGCTTCTGGTTAATCAAGAGGGCCGTTTTATCGCCTAAAGACCGTAAATCTCTAAGAGGGTGGCATACTGAGGCTACCGCCAGGGTGCATGGACTTTACGGCAAATGAATAGGATATACAAAGCGGCAATCGGCCGCTTGGCAGAAAGGGGATTGTTGTTTTATGGAAAGCTATATGCCCGTTGTGTGGCTTGTCGCCACCATCATATTTGGCGTGGCCGAGGCCGTAACGGTGCAGTTTATCTCCATCTGGTTTGCGGGCGGTGCGCTGGTAGCGCTTATTGCAAGTATGCTCGGGGCCCCGCTGTGGATACAGGTTACCTTGTTTTTTGTAGCTGCGGCAATTCTGCTCATCGCCACCCGCCCCATCGCAAAAAAGCTTATCGGCGCAAAAAAAACGGCGACCAATGCCGACATGGTGATCGGCAGCACCGGCATTGTGGAGCAGCCGATCAACAACCTGCGCGAAACCGGCAGGGTGTTTGTGAACGGGCTTTCGTGGGCGGCGCGCAGCGAGGACGGCAGCGAGATTGCCACCGACGAAACGGTGATTGTCAAGCGAATAGAAGGCGCGAAGGTTTTTGTGGAGGCTGTAAAGAGCTAGTACGGATTTGTAAAGTTTACTCCTGCTAAATCTTCTTTGCGAAGCGGGAGCCGAAGATACATAACTGATTGCCGTGCAAAGCGGCGGAATGGAGTAGATATGCCTGGAATAGGAACGGGGATTATTATTGCAGCTATTGTGGTGGTGGTTTTCCTTTTCATTATCGCCAACATCAAGATCGTGCCTCAGGCGACAGCCTATGTCGTGGAGCGCCTTGGCACCTACCACCAGACGTGGCAGACGGGTCTTCATTTCAAAATACCCTTTATTGACCGAATTGCGAAACGCGTTACCCTTAAAGAGCAGGTGGCCGATTTTAAGCCCCAGCCCGTAATCACCAAGGATAACGTAACCATGCAGATCGACACGGTGGTGTTCTTCTATATCACCGACCCGAAGCTCTATGCCTACGGCGTGGAATACCCCATGCAGGCAATCGAGTTTTTAACCGCCACCACCCTGCGTAACATCATCGGTGATTTAGAACTCGACAGCACCCTTTCCTCCCGCGACGTGATCAACACCAAGATGACCACCATCCTCGACATCGCCACCGACAAGTGGGGCATTAAGGTAAACCGCGTAGAGCTAAAGAACATCCTGCCCCCGCGCGAGATTCAGGACGCGATGGAGAAGCAGATGAAGGCCGAGCGCGAGCGCCGCGAGTCGATCCTGCGCGCCGAGGGCGAAAAGAGAAGCCAGATTCTTGTGGCGGAAGGCGAGAAGGAGTCGGTAATCCTGCGCGCTGAGGCCGAGAAGGAGTCCGCCATCCTGCGCGCGGATGCTGTTAGAGAGCAGAAGATCCGCGAGGCGGAGGGCGAGGCGCAGTCGATACTCAAGGTGCAGAGCGCGCTGGCCGACAGCCTCAAGCTGTTAAACGAAGCCAACCCCAACGAGCGGGTACTGGCGCTCAAGAGCTTTGAGGCCTTGGTGAAGGCGTGCGACGGCAAGGCCACCAAGATTATCATCCCCTCCGAGATTCAGTCCATGGCGGGGCTTTCGGCCTCGGTAAAGGAACTGCTCACCGATAAGAACATCGCGCAATAGGTAAGAGGCTGTGTGCATAGCTTTGTGCACAATTCATCGGCCTAAAGCGCCTGCGTTTTACTGCAACTAAACGATTTTACCTAAACGGCGTTGCATTTGATTTACGAATACATTACAATAGAGTTCTGGTTCTATTAAAATTAGCCGTATGTCATATGTTTCGGGGGTAGCTTCGTTATGAGCCATATGGGTGCGTTTGCCGTTGGCAAGAATAGGCGGATGGGTTCCGGAAATTGTTGCGGGCATAGTGCAACCAAAAGGGCGAGTAGCACCTTCGGTGCGTCTCAAGCCTCTTCCGGAAAAATGATAGAATAGCTGCAGGCTATGGTGTACCCCACCATAGCCTGTTTTTATTTTTAGCAACGATTTTCGATTCATTTGTACGAGAATGACAGTCAATTAAAAGTTCAATTATTCATTCATTAAACTTAACCATTTCCCAAAAGGCTTTTCATTGCTGAGAGGAATATCGGGGTGATTTTGCTTGAAAAAAACGACCAGAGATTTAAAAAAGCACTATAGAATTGTTAATAGGAAATTAAGAGACTTTAGTTTAGACTTGACAGAGGGCTCTTGGTATAACATCTCGCATACCCATTTAGATGGGGATGGTATTACCAATACAAGTGAAAAACATAGGAAGATACACATTCTGTATTATATAAAGATTTTGGATCAAATTGAGATGTTAACAAAAGGGTACGCAAGAGACTTTCAATCATGGGTTTATTTAGACAATCATAAAGGTGAATATGATGCGATTTATTTTCATACGCAAAATCCGTATAGTCCCTTTCCTTATAAGCTAGATAATATGGAGATAAATATTGAAACTCCCTCAATATTAGCAGGTCTATTAGATTTATCAGAGTATACTATAGGAAAAATTGAATCCGTTGAAGATAATTCGTATTGCATTATTATTCAAAAAAAGAATTTAGGATTAGAAATAGCAAGAAGTAAATTTCAAATGAATGATAAAATGAAATGAAGCAGTAGCCTAAAACATTAGAATGTTTACTAAAGTGCAAACACAGACCATAATAACTTAGATAAATGATAAAAACAGAAGTTTTGGGAAAGGTTTGGTAAAAATGCAGAATAAAAAAGTAGCAATCATCATGGGCAGCGACAGCGACCTTGGCATTATGCAGGGCGCAATTGTAACACTCAAAAAATTCGGAGTAGAGGCGACGGTGCACGTGATGTCGGCACACCGCACCCCCGCACAGGCCTGCGCGTTTTCTAAAAATGCGCGTGAGAACGGCTACGGGGCAATCATCGCGGCGGCGGGTAAGGCGGCACATTTGGCGGGCGTTTTAGCGGCGCACACCACATTGCCGGTGATCGGGGTGCCGATCAAATCCTCGACGTTAGACGGGCTGGACGCGCTTCTTTCCACGGTGCAGATGCCAAAGGGCGTGCCGGTGGCGACCGTTGCCATAGACGGTGCCGACAACGCGGCGCTGCTGGCGGTGCAGATTTTAGCGGTCAGCGACACCATACTGGCGGACAAGCTTGCCGCCTACAAGCAGGAGATGGAGCAGGGCGTGCTGGCAGCCGATAAAGCCGTACAAGAGAAGATTCAAAACCTATAAAATATTAAACAATTAACGGAGGATGTACATCATGAAGAAGTTAGAACAGGTATACGAAGGAAAAGCCAAAAAGGTATTCGCAACCGACGACCCAAACCTTTTTATTGTAGATTATAAAGACGACGCCACGGCGTTTAACGGCCTGAAAAAGGGCACCATCGCCGAAAAGGGCATCATCAACAACCGCGTGACCAACCACCTGATGAAGCTGCTGGAGAGCAAGGGCGTGCCCACACATCTGGTGCAGGAGCTCTCCGACCGCGAGACGCTCGTAAAGAAGGTAACCATCGTTCCCATCGAGGTGATTGTGCGCAACATCGCGGCAGGCTCGCTCTCCAAGCGCCTCGGCATCCCCGAGGGCACCAAGATGGCCCGCACCGTGCTGGAATACTGCTACAAAGACGACGCGCTGGGCGACCCGATGATCAACGACTACCACATCTATGCCATGCAGCTTGCCACCAGCGAGGAGCTTGCGACCATTGCCGCTTACTCCTTTAAGGTAAACGCGATCCTCACCGAGTACCTCAAAGACCTCGGCATTGAGCTCATAGACTTTAAGCTGGAGTTCGGCCGCCTTGCCGACGGCGCCATCGTGCTCGCCGACGAGATTTCGCCCGACACCTGCCGCTTCTGGGACAGCAAAACCGGCGAAAAGCTGGATAAAGACCGCTTCCGCCGCGACCTTGGCGGCGTAGAGGACGCCTACCACGAAATTATGAAGCGCCTGCTCGGCGAGTAATACCGATGATAGGACAAGCTGTGGTCTTATTGCCCACCTCGTATGCACAGCAACCCCTTACATACCCTTTTCCGGCGAGAGGGTAGGGCACAGCAGTCTGCCGGAGAAATGGCGGGTTTACGTATGTTTGATACCATAAAAGAGGAATGCGGCGTATTCGGCATCTACTCGCAGCACCGCGGCCCCGTTGCGGCCAGCGCCTACTTTGCGCTGTATGCCCTGCAGCACCGCGGGCAGGAAAGCTGCGGTATTGCGGTAAACGACGACGGTGTAATCACCGCCCATAAGGATATCGGGCTGGTGCCCGAGGTGTTCAACGCCGACGTGCTCAAAAAGCTCGGCGATGGCAACATGGCGGTGGGGCACGTGCGCTATTCCACCACCGGCAACCAGAGCCGCACCAATGCCCAGCCGCTTGTCATCAAGCACATCAAGGGCAAGATGGTGCTTGCCCACAACGGCAACCTTGTAAACGCCGAAGCGCTGCGCGAGGAGCTGGAGATGGGCGGTGCCATCTTCCACACCACCAACGACACCGAGGTGATCGCCTACATCATCACGCAGGCGCGCATCAGCTCCCCCAGCATCGAGGCCGCCGTAGAGAAGGCGATGGACCGCATCAAGGGGGCGTACTCGCTCATCATGATGTCCCCCCAGAAGCTGATCGCGGCGCGCGACCCTGTGGGCTTCCGCCCGCTGTGCATGGGCAAGCGCGGCGGCGACATCGTGTTCGCCTCCGAAAGCTGCGCGCTCGACAGCCTTGGCGCCGAGTTTGTGCGCGACCTTGAGCCGGGCGAGATCGTGGTGGTGGATAAAAACGGCGTGCGCAGCATCAAGAGCCACTGCGGCAAGGATAAAGGGCACCTGTGTGTGTTTGAGTTTATCTACTTCGCAAGGCCGGATTCGATCATCGAGGGCGCCTCGGTGCACAACGCGCGGCTGCGGGCGGGCGCCTACCTTGCGCTTGAGCACCCCGTGCAGGCCGACGTGGTGGTGGGCGTACCCGATTCGGGGCTCGACGCCGCCATCGGCTACTCGCGGCAGTCCGGCATTCCCTACGGCATCGGGCTTATCAAAAACCGCTACGTAGGCAGAACCTTCATCCAGCCTTCTCAGGCACAGCGCGAGGACGCGGTAAGGATCAAGCTAAACGTGCTCAAGGCCACTGTCAGCGGCAAGCGCGTGGTGCTGGTGGACGACTCGATTGTACGCGGCACCACCAGCGCGCGGATTGTAAAGCTGGTGAGGGAAGCGGGCGCCAAGGAGATACACATGCGCATCTCCGCGCCCCCCTTCATGAACCCCTGCTACTTCGGCACCGATATCGACAGCAAGGAGAACCTTATCGCCTGCAAGATGTCGGTGGAGGAGATCGGCAAGATGATCGGTGTAGACAGCCTTGGCTTCATTAGCACCGACAGCGTGAAGAAGATTGCCGAAGGGGCCAACTGCGGCTTCTGCGACGCCTGCTTTACGGGCAACTACCCCGTAGAAACGCCCGCCGACATCCGCAAGGACAAGTTTGAAAGCAAGATCAGCGATACGCCGGAAGAAAAGGAAGACAAGCACGTATCGTTTGTGAAGCAGGGATAAAACAATATAATAGCATTCTTCATTTAATCCCCGCCTTTGGCGGGGAGCGGCAGCGCAAAGCGTTACCACAAAATAAGTATTATACGACAATTCGGCGGCTTAAAGCCGCCGCGCCGTTTTCAATAACGGCGTGGAATTTAGGATAGAAGGAGCTAAACGAATGAAGAGCTTCAGCGAAAGCTACAAGGCTGCGGGCGTGGATGTTACCGCAGGGTATAAGGCCGTGGAACTGATGAAAAGCTCGGTGGCGTCCACCTTCACCAAAGGGGTGCTCTCCGGCATCGGCGGCTTCGGCGGGCTTTTTGAGCTGGATTTAACCGGCATTGAAAGACCCGTGCTCGTTTCGGGTACCGACGGTGTGGGCACCAAGCTCAAGCTGGCCTTTTTACTCAATAAACACAATACCGTGGGAATCGACTGTGTGGCGATGTGCGTAAACGACATCGTCTGCTCAGGCGCGAAGCCCCTTGTTTTTCTCGACTACGTGGCGGTGGGCAAGAATGTCCCCGAGCGGGTGGCCGACATCGTTTCGGGCGTGGCGGACGGCTGCCGTCAGGCGGGCGCCTCGCTGGTGGGCGGTGAAACCGCCGAGATGCCCGGCTTTTATGCCCCCGAAGAATACGACCTCGCGGGCTTCTCCGTGGGCGTGGTGGATAAGGCCAAAATCCTGGATAACGAGAATGTGAGGGCGGGGGATGCCCTTATCTCACTCGCTTCCTCGGGTGTTCACTCCAATGGCTTCTCGCTGGTGCGCAAGGTGTTCGACATCGAGAACGCCGACCTGAATGCCTTTTACCCCGAGCTTGGCAAAACCCTCGGCGAAGAGCTGCTCACCCCCACCCGCATCTATGTAAAGGCCATTCTGGCGCTTATGGAGAAGGTACCGGTTAAAAGTATCAGCCACATCACGGGCGGCGGCTTTTACGAGAACATTCCGCGCGCGCTGCCGAGCGGCTTAACCGCGAAGATTGATAGAGATAGCCTTGTGATCCCGTCTATCTTTACGCTCATTCAGCAAAAGGGCGGCATCGGCGAGCGCGACATGTTCAACACCTACAACATGGGCACCGGCATGTGCGTGATCGTGGCGAAGGAAGACGTTGACACCGCTCTCTCGGTGCTTACTGCCGCCGGTGAAACCGCAAGGGTGATCGGCGAGGTGGTAGCAGGCGACGAAGGTGTTATAATAGCGTAAGTCTTTCGCTTGGATAACACAAGAAAGGCATGGCAGGTTGAAAGAAATCTTTCAACCTTGAAAAACTGTCTATCGCGGCACAGCCGCTCCTGCCGCTATAGCGGCACCGACATTTTTTATATTGGGTTTATGCCCTTTCTCTAGGGCGTAAAGCCCCAGAGAAAGGGTATGAATCTTAGTATGATTAACATCGCGGTGCTGGTGTCGGGCGGCGGAACCAACCTGCAGGCGCTGCTTGACGCGCAGGAGAGAGGCGAAAACCCGCACGGTGCGGTTGCGCTCGTGGTGGCCAGCAGCCACAAGGCCTACGCGCTTAAACGTGCGGAGGAGCATGGCATTGCTACCGCTGTGGTTGCGCGGCGTGAGTACGATACCCCGCAGGCCTTTGATGAGGCGCTGGTGGGGGTGCTCAGGCAGCACAACATCCATCTGGTGGTGCTGGCGGGTTTTCTGTGCATCCTTGGCCCCGCTGTGATAAGCGAATACCGCGACCGTATCGTGAACGTTCACCCGTCGCTTATCCCCTCCTTCTGCGGAGACGGCTTTTACGGGCTGAAGGTGCACGAGGCGGCGCTTGCGTATGGCGTGAAGGTGACGGGCGCCACCGTTCATCTGGTCAACGAGATCACCGACGGCGGCAGAATCCTTTTGCAGCAGGCGGTAAACATACAGGAGGGCGACACCCCCGAGACCCTGCAGCGGCGCGTGATGGAACAGGCCGAGTGGGTGATTCTGCCCAAGGCGGTCGCCATGCTCAGCGCGGAACTTGATAACAACCGGCAGTAAAGACAGAAAGCAAAGAAGGCTTGCGTATGAACGTGCGTACGGCAGACATACAGGATATTGAAACCCTCATCACCCTGCGGCTGGAGTTTTTAAGAATACTGTTCGGGCCGCTTGAGCCGGATATGGAGCGGGCCGTCCGCGCACAGCTTGCGGCCTACTTTGCGGCGCATTTAAATGCCGACTTTGTGGCGGTTTTGGGCGAGGCGGATGGGACGGTAGTATCGACAGCCTATCTCGCCGCCAGTGAAAAGCCCGCGAACCCGCGGTTCATCACCGGCAAGACCGCGACGCTGCACAATGTTTTTACCTATCCCGAGTATCGCGGCAGGGGATGCGCCACGGCGGTGCTGGAGTGTATCATCCGGCAGGCGAAAGCGATGAACGTATCGGTTATCGAGCTTTCCGCCACCGAAGCGGGCAGGCCTGTCTACGAGAAGCTGGGCTTTACGGTCACAGCGCAAAAAGAAACACCGATGACCTTGCAGCTGATATAGACGAACGTGCGTTAAAAAACCACGCAGGTTATACTCTGCGGGTAAAGGAGAAGAAACATGCAGATTCTTGATATTGCCAAAGAGCTTATGGCCAACACCTACCCGGGCCGGGGGATTGTCATCGGCAAAAGTGACGACGGCGCCCACGCCGTGATCGCCTATTTCATCATGGGGCGCAGTGAAAACAGCCGCAACCGTGTGTTTGAGCCCTGCGACGGCGGCATCAAAACCAAGGCGTTTGACGAGAGCAAGCTTTCCGACCCGTCGCTGATCATCTACGCCCCCGTTCGCGTGCTGGGCGCCACCACGGTTGTCACCAACGGCGACCAGACCGATACGGTGTACGATTTTCTCACGCAGGGCAAGGCGTTTGAGGACGCGCTGCGCACCCGCACCTTTGAGCCCGACCCGCCCAACTTCACCCCCCGTATCTCCGGCGTTGTAACGCTAAAGGACGGTGGCTTTGAGTATAAGCTCTCTATCTTAAAAAGCAACGGCGGTAACGAGCAGTCCGCCGAGCGCTTTTTCTTTGATTACCCCCAGCCGGTGGCGGGCGAGGGAAGGTTCATACACACCTACCGCTGCGACGGCAACCCCATCCCGTCGTTTGAGGGCGAACCCGAACGGGTGGCTATCGCGGGCGACATCGACGCGTTTACAGACCTTTTATGGACGAGCCTGAACGAACAAAACAAGGTTTCGCTGTTTGTGCGATATATCAATTTAAAGAACGGCACGGAGCAGACGCGTATCGTCAACAAGAACAGGTAGCTTGCGTTTTATGGTATTTTGAGAGGAGCGGATCATCAGTGAGCATAGAAATGGAACTGAAATACGGCTGTAACCCCAACCAGAAGCCCGCGAAGATCTTTATGAAGAACGGCGAGAACCTGCCCATCGAGATACTGTGCGGCAGGCCGGGGTATATCAACTTTTTAGACGCGTTTAACGGCTGGCAGCTGGTCAAGGAGCTAAAGGCGGCAACCGACCTTCCCGCCGCCGCCTCGTTTAAGCATGTAAGCCCTGCGGGCGCCGCGGTAGGGCTCCCGCTTTCCGATACACTTAAGCAGATTTATTTTGTGGGCGATATGGAGCTTTCTCCGCTCGCCTGCGCCTACGCGCGCGCGAGGGGCGCCGACCGTATGTCCTCCTACGGCGACTTTATCGCCCTTTCGGACGTTTGCGACGTGCCTACCGCCAGGCTGATTGTCAAAGAGGTTTCGGACGGCGTCATCGCCCCGGGCTATGAACCCGAGGCACTCGAGCTGTTAAAGGGTAAGCGCAAGGGCAGCTACAACATCGTCAAAATAAACCCTGCCTACACCCCCGCGCCCATCGAGCATAAGGATGTGTTCGGCATCACCTTCGAGCAGGGCCGCAATGAGCTGAAGATAAACGAGAGCCTGCTTGAAAATGTCATTACCGACAATAAAGAACTGCCCGAGGCCGCCAGGCGCGACCTGATCATCTCGCTGATCACCTTGAAATATACCCAGTCCAACTCGGTGTGCTATGTGTACGGCGGGCAGGCTATCGGCATCGGCGCGGGGCAGCAGTCGCGCATCCACTGCACCCGTCTGGCGGGCGGCAAGGCGGACAACTGGTTCTTGCGCCAGCACCCGCAGGTGCTCGCCCTGCGGTTTAAAGAGGGCCTCGGCCGCGCCGACCGCGACAATACCATCGACGTGTATATCTCGGAGGAGTGCGACGACGTGCTGGCCGACGGCGTGTGGCAGAACCTGTTCGCCGTTCGCCCCGAGCGCTTTACCCTGGAGCAGAAGCGCGAGTGGCTTAACAAGGTTACAGGCGTATCCCTTGGCAGCGACGCGTTCTTCCCGTTTGGCGACAACATCGAGCGCGCCCATAAGAGCGGGGTAAGCTACATCGCGCAGCCGGGCGGGTCTATCCGCGACGACCACGTGATCGCCACCTGCAACAAGTACGGCATCGCGATGGCGTTTACGGGTATCAGGCTGTTCCATCATTAATAACGGGCAGACAAAAAGCCGGAAAGGAATTAGGTTGAAAGATACTCTTTCAGCCGTCGAAAAGCTGCCTGTCCAGACGATGAAGGGTTTACCCTTCATCGTCGAGGCCCTTCCTGCCGCTGTGCGGCACCGGCGCTTTTTAAATATGGTTTTATGCCCTCTCATTTGGGCGTAAGGCCCAAAAGAAAGGGCATGGATCTTTATATGAACGTTTTAGTGGTTGGCGGCGGCGGGCGTGAACACGCCGTGATTACAAAGCTGCTGGAAAATAAACGCATCACAAAGCTTTACTGCACCCCCGGCAACGGCGGCATCTGCGCGCAGGCCGAGTGTGTAAACATCAAGGCGACGGATGTCGAGATGATTGCCGCGTTTGCGCAGCAGCACGACATCGATTTTGCGGTGGTTACGCCGGACGACCCACTGGTGCTCGGGCTGGTGGACAAGCTGGGGACCCTCGGCATCCAATGCTTCGGCCCCACCAGGAAGGCGGCGCAGATCGAGGGCAGCAAGGCCTTCGCGAAGAATCTGATGAAGAAATACAACATCCCCACCGCGGCCTACGAGGTGTTTGACCGGTCGCAGGCGGCGATAGCGTATGTGCAAAAGCAGAGCAGCTACCCCGTGGTGATCAAGGCGGATGGTCTGGCGCTGGGCAAGGGGGTTATCATCGCGCAGGATTTTGCTGAGGCGGAGGAAGCGATTCGCTCGATGATCGACGAGGGCACGTTCGGCAAAAGCGGCAGCAGGGTCGTGATCGAGGAGTTTTTAACCGGCCCCGAGGTTTCGGTGCTCGCGTTTACCGACGGCAAAACGGTTAAGCCGATGGTGTCCTCTATGGACCACAAGCGCGCGCTGGACGGCGACAAGGGCTTAAACACGGGCGGCATGGGTACCATCGCGCCCAACCCCCATTACACCCCGGAGCTTGCGCGGCAGTGTATGGAGCACATCTTTCTGCCCACCGTCGCCGCCATGCAAAGCGAGGGCGCGCCCTTTAAGGGCTGCCTGTATTTCGGGCTCATGCTCACCCCGAAGGGGCCGTATGTGATCGAGTATAACTGCCGTTTCGGCGACCCGGAGACACAGGTGGTGCTGCCGCTCTTAAAAACCGACCTGCTCACCATCTTCGAGGCGGTGGCGGAAGAAAGACTCGATGCTCTGGAAATCGAGTGGGAGCCGGGCGCCGCGGCCTGCGTGGTGATGGCCTCGGGCGGCTACCCGCAAAAGTACGAAACGGGCAAGGAGATTACCGGCCTTGAGGACGCCGCCCTTTTACAGGATGTTACGGTGTACCACGCCGGTACCAAATACGACGAAGGTCGATACTACACCGCGGGCGGGCGTGTGCTGGGCGTCACCGCCAAGGGGGCGGACCTTTCGTCGGCGCTTGCCAAGGCTTACGGGGCGGTGGGCAAGATTCAATTTGAGGGTGCCCACTACCGCACCGATATCGGCAAGAAGTAGCCACTTGAATGTAATTTAGAAAATAACCCCATACTAATGTAAGGCGTATACCATAGGCGGCATACGACATGCAACGGTATGGGGTGATTTTTATATGAACGAATATACCATGACAAGCGGGCAAAAGCGGACAGCCGTGATCTTCACCGCCGTAATCCTTTGCTTTTCGCTCTTGTTTTTACGCATTTTTCTGGTGGCGACGGGCGATAACCTGCAGACGGTGGCCAAAAGCCAAAGCTCCTACACCCTTACGGTGGACGAAAGCCGCGGCACCATCTACGACTGCAACCTTAAGCCGATGGTCAACCGCGAGGACAGCTATGTATTGTCCATCCTGCCCTGCGACGAGGCCGCGGCGGCGGTGGCCAGCACCCTGCCCCCCGAGGAGGGGGTAAAGGCCCTTAACCTGTTTGAGAGCGGCAAACCCTTTTTGCAGCGGGCGGATACCCCCTATATCTATGCCAAGGGGATAGACGTGTTCACTGTGAAGAACCGCTACGCCAAGACACAGCCCGCGGCACACATCATCGGGCACCTCGACAGCGAGGGCAGGGGCGCGATGGGTATCGAGAAGGCCTACGACGATCTGCTGACAGGCAACAGCGGCAAGCTTTCCATCACCTATACGGTGGACGCGCTGCGCCACCCGCTTGCGAACGTCACCCCGGAGATTACCCGCGAGGGCTACGAAAACCCGCAGGGCGTGGTGCTCACCCTCGACCGCGAGATGCAGCTGATTGCCGAGGAGGAGGGCGCGCGGCTCATTAAAAAGGGCGCGGTGATTATTATGGAGGCCACCACCGGCAAGATACGCGCGGCAGCGTCCTTCCCCGCCTTTTCGCCCACCGACCTTGCGGTGAGCCTAAACGACGAGAACGCGCCGCTCGTCAACCGCTGCTTTGCGGCCTACAATGTCGGCTCCACCTTCAAGCTTTCCGGCCTCGCGGCGGCGCTGGAGGCGGGGATACCCACCGACTACACCTACACCTGCGTCGGCAGGATCGATGCGGGCCCCCTCGCGTTCTTCTGCCACAACCGCGCGGGGCACGGGGAACTGGATATGAACGGCGCGCTGGAGCACTCCTGCAACCCCTATTTCATTAATCTGGGCAGGGAAACAGGGTACGACAAGCTGTACGAGATGGCGGTGCGCATGGGCTTCGGGCGCGCAGACGAGCTGGGGCAGGGGATCAAGACCGCCTCCGGTACGCTGCCCACCATGGAGAGCCTGCAAAACCTCGCGGTGCTCGCAAACTTCTCGTTCGGGCAGGGCGAGCTTACTGCCACCCCCATTCAGATTGCAAAGCTGATTGCCGTGTTCGCTAACGGCGGCAGGATGGTGTACCCGTCGATTGTCGAGGGCGTCACGGATGCGAACGGAACGCAGGTAGAGACCCCCTATGAGCGCCCGGAGGCGTATCAGGTAGTTCCGCAGGGCATTGCCGAGACGGTGCGCGAGATGATGGTAAACGTGGTGGATAAAGGCAGCGGAACCAACGCGCAGCCCATTAAAAACGGCGCGGGCGGCAAAACCGGCTCGGCGCAGACCGGCGTGTATGAGGGCGACAAAGAGATCGTGCACGCGTGGTTCTCCGGCTTCTTCCCCGCCGAGAACCCCAAATACGTGATTGTGGTGCTCAACGAAGGCATGGATTCGGGCGGCGATTATTCTGCCCCTGTTTTCAAAGAGATTGCCGACAGGGTGCAGAATTTAGAAGCCCGCAGGGCAGAGGGAAAACAATCATAGAATACCTGCCGCTATAAAGCTTTTCCTTACGCTGTGTAAGCTGCAGATATGCAGGGGCGGCGATTGGCTGCCCGCTGAATTTATGTGGTTAACAGTTAAACGGTGAACGCACGATGCATTCCTGTGTTTCGCCCTCAACCTCTCATCGCCCACTTAAATCTCTACCATGGCAAGAATGCCAACTATCAGTGTTAAAATCTCCTAGACAACTACCCTGCAAGCGGGGTATAATGATGTTACAGTCGATTAGGGAGAGAAAAAGCCATGACCAATGAAGAGTTGTTAAACCCAATTGCTGAAATGTTCGCCGACCAAGCAAAAATTATAGATGAACAGAGTAAATCTACCGGCGAGAAATTACAATCCATGGAATCTGAAATGAAATCCATTGGATCTGAAATCAAGTCCATCAGAATCGATATGGAAAATGATATTACAAAGAGAATTGACGCTTTATTCGACGGCTACAAGCTCACTCATGAGAAGCAATGGGAGCTTGAAAGAAGGATGGAAGCTCTTGAAAGACGCGTCGACCGCATAGAAATTGCCGGTTAAAGGCATAAACTCTCTATCTTATCAGGGTGTACAATTGATTGACAATTTACGCCTGCCGCTATATAATTAATGCGTTTGGTTACAGTCGAAAATTGGTATTACGGCTGCGACGGGGAAGGATAGGCATATCGTAAGGCGTTACCGCCGACGATTATAAAGCCGCACCAGAGAGCAAAACACGGCGCTCAAGGGCTTTGGCGCCGCTGCTGGAAGTTTTGCCGGTTTTATGGCGTATCTGCCGCCCCCAAGCCCCGCGGGAAACAACCGCGGCGTGCCGCCCGCGTTAAGGGCGGGTTGAGCGGCAAAAGGGCACACTCCTTTTGCAATCAGGGTGGTACCACGGAAAATAACTTTCGTCCCTATTCAATACTAATTCCGATAAGAAGTATAACCAAAAAATCTTTACAAAAGGTATAAATTAAACCTTTTGCTCGATTTTTTTATATTTCTAATCGTAATAAGTATTAGGGGCGGGGGTTTTTGTTTTTTTGCGTCCGCATAAGCATTATTTACATTATTGGAGGAATAAATTGATGCAGTGGCAAGGGTTAAACGATCTTCGCGAAGCGTATCTGTCGTTCTTTGAGAGCAAGGGGCACACCCGTCTTAAGAGCTTTTCGCTGGTGCCCAACAACGACAAAAGCCTGCTTCTGATAAACTCGGGCATGGCGCCCATGAAGAAATACTTTTTAGGGCAGGAGACGCCCCCCAACAAGCGTGTAACCACCTGCCAGAAGTGCATTCGCACGCCCGATATCGAGCGCGTGGGCAAAACCGCGCGCCACGGCACCTACTTCGAGATGCTGGGCAACTTTTCGTTCGGCGACTACTTTAAGGTGGAAGCCACCGCATGGGCGTGGGAGTTCTTTACAAAGACGCTTAAGATTCCCGCCGAGAAGCTGTATGTCTCGGTGTTTGAAGAGGATGACGAGACCTATGATATCTGGACAAAGCAGGTTGGCGTCGCCCCCGACCATATGACGCGCTTGGGCCGCGAGGATAACTTCTGGGAGCACGGCTCCGGCCCCTGCGGCCCCTGCTCTGAGATCTACTTTGACCGCGGGCCCGAAAAGGGCTGCGGCAAGCCGGATTGCGCCGTGGGCTGCGACTGCGACCGTTATGTTGAGGTGTGGAACCTCGTGTTCAGCCAGTTCGACAGTGACGGCAAGGGCCACTACGCCCGCATCGACCACCCGAACATCGACACCGGCATGGGCCTTGAACGTCTGGCCTGCGTACTGCAGGGGGTGGACAACCTCTTTGAGGTAGACACCGTGCAGAACATCATGAAGCATGTCAGCGAGATCGCGGGCATCCGCTACGGCGACGACAAGAAAACCGATGTGTCCTTGCGCGTGATCACCGACCATATTCGCAGCACCGTGTTTATGGTGGGCGACGGCGTTATTCCCTCTAATGAGGGCAGAGGCTACGTGCTGCGCAGGCTGCTGCGCCGCGCCGCGCGCCACGGCAGGCTCATCGGCATTCACGAGCCGTTTTTGTATAAGGTGTGCGACACCGTTATAGGTGAGAACAAGTCGGCCTACCCTGAGCTCGCCGAGAAGGCCGAGTATATTAAAAAGCATATCCGCGTGGAGGAGGAGCGCTTCGCCCGCACCATCGATCAGGGCATGGAGCTGCTTGCAAGCCTGATTGAGGACACCCTGAAGGCGGGCAGCAGCGTGTTCAGCGGCGAAGAGGCGTTTAAGCTGTACGACACCTTCGGCTTCCCCATCGACCTTACGCGCGAGATTGTAGAAGAAAAGAAGCTTACCGTAGACGATGCCACGTTTGAGCGCCTGATGACCGAGCAGAAAACCCGCGCGCGGGAAGACCGCAAAAAGTCCGGCGGCATCGCGTGGGCAAGCGAGGCGCTGGGCGACCTCGGCGTTGCCAAAACCGTGTTTACAGGCTACAACGAGCTTACCACCAACGCAAAGATTCTCGCTATTGTAAAGGATAACGAGGCGACCGGCAGCGCCGCCGAAGGCGACACCGTCATCCTCGTGCTCGATAACTCCCCGTTCTATGCCGAGAGCGGCGGTCAGGTGGCCGACACCGGCGTTATCCGCAAGGACGGCGCTTTGCTGGAAGTAACCGACTGCAAAAAGAACACCGCCGGGCAGTACCTGCATTCGGCGAATGTATTAAGCGGCACCGTTGAAACGGGCGACAGCGTTACCGCCGAGGTGAACAGGCAGCGCCGCGCCGCAATTATGCGCAACCACACTTCGGCGCATCTGCTGCAGGCCGCTCTGCGCACCGTGCTGGGCGACCATGTGCATCAGGCGGGCTCGCTCGTCACCCCCGAGCACGTGCGCTTTGATTTTTCCCACTTCAGCGCCATGACCGCCGAGGAGCTTAAAAAGACCGAGGATATGGTCAACGAGAAGATTCTCGAGGCATTGCCCGTAACCACCGAGGAGCTGCCCATTGAGGAAGCGAAAAAGCGCGGCGCGATGGCGCTGTTCGGCGAAAAGTACGGCGACACCGTGCGCGTGGTAGAGGCCAAGGGCTTTTCCACCGAGTTCTGCGGCGGCACCCATGCCGACAACACCGCGAAGCTGGGGCTGTTTAAGATCATCTCCGAGTCGTCCGTTGCGGCGGGCGTTAGAAGAATAGAGGGCACTACCGGCTTCGGTGTGTTGGAGCTGTTTGGCGACATGACCGCGACCATCGCCGCCTGCGCGCAGAACCTGAAGGCCGCGACGCCGAACGAGGTGGTAACCCGCGCCGCCTCCGTGATGGCGGAGCTGCGCGAAAAGGAGCGGGAGATCGACGCCTTAAACACCAAACTCGCGGGTTCGCAGGTAGCGGACCTGTGCAAGAACACCTGCGAGGTGTGCGGCATCAACCTGATTGCGGCGCCGCTTACCGACGCGAAGGTAGACACCCTGCGCACCATCTGCGACAAGATCAAAGAATCCGACCCGAATGCCGTGGCGGTAATCTCCAACGTTGCCGACGGCAAGGGCAGCCTGATGGTGGCCTGCGGCAGCGGTGTGGTGGCGAAGGGCCTGCACGCGGGCAAGCTCATTAAAGAGATCGCCGCGATAGCGGGCGGCTCGGGCGGCGGACGCCCCGACAGCGCCATGGCGGGCGTGAAGGAGCCCCAAAAGCTTGCGGACGCGCTTGCAGAAGCACCTAAGATTATCCAAACCATGCTTGGCCAATAATAGATTCATATAAGACGAACAGCGAAAGGGAGGCATGCCGGAATGGACTGCTTATTCTGCAAGATTGTCGCTGGAGAGATTCCCAGCCGGAAGGTTTATGAGGACGACCGGGTCCTGGCGTTTTACGACATCGACCCGCAGGCGCCCGTGCATTTTCTGATCGTGCCCAAGGAGCACATCGCGTCGGTGGGCGAGGTTACCGCGCAAAACAGCGGGACCGTGGCCTACATCTTTGAGGTGATTGCAAGGCTTGCCAGGGAGCTTGGCCTGGAGGGCGGCTACCGCGTGGTAACCAACGTGGGCGAGGACGCGGGGCAGTCGGTAAAGCATATGCACTTTCACGTGCTGGGCAAGCGCCTGCTTGCATGGCCCCCCGGCTGAACAACCGGGCGCCCCAATAATTACGATAACGGAGAAAATGATATGGATAAGTACTATACGCTTCATGTGGCGGGCCTCACGCGCGAGCTGCCGCTCTGCCCGGTTAACGAGCATCTGGATATCGCCGCGTTTGTGATGTTTTCGGACGTGGAGCTCACCATTGCCTGCGCAACCGAGCTCAACAAGATCGCCCCCGAGCACGACGTGATCATCACCGCCGAGTCGAAGGGCATTCCGCTTGCGTACGAGATGTCGCGCCAGTCGGGCAAAAAGTATATCCTCGCGCGCAAATCGGCGAAGCTTTATATGAAGTCCCCTATTCGCGTGCAGGTGAAGTCGATCACCACGGCGCGCATTCAGGAGCTGTACATCGATAAGGAAGACATCGACTGCTTGAGCGGCAAGCGCGTACTGGTGGTGGATGATGTCATCAGCACCGGCGAGAGCTTAAACGCGCTTGAAAACCTTGTAGAGCAGGCGAGCGGCAATGTGGTGGGCAAGATGGCGGTACTGGCCGAGGGCGAAGCCGCCGACCGCACCGACATCCTGTTCCTTGAAAAGCTGCCGCTGTTCGCAAAATAGACGGCGCCGGACGGCTGAAGGGCTTATACTTATTACAATTAGAAATATAGAAAAAATTCGAATAAAAGGTTGAATTTATGCCTTTTGTGAAGAATTTTTACGTAATATTTCTTATTGTAATTAGTATTAACAAGCCCTGTGGACAGTATAGGAGTTACAACATGATAAAACGACCGCTGCCAATAATCGGATGTGCCTATCTGTTATCGCTGGCGGTCGTATTTTGTTTTCATCCGGGTTTTACGGCGGCCCTGCTCGCGGGCGGGATTGTAACTGCCGGTGTATGCGCGGTTTGCCTTGTAAAACGCTTTACGCTTAACCTTTTGCGCGTGCTGCTGCTCTCGGCGCTCGCCTTTTCGCTCGGGCTATTGCACGCCTCCTACCAAACGGTGGAGGTTCCGCGGCAGGTATCGGGGGCCTACGGGCACAGGGCGGTGGTCACCGCCACCGTACTCGACCGCAGGGGTCAGCGTGGCAGCCGGTACGATTACGAGATAAAAACCACCGCCATAGCGCTTTTAAACGAGCAGACGGGGCGGTACGAGGACACGGCACTGCCGCAGCAAATTAAGATGCGCCTCACGGTAACGGCGCCGCTCGACGCCGTGTATTACGACACCCTCACCGCCGAGGTGAGCATCTACCCGCCCTACCCGCTTGCGGGCAGCGACCCGTACGTGGTGCAGCGGGCCGACGGCATCTACGCGTTTGCCTACAGCTACGGCGACGTCACCTACCAAAGCCCCGCACACTACCCGCCTATGGCTGCTTTGCGCACCTGGCGGGACCGTGTAAACACCGCGGTGGCGCAGGCGGTGGGGGGCGAGGCGGGCAGGGTGGCCGCGGCGATGCTCACGGGCCAGCGCGGAGAGGTGTCCCCCGGGGTACTTGCGAACTTCCGCGATTCGGGCATCAGCCACATGCTGGCGGTTTCGGGCATGCACACCGCCATCCTTGCACAGTTTCTGCTGCTTTTATTGGGGCTGTTTAAGCTGCCCAAACGGGTCTGCGCGATGATCTGCATGGCGTTTCTTATCTTGTTTGTGGCCTTCACGGGCTTTACCCCCTCGGTGGTGCGCGCCGGTATCATGGCCTGCACATTATTTTCGGCCCAATTGTTTTATCGTAAAAATGACGCGAAGAATTCCATCGCTTTTGCTGCACTATTATTATGCGGGGTGAACCCCGCGGTGCTGCTCGACGTGGGTTTTCTGCTGTCGTTTGCGGCCACGCTCTCGATCCTGCTGCTTTCCCCGGCGCTGGATGCGCTGGCAGAGCGGCACCTGCCGTGGCTGTGGCGCCACGCGAAATAGGCGGTGCAGGCGGCGACCCTCTCGCTTGCCGCTACGCTCTTTACCTACCCCATTACCGCCGCGGTGTTCGGGCGCGTTTCACTCATCGGCCCCGTCACCAATGTGCTGGCGACCCCATTGGCACCCATCCAGATGGTCTCGTCGCTCTTTACCGGCCTGCTGGGCGCCCTGTGGCCCGACGGCCTGCTTACACGTCTCGCCGCCTTCATTACCAGAATCTCAACGCTCGTGATCATGCGCATTGCCGAGGTGCTGGCGCGGCTTGATTACGCGGCGGCCTCGGTCAACATATTGTGGGCGTGCCTGCTCGCAGCGGTGTGCGTCTTATTGGCGGCGGCGGTGCGTACGCTGCAAAGGCGGTATAAGCACCTCCCGCTGCTGGTTGGAGCGGCCGTGCTGCTGCTTGGCGGCGGCGTTGCCTTCGGTGCGCTGCAGGCGCAGCAAAACAGCATTCGTGTGGCATTTCCCAACCCCGCCCTCACCGCGACTGCGGTGCTACATAGGGGAGAGGATGCCGTGGTGCTGGTGGGGGCGGATACCAAAAAGTCCGCGAGCGCAGCCGGTTATTATCTTACCTCCGCGGGGGTAGGAGAGGTGGAAGCGCTTATGGTGCCCTACCTAAACGACGCCTCCTTTACGGTGGCCAAAGACCTGCTTTCCCGCTTTGAAGCAGCAAAGGTGCTGCTCGCGCACAACAGTATCCGATTTGAGGAGCTCGCGGCGGCGGTTCCGGCCTACAGCGAGTTTGATACCGAAGCGATCAATACCGTAACCTGCCTTACCGACTGCAGCGCGCAGGTCGTTCTGCAGCCGAAGGGCGGAGCGGTTTACATAACACTACAGGATACGCCTTTTCTCTTTGTTTACGGCACCATCAATGCGGCTTACCTGCCGCTGCACTTTAAAACCGCCGAGGTATGCGTGGTAAGCGGCGGCGTCCCGCAGGGCTTTAACAGCATTGCGGCACGATATTACGTCGCGGCCGACGCCTGCGTACAGGCAAACGGGGAGCAGTTTAAAGGCAAAAGCTTATTGTGCGCCGACGGGGACAGCCCGCTTGCGCTCAGCTGCTCCAAGGGCGGAACCATGAGATTGGAGGGTGGCAAGGTTGACGTTTACGGATGAACAATCCTTTCGCCTGCATGTAAAAAACGAGCCCTGCGCGCGGGTGTACTTCCTATACGGCGCGGAGAGCTACCTGAAAAAGCAGTATGCCGAAAGGCTTATGCAAAAGGCTGTGCCAGACGACCCCACCGGCTTTAATCGGATGAGGCTCGACGGCAAGGGCTGCGATATCGACACCATTGCCGACGCCGCCTTGGCGCTGCCGCTGTTTGCGGCGTATAAATGCGTATGGGTAAGCGACTTTAACCCGGAGGCGCTCACGGAAACAGACTTTTCGAAGCTCGAGCAGCTGTTTGGTGAGCTGCCCGATACCACGGTGCTGGTCTTTACCACCCTTACGCAGGAGACGGCGGGCAAAAAGAGCCTGCCCGCCAAGTGGAATCGCTTTATCAAGCTCACCGATAAGGCGGGCGTCGTCACCGAGCTTGCCCCGCGCGGCGAGAACGACCTTGTGCACTACGCGCGCGCCTACGCCGAAAAGCAGGGCAGCACGATGGAGAACGCCGCCGCCCGCGAGGTGTGCGAGCGCAGCGGCTGGAAGATGGACAGGCTCATTCAGGAGCTGAACAAGCTTTGCGCCTACCGCCCAAAGGCCGAGATCACCCTGCAGGATGTGGACCTCTTGTGCGAAAAGCAGCTCGAGGCCATGGTGTACGATCTCTCCAAGGCAATTGCCGAGGGCAGCTTCGAGCGGGCCATGGCGCTTATCGACGTTTACCGCTACAATCGCGAGGAGCCGGTGGCGGTGCTGGCGGCGCTTTCCTCCGCCACCCTCGACTTTTACCGCATTAAAACAGGCCGCCTCGCGGGCAGGCCCGCCAAGGATGTGTTCAAGGATTTTGGCTACAAGGGCAACCCCAACCGGTTTTATTATGTGGAGAAGGACGCCGAAAGGCTCTCGTTGCGCTATCTTTCGGGGGCGCTTGACATACTTTTACAATGCGATTATGATATGAAAAGCAGCAGGGTGGATAGCTTTACGCTGCTGGAAGAAGCCGTGGCAAGGCTGTTTAGTTTACGCGCAAATGAGGGAAAAGCTTGATTACCATTAAACAGGCCGTGATTGTTGAGGGAAAGTATGATAAAATTAAACTATCCTCCATCATCGACGCCGTGATTATACAAACCGACGGGTTTTCGATTTACAAGGACGAGGACAAGCTGTCACTCATCCGCACCCTCGCCGAGACCACCGGCATCCTGATACTCACCGATTCCGACCGCGCGGGCTTTCAGATACGCAGCTTTATCAAGGGCGCGGTGCCAAACGGCACGGTGCTCAACGCCTATATCCCCGACGTCCTTGGCAAAGAGAGGCGCAAAAAGGTTGCCTCCAAAGAGGGCAAGCTCGGGGTGGAGGGCATTAAAAAGCAGGCGATTCTGCAGGCGCTGCAGCAGGCGGGGGCCACCGCCGACGAAGCGGCTACGCCGCGCTCACGCATCACCAAGACCGACCTGTATGCCGACGGACTTACCGGCGGGCAGAACAGCGCCGGGCTGCGCCGAAGGCTGTTAAAGCACCTGCGCCTGCCTGAGCGCCTGAGCGCGAACGCCATGCTTGACGTCATAAACGCCACCCTTACCCCCGAACAATACCATGAGGCGGTGCACGCGCTTATGCTGTCGCCCCTTCACCAAAGTCAAAAGGAAGGACAGGACTAAACCCAATGGTGTTTTCAAGCTTAACATTCTTATACCTCTTCCTGCCTATTGTACTGATATTCTATTTTGCGGTGCCCAAAAGGGCTCGCAACTTTGTGCTGTTTCTTTCAGGCTTTCTGTTCTACGCGTGGGGCGAGCCGGTTTATGTGCTGTTAATGACCTTTACGGTGGCGGCCGACTACACCTGCGGGCGGTTGCTGGCGCATTTTGATAAGCGGCAAAAGGCGAGGCTGATCATCCTCGTCACCTCAATTATTCTAAACCTCTCGATCCTCGCGGTATTTAAATACAACTCGTTTGCGGTACAGAACTTAAACGCCCTGTTCGGGCTTCACATCGCCGACCCGAAGATTGCCTTACCCATCGGCATCTCGTTTTATACCTTCCAGAGCATGAGCTATACCATCGATCTTTACTGGCGCAAGGTGCCGGTGCAGAAGAACTTCATCGATTACGCGGCCTATGTTTCGATGTTCCCCCAGCTTGTGGCGGGGCCTATCGTGCGCTATAACGACGTACAGTGCGAGCTGAGCAAGCGCAGGGTAAGCATCACCGCTTTAGGTGACGGCGTGGGCATCTTTGTGCAGGGCCTCGCCAAGAAGGTGCTGCTGGCCAACAACATCGGCACCCTGTGGACACAGATTAAAGCCATGCCGGTGGAGAACCTCTCCACCGCCACGGCGTGGTTCGGTATCCTTGCCTTTACCTTTCAGATCTACTTTGACTTCTCGGGCTACTCCGACATGGCGGTGGGCATGGGCAAGATGCTGGGCTTTCACTTCCCGCAGAACTTTAATTACCCCTACATCTCCCAAAGCGTCACCGAGTTTTGGCGCCGCTGGCATATGACGCTGGGCACCTGGTTCCGTGAGTACGTCTACATCCCTCTGGGCGGCAACCGCAAAGGGATGGCCCGAACGGTGCTAAACCTGCTGATTGTGTGGATGCTCACCGGCCTGTGGCACGGGGCCAGCTGGAACTTTGTGCTGTGGGGGCTTTATTACGGCATTTTAATCATCATCGAGCGGCTGTTTTTATCCAGGGTGCTCGCAAAGATCCCTTTTTCGATCACCCGTCTGTATACCTTCTTCCTCGTTGTGCTCGGCTGGGTGCTGTTTGAGTTTGACGATATCAAAATGGCTTTCAGCTACTACGGGGCCATGTTTGGTTCACACGGCAGGCCGGGTACCGACGGCGAGTTTATCTACCTGCTTTATTCCTACGGCCTCATCTTCGTACTTTGCGTCATCTTCTCCACCGACTGGCTGAAGAAGCTGATGCTGCGGGCCTATCGTTCCAGACCCGGCGTTGTGAAGGTGGCCGGTGTTGTGCTACAGGTAATCATGATGCTGGTTTGTACAGCTTACCTCGTAGACGCCACCTATAACCCGTTTTTATACTTCCGTTTCTAAGGCTAGAAATAAAGGCTATAACGTTGATTGAAAGGCATGGGTTTTGCCATGAAGACGAAGATTGCATCGGCGGTTCTGTTTGCACTGATATTGCTCATACTGCCGATTGTTACATTACTCTGGCCCAAGGTGGAGTTCTCCGAGATGGAGAACCGCATGCTTGCGAAGCCCCCGAGGCTTTCGTTTACCACCATAGACAACCGCAGCTTTATGGACGGGGTGGAGGATTATTTCTCCGACCACTTCATCGGCAGGGACACTTGGGTGGCCGCCAAGGGTTATATGGAGTATTACAGCGGCAAGCGCGAAAACAACAGCGTGTATATCTGCGATAACCGCCTGATTGAGGATCTCCCCGAGCCGGACATGGATAAGACGCAGAAGAATATCGACGCCATCAAGAAGTTTGTAGAAACGAACAAGATGCCGACCTATCTGATGCTTGTACCCACCGCCGCGGAGATATACGGCGACGAGCTGCCCTATGGCGCCGCCAGCTGGTCGCAGCGTGAATACATCAAGGAGATCAGCCGCGCGCTTTCGGGTATTGCCAACGAAATAGACGTAGCAAAGGTGTTATACGAGCATAAATCGGAATATCTTTATTACCGAACCGACCACCACTGGACGACCACCGGCGCCTACTACGCCTTCTGCGAGGCGGCTGAGCGCATGGGTATACACTCGACCAATTTCAAGGCCTACAACATCGAGAACGTGTCGCATGACTTCTACGGCACGCTCTACTCCAAGGTGGGCTACCGCGATATCCAGCCCGATATCATTAGCCTCTACTCAAGGCGTGACGGTACACCGGTGCAGCAGGTGGAGGTGTTCGACGGCAAACAGACTACCCCCTATGACTCGATGTATTTTAAAGACTTTTTAAATAAAAAGGATCAGTACTCGGTATTCTTGGGGCAGAACCAGCCGATCGTAACCATCAAAACCGGCAGTACCGGCGGCAAGAGCATCGTGGTGTTTAAAGATTCCTTTGCCAACAGCCTTGTGCCGTTCTTGGCCGATTTCTACAGCACCATCACGATGGTCGACCTGCGGTATATCAACGAGAGCTACAGCAAGGTACTTGATTTAAAGGCCTACGATCAGGCGCTGCTGCTCTATAATGTAGATTCGTTCGGCCGTTCCACCGATATCTCCAAGCTCGGCGTGGGAGGATAAGCGCTTTTCTGCAAAGTGATAACCCAATACTCGTGCCAGCATAAGACGTAGTCATCAAGGAGGTAGGGGTATGAACACGGTAATTCATCTAAACACCGGCAAAACCAGCTATGTGATGTCGGTGCTGCCCACGGGGCACCTGCAAAATCTGTATTACGGCAGGCGTATCCGCCCGCTTGCGGATATTTCCCCGCTTACCCAGCCGAACGTGGTGCCCTATGGCACGATGGTGGCCTACCAGAAGGAGCACCCGAACATCGGTTTGGACGACCAGTGCCTTGAGTACTCCGGCCTCGGCAAGGGCGATTACCGTGAACCCGCCATAGAGCTTACCGCGGAGAACGGCTGTATGGTAACCGATTTTAGATACAAGGCCCACAGAACCTATAAGGGTAGAAGCGGCATCCCCGGGCTGCCCGGCGCCCTGGGCGGCGAACAGTGCTGCGAAACCACCGAGGTGACGCTCTGCGACGACGCCCTCGATACCGAGCTCACCCTGTATTACTGCGTCTACCCGAAATACGATGTGATCACCCGCTGGGTGCGTGTAGAAAACAAGAGTGCGCAAAAGCTCATCCTGCGCCGCATGATGAGCGCGCAGCTCGACCTGTTTGACAGTAACTACTCGTTCGTCACCTTCGACGGCACCTGGGCAAACGAGCGTACCCTGCACAGCCGCAAGCTGTGCGAGGGTACCTTTATAAGCGACTCCAAGCTGGGCGTAAGCTCGGCGCGCCACAATCCGTTTGTTATGCTCACCGCCGACGGCTGCACTGAGGAGGCGGGCCGCTGCTACGGTATGAACCTCATTTACAGCGGTAATCACAGCGAGGTCTGTGAGGTGACCTATACCCATAAAACCCGTCTGCTTACCGGCATTAACCCGTCGTCGTTTGCATGGGTATTAAGGCCCGGCGAGGCCTTTTATACCCCGGAGGCGGTGTTTAGCTACAGCGAGGAAGGCTTGAACGGCCTTTCGCACAACCTGCACGGCTTTGTGAACAACCACATCGTCCGCGGCGAGTGGCAGAACAGGGAGCGCCCCATCGTCATCAACAACTGGGAGGCGACCTCCTTTCACTTCACCCAGAGCAAGCTGCTCTCTATCGCCAAGGAGGCCGCCGCGATGGGCATCGAGCTGTTTGTGCTCGACGACGGCTGGTTCGGCGGGCGCGACGACGATACCTCGTCGCTCGGCGACTGGCGGGTTAACGAGAAGAAGCTGCCGGCGGGGCTTAAGGGCCTTGCCGAGAAGATCAACAAACTGGGGCTGGATTTCGGGCTGTGGGTAGAGCCGGAGATGGTAAACGAGAACAGCGACCTTTACCGTGCCCACCCCGACTGGGCAATCAGGGCGCCGGGCCGCACCCCGAGCGAGGGGCGCAACCAGTTTATCCTTGATCTCACGCGCAGGGAGATCCGCGATTATCTCATCGAGGTGCTCTCCGGGGTGTTCTCGAGCGCCAACATCCGTTACATCAAGTGGGATATGAACCGCAACTTCAGCGATATGTACGCCTCTTCCTTGCCTCCCGAGCAGCAGGGCGAGTTTTTCCACCGCTATGTGCTCGGCCTGTACGAGGTTTTAGAGGCGCTCACCAAACGTTTCCCCAAAATTTTGTTTGAATCCTGCGCCTCGGGCGGCAACCGGTTTGATTTGGGGATGCTCTGCTACATGCCGCAGACCTGGGTAAGCGACAATACCGACCCGCTTTGCCGTCTTTCGATACAGGAGGGTACCTCCTACGGCTATCCGCTTTCCACCATGGGGGCGCATGTCTCGGCAAGCCCGCATTTCTCCACCCTGCGCAACGCCCCCATCGAGACGCGGTTTAACGTGGCGGCCTTCGGCTGCTTTGGGTATGAGCTGGACCTTTCCACCCTGTTTGAGTTTGATAAGAACGCCATCAAGGAGCAGGTGGCCTACTACAAGGCCCACCGCAGGGTGCTGCAGTTCGGCCGCTTCTACCGCCTGCGCGGGGGCTGCGACCCCAACAAGCGTGTCTGGCTGTGCGTATCGGAGGATAAGCTTAAGGCGGTGGCGGCGCTTTTTCAGGACACCGCCGCGGTGGGGCGCGGCCACGAGCTGCTGCGCCTTGCGGGGCTGGAGGATAGCGTGGACTACATCGTTACGGGGCGCCGGCAGTACGTGAACCTGAAAACGCTCGGCGGGCTGGTGAACAATGTGCTACCCGTTGAGATTCGCGGCGACGGCATCGTGCATACGGTAATATCCTCGCACTATATGCTCGCCCTCTGCGACGAGGTGTTCGAGGCGGGCGGAGACCTGCTAAACGGTTCCGGCATCAAGCTGAAACACCAGTTCTCGGGCACCGGCTACAACGAGAACGTCAAGATATTCGGCGATTATTCCTCCCGCATGTACGAAATCAAGGCGAGGGAATAAGACATTGCGACGGCAGAGAGGACGTGAAGACGGTATGGACATTTATGAGGCGATTGCCAGCAGAAGAACCATCCGCGAGTTTGAGGAGCGGGAGGTTCCGGACGAGGTGCTGGAGCGGATATTGGACGCGGGCATAAAGGCGCCCACCAATAACCACATGCGCAGCTGGGAGTTTGTCGTGGTAAGCGACAAGGCGGTTCGCGCGCAGATACTCGAGTCTATCCCTCAAACCGTCAGCAAGGAGCGGGTGGAGGAGATACTTACCGCGTGGGACCTTACGGACGAGCGCCAGCGCGACATGTATTTTGACGCGATCCCCAAGCAGTACGCCATGCTCTACCGCGCAGGGGTGCTGATACTTCCGTTTTTTAAGCAGGAAACCCCGCTGCTGGCGCCTAAAGTCATCAACGACTTAAACGGCTTTGCCTCGATGTGGTGCTGTATCGAGAACATCCTGCTCACTGCGGCTGCCGAGGGCCTGTTTGGGGTAACGCGGATCCCGTTTAGCGGAGAGATCGAAAGAATCCGCACCGTTATCGGGCACCCGAAGAACTACGTAATGCCCTGTTATCTGGCATTGGGGTACCCCGCAAAGGATGCGGTCAGAACCGAACAGTACCGGTTTACCGCTCGCGAGAAGATACATAAAAATCACTGGTGAATAGCCTTTTTAAAGAATAAGCGCCTGAGAGGTAACGTCTCTCAGGCGCTTTGCGTATTGATGAAGCTTATTTGCGCTTATACACCGTTGCCTCATACGGGCGGAGCTCCTCCACAGGGGAGGGGTAGTTGCTCAACACGGGGGCGTAGCCCTTGGTGCCCATCTTGCGCTTCTGCGGTAGTTCCGTAAGGTTTATTTCAATATAGAACTGCTTCCCCTCAAGCGTGCGCTCGTAGCAAAACAGCTCGCGGTTTGTATGCTCAAGGGAAAACTCCCCGTAAATAAGCGCGGGGTGCTCATGGCGCAGGGCAATCGTCTTTTTATAGAAGGCGAGCACCGATTGCGCGTCCCGCTCTTCAGCCTCGGCGTTGATGGCGGTATAGGTGCTGTTAGGCTTAATCCACGGGGTACCGGCGGTAAAGCCCGCGTTTTCGGTAGCGTTCCACTGCATGGGGGTGCGGGCGTGGTCGCGGCTGCCGCCGTTCATTATTTTGAGCGCCTCATCCTCGCTTTTGCCCTTTTGCAGCAGCTCACGGTAGAGGTTGACGCTCTCGATGTCGCGCAGCTCGTCGATGGAAGAAAACTGTGCGTTTACCATGCCGAGCTCCTGCCCCTGAAACACAAACGGCGTGCCCTTTAAGGTAAACTGTACCACAGCCAGCAGCTTTGCAATCACCTCACGAAACGCGGGGTCGGGGTTTACCTTCGACACCATGCGCGGGTTGTCGTGGTTTTCAAAGAAAAGGCTGTTCCAGCAGGCGTTGCCGTACTGCTGCTGCCAGTCGCAGAGGATATCCTTTAGGTACCGCAGGTCGTAGCGGTAAAGGTCAAACCGGGATTTCCCGGGGTTTTCGAGGTGGTCGAAGCTGAAGATCATGTCCAGCTCCCCGCGGCGGTGGTCGGTCAGCAGCTTTGCCATCTCTAAGCCTACGCCGGGGGCCTCGCCCACCGTCATGACGTCGTAGCGCGCAAAGGTGCTTTTACGCATCTCCTGCAGGTAGCGGTGCAGGTTGGGGCCGTAGAAGTAGTGCTCCACCCCTGTAAAGCCCATCAGCTTGCCGACAAACGCACTGCCGTCCGGCAGGCCCTTCGCCTTGGAGATATAGTTGATCACGTCCAGCCGAAAGCCGTCGATGCCCTTTTGCAGCCACCAGTCGATCATCTCGTAGAGGCTTTGGCGCGTGGCAGGGTTATCCCAATTTAAGTCCATCTGTTTTTTAGAGAAGAGGTGCAGCGCCCAGGCGTCGGCCTCGGGGTAGCGGTTCCACGCGCCGCCGCCGAAGAAGGAGGTCCAGTTGTTCGGAGGCGTCTGCGCGTCGGTGGCGGGCTTGAAGAGGTAGTAATCACGGTAAGGGGAGTCGGCGCTTTTCAAAGCCTCCTGAAACCACGCGTGCTCGTCGGAGGTGTGGTTGATCACCAGGTCCATGATCAGCCTCATGCCACGTTCGTGCACCCCGGCCAGCAGCCGCTCAAAGTCTTCCATGGTGCCGAACTCGCGCATGATGGCCCTGTAATCGCGGATATCGTAGCCGTTGTCGTCGTTCGGCGAATCGTAGATGGGGGAGAGCCACAGCACATCCACGCCCAGCGCCTTTAAGTAGTCGAGCCGCGCGGTGATGCCGCCAAGGTCGCCGATGCCGTCGCCGTCGGAGTCCTGAAAGCTGCGCGGGTAGATCTGGTACACCACCGCTTCCTTCCACCACGCCCGCTGCACCTGCCCGTCGTAGGGCTGGGGGGTATCGGGCACGCTGTTAAACAGGTCTAGCAGCAGGTCTACAAACGCGTCGTCCACCATCCCGTTTGAAAGGAGCGGCAGGCTTTTAAGCTTTACACTGCCCACAATCGGGTTGCCTACAAACGCCATGCTCTTGCCCGCCTGCATCAGCAGCTTGGCGATCACATCATGCCCGATCGGGCTTTTCAGCACCTCTTTTAGGGTGCTCTCTTTCGTAAGGATACCGCTCATTCCGCCACCGCCCCCTCGACCGCTTCGACGGGCTCGCCGCGGTTGATGCGCATGATGCGGCGCACCTCCTCCTCCGAAAGCTTATAGAAGAACAGCATGATGACGATCATCACCGCAAAGCCGACAATCGGCACAAGCGTGAGTATCTTCCAGATGCCGTCGGTCGCTTGCGGCGTTTGCGTGGGGCTCTGCTGCACATAGCCAAACAGCATGAGCAGCTGCAGGCAGATGGTGTTGCTCACCGTGCCGCCCAGCTTGGTGATGAGGGTCTGCACCGAAAACGCGATGGCCTCGGTGCGCTCGCCGTTTACGTAAGCGCCGTACTCGATGCAGTCGGCGGTAAACATCCCGTAGATCAGCAGCGGGAACTGCATGCAGAGCACACGCACCGCCGTAAGAGCCAGAAAGAGCGGGAAGTTCTCATACCCCGTAAAGTATTGTATTACACACAACACGATGGCAGCCGCCGAAGTGTAAATGGTGAGCTTTTTCTTGCCGAAGAGCGAGATAAAGAAGGGCAGCAGCGGCGCCGCAATCAGCACGGGCAGCACGCTTAAGCCCATGACGATGGTAAGCATCCCCTCGTTGCCGAGGTTGGAGTTGCAAAAGAAGGGCGCGATAGGCTGCAGGGTGTTTACGGCGCTGATGGAGAAGAAGCCTAGATAGTAGATGAGCAGATACTTATTTTTAAGCAGGTATTTGAAGATTTTTATAATCGAAAGTTCCTCGCTGCGCTTATACTGCACCCGTTCCTTGGCGGTAAACTGCAGCGGCAGCATCACCAAAAACGAGAAGGCCATGTAGAGGGCGACGGCGCCGGTCCAACCGGTATTTGTTTTTAAAGTCATGAATACGGCGCTCATAATCGCGGCCAGCGCGGCGGCAAACCGCCCGTAGGAGATAAGCTTGTCGCGCTCGTGCATCTGCGAGGTCATTACCGTGGCAAGCGAAAAGAGCGGTGAATCGGAGAAGGTGTACACCACGCTCCAGATGATGTAGGTTATGTAGGCAAACGCCAGCTTTACCCCGTCGGAGGCTGCCATGATGGTGTTAAGGTTAAAGAACACGAACACCAGCGAAAGCGGAACGGTGTAGGTTACAAACCGCAGCCAAGGCAGGTATTTGCCACCCTTAAAGTTCGCCTTATCCACTATGGCGCCCATGAGGGGATCGTCAATAATGTCCCACACCCGCGAGATGAGCAGCATCAGCGTGGTGGAGGCCAGCGACAAACCGACCTCCTCAGTGTAGAAGTAGGAAAGAAACTGGAACTGTATTGCGTAGATGATGTTTTGCCCGAGGAAGAACCCGCCGTAGGAAAGGCGCTCGAAACGGGAGGTTTCGTAGGTTGGTCTAGCCATTTTGTTTTCCTCCAGAACACAGTGTAGGGTGGATATGTTTTCATTTATTGTATCACATTCACAAAAAGACTACAATCATGACAAACATTTTCAATAAAGTGAGGGAAATTCGTGATTATTTACAGTAATTCCTATTGAAAAAATAGACGAAAGTTGCTATCATTAGAACACCAAAATACTAATTCTTCATTAAGATAGTGTTCTAAAGTGATAAATCACTTTTTAAATTTCCACCTTTGGCGGGGAGCAACAACGCTTTGCGTTGCTGCAAAATTAGTATTGAACGGTAATTCGGCGGCTAAAAGCCGCCACGCCGTTTTTAATAGCGGCGTGGAATTTAGTTTAAATTTAATAACCCAAGTATTCATGTGATAATGAGAGGCATCAGGAATATGAATGAGACCAGACTGGCTCGGGCGATTGAGAGCCTTGCCGATAGCGGGCTCACCCAGATGGTGATAACCGACCCGGCGACCATCTTTTATTTTACCGGAAAAATGATTGACCCCGGCGAGCGCCTGCTCGCGTTATACATAAACGCAAACGGCAAAAACAGGCTGTTTGTAAACGAGCTCTTTACGGTGCCGGAAGACCTTGGCGTAGAAAAGGTGTGGTTTAACGACACGCAGGATTCGGTGGCTCTGCTTGCCTCCTGTGTGGAAAGGGACAAGCCGCTCGGTATCGACAAAAACATGGCGGCGCGCTTTTTGCTGCGCCTGATGAAGCTGAACGCCGCCGCTTCCTACCGTAACGCCTCCCCGGCTGTAGACAAGGTGCGCGCCCGCAAGGACGCCGCCGAGGCCGAGCGGATGCGCAAAGCCTCCCTGCTCAACGATCGGGCGATGGCGATTGTCGCAGCAAAGGTGCGCGCGGGGATTACCGAGGAAGAACTTGCCCTCGCGGTGATTGAAGCCTACCGGGAGGTGGGTGCGGACGGGGTTTCGTTTGAACCGCTCGTCGGCTTCGGCGCAAACGCCGCCATTGGCCACCATGCCCCGGATGAAACGGTGCTGCGCGAAGGCGACTGCGTACTGATAGACATCGGCTGCAAGAAGGATGCCTACTGCGCCGACATGACGCGAACCTTCTTCTGCCGCTCGGTGCCCGATCAGCTGCGCGAGATCTACGAACTGGTGAAGAAGGCCAATGAGGCCGGACGCGCCGCCGTAAGGCCGGGCGCGCGGTTTTGCGACATTGACGCCGCAGCGAGAGGGGTTATTGCACAGGCTGGCTACGGCGGCTATTTTACCCACCGGCTGGGGCACTCGATCGGCATAGAGGTGCATGAGTACGGGGACGTTTCCTCGGTGAATACCGATGCGGTAGCGCCGGGCATGGTATTCTCGATCGAGCCGGGCATCTACCTTCCGGGATTGGGCGGCGTGCGCATCGAAGACCTTGTGCTGGTCACCGAAGGCGGTTGCGAGACCCTTAACCATGTCTCACGAGAGGTTAAAATACTTTAAAACTTTTAACAATTTTCAAAAAAATTGTATATTTTTATGAAAAAGCGTCGCTTTTTATGCAATTTAACCATTGCATAAAAGGAACTTTTGTGGTATTCTAGTATCCACAACAAGCAAGGGACGCTTGCCCGTCAAGGCAGGTGCCCTTTTTTAATGCAAAATATAAAACGAAGCGAGGAGAAAATTATGAACACAGTAAAGAGAGTTCTTGCTGTTGTGCTGGCCGTTACCCTTTTCTGCTTAACCTTAACGGCTTGCGCGCAGGGAGCATCCAACGACCCCACGCAGACGCTGATTTTTGCTCAGGGCGCAGACCCCCGAGGCCTTGACCCCGCGCTGGTAGACGACGGCGAGTCCTCCAAGGTTATCGTAAACATTTACGAGGGCCTCATCAAGTACGCGAAGGACTCCACCAAGCTTGAGCCCTGCCTTGCAGAATCGTGGGATGTAAGCCCCGACGGCTTAACCTACACCTTCCACCTGCGCCAGGGCGTTAAGTTCCACGACGGCACACCCTTCAATGCCGAGGCGGTTAAGTTCAACATTGAGCGCCAGATGAAGGGCACCGCTACCGAGGACATGACCTATGCAGACTTTGTATACGGCTATGTAACCAAGGTAGAGGCTGCCGACGAGAACACCGTTGTAATCACCTTAAAGGATGTTTGCACCCCCTTCTTATACAACCTTGCGATGAGCATGGCTGCGCCTATGGTTAGCCCCAAGGCCTTACAGGATAACAACAACAACGTAAACGAGGCTCCTGTTGGCACCGGCCCCTACAAGTTTGTTCGTTGGGACAAAGAGCAGTCGATCGTTTTAGTTAGAAACGAAGACTACTGGGGCGAGAAGGCCAAAACCAAGAACGTAATCTTCCGCATCATCAAAGACAACTCCGCCAGAGTGGTTGCACTCAACAACGGCGAGGTTGATATGATCGACGGCATCGACGCCACCGTAGTAGACCAGATCACCAAGGCCGGCAACGTGGTTGACCAGCCCGACGGTATGAACGTAAACTACATGGCTTACAACACCAAGTCTGAGCTGTTCAGCAAGGTTGAGAACAGAAAGGCCATCTCTCAGGCCATCAATGTTCCCGAGCTGGTAGAGAGCCTGTATCAGGGCTATGCTACCCCCGCAGACACCGTTCTCCCCAGCTTCGTTCCCGGCTTCTCCCCCGACATCAAACAGGTTGCTTATGATGAAGCTGCAGCCAAGGCTGCTCTTGCTCAGGCCGGTATCACCACCGTGCACATGATCACCTACTCCAACCCCAGACCGTACAACACCGCAACCGGTAAGTCCCTTGCCGAGGCCATTCAGGGCTACCTCTCCAAGGTTGGCGTTACCTGCAACATCGAGGTGTTCGACTGGACAACCTACAAGGAGAAGGTAAAGGCCGGCGATTACGATATCTGCTTCTACGGCTGGAGCGGTGATAACGGCGACCCCGACAACTTTATGTCGCTGCTCTCCGATAAAGACCCTGCCATGAACGTTGCCCGTTACGAAGATCCCGCTTACCTTGAGCTGATTGCGAAGGGCAAGGCCGCTCCCGAGGGCGCTGAGCGCGACGCGATCTACAAGCAGCTGGAGCAGAATCAGGTAGACAACAGCGTATGGCTGCCCATCTCTCACTCCAAGCTCCTTTCCGCTTACAGACCCAACATTCAGGGTTACTACTATCATGTAACCGCCAACATCTTCTTATCGAGCTTCACCAAAACCAAATAATTCATATTTAGCTTAATAGCCGACAGCCGGAAGCCGGGACTTTTCAGTAGATTCTCGGCTTTCGGCCTAAGCTTTGTGCCCCGGTATTTTGTGGGTATGCAATGTTATGCTTTGCATGTGCCGGAACTCTCCGGCACATGCAAAACTTGATATTCACGTTTAAAATCTCCGAGAAAGGTTTGTTGCAGATGCTTAAATATATCATTAAACGATTGCTCATGTTAATACCGGTGCTCATCGGTGTATCCATAATCGTTTTCGTTATCATGCGCGTGTTTTCCCCAGACCCGGCGCCCATCGTGCTCGGCCAGCATGCCACACAGGATAAGGTGGATGCGTGGCGCGCGGCCAACGGCTTAAACGACCCTATCTATGTTCAGTACTTCGACTTTGTCAAGGGCGTTTTTACGGGCGACCTCGGCAACTCCTACTACACCAAGGCGCCGGTTATCAAGGAGATTATGGCGCGTTTCCCCGCGACCATCGAGCTTGCCATCTCGGCAATCATCTTCGCCTCGGTGTTCGGTATCATCATAGGCACCATCTCGGCGGTGAAGAAGAACTCGGTGTTTGATACGGCGGGCATGGTTACCGCGCTCATCGGCGTTTCGATGCCGATCTTCTGGCTGGGTATTATCTTGATTATTATCTTCTCGGGGGCGCTGCACCTGCTGCCGTCGGGCGGGCGGGGCGACCCCTTGCTGCAGCCCATGAAGGTTACCGGATTCTTCCTGATCGACGGGTTGCTTACCGGCAACATGCAGGCGGTGGGCGACACGCTGTATCACCTGATACTGCCGTCCTGCGCGCTCGGCATGTACTCGATGGCGATCATCGCGCGTATGACGCGTTCCAGCATGCTGGAGACGCTGGGGCAGGATTATATCCGCACGGCGCGCGCCAAGGGTATTACCGAGGGCAAGGTTATCACCAAGCATGCCCTTCGCAACGGGCTTATCCCCATCGTTACGGTTATCGGCCTGCAGCTCGGCTCGCTGCTGGGCGGCGCCGTGCTCACCGAGACGGTATTCTCCTGGCCGGGCATCGGCTCCTACACCGTAGACTGCATCCTGAAGTCGGACTTCCCGGTGGTGCAGGGTGTGGTTATGCTGGTGGCGGTTACCTTTGTTATCATCAACCTTGTGGTGGATATCATCTATGCGGTGGTAGACCCCCGCATCAAGTATTCCAAGAAGGAGGCATAGTGCATGAACAACGAGAACAAGATTGCTCCCGTAGAGCAGGCCTCCGAGGTTTTACTGGAAAAGCCCGAGTCGCAGCTTAAAGAGATGTGGGCTTCTCTTGCCGCCAACCGCGGCGCCGTGGTTGGGTTGGTTATCATCGCGCTGCTCGCTATAGTAGCCATCTTTGGCAAATGGCTTATGCCCTACGACCCGAACTATTCCGACATGACCCTCAGCTTCCAGACCCCCGGTGCCGCGCATTGGTTCGGCACCGACCAGCTTGGGCGCGACATCTTCTCACGCATCATCGACGGCACGCGCATCTCGCTTACCGTAGGTATTTCGGCGGTTGCCATTTCGCTTACCATCGGCACCGTACTGGGCGCCGTGGCGGGCTACCGCGGCGGCAGAGCCGACACCGTTATTATGCGTATTATGGATATGATGCTCGCCATCCCCTCCATCCTGCTTGCCATCGCGTTCATGGCAGCCTTGGGCAAGGGCATCGATAAGGCGGTTATCGCCATCGGCCTCGTGTCTATCCCCGAGTACGCGCGCATTGTGCGTGGGTGCATCCTTTCCGTAAAAGAAAACGACTACGTGCAGGCGGCCAGAGTTGTAGGCAACAAGGATGCCCGCATCGTGTTTAAACATATCCTGCCGAACGTCCTGTCCTCCATCGTGGTTAGGGCAACGCTGGGTATCTCCTCGGCGGTGCTCGATACGGCGGCGCTGGGCTTCTTAGGCCTCGGCGTGCAGCCTCCCTTTGCCGAGTGGGGCGACATGCTCGGACGTGCGCGCGGGTTCATCTTCTCCGCACCCTACACGCTTGTGTTCCCGGGTATCGCCATCACCATCACGGTGCTGGCGTTTAACCTGCTGGGCGACGGTCTGCGCGACGCGCTCGACCCGAAATCCCGAAAAAATTAAAGGCGGTATTCGTTTGAAAGCGTCTTTCAAACCTAGGTTTTGTGCTTTTTGGTTCAGTTTCAGCAATCCGAACCGCACAATTCCCCTGCTGCTGCAAGAGAGGAATGTTCAGTGTTATGCTGCTTGAAGTAAAAAATTTAAAGACCGATTTTAAACTGAAAAAAGGCGTGGTAAACGCGGTTAACGACGTGAGCTTCTCGGTGGATAAGGGCGAGATTCTCGCAATCGTGGGCGAGTCCGGCTCGGGCAAAAGCGTAACCTCGCTTTCTATCATGGGGCTCATCGCCGAACCGGGCAAGGTTTCGGGCGGCGAGATCCTCTTTAAGGGCGCCGACCTCACCAAGCTGCCCGTGAGCGAGCTGCAGAAGATTCGCGGCGACCAGATTTCGATGATCTTCCAGGAGCCGATGACCTCACTCAACCCTGTTTACCGCATTAAGGATCAGATTATGGAAAGCATCATGACGCACATGAAGCTCTCCAAGGAAGAGGCCTTAAAGCGCACCGTCGAGATGCTCGACCTCGTGGGGATCCCTTCGCCCGATAAGCGTGCGCACGACTATCCGCACCAGATGAGCGGCGGTATGCGCCAGAGGGTGATGATCGCCATGGCGCTTGCCTGCCACCCTGAGCTGCTGATCGCCGACGAGCCCACCACGGCGCTCGATGTGACCATTCAGGCACAGATCCTTGAGCTGCTTTACAGCCTGCGCGAGAAGCTGGGCATGGCCGTGCTGCTGATCACCCACGATCTGGGCGTGGTGGCCGAGGCGGCGGACAGGGTGATCGTTATGTACTGCGGTAAGATTGTGGAAGAAGCGGACGTAAAGGCTCTGTTTACCGAGCCGAGACACCCCTACACCGTGGGGCTTTTGGAGTCCATTCCCAAGATGGACGACGAGCGCGAGCGCCTGTACATGATCAAGGGCATGGTTCCCAACCCCCTGAAGATGCCCAAGGGCTGCGCGTTCTCCGACCGGTGCGACAAATGTATGGATAAATGCAAAGACCATATGCCTGCCCTTACCGAGATAAACGGCTCGAAGGTACGGTGCTTTTTATACAGTGATGCAGAGGAGGCGGGCGAAGATGCGTGAGCCGCTTATTCAAATTAAAGGCTTAAAGAAATATTTCACCATGGAAACCGACTTGTTCGGCCGCCCTACCGCCGTGCTCAAGGCCGTGGACGATGTTTCGTTTGATATCTACAAGGGCGAGGCGTTCGGGCTTGTGGGTGAGTCGGGCTGCGGCAAGACCACCATCGGCAAGATGCTCGTCAACCTCTATACGCCCACCGAGGGCAGCATCCTCTTCGAGGGCAAGGACTTGACCAAGCTCAGCGACGACAAGCGCCGCGCCTACTGCAAAGACATCCAGCTGATATTCCAGGACCCGTATGCGTCGCTTAACCCGCGTATGACCGTCGGCGACATTATCGCCGAGCCGATACGCATCAACAAGCTGCTGCCGTCTAACGAAGTAGAGGGCCGGGTAAACTACCTGCTCAACTGCGTCGGCCTTGCCAACCACCACCGCAACCGCTACCCGCACGAGTTTTCGGGCGGCCAGCGCCAGCGTGTCGGCATTGCGCGCGCCCTTGCGGTGCAGCCCAAGCTGATTGTGTGCGACGAGCCGGTTTCGGCGCTCGACGTTTCGATTCAGGCGCAGGTGCTCAACCTGCTGGACGATTTAAAGCAAGAGTTCGGCCTTACCTACCTGTTTATTGCCCACGGTTTAAACGTGGTAAAGCATATCAGCGACCGCGTGGGCGTTATGTACCTCGGCAAGCTGATGGAGGTCGCCTCCAAGACCGAGCTGTACCAAAACCCGCTAAACCCTTACACGCAGGCGCTGCTTTCGGCTATTCCGGTTACCGATATCAGCCGCAAGAAAGAGCGCATCATTCTCAAGGGCGACGTGCCCAGCCCCATCAATCCCGGTGACGGCTGCCGTTTTGCCACCCGCTGCTTTAAGGCGTTTGAGGGCTGCGACACCGTCTGCCCCGCGCTGCGCGACTTAGGGGACGGCCACTGTGTGGCCTGCCGCCTGTATGAGGACGAACAGCTGAAAAAGCGGGCATAAGTTTAGTAATACTAAGACCGCCGTTTTAAAGGGTTAACCCTGACGGCGGTCTTATTCATTCTATACGTATTTGTTCTTACAGCTTCTTCTCAAAGCAAACGCTGTACTCGCACCCCACGTATTCCCCATAAGCGGGAATCTCTACGTAGCCGAACTTCTTGTAAAGCCCGATTGCTTCTGGCTGCTCGGGGCCGGTCTCCAGCTTGATTGCCGTACACCCTTTCTCCCGCGCCTTGGTTTCCAGGTAGGTGAGCACCTTCGAGGCAATTCCTTTATTGCGAACGGTCTTATCTACAAAAAAACGTTTCAGCTCCACCGTCTCATCGTCCAGCGGGCGGATGCCGCCGCAGCCCACGGGGGCATCGCCGAGATAGGCGACCACAAAGAGCATCCGGCTTACCTTCGGGTCGCTGAAATCCACCTAGAAGATGCCGTCCTGCGGGTATTTTTCCAGCATTTCATCATCGAGCCTAGTTATCAGCGCCATCAAATCGGCATGAAGCGGTTTTACCTCAATGATCTTTACTTCCTCGTTCATCATTTAACTCCAATATGTTTGTTTTATATTCACTTAATCAAAGCGGTACTGCATATCGACGCACACAATAATCTGCCCTTCACCGGTAGCACATAAGGAGGAATAGGTGCGGCACAACCCGCCCGTTGCCCCCGATATGTATTCTTCGCTTTGGTAGATGGCACCGCCCAGCTTGAGCGCTTTGGCAAAATACCGCTTCGCGCTGTGGCAGTCGCCCTTCTGCGCGGGCTGGAACTCCTCCGACAGGCTTTGTGAAATGGCGCTGCTCATCACCGTACTGCTCACCTGTAAGCCATCGCTGCCGATGAGGTAAAGGCATTCCACGCTCGGCACACTGTCCACCGCCCTTTGCAGCAGGGCGTCGTACCCGGCGGGATCGGTCTGCGGCAGGCTCCTCTTTAGCCGCTCCATTAGCGAGCGCGCGGAGGTGTCAAGCAGGGAAGCACGCCTTGCGTCCCCGCTGGTATCGGCCTTATCTTTTAAGCGGAAGCGTTTCATCAGCGTTTTAAGGCCGACTGCCTGATTGCTCAGCTCGTCGCTGACGGCAGCCACCTCCTGCGCGTCGGCGGCGCTGTGCTCCACCACCCCGGAGATCTCGGAGATGATTGCGGTGGTGCGCGTGATGTCCTGCGCCTGCGCCTGCGACAGCTCGGCGATTTTTCCGCTCAATTCGGCGGTAACATCCACCGCCGAGCGGATGTCTTTGAATACCTCCGCCGTTTGCTCCGCGGTTTTTACGCCCTCCTGCACCCTTGACATGCTGGTGCGTATAAGCTCCTCGGTCTGCTTTGCCGCGTCGGCGCTCTTTAAGGCGAGCTGTTTTACCTCGTTCGCCACCACCGCAAAGCCTTTGCCCGCCGCACCGGCCCGAGCGGCCTCCACCGAAGCGTTGAGCGCCAGCACGTTGGTTTGAAAGGCGATGCTGTCTATCAGCTGGATGATGGCGGAAATGTCGTTGGAGGCGGCGCCGATCTCCTCCATCGAGGTGAGCAGGTGGCTCATGTGCTCGTCGCCCGTCGAGGCCTTGTCTTTAGCGGCAAGCGCGCTCTCCGCCGCAAGGCGGGCGTTTTCGGCGTTGCTGAGGGTGTGGCGGTCGATACCCGACACAACCTCAGAAAGGTTTGCGATCTCCTGTGCCTGCTCGGTCGCGCCCTGTGCCAGAGAGCCCGCGCTGTTGCTGAGCTGGAGCGAAACCTTGGTGAGCCGGTTTACCAAGGCGTTGATCTCGGCAAAGGTTTGGTTGAGCGAGAGAATGATGCGCTTAAGCGCGTTTTTAATGGGGACGAAATCCCCCGTATACTGCTTGGAGTTTGTGAGCGAAACGGCCATGTCGCCTGCGGAGAGGTGCGAGAGCACCCCCGCTATCTCAAAGATGTAGACGTTTAAACTGCCGCTCAGCGCGCGGATGCTCTTGGTAAGCTCGCTGAGATGGGTCCCCTCGCCCATGCCCGCTGCGGCGTCGAGGTTTCCGCAGGCCATCTCGTCGGTGGAGGCGGTAATCTGGCCATAAGCGCGGTAAAGTGGGTATACAATGATGCGGTAGCCCACAAAATAGAGCAGCAGCCAGAACAGGATCACCCCCGCCAATATCATGACGATGGGCAGTGAATAGCCGTACTTGAACATGAATACCGTGCCGAAGGCGGCGAATGTCGTGATGGTAAGCAGCAGCATAACTGCAAAGCAGAGTGACAGCCGTCTTCTTAAGGTGCTGTTTTGAATCGTTGCCTTATTTGCCTTGCTCAAAAAGTTTCATCCCTTTCCCAAGCCCCGTTCTGTCAAACTCGCATTACAAGGCATTTAAAATGTCGGTTCTTCTATCTATCCCCTTATCCTTTACAATACTTATTCCGCGGCGTAGAGCCGCGCGCGCCGCGTTTATAAAACAGCGTGTTTGAAGCGGCAGGTTTATTTTCTGCCTCAACCAGAACCTGTATAACAAAATAACGATGCAACAAAAAGCTAAAGATGCTCTCCAGCCTTTCATTGACACCGTCGTCGTTATCCTATATTATAACGGCACGTAAATATATTGTCAAATTAAAAAGTAAATTTTTATGCAATTATGGGCCTCTTGAGCCTTTTATGTCGTGATACTAATAAAAAGCACCGGGCAGCGGGTACTGCCCGGTGTAAAGAGCTATGGCCGATTATTCCTCCTGCATGGCCTTTGCCAGTTCAAACTCCTGCTCGATTTCGCCGGAGGGCTTTTGGGTGAGCAGTGAAACCACCACAATCACAATGCAGGATACCACAAAGGCGGGCAGCAGCTCGTAGATACCAAAGACGCCGCCGATGGGCTTGAGCACAAGCTTCCATAAAAACACCATGCCGCCGCCGGCGAGCATGCCCGCAATCGCGCCCGCGCGGTTGATGCGCTTCCAGAACAGCGAGAAGAGCATCAGCGGGCCGAAGGTGGCGCCGAAGCCCGCCCATGCAAACGAAACCACGGTGAAGATGACGCTGTTTTCATCCAGCGCGATGATAATGCCAAAGAGGGCAATCAGCAGCAGCGTGATTCGTGAAAGCGTCATCACCTGTTTGTTGGTCGCATCCTTTTTAAACACACCCTTGAACGCGTCCTTGGCGAAGGCCGAAGAGGCGATGAGCAGATAGGAGTCGGAGGAGCTCATGGTGGCGGCTAAGATGCCGGACATCACCACGCCCGCGATCAGCGGCGGCAATAGGTTCGTGGAAAGGACAATAAAGATGTTTTCGGCAGCACCGGAGGTGAGCAGCTCGGTGGGATAAAGTGCCCTGCCAATAACGCCGATGGCTACAGCCGCCGCCAGTGAAATGACGCACCAGGAGGTGGCGATGATTCTTGACTTTTTAAGCTCGGAGGAACGGCGGATAGCCATAAAGCGTAAGAGTACCTGCGGCATGCCGAAGTAACCGAGGCCCCACGAGAGGGTGGAAAGGATGGTTAAAATTCCGTAGCTTCCCGCAGCGCCGAACTGCGGAACCCCGTTTGCAACCTGCTGCAAACCGTCTGCAACCTTAGGTTGTGCTATGCCGAAAAACTCAAGGAAGCCGGGGAACTCTTTAACGTTGTTAAAGATTGCTGCGGGGCCGCCCGCGGCAATGGTGCCGGTTATAAGCACGAGCACAAGCGCTAAAATCATTACGATGCCCTGTATAAAGTCGGAGGAGCTTTCGGCGAGGAAGCCGCCGAGAAAGGTATAAATAATAACAAATACCGCGCCGATGATCATCATCAGCTGGTAATCAAGCCCGAACAGCGCCGAGAACAGCTTGCCGCAGGTAACAAAGCAGCTTGCGGCGTACACCGTAAAGAAAACAAGGATGAAAAGCGCCGCTATCATCATAATCACCTTTTTATTCTCTTTAAAACGGTTGCTGAAGAATTGGGGGATAGTAATGGAGTTGCCCGCCACCTGCGAGTAGTGGCGAAGCCTTTTGGCTACAAGCCGCCAGTTTATGTAGGTGCCTATAGCCAGGCCGACGGCCGTCCAGGTGGCGTCGGCAAGGCCGCACCAGTAGGCGACGCCCGGCAGACCCATCAGCAGCCAGCCGCTCATATCCGAGGCCTCGGCGCTCATCGCCGCCACCCACGGTCCGAGGCTTCTGCCGCCTAAAAAGTAGTTGTCCGGGTTCTCGTTGGCACGCTTTGCGTAGTATACACCAATGCCTACCACCAGCACGATGTACAAACTCATAGAGATCAAAATCTGCACAGAGTTCATGTTCATGTGTTTATCCTCCTCAATTTACTTTAACGCTTTACAACGGCGCAGAAATGCTTGTATAAATTATATAGAACAGCCGAAATCTTTGCAAGAAAAACAGCAGTATTTTGCGAAATTTGTACTTTTTATACTAAATTCCATTTGAAAAGAGGATAAAATCCCCTTCTCAAACATGCTGTCGTCGGCGCGGGCGGCGTTTAGCGGCCTCAATGCCGTTCATACGCTTTCTGCAACAACGTAAAACGTTGTTGCACCCCCGCCAAAGACGGGGGTTAAAAGGAGTGATTTTATCACTTTTTTTAAAAAAGAATTAGTATTCTATAAATTGACTTTCAGAAAACTGGTATTCAGTTAAAGTATTTGCTATAATATAAAACATGGCTGAGGCCCTGCACCGCAAGGGCCTAATACTAATTTCAATAAGAAATATTATGTAAAAATTCTTTACAAAAGGCATAAATGGGGCCTTTTGCTCGAATTTTTCTATATTTCTAATTGAAATAAGTATAACGCGGTACCATAAACACGGTACCGCAACAGCATGTTGGAAAGGCATGGTCAACAAGATGAAGCAAACCAGAGGCAACGCAACCATCAGCGTTTCATATAAGGCCGAAACCACCATACGATCGGGCCACCCATGGGTGTACGACACCGAGGTGCTCAACACGGTGGGGGATTACAGTGACGGCGACCTCGTGGATGTGCTAAGCACGCGGGGCAAGTACTTGGGCACCGGTTTTATCAACGGCAACTCCAAGATACGCGTGCGGCTTATTTCCCGCAACGCCAACGACAGCTTTGACGAGGCCTTTTTCGAGCGCCGCCTGCGTCACGCGTGGGACTACCGCAAAACGGTGATGGGCTCCGACCTGTCCTGCTGCCGCCTGATATTCGGCGAGGCCGATCTGTTCCCCGGCCTTACAATAGACCGCTTTGACAACATTCTGGTGGCGCAAACCCTCTCGCTCGGCATCGAGCAGCGCAAGGACATGCTCTTTTCACTGCTGTATAAAATATTAAAAGAGGACGGGCAGTGCATCGACGCGCTGTATGAGCGCAACGATGTCGCCATCCGCGAGTTGGAGGGCATGGAGCAGGGCAAGGGCTTCTTTCCGCTGGCCGGCCTGCCCATACCCACGTTTACCGAAACCACCATCACTGAAAACGGCATTGAATACCGCGTGGACTTTGAAAACGGGCAGAAGACCGGTTTTTTCTTAGACCAGAAATACAACCGCCAGGCGGTTGCGCGCATCAGCCGCGGCAAGCGGGTGCTCGACTGTTTTACCCACACGGGCTCCTTTGCGTTAAACGCGGCCAGGGGCGGGGCGGCACACGTGCTGGCGGTAGATATCTCGCAGGACGCGGTGACCATGGCGCAGGCGAACGCCAAGCGCAACGGCCTCGACGGCGTGGTGGACTGCAAGGCCGCCAATGTGTTCGACCTTTTGCCGCAGCTGGCCGACGGCCCGCGCGGCGCCTACGATATGGTTATCCTCGACCCGCCCGCGTTTACCAAGTCGCGCAAAACGGCCGACAATGCGATACGCGGGTATAAGGAGATCAACCTGCGCGCCATGAAGCTGCTGCCGCCGGGCGGCTACCTTGCCACCTGCTCCTGCTCGCATTTTATGACGGACGAGATGTTCTGCGACATGCTCAGCAGCGCCGCCTCGGACGCGGGCGTGGGCTTACGGCAGATCGAGGCACGGTACCAATCGCCCGACCATCCCATCCTTTGGAATGTGCCCGAAACAGGCTACTTGAAGTTCTATATCTTTCAGATTGTTTAGTGTGGATGATTTTGCCCATGATATAGGAGGCGCCTATGAAAGAGACAACTGGGAAGACATGTGCGGCACTGTTTAAGGTAATCGTGCTGGTAACGCTGGCGCAGGCCGCAAGAGCGACGCTAACGATTATCTGTACGAACCTTTTGAGTGATGTGGGCATTCCGCAGCCTGTTATCGGCCTGCTCTCGGTGGGGGCAGTCGCCTCGGTGCTCTACGCGCTGGCCCGCATGAAGGGCGTTCCGCTTTCAGTGTTGCCCAAGATTACCAACAGCAAGGACCGCGTGCTTTACATCCTCGCCAGCGGCATAGTCGTCGTGGCGGTTTTGGCCGTTCCGTTTTTTACGCGCGACCTTTCGCTCAATACACTCCTGTCGCTTGCCTATAGCGCGATTGTACTCCCGGTGTTTGAAGAGGTGCTTTTCCGGGGCTATGTGTGGAACCGCCTCAAGCCCTGCTTTAAGGTGGAACTGACGGTGTGCATGGTGACCTCGGTAATATACGCCGTCTGGAACCTCGGATATATTGATATAGCCCTATCTATTTCCAACGGGGCGACCGCCGCGGGCGTCGCGATGCTGCTAATATCGCATGCGGTGCTGGGGCTGGTATTTGGCTTGATTATGGGTATCGCGAGGCTTTTAAGCAAGAACTGCTACCCAAGCATTCTGCTGCACATTATTTTGAGCCTGTTTATCGGATGACGGATAATATTGATATATATAAATATAATGAGATACAAAGAGGAGGATGAAGAATGTCACGACCACAACGATTGACATCACGGCAGGAGGCGCAGGAAATCCTGCGCAAAGGGGAATACGGGGTGCTCTGCACCGTATCCGGGGAGGGGCAGCCCTACGGCGTACCCATCAACTACTGCTGCGATGAGGCAAACGAGAATATCTACCTGCACTGCGCCGTAACGGGCCAGAAGCTTGATAATCTTGCGCACAACAGCAAGGTGTCGTTTACGGTGGTAACCCGCTCCGAGGTAGTGCAGGAAAAGTTTACGACAAGGTATGAAAGCGCCATAGTCACCGGCACGGCTCAACTGGTGGAGGACGAGCAGGAGAAGGTAAAGGCACTGGGCCTCTTGTGCGACCGTCTTGCACCGGGTGTGATGAAGGGGCGGGAAGAGATAATACGCTCTTGCCTGCATAAGGTCGCAATCATCCGCATCGCCACCCAAACGCTCACCGGCAAGCGTAACGGCGTGATATGAGTCTGTAAATAATACGAATTCTTCTACCCCGGCTTGAGGGGAGCAACAACGCTTTGTTGTTATAGATGAAATTTAGTATAACGTCAATAAAGGGGAGGAAACGGTAGCTGTTTCCTCCCCTTTAAGCACCGTAAGCCGATACTCAGCTGCTGGCGCTCGCATAGCGGCGCAGCGAAAATTTAAAGAACAGCCGTGTAATGGCTAAAAACAGTACCGGCGCGAGGATGCCCCAGACAGCGTAGAGCGGCTCCATCCTGCGAAGGATGAAAAGTGCCGGAAAGTTGGTTACCACAAAGATGGGCAGCACAAACACGCCGATTTGCTGTACTGCACGGTTGTAAATGCCCATGGGCATGTTGTTAAAGTCCCAGAAGGAGTCCACCAGCCCCGCCACCGAGTTGGTTTTCACCAGCCAGAAAGCCAGCAGCTGCGGCAGCAGGAAGATGGCGTACCCCATTAGCGACCCCGCAATCAGGTACCCCGCAAAGCCTATAGCGCTCAGCACATCCACCCGTACCTGTATGCGCGACAGCCCGATGCCTACCGCGATAAGCCCCGACACAACGTCCACCAGCAGGCACGACATGTCGCTGCGCCGCAGGGTAAGCAGGAACTGGAGCGAGGCGGGCTTCACCAGCAGCAGGTCAAGGTCGCCGGTGCGTATCTGGTCGCTTAACCCGAACAGGTTCATCATATAAAGCCCCGCGTAGGAGCCGGTGACGATCATGTAGGTGCCAAAGAAGACGAGCACCTCGTCGGGCGAAAGCCCGTTAATCGGCACCCCCGCCTTGTACACGACGATGAGATACACAGTTTTGGCCAGCAGGTAGCCCAGTTCCATCAGGATGCCGGTGACGAAATTCGCACGGTACTCCAGCTGGCTCATGAAGCTGTTTTTGATGAAGATGCCCCAGAGTATGAGATGCTTACGAATATCTTTTATGATCTGCATGACTTCCTCAACCTCCCGCCGCCAGATATTTGCCCGAGCCGATCTTCCAGAGCAGCGCCGATAAACCGGAAAGCAAAAGAATCCACACCGATTGCACGGCAAAGCCGCACAGCATATCCGCCCCATATACCACCCCGGTGAGCACGTCTACCGGAAAGTTAACCGTATAGCCGAACGGCAAAAAGGTGAGCAGTCGTTGCACCGACGCGCCGAAGATATCCAGCGGAAAGATGCCGCCGCTGAGCACGACAAAGACGATGCGCACGGCCTCGAACAAAAAGCCGATCTCCGAAAGCCAGAACGCCCACATGCCCACGCAGAAGAAGATCATAAAGTTTAAAACAAACGCCAGCATCAGGGCCGGTATAAACGCAAGGACACCGCCAAGGGTGACCACCGAGTGGTGAAATACCCCGCTAAGCACCAGCAGCGCCGCGGCCAGCAGCCCGATTGCGGCGACAAACTGCCCGGCCTTCTGCCCCAGATAGCAGGACATGCGGTAGGGCAGGTACCCCATCGGGCGGATGACATACTTGCTCAGCCCGCCGTTTTTAATGTCGTCGTTTACCTCGTATTCAAAGCTGGTGCGCACCAAACGGCTGATGATGGCGGCCATCACCGAGTAGGTGATCATCTGCGCAAAGCTGCGGTTGAACATCATCGTGTCGCCGGAGCCGCCGTAGATCGCTGTCCACATAAAAACCTGTATCAGGATGGGAAACGCCGCGCTGAGCATGCCGATGAGAAAATCCGCGCGGTATTCCATAGCGCTTTGAAGCCCCACGCCGAAGGCCCGCACATATTTACGCATCCACATGATGAAGCCCTCTTTGGTAGAGGCGGGCAATGCCTTCCTCCACCGGTATGTCTTCGATGTTAAAATCCACCACCGGCAGCTTCTCCAGCACCGCGGAGGAGACCTCGCGCACGGTGTCGCGGCTTACCTCCAGCACCGCCTGCGCCCCGTCGTGGCTGCGGACGGTGCCGAAGCGCTCAAGCTGCGCTCTCTCAAGCGGCTCGGAGAGGCTTATCTTGATGAGCTTTCGTTCCCCAAACAGGCTGTTAATCTGCAGGAGCGGCCCGTCATACACCAGCGCGCCTTCGCCGATGACGATGGTGCGCTTGCATAAATCCTGAATATCGCTGGTATAGTGGCTGGTGAGGATGATGGTCGTCTGCGTCTCCTTGTTGTAGTAGCGCAAAAAATCGCGGATGCGCTGCTGGGAGATGATGTCCAGCCCGATGGTGGGCTCGTCTAAGAACATGACCTCGGGCTTGTGCAAGAGCGACGCGATCAGCTCCATCTTCATGCGCTCACCCAGCGACAGCCTGCGCACCTGCACGCCCAGCAGGTCTTTGACATCCAACAGCTCGGTAAGCTCCCCCAGCGTGCGGCGGTAGGTGGCGTCGTCCAGCTCGTAGATATGCCGGTTGAGCGCGAGCGACTCCACGGCGGGCAGGTCCCACCACAGCTGGCTCTTTTGCCCCATCACGATGGCAAAGCGCATCTTGAAGGGCTTTTTTCGTTCCCACGGCACATACCCCATCACCCGCGCCTCGCCCTTGGTGGGGAAGAGGATGCCCGAGAGCATCTTGAGGGTGGTGGTTTTACCGGCGCCGTTCGGCCCCAGAAAGCCGACCATCTCGCCGCGTTCGATAGAAAAATCGATGCCCTTGACGGCCTCTTTATACAGCTTTTCGCAGTGCACCAGCCCGCGCAGCGAGGCGGCCAGCCCCTCCTGCTTTTTATAGTATTCAAACGTTTTCGCCAAGCCCTGTACTTCAACGATTGCCAAGTCTCTACACCTCGATGTTTAACAGAATTCACATGATCGCCATAAAGCGAGCTTAAAAACAGCGCTAAAATTATAGCATATTTATGGTGGGTTTGGTAGTAATTAAAACAACGATTCTTTGGGTTAAAACAGTGTTTAAATGTACAAAGCGAAAGCGGTAGCAAAAAGAAAACAGCCCCTGAAAAGGGCTGTTACAAAGTGAGAATATGTACAGTCTATCTATGAAAGCTACAACTTAGGCGAGTGGTTTATTACAATCCACGCTCCCGCGTAGGGAGCGACCCCAGACACCGGGTTTTCCAGTTGCTGCGCTACACATTTCAATCCACGCTCCCGCGTAGGGTGCGACTCCCACGGCGGTGATCTGCACTCCTCCGACCCATATTTCAATCCACGCGCCCGCGTAGGGAGCGACCTTGCCCACCAGCGCACGCAAAGACGCCTGCATGGTATTTCAATCCACGCTCCCGCGTAGGGAGCGACCAAGTGACGGTAAGGTAAAAGAGTTCTATACAGGCATTTCAATCCACGCTCCCGCGTAGGGAGCGACGACACAATCATTTGCAATTTATCTTGCGCTGAATATTTCAATCCACGCTCCCGCGTAGGGAGCGACCCTGTATGTGGTTGTCTAAATAAGCCTACAAATAGATTTCAATCCACGCTCCCGCGTAGGGAGCGACTGTTGACGAGGTACTCGATGAGGCCGGAGGTATTCTGATTTCAATCCACGCTCCCGCGTAGGGAGCGACAAGTTAAGAATGCTCCATCTAAAGCAGTATTGATCAATTTCAATCCACGCTCCCGCGTAGGGAGCGACTATGCACACAGGGTTGACATACATACAGTCAGTTTAATTTCAATCCACGCTCCCGCGTAGGGAGCGACAGCGGCGGCGGAGTTTACAAGACGCGTTAAGCTGGATTTCAATCCACGCTCCCGCGTAGGGAGCGACATCGCGTCCGGAGCTGGAGACGCATCTGACAAGTATTTCAATCCACGCTCCCGCGTAGGGAGCGACTTGCGTCCTGCGCCAACCCGATCTTCTGCGTGGTATTTCAATCCACGCTCCCGCGTAGGGAGCGACTAAAACGGAAGATCATCTTCGCTCGGAACAACAATTTCAATCCACGCTCCCGCGTAGGGAGCGACTTTCAGAGATTACCCGGATGCTTAAAATTATGGCATTTCAATCCACGCTCCCGCGTAGGGAGCGACTGATCCTTGTGCACACCATTGTGCCGCTCTCTTTATTTCAATCCACGCTCCCGCGTAGGGAGCGACAGCGTCTACATACTCTACAAAAATGCAGTCTTCGATTTCAATCCACGCTCCCGCGTAGGGAGCGACTCGGCAACCGCCGCTGCCGCAGCACAAACCCTCTGATTTCAATCCACGCTCCCGCGTAGGGAGCGACCGATGGGGAAAAGGTCGATAGATATAACTTCTCTATTTCAATCCACGCTCCCGCGTAGGGAGCGACCGGCATAAATACGGTGACCAGATCTATATCAGCACATTTCAATCCACGCTCCCGCGTAGGGAGCGACACCATATGTAACAGCACCAATAACTACAGTACTTAATTTCAATCCACGCTCCCGCGTAGGGAGCGACACGCATAATCAGTTGTAATCAATCCATTAATATACATTTCAATCCACGCTCCCGCGTAGGGAGCGACAGCAAAAAAAATAAGTGTGTTTCAGCTTGTCGTAATTTCAATCCACGCTCCCGCGTAGGGAGCGACATCGGTTTGCTATAACAGCGGACACGATAAGCCCAATTTCAATCCACGCTCCCGCGTAGGGAGCGACCGGATATGAGCGACCTCAGGTAAGTTGGGCATACATTTCAATCCACGCTCCCGCGTAGGGAGCGACGGCATATATTCCAGCCATCTTCCATATGCTGTTGAATTTCAATCCACGCTCCCGCGTAGGGAGCGACACCGCCGCCCGTTACAATTACCGTTTGGGGTGTATTTCAATCCACGCTCCCGCGTAGGGAGCGACATTTTCGTCCAAAGATGATTGATAATGGCAGGCAATTTCAATCCACGCTCCCGCGTAGGGAGCGACACCGCCGCCCGTTACAATTACCGTTTGGGGTGTATTTCAATCCACGCTCCCGCGTAGGGAGCGACTTCTGCCGGCCGCGAGCGGTACCGGCAGAAATAATTTCAATCCACGCTCCCGCGTAGGGAGCGACATCTGCAGGCCGTCTCGGACGTCAAGTTGCGGATATTTCAATCCACGCTCCCGCGTAGGGAGCGACTAATCACCCAATCCCTTAATGCACCTGCAGAAAATTTCAATCCACGCTCCCGCGTAGGGAGCGACTTTTCGTCGGCTCAAAGCAAGGATTTCCCGCCAATTTCAATCCACGCTCCCGCGTAGGGAGCGACAATATTTTGCTAGTTTTATCAATAGGTCTAATGATTTCAATCCACGCTCCCGCGTAGGGAGCGACTCAACTGCTTACGCAGAGCATCAGGACAAAGGCATTTCAATCCACGCTCCCGCGTAGGGAGCGACTTCGCCAAGTTCGTCGGCTGGAAGATTCCCGATATTTCAATCCACGCTCCCGCGTAGGGAGCGACCTCATGACTGGAGGTACAATCGCGGGAGAGGTTATATTTCAATCCACGCTCCCGCGTAGGGAGCGACCCGAGCCCACGAGCTGGCAGATACGCTTGACGAATATTTCAATCCACGCTCCCGCGTAGGGAGCGACCAGATTTAGCCGTTCCCCGCGGCGAATCAAAATATTTCAATCCACGCTCCCGCGTAGGGAGCGACGAGCAACGGGCAGCACATATACAACAGATAAAATATTTCAATCCACGCTCCCGCGTAGGGAGCGACTACAATCCCATCAAACAGAATCAAAAACACATTGGATTTCAATCCACGCTCCCGCGTAGGGAGCGACTTGTTACTGCTGTGGGTATTATTTATGTTTCAGATATTTCAATCCACGCTCCCGCGTAGGGAGCGACTGCTCATTTCCCTTATTGTACTTTGGCTGAGTATAATTTCAATCCACGCTCCCGCGTAGGGAGCGACCTGCAAGTGATTTTCTATTGTTTCGTGGTACTTATGATTTCAATCCACGCTCCCGCGTAGGGAGCGACTCATTGGAGATACCATTTTCTGACACATCATCGAATTTCAATCCACGCTCCCGCGTAGGGAGCGACATTATATTCACACTACAGGCGGTTACAAGCGTCATTTCAATCCACGCTCCCGCGTAGGGAGCGACATCTATTTTTATGGTCGACGTCCGCATAAAGATGTATTTCAATCCACGCTCCCGCGTAGGGAGCGACAGGTATTGTTTATGTATCTGATGATGATTTTCGATTTCAATCCACGCTCCCGCGTAGGGAGCGACGTCGGTAAAGGTGTATGACCGTGAGGATTTCGAATTTCAATCCACGCTCCCGCGTAGGGAGCGACACGTAATCTTTCTTGACCGCCGAATTAAGCATTTATTTCAATCCACGCTCCCGCGTAGGGAGCGACATCCTTTCAATCTTAAATCGCCGCGGGGAACGGCTATTTCAATCCACGCTCCCGCGTAGGGAGCGACCAACAGTATGATTGTATGATAAAATTGGTAAAATATTTCAATCCACGCTCCCGCGTAGGGAGCGACCTGATACTCTGCGTAAGCAGCTTAGTGCGGTGTTTATTTCAATCCACGCTCCCGCGTAGGGAGCGACCCGCTGGATGTGCCCGCCGAGGATACTAGTTCAATTTCAATCCACGCTCCCGCGTAGGGAGCGACCTGCTTTAAAACAGGAGGCGTTATTGTGTTTGAATTTCAATCCACGCTCCCGCGTAGGGAGCGACCCCATCGTCGACAAGGTGCAGAATAGCTTATATCCATTTCAATCCACGCTCCCGCGTAGGGAGCGACAGCCATAATACAAACACCTCCTTATAAAAAGGTATTTCAATCCACGCTCCCGCGTAGGGAGCGACGAACTCCCGAGGAATCCTCCCCGACAAATTCTTCTATTTCAATCCACGCTCCCGCGTAGGGAGCGACACCTCGGTTAAGGTTTATGACCGTGAGGACTTTGAATTTCAATCCACGCTCCCGCGTAGGGAGCGACTTTTGGTCTACGGTGCAAATTTCATGGGCGGTAATCATTTCAATCCACGCTCCCGCGTAGGGAGCGACAATTTCCCTGTGTCGCTCATGTGGCTGCTCACCCAATTTCAATCCACGCTCCCGCGTAGGGAGCGACATTGCCATAGTGGTATATAACATCTACTTCATTCTATTTCAATCCACGCTCCCGCGTAGGGAGCGACGAGGAATTGCGCCGGCTTATGACATTGGGGGAGAATTTCAATCCACGCTCCCGCGTAGGGAGCGACCAGAAGCAGTTATATAAGGTTTACTCCACACATAAATTTCAATCCACGCTCCCGCGTAGGGAGCGACAGTATCGAGCTCGGCAGGAGCACTCATAACAGTAATTTCAATCCACGCTCCCGCGTAGGGAGCGACAGCAAAAACACACAACAGTGCCTCCAATACTAGGATCCTCATCCTACATCTTTAACAATACTGTTGCTCAATTCCTAAAAAAGCTACGAAAAATAATGTCTGTATAAGCAAGAGCAGCAGCTTAATATGGTGCGAAGCCCCCACCATTTTTGTGGTTGCTTTGGGTTCGCACTACACCAGCAGTGTGCCCTCCACATCAAAGGAGGGTTTGGCACCGATATGCTCTACCTTACTTTGATAGTGGTTGCCCAGATAGTAGAACCTGAGGCTGTCCTTATCCTTGTCGATAATCTGTTCGAGAATATGCTGCACCTCACGGCACTTCGCGGCATCCAGTACACACTCAAAAACAGAGTTTTGCACGCGCTGGCCATAGTTCACGCACTGCTTTGCCACCTTGCGCAGGCGCTTTCGCCCCGCGGCAGTTTCGGTATTCACGTCATAGGTAATCAGTACGAGCATCTCTTCACCTACTTCCACAAAAACGGGGGATAATCATCGAGGTCGCCACGGATAAACCGGGCCAGCAGCATGGCCTGCACATGCGGGATGAGCCCCCATTCCGTCTTTTCCTCGAGGTACGGGTGGGTGATTTGCTCCTGCTTGCGTTCCTGCCACGCGCGCAGCACTGCCTTGCGGGTATCGTCCTCCATGATAACGGCACCATTCTCCTTGCGGGTAAAGCCGCTTGGCGTGATCTCGCGGCGGTTGATGAGCGAGAGCACAAAACGGTCGGCATACACACTGCGCAGTTCCTCCATGAGGTCCAGCGCCAGCGAGATTCGGCCCGGGCGGTCGCGGTGAAGAAAACCCACATAGGCGTCCAGCCCCGCCCCCTCCAGCGCCGCGGCACAGTCGTGCGCAAGAAGCGTGTAGACAAACGAGAGCAGGGCATTCACACTATCCAGCGGCGGACGCCGGTTTCGCCCCTGAAACGTGAAGCCCTCCTTTTGCTGCAGGATTAAATCATCGAAGACATTGAAATACAGGCTCGCGGCCTCCCCCTCGATACCGCGCAGCTGCTTGAGGTCAGAACAGTCGGCCGCCAGCCGGATCGATTCCGCCAGCGACTGTGAGACGCCTTTGAGTTTCTCCACATCCAGGCGCGTGGGATAGTCGCGCGTGGCGCGCTCCAGCACCCATCGGGCGTTGAACAGCTTGCCGAGGATAAACCGTGCCGCCAGCCGCGCGCTTTGACCCTCATCATCCGAGATGCGGTACTGTTCCTTGCGCAACGTGACATTGCCGTTTACTTCCCCCACCGCCCGGGCGAGGAAGCGGCCGCTCTGTGTCATGAAGGTGAGCGCAATGTTTCGTTTCACGCACGCGCCCATCAGCGCAGGGCTCGCGCCGGTATACCCAAAGGCTACGATGCCCTCGAGGTTGTGCAGCGGCAGTCGAGCCGCCTCGGCTTCTTCTTTCAGTACTACGATGTTCTCACCGTCGAGAGAGAGGTAGGTATCGGGCGAGGTGACATAGAGCGTGTTGAGCAGCTTTTTCATGGTGTCACCTCCTCTATCCTGTTTTTCAGGTAATCTGCCGCGGAGGCTGCTTTTAACAGCTTGGGCAGGCATAAGTCGCGCAGGGAGCAGGCGCTGCAGGCCTTGGTGGGCTTTACCCTCGGGGTATAGCGCCGCTCATACAGCTCGTGCATCTCGGTAAAGGCGGCATAAACTTTATCGCGCAGCGCGCCGTCGACCTCCACCCGTGTGCGGTGGTTGGTTTCGCCGTAGTACAGGTAGCCATAGGGTACGCTGCACAGCAGCATCTCTTCAAGGCAGATGGCCTGCGCCGCGAGCTGCAGGGTATCCTCGTCGCCCTCCTTCGGCTTGCCGCGCTTATACTCCACAGGCACGGGAAGGTATCGCCCTTCCCGCCCTGTGAGGGTTACGCCGTTTCCGTCAAGGCGCAGCTCGACAATATCGCACACGCCGTTTGCCCCCAAAGTGCGCGAAAAGACGGGCATCCCACGGGAGGTGATGACATCGCCCCGCTTCTCGCTTGAAAAGCCGTCGTGTGCCCTTTCGTGCAAAATATGCCCCTCCACCGTGCGCAGGTTTTCGTTCCACTGCTGCTCGATATGTATCAGCGCCCATTGCCGGCGGCAGAAGGTGAAGTGCTGTATGCCGGAGAGCAGCAGGAAGTCCTCCTCGTCATACTCCTTCATACACATCGGGGATAAGGCCTTCAAGCGGAGCAGCACTAATATCGTAGGATGTGACTTGCTTCGGGTCGAGGTCTTTTTTTAGCTCAACCTTTACTAAGCGGTGTACCTTGGCGGAAGAATACTGGCCACTTGGGCAGTTGTGCTCCCACCAGAACATCTTCATTACCTCCATGCTGCCGTCGGGGCGGGCTGAGGAAACATCATTTTCAAACAGTGTTTTCAGCGCTGCATGGATAAACTGTGCGTCGGTATCCGAAAACCCGGTTTTGGAGGCAAGCTGTGGGTTGATACTGCCATAGAACACATACATGCCGTAATCCACGCGATGCTTGGTGCCCATAGTGTCGGAGGATTTCTTTTCGCTGGTCTCGCTGTTAACGCTTTTGGTAATCTGCATGCTGGAAATCTGTATGGGCAGTACGCTGATTGCGCTGTGGACGGATACCGGCCCGCGAACGCCTACCGAAACGCCTTCGCCCTTCTTGTCGCTAGAGAACGCGAACACCTGTCCAAAGCTGCGTACGTCAATCCACGATTCACAGGCGATCTTGGCGTACTGCTCTTTGTCTTTTTCGCCCTCCGCCTTTTTCAAAGCGGAATTGCCGCTGGCACGGTCTCTGAGGCTTTTAAAGCCGTCCGTTGCGCGGTCGTCGGACTGCACGAAGATATTCTGCCCCATATCCTGCAGGCGGTTGCGAATCTTACGCTTTAAGCATACGTCCGATATCTCTCCGAAGCCGTCGTAATCCTCGCGAGGGCGGTTCCCGTTGAGCGGGTCACCGTTGGGATTGGCGTTTTTAACCCATACCACTACTGCAAAATCTACCTTGTGATTTAATACATTCATCTTAATCTCTCCTTATCATTAATCTTATTTCGTCTCTGTTTGCTGAGCTTGCTGGTCTTTCAGTTTCTTACGGGCAATGCGGGCTTCCTTCTCCTCAAGGAGTACCTGCCGCTGTGAGGAATACCCGAGCAGCCAAACATTGTCCAGCGGCTTGGTGCTGGAAAAATCCTCAAAGGTCAGCATGTCAGTTATCTGAACCATCAACTGGTCAAGCTGATGAACCTTATCGCCTAGGCGGCTTTTGTAGGGCTCGAGCGCTTTATACAGGTTGTTCCATGTCTTGTAAGGAGTTTTCGTAAATTGGTGCATCATTCTTTCGGCGGTGGTCTCTCGGCTTACATCCGCTTCGTACAAAGCCCAAGATTCAATCTCCTGAGCAATGGCGAGCAGTCTGCCAAACAAATAGCTTCGGTCCTTTTGGTTAGGGTCCAAACTCATTTCTAATTCCTCCTTAAACTTTGCGTTTTTAGGGTCTCTTTTCAGCTCGTCGCTGTAATACTTACGTACTAAGGCGCACCCGATGCTCAGGGCCTTTTCCCAGTCGTACCATTCGATCTCGGCGCAGCGGGAGGCCTGTGAAACCACCGACTGCACGATGTCATAGGGCAGGTGGGCACCGTCGATGATACAGGCAAGTAGCCGTTCTACAGTCGCCTTTTTAAGCTTATCGGAACAGTTCTTCCCATAAGCGACCTCAGCTATATCCTTGGGCGACGGGGCACCATAAAAGGTTGTTCTGGCATTTTGCGGCTTGCCTTTTGCGTCCACACCATTGCCGGCCCATTTATAGTTGTGAAGCCATGCGCAACCGTTGTGCCACCGTTGTATGCGCTCCAAGAACTCAGAGCCGTTTAACTCGCGATAATAGGTAATGGAAAGCCTGCCGACAGTAGCGGCATCCACTGCAATAATTAATACCTGAGCCTTTGTATCGAGGTATTTGCCATAGCCGCTGATGGTTTTGTTCAACTGCAAAGCAAAGGCCTGCTGGGTTTGCGGCGGGGCGGGTGGATTATCGGTGCTTTCACTGAAAAAATCAAAGGAATCCACGGGAACGGACGGCACCTTCTCATTCTTGCTGCCCCAGGCGACAATCGACTGTTCCCCATGCTGATTGCCTTGCCTGTCGATCAGCCAACGTAGCGCGTTGTGTGCCTCCTGAGAAGGAACGTAGCCCACGCGCACCACCTGAGTGTCCTCAGAAAATCTGCCGCGATAGGTGAAGCCGGAGGAATCGTTTGCCGAAATGAGCTTAGCCTTATCGGCGGTATTTCGGATCTTTGCGGGGTGCTTGTCGGAGCAGGGGATGGCTTTGCCGGTAACGTAACACAGATCGGTGTCTTCTTTGAGGCTTAAACAGTAGTTTATGTAGCTCTCCCACACCTGTTTGCTTTTCCACACCTTGCCGTCCTCGCCGCTTTCGCCGCGAACGATGAACCGTACAAAAGCCTCGCTCTGCCCCGCGTTTAGCGCCGTAAATATCTTGGGCGTTTTCTCTTTGCTGCCTGTCCATTTTTCAAGCAGCTTATCGTCCTCACCGCAGCAAAGCACCTTGCAGGCCACGAGGTCCGATATCAACATACCCTTTTTAAGGTAGGAGAGAATGGTGCGAACCTCATAGCAGCCATAGGGGGAAGCACACCACCCTTCAAGCTGTTCAAGATATTTCTTATAGAATTCCTCCCCCTTTTCACCGCCGTACCGCCTATAATCACCGGCAATATATTGTAGTTTGTCGCATAGCGGGTGGGGGAAAACAGCCTTACCGCTTCGGCTGGCGGAATCTTCCGTACAGGGGATGATGGTTACGGCATCGTCCTTGTTTACCACAGCAGCGCTTTCGAAAACTCCTCCGGTGTTCAATACTACTTCCACCTGTGCATTCTGTGTGGAATGGGCGATGGGCAGCAGCGGCGTCTTCTGGTCCGGCTGTATGGCCCCTACGGCATCCTTGCAATTCTCATAGGTTTCATAAAGCTGCGCGATCCAGCTCAAGGCAGTCATCTCCTTTGCAGAATTCGTCCAGCCCGATGAAATTATTAAAGCCGAATATTTTAGGCTGCATATCGGAAATCTCGCGCCGGACGGTGCATTCCTCGGGTCGGATGAATGAAATGGTGCCGTTCTTCATGATCGGGGTCCATAACCTTACACCCAGCTTGTTTTTGCCCGTTTCATCGGGGTAGTCAAAGCCGTGGAACATTAGCCCGAACGACAGTTCGCCGTCGTCCTTGTAATAGCTGTCGCCTTCGCCGAATGCGCAGGGCTCAACATAGCCCTGACATTCGCGTGCGCCTAAGAAGATATCGCGGCGCCCGCCGCGCTCGATCATGCGCTTGGCAATAAAGTAATGCTTGTTCTCGTTGCGGTCGCCTTCCAGCTCGGGGCGGAAAAGGTTCCATTCAAAGTGCGCCTTTACCTGATACTCCACATCCCTGAGATAGGTATAGTAGGAGAGGGTGTTCCCGCCGCCGTACCCTATCGGACGCATACCGCGCGATTGCGTTTGAATGCGGTTTATCACACGCAGCTCGTCGATGACCCAGATGAAAGTGGGCTTCCAATACACCGATTCCACAATGCCCTTTAGCGCCTGATAGGTCGGAATCTGGTAGGAGAATTTTTCGCCGCCGAGGCGGGTAATAGGGTCGCTGAAAAGTGCTGATCGCCCCCAAACCTTAAACTCCACGCTGTTTGGTTTTTCCATGTTATCACCTCTCTTTTAAATTATCGGTTGCAAGAAACGCCATCATTTCAGGCTCGGCCACTACCCCGAGCGTCTCGCTGTAATGAGCTTCGTTTAGCGCCAATACACCTCCGTTTAATAATGGTTTTATAGCATCCTTTTGTTTTGTAAGGTAATCGAACTGATGTCGAAAAAGGTTTACACTGTACTGCTGCGCCCGTTTTAAGGCATCCCTTTGTTGGTCGAGCGAACTGCGCCCGTTCAGCGTTGTGATGAGTTCCTTGCCTTCTTTTTCATATGGGACCAAAACGGACACCGTATCGCTGTCTATCACCTCAAAGTTTTCAGCAGCCGTGCTAAAGGCCTGCCGGAGTATGAGATTGGAATTTCGCTTGTTCCTACCTATGTATGCTTCCACCGCATGGGGGTTATCGCTTAACAGGTCATAGAGGTTCACATTTAGATTCTTAACGGGATAAGCCGTCTTATTATCCTTTTCCAGTTCTTTCAGGTAGCCTTTAAAGTACTCCTCAATGGCTTTGGGTGAAAGCAAATCATCGTCGAAGACTTCAGGCTGATCTTTATACATACCCAGCACGCGTTCGCAGTGCTCGGCACCTAATTTGATATCAGGCAGTTTTGAGAGGTTCTCGCCCGCGATGTTTACGATATAAACCATACCGATATCCTTTGTCTTGTTGCGGTTGCACCGCCCGGCGGCTTGCGCAATGCTGTCAAGCCCGGCAAGTGCCCGCACGACACACTCAAAAGAGATATCAATGCCGGCCTCAATCAGCTGCGTGCTGATGCAGACGATGCGCTTGTTAAACTTGGGGTCGCCTAAGCTTTTAACAAGTTCATCTATAATAGCCCTTCTGTGAGCGGGGCACATGCTTGTGCTTAGGTGGCAAAGGAAGAACTGCTCCTCCGCAGGCAGGTGCTTATTCAGCTTGGTTAAAGCGCTGTATAGGGAGGCGGCCTCGCGTTTCGTGTTTAAAATAGTCAGCAGGCTGCGGTTTTTCTCCAGCTTATCCATTACAAAATCGCTCAAAGCCTCTGTATCGTAGCCGCCGGCAATATGGCAATCCTGTACATTAACCCGCTTAAACGATTTATGGATATCGGCGGGACGTTCAACCATGTCCGGCTTCTGCGGCAGTTTTAAGGGAATGCGCACCTTATCCAAAAGCGGCTGCGTAGCGGTACAAAGAACAATAGTGCTACCGCAGGCGTCTGCCAGAAAATTGCACACACTGTTAAAGAGCGCGATGCATTTTACAGGCACGGTTTGTACCTCGTCGAATATAATGACCGATTTTGCAAAGCGGTGCATTCTGCGCATACTCTGGGAGCCGCCGAAAAACGCGTTGAAGAACTGTACGGCGGTTGTCAGAATAATAGGCGAGTCGTAACGCTCGGTCAGTAGTTCGTACCTTTCCAGTTCCTCCTCCATGAGTTTGGCAGTATCTTTTGGAAGGAAACCTTTATCAATAAGCGTTTGCCTTATTTTATCCTCCAATATCAGATTGGAGTGGTGCTCCAGTATAACGTCCTTACGCTGCAGGGCTTTTTTAAAGCAATCCGAGGTCTGGTCTATGATTGTTGTGTAAGGTATTATGTAAAAGATGCGTTCGATATCGTCATGCTCCTTGGCGTGATTCAAGGCAAACCGAAGGCTTGCCAAGGTCTTACCCGCACCGGTGGGCAGGGCGAGGCGGTAGATGCCTTTGCCTTGTTTGGCAAAATGCAGGCATGCTTCGGAGCACTCCTTACGTAGAACACCAATCGGGCTGGTATTGCCGAGGCCCGCCAGATATCGCTCAAGGTTTTGTGAAAGTTCTGTCCATAATGCGTGGGTATTAGCAGGCGCCTCTTCTTTTTTATCGCACATAAACAGATAAGTATCATACCGGTCGGCATCAATCAAACAACTGTAAAGATATTTTGCGAGCAGATGCAAAGCGAAAAACCCTTGCTGTTTGTTATAGCCGGAAAAGTGAGCATAAAGAGCGGCAACCTCATCGCGCGCGTTTTCAAAGTCAGCGTCCAGTTGTTCTGCGCTGCAGCATTCAGCAAGGAAATTTGTAACCGATTCCTCGTAATGCACCTCTTTATCAGGTTTCAAACGCTTATCAAAACAATCTGTTCCATCAAGATTGATGATATCGGGAATGTACCCGTGGTGCCCCGCTATCGACAATGAAATCAATTGAGCCGTGAGCGCGCGGAATTTATCGACATTGCTCCAATAGCGCTCCATGATGTAGCGTGCGCCCGCCGAAGCATGGTTTACCGTACCGCGCCGGTTCTTATCTTCGGGGTGCTGATATGAATATCGAAGATAAGCTTCGAAAACCTGCTTAAGCTTCCCCAGGTCGTGGAGAAGCCCGGCAATGCGGCCTACATACTGTAGACCGATTGTAGCGGCATACTCTTCGCACAGCTTGGCAGTATTTTCATTATGTTCCTGATTGGTTTGTTCTCTCCCAGATGAACTGATATGAGAAAGTGACATATTTATACCTCCTATATTTCATAAAACACTTAAATGGAGTTAATCCAACATTAAAAATGCATTTACACAGTTCACTTAAAACGGTATAATGAATTGTCACCTACTTTAGGTGTGGATTTAAAAGATATCATATATTTTTGCTATTCTGTGCCTGTCGCCACCCCGCCCGTTTTTCGGGCGGGGTGGCCTCGTTCTACCCGTTTTTCTTATTTGCCCCCATTATACACCTCCCCCTGTCCCATAAACCTCCCAGTAAACCGTTAATAAAGTAAATATTGTGCAAATAAAAACAAAATCCGTAATAAAGATTCAGTGCGCGGGCATAGCAGCGCTTAAACTGGCAAGGTTATAGTTAAGTATTGTTTAAAAAGGAGTACGCCATGAACGAGCCAAAACCGAACCGCCTTGCGCAGGCGCATTCGCCCTACCTGCTGCAGCACGCCCGCAACCCCGTGGACTGGTACCCGTGGGGCAGTGAGGCGTTTGTCAGGGCGAAGGCCGAGGACAAGCCCGTGTTTCTCTCCATCGGCTATTCCACCTGCCACTGGTGCCATGTCATGGCGCACGAATCGTTCGAGGACGGGGAGGTTGCGGCGCTGCTAAACCGCGAGTTCATCGCCGTGAAGGTGGATAAGGAGGAGCGCCCGGACGTAGACACCGTTTACATGTCGGTGTGTCAGGCGCTCACCGGGCAGGGCGGCTGGCCGCTCACTATTCTCATGACGCCCGAAAAGAAGCCGTTCTTCGCGGGCACCTACCTGCCCAAAACGGGCAGGCGCGGCATGACGGGCCTGATGGAACTGCTTAAAACCGCCGCGGAGCAGTGGCGGCAGAACCGGCAGGCGCTGTTATCCAGCAGCGAGCAGATTGCAAAGGCCGTGCAGTCGTATGCCGATAAAGGCGAACCCACCGCACTGCCGGGGCTGGAGCTGCCCGAAAAGGCGGCCAAGCAGCTTAAGCAGGGCTTTGACGGCGAGTACGGCGGCTTTTCGCCCGCGCCCAAGTTCCCCACGCCCCACAACCTGCTGTTTCTGCTGCGCAGGTACGAATTGCTGGGGGACGCCGAGGCCTTGCAGATGGCGGAAACCACCCTGCGGCAGATGTACCGCGGCGGCATCTTCGACCATATCGGCTTCGGCTTCTCGCGCTACTCCACCGACGAGTGGTGGCTTGCCCCGCATTTTGAAAAGATGCTTTATGATAACGCGCTGCTCACCATGGCCTACCTTGAGGCCTATGAGATCACCCGCGTGCCGCTTTACAAGGAGGTCGCCGAAAAGACGCTTGACTACATCCTGCGCGAGATGACCTCCCCCGAGGGCGGGTTTTACAGCGCGCAGGACGCCGACAGCGAGGGGGTGGAGGGCAAGTACTACCTCTTTACCCCCGAGGAGATTCACAAGGTGCTCGGCGGGGACGCCGAGGCCTTCTGCCAAACCTACGGTGTTACCAATCGCGGGAATTTCGAGGGAAAGAACATCCTGAATCTCATTGAGAATGACGATTATGAAACCCTCGGCGGCGAGCTGGATGCCATGCGCAAAAAGCTTTATGACTACCGCAAGGGCCGCATGAGCCTGCACAAAGACGACAAGCAGCTCACCGCGTGGAATGCGCTGATGATCGCAGCCTTCGCGCGGGCGTACCGGGTGCTGGGCAAAAAGGCCTGCCTGCAAGCCGCCGAGCGGGCGGTCGCCCTGATGCTAAGGCCGCTTGAGGAAGGGCAGGAGGGGCTGCGCGTGGGCTTTCGTGAGGGCAAGGCCTTCGGCCCCGCGCATCTGGACGACTACGCATTTCTGGCGTGGGCGGCGCTCGAGCTATACGCCGCTGCCTTTGAGGCACGCTGGCTTCAAACAGCAGCACAGCTTGCCGAGATCATGCAGCGGGATTTCTGGGATGAGGAGGCGGGAGGCTTTTTCTTAAGCTCCTCTCAGGCCGAAGCCCTGCTCTACCGCCCCAAAGAGGTGTACGACGGAGCGATCCCCTCGGGGAATTCGGCGGCGGCTTGCGTGCTGCTGGCGCTTTCGCGGCTTACGGGGGAGGAGCGCTGGCGCAGCTTAAGCGAGCGGCAGTTTGCCTTCTGCGCGGGGGAGGCGCGGCGCTATCCGGCGGGCTTTTGCTTTTACCACTACGCGCTGTTGCAGGAGCTGTTGCCCTCCAAGGAGCTGGTGAGCGTTTTAGCGGATACCGAGTCGCTGGAGGCGGTGCGGCAGGCATTGGTCGGGCAGGCGGCCCCAAACCTGTTTACGCTTGTAATAACGCCGGAAAACCGGCAAACAATAGAGAAGATAGCCCCATATACCGCCGCGTACGGCTTAAACGGGCAGCGCACCGCCTTTTATCTGTGCCGTGGCAACGCCTGCGAGGAGCCGTTTTACGGCATTGAGGAGCTGGGGCAGCGGCTGAAGAAGTAAAATCAAAGGAGGAACACCCTCATGCAATCGATCTGGACGATGGGTTTTGAGATAGAGGAGCAAGCGCCGCTCAACGAGGACATTTCAGTGGATGTGGCGGTCATCGGCGCGGGGATGGCGGGCATCTTAACCGCCGTGCGCCTGCAGGAAAAAGGGCTGAAGGTGGCGGTGCTGGAGGCGGACCGGATCGCGGGCGGCGTCACCAGGGGTACCACCGCGAAGATCACCTCACAGCACTATGTGATGTACAATAACCTTATACAGACGCTGGGGTTTGAAAAGGCGCAGCAGTACGCCTCCGCCAACGAAAAGGCCGTCTGCGAATACCGCGATTGGGTGGGCACCCGTAAAATCGACTGCAACTTTGAAAACCGCCCCGCCTTTGCCTACTCCAGCGACGATGTCTCCCAACTGATGCTCGAGGCGGAGGCCGCGCAGCGATTAAACATCGACGCCGAGTTTACTAGCACCACCGAGCTGCCCTTCCCCGTGGTGGGCGCGGTGCGGTTTAACAATCAGGCGCAGTTCCATCCGCTTAAATTCATCGCGGGCGTTATCGGTAACCTTAAAATCTATGAGCACACCATGGTGCGGAAGGTGGACGGGCACGAGGTTACCACCGACCGCGCGAAGGTGCTTGCCGAAAAGATCGTCGTCGCCACCCACTACCCCTTTATCAACGTGCCGGGCTACTACTTCATACGGCAGCATCAGGACCGCTCCTATGTCCTCGCCCTTAAGAATGTGCCGAAGATCGAGGGGATGTATATCGAGGCGACCGGCAAGGGGTACTCGCTGCGCAGCTACGGCGAGTTTCTGCTGCTCGGCGGCGCGGGGCACCGCACAGGCGAAAACAGTGCGGGCGGCTGCTACAACCGGCTGCGCAAGGCCGCGAAAGAGCTTTTTTACAACAGCGAGGAGGTGTGCTGCTGGTCGGCGCAGGATTGCATCACCACCGACAGCATCCCGTTTATCGGCAACTACTCCGCCTTCACGCCCGACCTTTACGTGGCTACGGGGTTTAAAAAGTGGGGCATGTCTAACGCCATGGCAGCCTCAATGATTTTATGCGACCTGATTACGGGGGTTGATAATCCTTATGCAGCGGTGTTCGACCCGCAGCGCATGAACCTTGCAGCCTCGGCAAAGGGGCTGGGGGAGGAAATCAAACAGGCCACCAAAGGGCTTACCCGACGCGCGTTCAAGGTACCGGAGGAGAAGCTTGCCGATTTGGCGCCTGGCCACGGCGGCGTGATTGAATTTAACGACGAGAAGCTGGGCGTATACAAGGATGAAAACGGGCAGGCTTTTACCGTTTTGGCCAAATGCCCGCACCTTGGCTGCCAGCTGGAGTGGAACCCCGACGAGAAGTCGTGGGATTGCCCCTGCCATGGCTCCCGCTTTGATTACAAGGGAAACCTCCTTGACAACCCCGCCATGGAAGGGCTGGAGCATGAATAACTACCACGGCGGCGGTAAAAAGGGCAGCTTTTTTGAAGGCTGGTATGTGCGCCTGAGCGGGGACGCGGGCACCATAGCCTTTATCCCGGGCATCAGCATAAGCGGGCAGGGCGAGAAAACCGCTTTTATACAGGTGGCCTGTGAGCAAGGCTCGTATTATATCCCTTACCCGGTTTCGGCGGTTGCCTGCGCGAGGCATCAGCCCGCCGTCAAAGTGGGGGAGAACCTGTTTACCGAAAAGGGCGTGCGTGTGAGCATCCACACCGGGGGATTGGACTGCGAAGGCACCATGCACTACGGCCCGCTTTCGCCGCTGCGGTACGACATCATGGGGCCGTTTAGCGGTGTGCCGTTTATGCAGTGCAACCACGGTGTCATCAGTATGCGGCATACCTTAAGCGGTAGCCTTATGCTAAATGGCAGGGAGATGGATTTTACCGGTGGTACCGGTTACCTTGAAAAGGACTGGGGCACCTCCTTCCCCGCAAGCTACCTGTGGGTGCAGTGCAACCGTTTTATCGCCCTTGGGGCGAAGCCCTGCGCGGTGATGGCCTCGGTTGCCGATATCCCCTTTCTGGGCATGCCGTTTTTGGGCTGCATCTGCGCGGTGCAGTACGGCAAAAAAGAGTACCGTCTTGCCACCTACACCGGCGCGCGCGTGCTGCGGTGGGATGGCAGCGGACTGGTGCTAAAGCAGGGGGGTGCCATGCTGGTGGTGGACGTTCAAAGCGATTCCTCGCAGGTGCTAAAGGCGCCGAGGCAGGGCGATATGAGCCGCACCATCCGCGAGCAGGTATCCTGCACCGCGCGGCTTCGCTTCTATGCTCACAACACGCTGCTGTTTGACTACAAGGGCATTGCGGCAGGCTTTGAATACGTACCGCAGGAGACCGTAACAAGTTTATAGGGAATGCCATAAAATATAAAAACTATGTAAAAAACCTTGACAGGCAAAATTCACTCTGCTATACTAAAGCAAATCACAAACGAGGAGAGCACGACGAATGTCTTTAATGTTTGTCATTACCAACATTCTAATTAGCATTATCGTACTAGTCATTAGCCTAGTAAATGATAGTGCCGATGGGTGTTGCGCTGCAAACAGGGGATAGGTCACATGCTCTTTTAAGGCAAAAAAAGCCATAAAGAAAGATGCAGGCCCTGCAGTGAACATCACTGCAGGGCCTATTTTTTACAATGAATAGACATTAATATCCATTAATCTTGTCGAAAGGAGAAACCACGATGTTTTTAAGCAGTCTTGCCTTTGCGGGCCTTGTACTACTAGTCATTATTCTAGTCGGCATTATCGTCATTATCGGCGGCGGTGCTTATACAAGGTTTGCCTAAAAAGGTTTGGCTGTTTACAGAAGACAATAGAACTTCGGTAAATAGAGCGCCTTGGCGGTAAATCGCCGGGGCGCTTTTTTTGATGAGCAGCAAGCCCAAGGTATAAGCCGCTGACCGTCGGTAAGAAAGTAAAACCTTAACGACACCATGAAGGGGCGATGACCTATGATACTCACGGGCGCGCAGATTCTTGTGCGCGTGCTGCTTGAACAAGGGGTGGATACCATTTTCGGTTACCCCGGCGCACAGGTAATCAATATCTACGACGAGCTTTTTAAGATGCAGCCACAAACGGGTATAGACACCAGGGATAGATTGTTAAACACAACGAAAGGAATGGTTCAGTTGAAGCTTACAGGCGCGCAGATACTCATACAAACCTTGCTCGAGCATGGGGTGGACACCGTCTTCGGTTACCCCGGCGGGCAGGTGCTTAATATCTACGACGAGCTTTATAAAAGCAGCGATCAGATTACCCACTACATCACCTGTCACGAGCAGGGGGCGGCCCACGCGGCCGACGGCTACGCGCGTGCCACCGGCAAAACGGGCGTGGTGATCGCCACCTCCGGCCCCGGCGCCACCAACCTTGTAACCGGCATCGCCACCGCCTACCTCGACAGCACCCCGATGGTGGCGATCACGGGCAACGTGCCCACGGCGCTGATCGGGCGCGACAGCTTTCAGGAGGTAGACATCACCGGCATCACGATGCCCATCACCAAGCACAACTTCATCGTAAAGGATGTCGGGGAGCTCGCCGACGCGCTGCGCGAGGCCTTTGCCATCGCCAACGAGGGACGCAAAGGCCCGGTGCTGGTGGATATTCCGAAGGACGTTCAGCTTGGCAGCTGCGAGTATGAGCCGCATACCCCGGTGGTACCCGAGCGCCCCTGCAGCGCCACGCAGGAGGATTACCAAAGCGCCGCTAAACTGATTGAAAAGGCGAAAAAGCCCTACATCTACGCGGGCGGCGGCGTGGTGCATTCCGCAGCCACCGCAGAGCTTTTGGCGTTTGCCGAGTACATCGACGCACCGATAGGCTTAAGCATGATGGGCCTCACCAGCGTGCCCTACGATCACCCACGGGCACTCGGTATGGTGGGGATGCACGGGCGGTACGCCGCCAGCAAGGCGCTGTATGAAAGCGACCTGATCGTTGCTATCGGCACCCGTTTTTCCGATCGTGCCACCGGCAACAAGAACGAATTCGCCAAAGACCGCATGGTGGTGCACATCGATATCGATCCCGCCGAGATCGGCAAGAATATCGCCGCCTACGCGGGTATCCTCGGCGACATCAAAGAGACCCTCCAGGGGTTGATGGCGGCGGTGAAGCCCCAGAAGCGCCCCGAGTGGCATCAAGAGGTCGAGGGTTACAAGAATAGTGAAGAAAACAGCATCGACATGCCGAAATCCCGCTTAAACCCGCAGATGGTTATCGAGGCGGTTCACGCCAGAGCCAACGAAAACACGGTGGTTGCCACCGATGTAGGGCAGCACCAGATGTGGACGTCGCAGTACTACCGGTTTCAAAAGCTGCGCACCCTGGTCACAAGCGGCGGGCTCGGCACCATGGGCTTCGGGCTGGGGGCCGCCGTCGGTGCCTGCATCGGCACCGGGCGGCAGAAAACCCTCCTCTTTACAAGCGACGGCAGCTTTCACATGAACTTAAACGAGCTGGCTACCGCGGTGAGCAACACGCTGCCAATTATCGTGGTGATCCTCAACAACAACGCGCTGGGCATGGTGCGGCAGTGGCAGACGCAGTTCTTTGAAAGGCGCTACTCCCAAACCACCCTCAACCGCAAAACCGACTTTGTAAAGCTCGCCGAGGCCTTCGGCGGCAGCGGCAGGGTGGTGCAGGAGCCGCAGGAGCTCGAGGCGGCGCTCGACGAGGCGTTTGCCTGCGAGGGGCCCTTCGTGCTCGATTGCCGCATCGACAGCGACGAGCGGGTGCTCCCCATGATTCCCCCCGGCGGCAGCATCAAAGAGATCATCTTAAAATAATGTCTGCCGACTGAAGCGTTTCATCAAAACGCTTCAGATTAGGGGTAAGGTTTTTTAGCAGGTATACTAAAAAACCTTACATCGGCAGACATAAAAATAGAGGAAGGGAGAGCGATACAATGCGCAGCGACCAATTCGTTGTTTCGGTGCTGGTGGCAAACCATTTCGGCGTGCTCACCCGCATATCGGGGCTGTTTTCCAAGCGTGGCTTTAACATCGATTCCCTCACGGTGGGTGAAACCGAGAACCCCGAGATCTCGCGCATGACGATTGTTTCCACCGGCGACGACTATATCAAAGAGCAGATTGTAAAGCAGCTTGAAAAGCTGGTGGATGTAAAGACCGTACAGATCATGGACAGAGACCACACGGTGGTGCGCGAGCTTTTGATGGTAAAGCTCGGGGTAGAGCAGGGCAAGCGCGCCGAGATTTTAGAGGCGGTGCAGATCTTCAGGGCGAAGGTGGTAGACCTTTCGCAGCAGACCATCACGGTGGAGATCACGGGTGACCGCTCAAAGCTGGACGCGTTCGTGGAATACCTCAGGCCGTTTGGCATCGTGGAAATCTGCCGCACCGGCGTAACCGCCATGGGGCGCAACAATTATTGTCTGACTTACTGAGTTTAACTTGGTGTGAGATCTATATTACATTAAAAATTAACTGGAGGAAAAAAGACATGGCAAAGCTGTATTATGAGAAGGACTGCGACTTATCGGTATTAAAGGGCAAGACGGTGGCCATCATCGGCTACGGCAGCCAGGGGCACGCACACGCGCTCAACCTGCATGACAGCGGCGTGAAGGTAATTGTTGGCCTGTACGAGGGCGCCCCCTCGGCAAAGCGCGCACGTGAGGCGGGTCTGGATGTAATGCTCACCGCAGACGCCGTTAAGGCCTCGGATGTGGTGATGATTCTGGTAAACGACGAGAAGCAGCCGAAGCTCTACGAGCAGGATATCAAGCAGAACCTAAAGCCCGGCATGACCCTGATGTTCGCCCATGGCTTTAACATCCACTTCGGCCAGATCGTACCCCCCGCCGATGTAGACGTGATCATGGTGGCACCCAAGGGCCCCGGCCACACCGTGCGCAGCCAGTACACCGAGGGCAAGGGTGTGCCGGATCTCGTTGCGGTATACCAAAACCCCACCGGCAAGGCGTTTGAAACAGCGCTTGCCTACGCGGCGGGCATCGGCGGTGCCCGGGCGGGCATCCTCGAAACCACCTTTAAGGAAGAAACCGAGACCGACCTCTTCGGCGAGCAGGCCGTGCTGTGCGGCGGCGTTACCGCGCTGATGAAGGCGGGCTTTGAAACACTTGTGGAGGCCGGCTACCAGCCCGAGAGCGCCTATTTTGAGTGCATCCACGAGATGAAGCTGATCATCGACCTTGTGGTGCAGGGCGGCCTTTCGATGATGCGTTACTCCATCAGCGACACCGCGGAGTACGGCGACTACACCGTCGGCCCGCGCATTATCACCGACGAGACCAAGAAGGAGATGAAGAAGGTGCTCACCGAGATTCAGAACGGCACCTTTGCCCGCAACTGGATCCTTGAGAATCAGGCCAACCGCCCCTACTTCAACGCCAGAAGGCGGATGGAAAGCGAGCATCTGTGCGAGAAGGTGGGCGCGGAGCTTCGCGAGAAGATGAGCTGGAAGCCCGGCAAGAGCAAATAGGGCACTGTTACCACAGCAGAAGCCTTTTAAAGTAGGGAACGGTCTTGACCGTTCCGTTGTCCATTGATTGAATGAGGTGAATATATGATCAGCGATACCATGAAAAACGGCGTGCAGCGCGCGCCGCAGCGTTCGCTTTTAAAGGCCGCCGGGCTTTCAGACGGGCAGATCAAAAAGCCCCTCATCGGCATCGTCAACTCCTTTAACGAGGTGGTGCCGGGGCATGTGCACTTAGGCCGCATCGCGCGCGCGGTGAAGGACGGCGTGCTGATGGCGGGCGGCACCCCCATGGAGTTTAACACCATCGCGGTATGCGACGGCATCGCGATGGGGCACACCGGCATGAAGTACTCGCTGGTTTCGCGCGAGATCATCGCCGACAGCGTGGAGTGCATGGCGCTTGCGCACTGCTTTGACGGCTTGGTGTTTATCCCGAGCTGCGACAAGGTGGTGCCCGGCATGCTCATGGCGGCGGCAAGGCTCAACCTGCCCAGCGTCTTTGTGTCGGGCGGGCCGATGCTCTCGCTGTGCGGCGACGAAGGCAGGGCGCTGGATTTAAACAGCGTGTTCGAAGCCGTGGGCGCCTACAGTGTAGGCAAAATTGACGACGAACGCCTCAGCTATTACGAGGATAACGCCTGCCCCGGCTGCGGCTCCTGCGCGGGCATGTTTACCGCAAATTCGATGAACTGCCTGTGCGAGGCCATCGGCTTGGCACTGCCCGGCAACGGCACCATCCCCGCTGTATACGCTCACCGCGAGCGCCTTGCAAAGCTCGCGGGCGAGCGCATCATGGCGCTGGTGGCAGAGGGGGTTACGGCGCTGGATATCCTAAACGAGCGCTCGGTGCGCAACGCGCTCATTGTGGATATGGCGCTGGGCTGCTCCACCAACTCGGTGCTGCACCTCGCCGCTGTCTGCCACGAGGCGGGTATCCCGTTTGACCTAAAGACGGTCAACGAGATCAGCGAGCACACCCCCAACCTCTGCCGCCTTGCCCCTGCGGGGCCGCACCACATGCAGGACCTTTTTGCGGCGGGCGGCGTGCTGGCGGTGATGAGCGAGCTGCACAAGGCGGGAATGCTGGCAGCGGAACTGCCCGTCGTGGCGGGCGGTACGCTTAAGGATTGGCTTGAAAAGGCATCGGTGAAGGATTACGAGGTAATCCGGCCCATCGAGAACCCGCACTCCAAAACGGGCGGCCTCGCCATCCTGTTCGGCAGTTTAGCCCCCAACGGCGCCGTGGTAAAGCGCAGCGCCGTCGCCGAAAACATGCAGGTGCATAAGGGCAGGGCGAGGGTGTTTAACAGCGAGGATGAAGCGAGCGAGGCCATCTTCGGCGGCAAGATTCAAAAGGGCGACGTGGTGGTTATCCGCTACGAAGGCCCCGCGGGCGGCCCCGGTATGCGCGAGATGCTCGCCCCCACCTCCGCCATCGCGGGCATGGGGCTGGATAAAGAGGTTGCACTGATCACCGACGGGCGGTTTTCGGGCGCCACCCGGGGCGCCGCCATCGGGCATATCTCGCCCGAAGCCGCCCTCGGCGGGCCGATCGCCTTCATCCGCGAGGGCGATATCATCTCAATCAATATCCCCGAATACCGGCTGGATATCGAGATATCCAAGGCGGAGCTGGAGCTCCGCAGGCAGCAGACCCCGCTTAAAGCGACAGCACCCCAAAAAGGCTGCCTAAAGAAGTTCCAAGCCTCCGTTACGGGCGCCGACCGCGGCGCCGTGCTTACCACCACAGCGTGCAGCGATGACGATTATTATTAAAATAAAACCTATTAACTAAAGAAAGGAGCGTAATACTAATTCCAATAAGAAATAGTACGTAAAATTCTTCACAAAAGGCATAAATGGGGCCTTTTGCTCGAATTGTTTCTATATTTCTAATTGAAATAAGTATATCAATATGGAAAGAAGAGTATATGTATTTGACACCACTCTGCGCGACGGCGAGCAGTCCCCCGGCTGCAGCATGAACCTGGAAGAAAAGATTGAGGTGGCGCGTCAGCTAGAGCGCATGAAGGTAGATGTCATTGAGGCAGGCTTTGCCATCTCGAGCAAGGGCGACTTTGAATCGATTGAAACCATCGCCAAAACCATCAGGAACTGCACCATCGCCTCTCTTTCCCGTGCGCTCGAAAAAGACATCGACGCGTCTTACGAGGCGGTAAGGCATGCCGAAAGCCCGCTCATTCACACCTTTATTGCCACCTCGCCCGTGCACATGGAGTATAAGCTTAAGATGCGCCCCGAGCAGGTGCTCGAGCAGGCCGAAAAGATGGTGGCCTACGCCAAGCATTACTGCCAAAACGTCGAGTTTTCGGCGGAGGACGCGACCCGCAGCGACCCCGCGTTCCTGGCGCAGGTGGTGCGCAAGGTGATCACCGCGGGCGCTACGGTGGTGAACATCCCCGATACCGTGGGCTACGACACCCCCGAAGAGATGTACGCCCTCATTGATTACCTGATGAAGAATGTCGATAATATCGATAAGGCGCGCATCTCGGTGCACTGTCACAACGACCTCGGCATGGCAGTGGCCAATACGCTCGCCGGTGTGCGCGCGGGTGCCACGCAGGTGGAATGCACCGTAAACGGCCTCGGCGAACGCGCGGGCAACGCGGCGCTGGAGGAGATCGTGATGGCGCTGCACACCCGCAGGCAGAGCTTAAACTGCTATACGGGCATCGACACCACCAAGATCAGCCAGACCAGCCGTTTGATTTACAATACCATCGGTATCATCCCGCCGCTCAACAAGGCGATTGTCGGCAAGAACGCGTTTGCGCACGAGTCGGGCATCCACCAGCACGGGGTTGCCGCCGAGCGCACCACCTATGAGATCATGACACCCGAATCCATCGGGCTTGCCAAGAACAAGATGGTGCTCGGCAAACACAGCGGGCGGCACGCGTTTATCGACCAGCTCAAGGAGTGGGGGCACGATATTACCCCGGAGGAGGCCGATATCTACTTCGCCAAGTTTAAAGACCTCTGCGATAAAAAGAAGGAGGTTACCCGCCTTGACGTGGAGGCGATCATCTCAAGCGGCACGCCGATGAACCACGGCTCCTACAGGCTCAACCGCTTCGACGTGCACGCGGGCAACTTCTCCACCGCCACCTGCGTGATCAGGCTTGAGCGCAACGAGGAGATCACCGAGGATGTGGCGCTGGGCGACGGCCCGATCGACGCCGCGTTTAACGCCATCAACAAGCTCACGGGCGCGCCCGAGCACTCGCTCGAGGATTACGCCATCCACTCGGTTACCGAGGGGCGCGACGCGCTCGGCGAGGTGGTGGTAAAGCTCCGCATGGGCGACCGCATCTTTACCGGCAAGGGCCTTTCCACCGACATTATCGAGGCAAGTATCTTGGCTTATATCGCGGGCATCAACAAGATGCTGCGGTATTAACGGCTATAATAGCGTATAGAATTCGGTTTATGCCCCTCTTTGGGGTATAACACCCAAGAAAGGCATGAAGATGACGATGAAACAACTGGAGATACTGGATACCACCCTGCGGGACGGTGCGCAGAGTGAGGGGATATCCTTCTCGGTGTCCGATAAGCTGGCCATCGTCAAGGTGCTCGATGAGTTCGGCGTAACCTTCATTGAGGCCGGGAACCCGGTTTCCAACCCCAAGGATATGGAGTTCTTTGAGAAAGCGGCGGATTTGACGCTTAAAAACGCGAGGCTCTGCGCCTTCGGCAGCACCCGCCGCAAGAACACGGCGGTGGAGGACGACGAGAACGTGCGCTCGCTGCTTAGCGCAAACACCCCCGCCGTTTCGGTGTTCGGCAAGTCGTGGGACCTGCATGTCACCGAGGTGCTGCGCATATCCTTAGAGGAAAACCTCGCGATGGTTTCCGATACCGTCGGGTACCTCGCCCGAAAGGGCAAGGAGGTGGTGTTTGACGCTGAGCATTTCTTCGATGGCTACCTCAACAACCCCGACTATGCCCTTCAGGTGCTCAAGGCCGCGCACGAAGCGGGCGCCGCGGTGCTCTGCCTGTGCGATACCAACGGCGGCACCGGCCCGCTCGAGATCTACACCATCACCCAGACGGTGTGCCGGGCGTTCGAGGGTGCCCGCGTGGGCATCCACTGCCACAACGATACCGGCTGCGCGGTGGCGGGCACCGTTCTTTCGGTGCAGGCGGGCGCCGTGCATGTGCAGGGCACCTTTACGGGCATCGGCGAGCGGTGCGGCAACGCAAACCTCAGCGCCGTCATCCCCACGCTGCAGCTAAAGCATGGCTATGCGTGTGTAAACGGAAGATTGGAGCGGCTTACAGGCGCCGCCATGAAGATTTCCGAGATCAGCAACCTATCGCTGCAAAGCAACCTGCCCTATGTGGGGGCGAGCGCCTTTGCCCACAAGGGGGGTATGCACATCGACGGGGTGAACAAAATCTCCAAGTCCTTCGAGCATGTGACGCCCGATTCGGTGGGCAACAAGCGGCGCTTTCTGCTCTCGGAGGTCGCGGGCAAAAACGCGCTGCTGGCAAAGCTGGAGGGCGTCGTGCCCGGCATAGCCAGGGACGAGGAACAGATACGCTTAATCTTAAACCTGCTTAAGGAAAAGGAGCACGACGGCTACCAGTTCGAGGCCGCCGACGCGAGCTTCGAGCTGCTGGTACGGCGGGCGCTGGGTCGGTATACTCCGCACTTTTCACTGGATATGTACAAAACGAGCGGCGAGTTCCCCTCCCCGGACGGCGAAACCAACGCGAGCGCCATGCTCAAGATTCAGGTTAACGGAGAGCCCGAGACCACTGCGGCGGTGGGCAACGGCCCCGTGCACGCGCTCGACCTTGCGCTTAGAAAGGCGCTTACGGTGTTTTACCCGCAGCTGGGGCAGGTGCATTTAACCGACTATAAGGTTCGTGTGCTGCAGGCGGAGCACGCCACGGGCGCGAAGGTTCGGGTGCTCATCGAAAGCGCCGACGGCAAGCGCAAGTGGACGACGGTGGGCGTTTCCACCGACATTATCGCGGCCAGCTGGGAGGCGCTGGTGGATTCGATTGAATACGCCCTGAATGAGGAAGAGAGTTTTTAAATGGAATTCAGTTTGTAAGCAGCAAGGCATACGCATAGAGATTACTGCCCTGCGCAGATAGGAGCGAAAAGCAATGTCCATGACAATGACGCAAAAGATACTGGCCAGCCATTGCGGCAAGGACGCGGTCGCCGCGGGCGACATGATTATGGCAAACCTGGATTTGGTGCTGGGCAACGACATTACGTCGCCGGTTGCCATCAACGAGTATGAAAAGGCCTGCTGCGGCGAGGTGTTCGACCGCAACCGCATCGCGCTGGTGCTCGACCACTTTACCCCCAACAAGGACATCAAGGCCGCCGAGCAGAGCAAGCAGGTGCGCGAGTTCGCGGGCAAAAAGGGGATTACAAACTTCTTTGACGTGGGCGAAATGGGCGTAGAGCACGCGCTGCTGCCCGAGAGGGGGCTGGTGGTAAGCGGCGACGTGGTGATCGGTGCCGACAGCCACACCTGCACCTACGGCGCGCTCGGCGCGTTCTCCACCGGCGTGGGCTCCACCGATATGGCGGCGGGCATGGCCTACGGCAAGGCGTGGTTCAAGGTGCCCTCCGCCATAAAGTTTAACCTCACCGGCAGGCTCAGCAAGTGGGTGTCGGGCAAGGACGTGATTCTGCACATCATCGGCAGAATCGGGGTGGACGGCGCTTTGTATAAGTCCATGGAGTTTTCGGGCGACGGGGTTGCCGCCCTCTCGATGGACGACCGCCTGTGCATCGCCAATATGGCGATTGAGGCGGGCGGCAAGAACGGCATCTTCCCGGTGGATGAGCAGACGCTTGCCTACATCGCCGAGCACAGCACCCGCAAGCCCGTGGTGTTTGCCGCAGACGAAGACGCCCCCTACGACGCCGTGTACGACATCGACCTTTCTGCGATTCGCCCCACCGTATCGTTCCCCCACCTGCCCAGCAACACCAAAACGGTGGAAGAGGCGGGCGAGGTAGCCATCGATCAGGTGGTCATCGGCTCCTGCACCAACGGCCGCCTTTCCGATTTACAGACAGCGGCGCAGATTTTAAAGGGTAAACGTGTGCACAAGAGCGTGCGCACCATCGTCATCCCCGCCACCCAGAAGATTTACTTACAGGCGATGGAGCAGGGGCTGCTTAAAACCTTCATTGAGGCGGGTTGCGTGGTTTCCACCCCCACCTGCGGGCCCTGCCTTGGCGGGCACATGGGCATCCTCGCCGAGGGCGAGCGGTGTGTGGCCACCACCAACCGCAACTTTGTAGGGCGCATGGGCCACCCCAAGAGCGAGGTTTACCTCGCCAGCCCTGCGGTGGCGGCGGCTTCGGCCATTGCCGGAAAGATCGCATCCCCCGATGAAACGGAGGCGCAATAACCATGATTAAGCATGCAACCGCAATCAAATACGGCGACAATGTCGACACCGACGTAATCATCCCCGCGCGCTACCTCAACACCTCCGACCCGAAGGCGCTTGCCGCCCACTGCATGGAGGATATCGACAAAACCTTTGTCACCCGCGTAAAAGAGGGCGATATCATTGCAGCGGGCTACAACTTCGGCTGCGGCTCCTCGCGCGAACACGCTCCGCTCGCCATCAAAACCAGCGGTATCTCCTGCGTGGTGGCCAAAAGCTTTGCGCGCATCTTCTACCGCAATGCCATCAACATCGGTCTGCCGATTATCGAGTGCGACGCCGAGATTGGTGAGGGTGACGAGGTGAGCATCGACTTTGAAAAGGGCGAGCTCATAAACCACACCACGGGCAAAACCGATACCTTTAAGCCGTTCCCTGAGTTTTTGCAGAAGATCATCTCGGCGGGCGGGCTGTTAAAGGCGCTGGAGCAGAACGCCTAAGCCAGCGACGAAAAGGACGTAGTTTGAAAGGGCTCCCTTTTAAGCTCAAGGTTTTGTGCTTTATGGAAGAAAGGAACGACCATTTATATGAACTATAAAGTTGCGGTAATCGAGGGCGACGGCATCGGCCCCGAGATTGTACAGGCGTCTATCCGCGTGCTGGAGGCGGTGGGGCAGCGGTATAGCCACCGGTTCACCTTTACAAAGGTGCTGATGGGCGGCTGTGCCTACGACGCTACCGGTACCCCCCTGCCCAAGGAGACGGTGGAAACCTGCCTTGCCAGCGACAGCGTGCTGCTGGGTGCCGTGGGCGGCCCGAAGTGGGACACCCTGCCCGGCTCCCTGCGCCCCGAGGCGGCGCTCTTAGGCATCCGCAAGGCGCTGGGGCTTTACGCCAACATCCGCCCCGCGCAGCTGTTTGCTTCGCTGGCCGGTGCCTGCCCCTTACGGGCGGACATCGCCGAAAAGGGCCTCGACCTTGTAATCGTGCGCGAGCTGACGGGCGGCATCTACTTCGGTGAGCGCGGCAGAAGACAGACCGAGAGCGGCGAGGAGGCCTACGACACCGAGGCCTACAGCGTAAAGGAGATCGAGCGCATCGCGCGCGTGGCGTTCGACCTTGCCCGCAAGCGCAAGAAGACGCTTATCAGCATCGACAAGGCCAATGTGCTGGAAAGCTCCCGCCTGTGGAGAGAGACGGTACACGCCATCGGCAAAGAGTACCCTGATGTCGCGCTCTCCGACATGCTGGTGGATAACGCCGCCATGCAGCTGGTGCGCAACCCCTCGCAGTTTGACGTGGTGGTGACGAGCAACATGTTCGGCGATATCCTCTCGGATGAGGCCTCGATGCTCACCGGCTCGATCGGTCTGCTCTCGTCGGCCTCGCTGGGCGACGGCACCCGCGGGCTGTATGAGCCGATACATGGCTCGGCGCCCGACATCGCGGGCAAGGGTATCGCAAACCCCATCGCCACCGTCCTGTCCTGCGCCTTGATGCTGCGCCTATCGTTCGGGCTGGAGCAGGAGGCGCGCGCCATAGAGAACGCGGTGGCGGCGGTGCTCGCCAAGGGCCTGCGTACGGGCGATATCGCGAGGGCAGGCGAAAGCACCCTTACCTGCAACCAGATGACCGACGAGATTCTCGCCTGCCTATAGTAATAACCTCTTCAATATTATTTACTGAATACTGCCTCTGCCGTAGTTCCTCTACGGCGGAGGCAGTTGTTGGAATACGATTACAGTAGAAATGCGCAAGCGGTGCAAACCGCTTGCGCATTTCTCTTCGTTTTTATGCTACGGATTACGATATTCGCTCTTGTTTTTCGGGTAAGCTATACTTGGATAATATTCCATCTATAGTTTAGGACAAATAGTCCGAAATGTCAATAGGACATATTGGACTATTGTATGCTGAACTGGGTGATAAAAATGTATTTAAGAATCAAGGATATCCGTCAGGACAGAGATTTAACACAAAAAACGATAGCGCAATATCTGATGTGTGATCAGTCACTTTATTCAAAGTATGAGCGGGGGGAGCGGGAGCTGCCGCTTCATCTTGCGGTAAGGCTGGCGCAGTTTTATAATGTCAGCGTAGATTATTTAGTAGGGTTAACAGACGAAGAGGAGGCCTATCCCAGACACAGGGCGAAATAACCGTTACAGTTATTGACTACCTGCTTGGATAGGAAGAATTCCATTCAACTAAACTTTTTCGTATTTACAAAAAAAAGATATTTATATATAATATAAAAAGCACGACAATTGTGTATAATTTTTGTAAAATTAGCCGAAGCCGCCACCGGCTTACGGTTTGGTAGAACACAAAGAAAGCGTGTCGTATGAAGATTATCTATTCGGTCATGGCGGCGGCAATCCTCGCGCTGTTCATCCTGCTCATAAATTTACTCTATGCGCCAAATACCGAGAGCGCGCAGCCGCCGGAGAATGCGCCTCAATATCATATACAGGTGATTACCCAAAACTCCCCCGACCAGTTCTGGACAACCTTTAAGCAGGGCGCCCAGAAGGCAGGGGAGGACCTTGGCGTGTACGTGGAGCTTGTCGACATTGCGCAGCGCGATACCGACGCCACCGTGCAGGCGGTAGAAAAGGCCATCTACTCGCAGGTGGATGCCGTTGCCCTGCAGGCCCCCGATGTAGAGGAGACCGCCGAGGTGCTCACGCGTGCCAAGGAGGCGGGCCTTAAGGTGCTCACTTTTGAAAACGACGTTTATTTTGTGCCCAACGCCTCTACCGTCAGCTCCAACAGCTACAACATCGGGCAGGAGGCAGGCCGTATCGCCGCGATGGCCTGCGGCGGCAGGGGAAGGGCCGCTGTGCTGATCAACGACACCGGCAACGACGAGAACAGCCTGTATAAAAATCTAAAGCTTCAGGGGCTGATGGAGGCCTTTTCAAACTTTCCCGAGATCGAGCTTACCGAAACCTATACCTTAAACTCCGGGATGTTTGAGGTGGATAAGCTCACCAACCGCATCCTTTCAAGCGGCGACCCCATCAACCTTATCATCTGCACCGACGAGCAGAGCACCCCCGGGGTGGCGCAGATGCTGGTGGACGCCAACAAGGTGGGCGATATCGCTGTGGTCGGCTACGGCGCCATGCAGCAGACCCTCAACTATATCGACCGCGGCGTCATCTACGGCACCGTCTGCCCCGACGCCGAGCAGATCGGCTACAAGACGGTAAGCCAGCTGTACGACTCGCTGGGCGGGGCGGAGATCGGCGATTGCCTTTATACCGACATCTATACCATCACGCGCAAAAACGTGAAGGATTATCTCGAAACGGCGACCCCTAAGCAGTAGATTTGAAAAGCGGCGGCAGGGTGTACAGCGCCTTTTGCCGGAGAATGGCGGGCAGCATGAAGAAGAAAAACGGCATACGGTACCGAACCAAGCTGATAGTGTTCTTTTTGTTTTCGGCGGCCATTACCATGATGGCGTGTATCTACACCTATGTGTCGTCACAGATGCTCATCCGCGAAACCTCGCAGATGTTCAGCAAAAACCTTGAGCTTGCGGCGGTTTACAAAGAGCTTGGCGGCATACAGCAGGACCTCGAGCTCTACCTTACCTCCAACAGCTCCGACAGCCTGCTCTCGTTTTACGACAGGGTAAACACCATCAGCTATAACGCGGGCCGCATGCTGGAGAACGCCGCCTATACCCCGCGCGGGGTGAAGATGATGAACATCTCCGGCATGATCACTCATTACCTAAAGCAGGCCGACGAGGCGGTAAACGCCAAGCGCGGCAGAAATATCGATGAATACACCGCCTACTACGCGCAAACCGTCAAGGAAAACGGGTACATTATGTCCTATATCCAGGAGATGATGAGCCGCGATTTGATCGACAGCCTCGATAAATCCGCCGAGATCAACCGCAAGGTGCAGAGCGCCACCGTCTTTAATATCATCCTTATTTTAGGCGTGGTGGTGTTCGTTTCGGGCGCCATCGTGGCCTTCAGCATCGAGATGACGCGCCCCATCGCCAAGCTTGCCCAATACGCCAAGGAGATTTCCGACGGCAACTTCGACGTGCAGATACAGCCCGAGAATGTCAGCGGCGAGATCAGCGTGCTGTACAACGTCTTTCACCTCATGGCCGTCAACATCCGCGAGCATTTTAACCAGATACAGGAGAAGCAGCGGCTGGAAAAGAGCTTAAGCGAGCAGAAGCTCAATAACCTCAAGATCAAAAGCGCCCTCCGCGAGTCGGAGCTCTTGGCGCTGCAGTCGCAGGTAAACCCGCATTTTATCTTTAACACCATTAACATCGGCGCCAAGATCGCCATGATGCAGGGCGATACGATCACCTGCACCTACCTTGAAAACGCCGCGGACATCTTCCGCTATAACCTTAAGGGCTTAGACACCCGGGCGACACTCAAAGACGAGATTGAAAACGTGGTTGCGTACATGTACCTGCTGCAAACCCGTTTCGGCGACACAGTGCATTTTACGGTGGACACCGGCGGCGACAGCAGCCTGCTTAAGACCGAGCTGCCCCGCATGACGTTGCAGCCCCTTGCCGAGAACGCCTACATTCACGGCATCAGCGAGCAGGAGGGCGGCGGCAAAATCACCTTAAGCGTGAGCGGCAACGAGGATTCTGTGACGGTGACGGTGGCCGACAACGGCAAGGGCATTACGCAGGAGAAGATAGAGGCCCTGCTCGCCGACCACGAAGGCGACGAGGAGCCGCACCTCAAACCGGTGGCCGGTCATACCACCGGCATCGGCATCGACAATGTGCTCAAGCGGCTGCGCCTCTTCTTCGGCAGAAGCGATGTGATGGACATCCGGCGGGAGGAGGGCGAAACCCGCTTCATCATCCGGATACCCAGAACCGTCGGGCCGCGTTAAACGCTTTATCAGCGGGGCACCCCTCCGGCAGCGGATGCCTCGAGGTAAAAGTATGCGTACAGCCGGAGAAAAGGCAAGGCCATGTACAGAACGCTTATTGTAGACGACGAGCCCATCGCGGTGCAGTCGATTGAATACATCATCACCCACAACCTGCCCGAGATACAGATTGTGGGCACCGCGCGCTCGGGGAGGGAGGCCATCGAAAAGGCCTACAGCCTGCGCCCCGACATCATCCTCATGGATATCAACATGCCCGGCATCAACGGCCTTGAGGCGATGCGGCAGATACGCCTGGCCAACCCCGAGGTGCGGTTTATTGTCGCCTCGGCGTTTGATTACTTCGACTACGCCGTAGAGGCGGTAAACCTCGGGGTGGATGAGTATATCTTAAAGCCGGTGCGCGAGGCGCGGCTGGTGGAGGCGCTGCAGAAGGTTATAGAGGTGATAGAGAAAAGCCGCAGCCGCATTCGCCGCGAGCTGGAGCTCAAAGAGAAGTTTGAGATGGTGTTGCCGGTTCTAGAGACCGGCTTTATCAGCGCCCTCTGCCTGTTTGACGATAACGCCGAGGAGCTGCGTCACTACTGCCGCCTGTTTGACAGTGAGAAGATGGGTGGGTATGTCATGGCCATCGAGTTCAGCGAAAAAGAGGGCACGAGCAAGATCAGCGCCGGTGTAAAAAGCCAGAACCAGTACGAAAGCTACCGTGATATCTTAAAATCCGGCTGCCGGTGTATCGTCGGCCCCATGATGTTAAACCTGCTCATCGTGTTTGTTTTTGACGAGCGGGAGGACGACTGCTTCGAGCAAAAGGCCTCCGCCGCACGGCTTGCCAAAAGCTTCTGCGACAGGGCTGCCGGTCTTGGCTCCGAGATCGCCATCGGCATCGGGCGGCGCTGCGCGGGGATGGACGACGCAAAGCGCTCCTACCGCGAGGCGCTCAGCGCGCTGCGGTATATCAGCAAGAATGAGGGCGGCGGGTACGCCATCCTGCACGCCGACGACCGCATCGACGAGCAGAGCGGCGAGTGCGCCGATTACGAGGAGCAGTTTGAAAAGGGCATCTACGAAAACGCTGCGTCGGGCAACGCGCGCGTAGCGCTTTTGGCGTTTGAGGATATTTACGCCCGTATGTGCGCCGACCTCATGCCCGACTTTGACCTGATTAAAAACAACAGCATCGCGCTGATCGTGGGTTTTGGCAGGCGGTGGGGCAAGGCCGTGAAGAACTACGGCGCCGCCATCAACGAGATTATCGGCGCGCAGGGCGAGGCCCAGCTCAAGGGCATCTGCCGCCGGTATATCGAAGAGGCCGCAAATCAGCTCGCCTCCGGCAAGCAGCGAAAGATCAGCTCGCTCATCGAAAAGGCCGACCGCTACCTCGAAAGCAACTTCGGCAGCGAGATTACCCTAGAAGAGATCGCCAAAGAGGTGAATCTTAGCCCGTATTATTTCAGCCGTTTTTATAAAGAAGAAACCGGCGTCAATTTTATAGACAAACTCACGACCATTCGGGTTCTAAAGGCAAAGGAGTATCTTCAGGAGACCGATTATTCCATCAAGGATGTTTCCAGGCTGGTAGGTTACCTAGATCCGAACTATTTCTCCAAGCTCTTTAAAAAAGCGACTGGCGTAACGGCTACCGAGTACAAAGAACAACATGGAAAGTAATACTGATTCTTCATTAAAAAAGTGATCTTATCACTTTTTTAATCCCGCCAAAGGCGGGGACCAATAATGCTTTGCGTTATTGCAGAATGAGTATCAAACGGTAATTCGGCGGCCAACAACCGCCCACGCCGTTTTTATAACGGCGTGTTTGAAATGGAGATAAAATCCCCATTTCAAATCGAATTTAGTATAACAAGCCCGGTTTCGGGCTGAGAAAGGCAGGGTAATGGCTGTGAAAAGAGCAAAAAGACTGCTGCTTCGCGTGCTTGCTATTGTAGTTCTGCTGCCGATGTTTACCGTGTTCTATTTCGGGTGTTCTAAAGAAGATACCGTCTCGCAGCAGGGGAGCGACGACGGCAAGATTCTGGTGGGCTTTGCCATGGCGACCTTTAAGGAAGACCGCTGGCTGCGCGACAGAGACATCTTTGCCGCTAAGGCGAAAGAGGCCGGCTTCGATGTTATGATCACCAATGCGAATAACGACCCCGAGCTGCAAAAAAAGCAGGTGAGCGATATGGTGGAAAAGGGCATCGACGTGCTGGTGTTTGTGCCGCAGGATTGCCCCACCGCCTCGGTGTGCACCAATATCGCCAAGAAAGCCGGTATCCCGGTGATCTCGTACGACCGGCTGGTGCAACGCGCGGATGTGGATGTGTACATCTCGTTTGACAACGTCAAGGTGGGCAGGCTGCAGGGCGAGGCCCTTACCAAGGCGGTGCCTACGGGCGGCTATATCATCTTAAACGGCTCGGAGGCCGACCACAACAGCGCCATGTTCCACGAGGGCTATATGGAGGCGCTTAAGAGCTCAATCGATTCGGGCAAGGTGGATATCGTCGCCGAAACGTGGGTGCAGAACTGGACGCGCGAAACCGCCTTCTCCTTTGTTGCCGACACACTGAAAAAGGAAGGCAGCAAGGTAAACGGCATCATCGCGGCCAACGATTCGCTTGCGTGGGCGGCTATCGACGCCCTCTCCGAGGCGCGCCTTACCGAGAAGGTGAAGGTGGTGGGCCACGACGCCGATCTGGCGGCCTGCCAGCGCATTGTAGACGGCACCCAGCTGATGACCGTTTACAAGCCGATTAAAAACCTTGTGGAAGAGACCGTCAAGGTATGCAAAACGCTGGTGGAAAAAAAGCCGCTGGAGACCGATAAGACCATCAACGACGGCGAATACGATGTGCCCTATATCATGATCGACGTCCTGCCCGTTACCGTGCAGAATATCGACGAGACGGTGATCAAGGATGGGTTCCACCTTAAAGAGGATGTCTACCGCACCTACAATGAGTAGGTATTGACGCCTGTTTGCGGGAAAAGGCGGCGCTCTGCCGTGGATATGGTATAAAGTTGTCATCCTCTCGGGCAAGATTTTACAGGTATGTCCGGCAAGAGATTACAGTTTATATAGATATCAGCCATACGGATGCGAGGCTTTAAAACAATATCGCAAAAAACAGGCCGGTTGTTCATTTAAATCGTACATAACAGTGACGCTTCCCCGTGATGCCGATTGCGGCATGGCGGGGATTTTTTTGCGCCCCAATCCTTAGATAATATTACCATTGCACCGATAAAGTGGGGGAAAAGCGCATAAAATGCGCATGTTCCATAATATTACAGTACTTTTTTGCGCAAAGAAAATACAGACGGGGCTTTTTACATAGGCAAACTGGGCAAAATAGTACTAAGAAAGCGCAATGTATTTTATTGTTTATTACTAAAAAAGACGGTATCATTATGGCGTTCGATGGTGATATCGGACAAAACCGGCTCATAACCTTCAAAGCGAAAGAAAATGAGTAAGTGAAAGGTGGAAATTTCATGAAAAAATTTCTGGCAGTACTGCTTTGTGCAGTAATGGTATTCTCCTTTGCAGCTTGCGCCAATACAGCGCCCAATGCCAGTGGACCCGAATCGCAGGCTCCCGCAGAATCCAGCGCAGCTCCTGCAGATAATAAAGGCGGCGTAGATATCGGTATCGTTCTTCCTACAAAGGACGAGCCCAGATGGGTACAGGACGAAACCAGATTCAAAGACGCGCTCAAAGACACTGAATATTCCGTAGAGATCCTGTTCAGTCAGGGCTCTTCCGCTAAAGAGAAAGAGAACGTAGAAGCTCTTATCGCAAAGGGCATCAAGGTTCTTGTTATCTGCCCGCAGGACGGTGCAGCCGCTGCTGCCGCTGTTGACGCCGCCAAGAAGGAAGGCATCACGGTGATTTCTTACGACCGTCTGATCACCGACACCGCTTCCGTTGACTACTATGTAACCTTCGACAGCATCGCGGTAGGTAAGGCTCAGGGCCAGTATCTTATCGATAACGCTACCGGCACCGGCAACCCCCTCTACCTGTACGCAGGCGCTGCTTCCGACAACAACGCGTTCCTCTTCTTTGAAGGCGCTTGGACGGTTCTGCAGCCCAAGATCGCCGACGGCACCTTCGTGATCAAGAACTCCAGCGAAGCGCTCGCGCTCAAGGATAAGGCTACCCTTACCCGTGACGAGATGAGCAAGATCATCGGCCAGGTTACCACCAACTGGGACTTTAACGAAGCCAAGAACAAGGCCGAGGCTCACTTAACCAGCACCAAGGCGGAGGACAAGGGCAACGTATTCATCTTGGCTCCGAACGACGGTACTGCCCGCGCCATCGCTGACGCTTTCGCAGCCGACAAGGACGTTAAGAGCTACAAGGTTACCGGTCAGGACGCTGAGAAGGCTTCCGTTCAGTATATCATCGACGGCAAACAGTCCATGACCGTATTCAAGGATGTTCGCACCCTTGTTAAGGATTCCATCGACATGGCCGTTGCCATCTTAAAGGGCGAAACCCCCGCAACCACCGGTTCTTACAACAACAACGCCGCCGATATTAAGGCGAAGCAGACCGAGGTTGTCGTTGTAGACTCCGCCAATGTAAAGGCTGCGCTGATTGACTCCGGTTACTATGCGGCTGCCGACTTTACCGGCTTAAAGTAATCTTGAATCAAGCCTGAGCTTGCAGGTTTACATCATAACCAACAAAGCGTAATTATTGAAAAACATGCGGGTGACAGGTAAGACTCATGGAATGAACAGCAGATGGGATAGTGGTTTTCTAAATTGCTATCCCATCTTTTATATCGATACGTAACAAATGAACATACAGGGGAGATTACGCACATGAATGAGTATATTTTAGAGATGAAAGGCATCTCGAAACAATTTCCAGGCGTAAAAGCTCTTGATAATGTAAACTTTAAGGTGAAAACGGGTGAAATCCACTGCCTTGTTGGGGAAAACGGGGCGGGGAAATCCACACTGATGAAGGTGCTCTCGGGCGTTTACCCCTACGGCAGCTACGAGGGCAGCATTATACTGGGTGGTGAAGAGCAGCGTTATAACGTAATATCCGACAGTGAGGCCGCCGGTATCGCAATTATCTATCAGGAACTGGCGCTCATCCCGGAGCTTACGCTATACGAGAACATATATTTTGGCCACGAGATCAAAAAGGGCCTGACGGTTGACTGGAACGAAACTATCATCCGCGCAACCGAGATGCTTAAAAAGGTGCGCGTGAACATTAACCCCGGCACCAAGGTAAAGGAACTGGGCGTCGGCACCCAGCAGCTGGTGGAGATAGCGAAGGCGCTCAGCAAGAACGTCAAGCTGCTTATCCTGGATGAGCCCACCGCGGCGCTCAACGAAGACGACAGCGCAAACCTTTTGCAGCTTATCCGCGAGCTCAAGGAGCAGGGGGTTACCTGTATCATGATCTCGCACAAGCTCAAAGAGGTTATCGCCATCGCCGATACGGTTACCGTGCTGCGCGACGGCAAAACCATCTGCTCCATCGACGCGGCGGAGCACCCGATTACCGAGAATGAGGTTATCAAGTACATGGTTGGGCGTGAGATTGAGAACATCTACCCCCACCGGAATAAAAAAGAATACGGCGATGTCTGCTTTGAGGTAAAAAACTGGAGCGCATACGACTTTGATAAGGGCCGCGAGATTCTGCACAACGTCAACCTGAATGTCCGCAAGGGCGAGATCGTGGGCATTGCGGGGCTGATGGGCGCGGGCCGGACGGAGTTTGCCCTGAGCGTATTCGGCAACCACAAAAGATACCGTTTAAGCGGCGACGTGCTGGTGAACGGCCAGAAGAAGTCGTTCTCTCACCCGCAGCAGGCTATCGAGGCCGGTATCGCCTATGTTACCGAGGACAGAAAAGGCAACGGCCTGATCCTGATTCAGGATATTAAGCAGAACATCACCCTCGCAAACCTTCGCGCGCTGTGCAGCGGCGGCATCATCGACCAGAACAAAGAGGTGTCGGTTGCCAACGAGTATATGGCCTCGATTAACATCAAGGCGCCCTCCGCCGAGCAGAAGGTCGGTAACCTGAGCGGCGGCAACCAGCAGAAGGTTTCGGTTGCGAAGTGGCTGTTTGTACAGCCCAATACGCTTATCCTCGACGAGCCGACGCGCGGTATCGACGTCGGCGCGAAGTATGAAATCTACACCATCATGAACCGCTTGGTGGAGCAGGGGATGAGCATCATCATGATCTCCTCCGAGCTGCTCGAGGTTCTTGGCATGAGCGACCGGATCTACGTCATGTCCGAAGGTAAGATCACCGGCGAGCTTGCGGCCGGGGAAGCGACCGAAGAAAATATTATGAAACTGGCAACACTTTAGAGAATAGGAGTGAGAAGCAGATGAATTTTTTTAAAGAAGCCGGAACCTTATTAAAAAAGAACATCCGTGATTACGGCATGTATATCGCTCTTGTTGTGATTATTGCGTTCTTTTCCATCACCACACAGGGGCTTTTCATCTCGTCGCGCAACATCAGCAACCTGATTAACCAAACCGGCTATATCGCCGTTCTGGCGGTAGGGATGACACTGATTTTGATTATACGCCACATCGACCTCTCGGTTGGTTTTGTGGCAGGGTTTTTGGGGGCAATTGCCGCCATCCTGATGACACAGTACGGTGTCAATGAATGGGTCGCCATTCTGATTGTACTTATTATCGGTACCGGCATCGGCCTGTTTTACGGCTTTCTGGTTGCCAAGGTGGGCGTTCCCGCCTTCGTTGTAACCCTTGCGGGCATGCTGATCTTCAGAGGCCTGCTGCTGCTGGCCACCGAGGGCACCGGCACCATTATTGTACCCAACGAGGGGTTCAACGCCATCGGCAACGGCTTTATCCCCAACCTGCTGAGCATTAACGGCATCCATGGCCTTACCCTTATCATCGGTGCGCTCGGCATCGCATTCCTCATCTTCTCGCAGATACGGGCCAGAATGAGCATGCAGAAGTACCATTTCGAGGTTCTCTCACTGCCCATGTTCATCATCAAGCTCATCTTTATGTCCGCCGTAATCGGCTACATCGTATGGATCCTAGCGGGGTACAACGGCCTTTCCTGGACAGTTGTCATCGTGGCAATTGTAGTGCTCATCTACAACTTTATGATGAATAAAACCACCTTGGGCCGCCATATCTACGGCATCGGCGGCAACGACGAGGCGGCGGCGCTCTCCGGCATCAACGTGAAAAAGGTTACCTTTATTGTGTTCGCTTCCATGAGTGCGCTGGCGGCACTTTCCGGCGTGCTGTTCACCTCCCGTCTGCAGTCGGCCACCACCACCGCCGGTACCGCCTTTGAACTGGACGCCATCGCGGCGGCCTATGTGGGCGGTGTATCGGCCAACGGCGGCGTGGGCAAGGTAACGGGCTCCATCATCGGCGCGCTGGTAATGGCCTCGCTCACCAACGGCATGAACCTTATGGGCGTAGGCATCTCGTACCAGTACGCCATCAGGGGCGCTATTCTGGTGCTGGCGGTTATCTTCGATATTACAACCCGCAGAAAGAGAAGATAAATGCTTCGCTTCAGGGCAGTATTCAGTAACATGCTTACTACTTTCCCCAAATAGATTGTGTGCGTATCTCTAACGTTCAAAGCCGAAGGTTTCCTGCCTTCGGCTTTGAACAATTTTACGGAAGATATGTTGGCCCTTCAAAATTGACAGAAGCTTGTTGTAAACGTATAATTGCAGTATGGAAACCGACAGTACATGCATGGGGGATTTGTGTGGCACAGAAGGGCGCGGACATTCACTTAGAACAGATGGTAACCGATTACGGTGCTTTGGTTTCCTCGGTTTGCCGCAGGATGGTAAGAAACGAAGAGGACGCGAAGGACGCTGCGCAGGAGGCATGGGCCGAGATTATAAAGGGCCTTGCCGATTACAGGGGGGAAGCCAAGCTTTCCACGTGGATTTATACCGTCACTTACCGCGCTGTTTTACACTACACCAAGAAAGAACAACAGTATTCCACAAGGTTTTTGCGGGACTATTTTCATGGTGACCCGCTTGATCTGCCCTATGACCTCGACTACGACAAGCCCATATGGATAAAAGAGATGTGTGATAAGTGCTTAACCGGCATTCTGCACTGTCTGGATACCGAGAGCCGCATCGCCTTTCTGCTCAGGGACATGGTGCAGCTTTCCTACGAAGAGATTGCGGTCGTACTGGAGAAAGAGCCGCAGACGGTGCGAAAGACGGTTTCACGCAGCCGAGCGAAGCTCAACAGCTTTTTAAAGGATGAGTGCAGCCTGTTTAACCCAAACGGCAATTGCCGCTGCCGCATGAGAAATCTGGTTGCCGATATCCGGCTTCCGCAGGAATATCAGAAGCTGCGCAGGTTTGTGCACCGGGCGAATCTCTGCCTGGAGTCGCAGCAGGTGCTGCCGCTTAAAAACTATTGGGAAAGTTACCTGTAAAACGGTCACAAAATAGAAGATGCCTCCCCTAATAGGGTTGAAGGCCTTAAAAGGCCGAACTCATATTACAGGGAGGCTTTATTATGGACTTGGAAGCAAGAGTAAAAACATTGGAGCTTGCTTACGCGGGGATACAGGCGGACGCTATACGTCTGTTTGACCAGGAGGGGATACTCGAAAAGGTGACCGAGCAAAAGTACCGGGAACAGCTCGCGATGGGCAAGCGTCAGGCGGAGCAGTTTGGCATCAAAAAACCGGAGGAGGTTTTTAAACGTCTTTCCGAGATCTTTAACTGCGCCGTGTGGGAGATTGGCGAAGGCGAGGATGGCTTTACGGCTGTCTCTCATGCGTGCAAGCTCTATGCCGTCGCCCAGCGGGCGGGTAAGGTAAGCCCCTGCCGCATCTACTGCCTGAACCCCATGGAGGGCATGGTAAAGGGGTTAGACCCTGACGGTACCTTTGAGGTAAAATCGACCCTTTGGGACGGGCCGAGGTGTGAGATAAGGGTCGGCACTGCTTTATATAAGTAGACAAGCAGTATCGGCGGTGGCCGGGTTAAAAGAATGAAGTGCGCAGGCGGCCTTGTGCCGTCTGCGCACTCCCTTTCGCTTTTATGTTACGGTATACGGTTGTAAGTGTTTTAATGCCTGCACGAAGGCGCCAATCTCGGCCTGCGTGTAGGGGCGCTGCATCACCCTTTCGCGCGCTGCCTCGGGGTAGCGTTCGGGCGGGCGGTAGCGGTTGAGTACATACCGCGGCAGCAGGGGAAGCTCTTTGGCCATCCGCTCCAAATCGGCAAGGGAAAGCTGGGGGATCACCGTGGTGCGTACCTCAAAGCTTGCGCCGCTGTTTCGCAGCAGCAGGATGGATTCGAGCACCGCGTCGCCGTTTGCGCCCCCCCCGCAGATCTCCGGGTAACGCGCCTTAGGAGCTTTATAATCTACGGCGTAGTAGTCGCAGAGCTGTTTGTCGACGATAATCTTTAACTGCTCAGGGAAGGTGCCGTTGGTATCGAGCTTCACCTTGTAGCCAAAGGACTTAACCCAGCGGATATAGCCCTCTAAATCGGGGTGCAACAACGGCTCTCCGCCGGTGATCACCACGCCGTCCAGCAGCCCCGCGCGCTTGGATAAAAACGCCTCGACCTCGAGCGGGTTTATCGCGGGCGGTGTATCCTCCAGTAAAAAGCGGTTGTGGCAATAGAAGCAATCGAGGTTGCAGTGCGGCAAAAACAGCACGCACGAGACAAGCCCCGGAAAATCCACCAACGAGCTTTTTACGAGCCCCGCGGTAGTCATACGACCGCGTCCCTCTTTAAGGCGGGAACCGGCTCAGACACGTTTTCCTGTTTTATCACATACTTTTTGCGCTGCTCGTATTCCTCGCGCTTGCCCTTGTTAAAGTTCTGCACCGGCCTTAGGTAGCCTACCACGCGGCTCCACACCTCAGTCTGCGCGCCGCATTCGGGGCAGGTGAAGTGCTCGCCCGAGATATAGCCGTGGTCGTTGCACACCGAGAAGGTGGGGGTGAGCGAGATGTAGGGGAGCTTATAGTTGGTGAAGATCTTTTTAATCAGCGACTTTGCCGCACGGGTGTCTTTGATCTCTTCACCCAGGTAAAAATGCAGCACCGTGCCGCCGGTATAGAGCGACTGCAGCTCATCCTGCAAATCGAGGGTTTCGAAGATATCGTCGGTGTAGCCGACGGGCAGCTGGGTGGAGTTGCTGTAATAGGGCACCCGGTCACCCGCCGTGATGATGGTGGGGTAACGCTCGGTGTCGGCCTTCGCCAAACGGTAGCTGGTGCCCTCGGCGGGGGTCGCCTCAAGGTTGTAATAGTGCCCCGTTTCGTCCTGAATGTCTTTGATGACATCCCGCATATACGAGAGGGTTCTTATAGCAAGCCCCTGGCCCTCGGAGGTGGTGAGGTCGTAGTTTTCGCCCAGCAGGTTCTGGCAGGCCTCGTTCATCCCGATCAGCCCGATGGTGTTGAAGTGGTTGTACCAGTACGATCCGGTTCTGTGCTTTACATCCTTTAAATAATTCGCGGAATAGGGGTACAGGCCGCGCGCCGTCTGCTCCTCAATCACCTTGCGCTTGATTTCAAGACTGTCCTTGGCGATGTTCATCTGCTGCCACAGCCGCGTGCGGAACTCCGACTCGCTTTTTGAAAGGTAGGCGAGCCGCGGCAGGTTGACGGTCACCACGCCGATTGAGCCGGTGAGGGGGTTGGAGCCGAACAGCCCGCCGCCGCGTTTGCGCAGCTCGGAGGTGTCTAAACGCAGGCGACAGCACATCGACAGCGCGTCCTCAGGCGAAAGATCGGAGTTGATGTAATTGGAAAAGTAGGGGATGCCGTATTTGCAGGTGATCTCCATGAACTTTTCCACTACGGGGCTGTCCCAGTCAAAGCTCTTGGTGATGTTGATGGTGGGGATGGGGAAGGTGAACACCCGCCCTTTGAGGTCGCCCTCCATCATCACGTCGCAGAACGCGGTGTTTAAGAGGGTCATCTCTTCCTGAAAATCTCCGTACTTCTCACTGCGAACCGTTCCGCCGATGATGACGTTCTCGTCCTTTAAGGTGCGGGGCGGCACGATGTCGAAGGTGAGGTTTGAAAAGGGGCACTGGAAGCCCACGCGGGTGGGCACGTTTAAGTTAAAGATAAACTCCTGCAGCGCCTGCTTTATCGTTTTATAATCCAGATTATCGTAGCGGATAAACGGCGCGCAGTAGGTGTCAAACGACGACCATGCCTGCGCCCCCGCGCTTTCACCCTGTGTGGTGAAGGTGGAGTTGACGATCTGCCCCAGGAAGGTGCGCAGGTGCTTGGGCGGGCTGGATTCCACCTTGCCCGGCACGCCGCCGAAGCCGTTGGTGAGAATCTGCCTTAGGTCCCAGCCCGCGCAGTAGGGGCCGAAAAAACCGAGGTCGTGGATATGGATATCGCCCGACTGATGGGCAGAGCGGATGGCGTCGGTATATATCTCGTGCAGCCAATAGCTCTTGGTAAAGGCCTCACGCACATAGTTGTTTAAACCGTTGATAGACTTTTGGGTGTTGGCGTTCTCACTTATCTGCCAGTCGCGGTCGTTTAAATACTCGGTGAACATATTGATGGTCGCGCCGATCAGGGCGTTGGATTCGCGCGCCGAACGCCGCTTTTCACGGTAAAGGATGAAGGCCTTGGCGGTTTTTGCGTGCCCCGCCTCGATGAGCACCTTCTCTACAATATCCTGAATGCCCTCTACCTCGGCAATCCCGTCGGGGTATTTTTGTTCCGCAATGCGGATGACCTCCTGTGCCAGCCGTTCCGCGGTCATAAAGTCGTCGCCGCCGACAGCGGTTGCGGCCTTAAAGATGGCAAGCACGATCTTCTCTTTTTTAAACGGCACAGTGGAGCGATCACGTTTGATAATTTGTGTCAGCATGAATCCATTACCCTCCCGACGATTTTGAGCGGCCTGTGCGTTACATGCGCGGCGGCACACAAAGCTTTGGCGCCACGGTTCCCTCCTTTTTCACGCGAACAAACAACACAAGCGCTATAGAAGTCAAAACACAATATATTGGTGCCGTATATATAATACTATACTATATGTTAAAGGAGAGCGTATAAAAAGTCAATGTCAAAATAACCAATTAAGCACATAATAATTTTATTTTTGTGCAAAATTTTTAGAAATTATAGGTAAAATTATTGTGCAAAAGGATTATTATTGACGACATGCTGATTGGTCATAACGTCGAAATGCACAATATTTTGTCGAATTTGTGCGTTTCAAAAATTGGAAACTGAAGCAGAGCGGTTTATGACGCAAAAGAGGTAAACAAGTCGCAAAAACAGTTGCGAAATATACAAAACGTAATACAAATAATGCTCCTTCCATTAGGAAGGAGCACAATGAACGTAAGAAAATAAATTGGGTAGGGGTTGAAAAGCGAGACAATTTATTAAGACAGCATTTCTGCCGGGCGGTATTTTACTATAGGCAACGCAGTACGATGTTATGGCCGATATTCAAACAAGTCTCCGGGCTGGCAGTCCAGTGCGCGGCAGACGGCCTCCATGGTGCTGAGCTTTACGGCGCTTACCTTGTCGTTTTTGAGGTTGGAAAGGTTGGCTAGAGTAATGCCTACCCGTTCCGAAAGCTCATTGAGCGACATCTTACGGTCGGCCATTACGCGGTCAAGTCGGATGATAATAGGCATAGGGCTCCTCCTTCTATCGCTGCCCGCATGAGGGCAGAGGCCAGCTTTAAACGGTCGTATCGTGCTCGTGCTGCAGGATGCAGCCGTAGCGGAAGATCTCCGCGAGCACCAGCACGCACAGCGCGAGGAACACCCCGTCGGGCAGCCATGTAAAGTACGGAACAAGCACAGGCGATGCGCCGCTTTGAAAAGCGGCGTCGTAAAGACTGCGCGCAAACAGATAGTTTGTAAGCTCGTGCAGATAGGCCTGCGCAAACAGCACCCAGCCGATAATGCGTATCCGCTTTACGTTTTCGGCCGTGAAGGGCGAGCCGTTGCGTATAGAATTTACGATGCTGCGCAGCAGCCAGACGCATATAATCCCCGCGGCCATCATAACGAGTACACCGATTATATAGGCGGGGTTCAGCGCCCCTTGTTCCGGCGCGCTGCTTGTTATCCTGAAACCGCTGAACACCAGATTGGTGGATGCCACAGCCTGTGTGAATAACTGCGGTATGAGCGCGGCGATGATCCAAAGAATGAGGTAGGCGGCTGAGATACCAATTAACACCCACAGCCCGATATTCAGCACTACCCGCAAAATACGATAGGTATTTGTCTTTTCCAGCATTTCATTCATGATAATGCCTCCCTTTGCTGTAATTATAATGCAGCGTTTCGATGATGTCAATAAAAATTTATCGTATTACAATAAAATATTATTTCGCTGCGGCAGATTATAAAATAAGGACGAAGGGTAGAAGAAATACCCTTCGTCCTTGAAAATTCGTTACAAACAGTATTAAGCAAACAAATGTATACAAATTCCGACAATGCCGCCGCCCAGCATCACCAGTATGGGGCTCGGCTTGAACTTCATCAGCACAAACAGGCTTACCGCAAAGATGGCAGCCGAAGCGATATCAAAGCTTGCGAGGGGTATTGGCAGTACATCACTGCCAAAGAGCGACAACAGTAGTATTGAAAGCCCGGCCGTGGCGATCAGCGACACCACCGCGGGGCGCAGCCCGCCAAGTATCCCCTGAATAATCGTCAGATTGCGGTATCTCATATAAAAATACGCGATGATTGTTACAATGATGCACGCGGGCAGGATGCACCCCACCGTCGCGACGATTGCGCCCCATACGCCGCCCAGCCGCGTGCCCACAAAGGTGGCCGCGTTAATGGCAATCGGCCCCGGCGTCATCTGCGAAAGGGTGACCACATCCGCGAATTCATTAAGCGACAGCCAGTGGTTTAATTCCACAACATCTTCCTTAATCAGCGGCAGTACGGCATACCCGCCGCCAAAGCTGAAAAGGCCTATTTTCATAAAGGTGAGAAAAAGCTGCAGATAGATTGACATATTAAGATCCATGCCCTTTCTTTTGGGCCCTACGCCCAAAAGAGAGGGCATAAAACCAAATTTAAAAAGTGCCGGTGCCGCATAGCGGCAGGAAGGGCCTTGCGTGACGATGAAGGGTTTAACCCATCTTCGTCTTTGCAGTTTTTCGCAGGTTGAAAGATTTTCTTTCAACCTAGCCCTGTTTTCTTGTCGGCTCAGCGCGTGCGCTTGCCCTTCTTCATTGCATATAAGGTCGTGGCGGCACCGATAATTCCGCAGGTGATAATGATGAATATCACGCTCACATTAAAGAAGTAGGCTGCCACAAAGGCCGTAATCATGATTACAATCGAGAGAGTTTTTTTCTGCTTGAAGATGTTCGCAGCCATGCTGATGACCACCTCGGCTATTACCGCGGCAACAGCCGCCTGCATCCCCTTGAGCAGGGCTTGTACATACTCGTTCTCTTTAAACGCCTCATAAAAAAGCGAAACCACCGATAAAATAACGAGGGGCGGCAGCACGGTGCCGAGTATGGTTAACAGCGCACCGGGAATACCCGCTAAGCGGTAGCCGATCAGGATTGACGCATTCACGGCGCTCACCCCGGGCGCGGACTGCGCGATGGCGGTGAAATCGAGCATCTCATCCTCGGTAATCCAGTGGTACTGCTCCACAAACTTCTTCTTCATGAGGGTAATAATCACATACCCACCGCCGATGGTAAAGGCGCTGAGCGTGAAGGTGGAGAGAAACAGCTTTAAATGAAACCTAAAATCCTTTTTCATACAGGTACCTTTCCAAAGTGGTTGTTAAACAAATCTTTTTTTATTATAACACGTTTTACGGATTATGCTGAGCTTAGCACGTAAATAACCGCTGAAAAATATCGTATCCTGTGCGAAAAAAGAGAAAATTTACAGATATTTTTATTGATTTTTTGTCTATTAGTCAAACCGGCAGGAATAAAGTTTTAAAAGCTTAATGAAAAAAACAGGAGGGTATATTTATGTTTAAGGCACTCTATGAAAAAATTGCGAAGAAGAACCGCGGCTTTACGCTCATCGAACTGATTGTGGTGATCGCCATCATCGGTATCCTCATCGCCATCCTCGTTCCGTCGATGATTGGGTTTATCAACAGCGCGAGAGAATCAGCCGTAAAGGCGACAGGGAGGACTCTTTATACTGCAGCACAAGCTTACCTCGTTGATGAAATACAAGTTAAGGGTAATGATGCGCCAGCATCTATTGACGTAACGACTTTGGTTAATGCGAATTTGGTAGCGAAAGCGCCAGAAGGTACAATCACTACCTGTGAATTTGACACTAATGGTACTATTACTGCGTTTACCTATACTGAAGGATCAATTTCGGTGCAATTACCCGAAGGCACAACATCTTCAACAACCTCCACAGAAACCTAATTTGCACGCAGTTGGATTGAGCAGCTTTGACTTATTGTCAGAGATGCTGATTCTTGAGGTATTGTCATATCATTCTTAATCAACGTTTATGAGGTTACATAAATTCAAAAAGGGAAGGCCCATGCTTGAAAGGTAAAACCGCTCCAGATCACGACCCGCATCCTTTTGCATCTCTTTGAGTTTATGGTGTGCACCTCATCATTCTTGCAGGGATTTGTAATGTCCACTGCCTTTACAATCGTTATTGCCCATGCAAAGGAACTGGTGCAGCTCAGCACCGTCCGCAGCCTGCAAAATCTCAGCGGACAGAGCAACTTATAAAGATTTATTTTACCCGCCCCATTAAAGGGAGCCTCAGGGTACAGGTCACCGAGCACGGATATCGACGGCAGATCCACTATACCGAGGACGGCAAGACCATTACTGTTCCCAGCACATCTGTTATTGCTTCGTCATAGACAAAATAGAAACGATTGAAAGGTACGGCAAGCGTGTAAAGCACAACAGCTTGCCGCACCTTTTTGTCGTTTTTAGTGCGTAGAAAAGTCGTGAAAAATAGGATAGTTTATTATAAAATTAATAATACGATCAGTATAACTACTCGGCTAAATCAGCCCGCGAAAAAGGTGTTGCATTTTGTTAAGTTCCTGTGCTAGACTAATAATAAATAAAGTTTACTAAGTAATTTGTTTAACAATTTAGCTTTCGAAGGGAAAAACAATGAAACAATACAGCATACACCTACTGCCCAATACAACCTATGATACCGTTGATATGGCGGCCTGCCCCGCAGCCGAGATCGATTGTTATCCGTGGAAGGATACCGCAAACAGCTTCGCCCCCAAGGCGACCGCCACGCTTGCCACTCTGAGCGACGGCCTATGCGTGGAACTGTTCGCGCAGGAAGCGGCCCCTCGTAGAGAAATTACCGAGCAAAACGGGCCGGTGTGCCTTGATAGCTGTCTCGAGTTCTTTTTTAACGCCGACCCGCGGCACTCCAAGGATTACTTGAACTTTGAAATCAACCCCATCGGCACGCTGCACCTTGCCATAGGGCCGGAGCGCAAGGACCGCACCCGGCTCTTTGCAGAAAACTATCAAACCCTGTTTCGCATTAAGCCGCAGATTCACAACGAGCAGTCCTGGCAGGTGCGGTATTTCATTCCCTACATGTTCCTGAAAGAACATTACCCGCAGTTTGACCCTCAGGCGGGGCAGGCTATGGCGGGCAACTTTTATAAATGCGGGGATAAAACCCCCCACCCGCATTACGGCTGCTGGAATGAGATCGTGTGGGATCACCCCGACTTCCACAGGCCGGAGTTTTTTGCTCCCTTGGTTTTTGCAGAATAGGCTGGGATAACGATAAGCAGCCTCTGATCAATACGGGCCGACATGGACATATCTTATTGTGTAAGAACAGGGAAGTCATATCCCAAACGAAAAAACCGCCGAAAGGCGGTTTTTGCTTTAATTCGGCATATCATTCAGAATCTCGGGCAGCACCTTCTGAAAGGTGATGGCGGCGCCGCCGATCATACTCGCGTCGTTGCTCACGGTGGGCAGGGCCTTGATGGTGGGGCGCATCTCGTCGTACTCGATAAGCAGTGCCAGCTCCTTATCAATGCGTTCAAAAAGCATATTGCCCAGAAACTCCACCGTCACGCCTGCGATGATAAACTTACCGACATCCAGCACATAGTACATGTTAAAGATGAGCGGCACCATGTAGGAACAGATGTAGTCGCAGATTTCCTGCTTCTTTTCAATGGAAACATCTACGTCATGATGAACGTCTACACCGAACAGATTCTTGATGGCTCTGAGGTTGATGCGGTTTTCGATCTTGCTTTCAGACATCTGCTTTCGGGTGATGTCATGTGTGTAGGCAACCAGCGTGTTGCCGACGTCGCCCGCGAAAAAGCTGTGGCCGCGGCGCAACTCGCCGTCGATAATAATGCCGGCGCCCAAACCGGTGCCGAGCGCAAGATACACGAGGTCGGTAATTCCCTCTTTTTTACGGAGCATCAGCTCGCCCAGGCAGGAGGCGTTCACGTCATTTTCGATGAATACGTTAAAATCCGGCAGCTCGCTGAAGGAGGTAAACACCTCGTCAAACGCGACGGGGGAGTAGATGCCAAACACATGGTGCCGGTTAATGGCCCTGTTCACAGGGTCCACGACACCCGACAGGCCGATACCGGCGCCCAGCACGGTGGTCTCGGGGTGCAGCGCCTTGAGCTCGAGAATGGCGTCGGTCATATTTTTCGAGAGCTTGTCGATGCCGTTTACATCGTGGTCAAACACCAGCGTGCGGTGGTCCAGCAGTTCATAGCACAGGTTCACCAACCCGATACGCAGGTACTTGCCTTCAAAAGAGATGCCGACGGCGCTGTATGCGTTCTCGTTTAAGCGCAGCATCTGACCCTTTCGGCCGAGTTTGTTGTCGTACAGGCTGGTGGTATCGCTCGATTCCAGAATCAGATTCTTGGAGAGCAGGTAATCCACAATCTTCATTACCGTGGGAAAGCTGATCTTAGATAACTTGGTAATATCGGCTCGCGAGAGCTCTTTGTACTCTAAAAAGAGATTAAATACCAAATCCCTGTTTTTGTTTCTGATATAGGCTGGCACATACGGTTGCAGTGCAATCGCCTCCTTGTCTTTTATCCCCATACTATTGATTATAAACATATTACGGGAAAAGACAATATAAATTGCCAGCGAAAACGCCGATGAAAAATATTTAGTTAAGTTAACTAATAAATAGATTGACAACCTTATTTGAGTATGTTAAAATGCAATTACTAAATAAACTTAACTAATAAATGTGGCTTGAGGTGCGTTATGTATAAGGTCGGGATAGACTTGGGAGGAACCACGGCAAAGATCGCCTTTGTCGCAGACGGTGCCGGAATCGCGATGAAAACCAAGATTCCAACAAGATGCGAGCTGGGCTATCAGCAGGTTTTTTCCGATATTGCCGAGTGTGTGAAAGAGAACATTTTAAAACTCAATATAACTGAAGAGGCCATCGACAGCATCGGCCTTGCAACCCCGGGGCTCCTCAGTGAAGACGGCAATGAGATTGTGTTTGCGGCCAACCTGAATTTTGTCGGGGTGGACGCAATCGGCGAATTAAAAAAGCACTTTAAATGTCGCATCGCCATGGCGAACGATGCAAACGCCGCGGCGCTGGGGGAACATCTTTTCGGCGCGGGCAAGGGCAGCCACAGTTCCGTAACCATCACCATCGGAACGGGCATCGGCTCCGGCATTATTATAAACGATAAACTTGTTCCCGGCAGCTTTAATTCGGGCGCCGAGATCGGCCACCAGATCGTAGAGGCAAACGGCAGGGAGTGCCCCTGCGGCCAGCGCGGCTGCATGGAGCAATATGCCTCGGCGAGCGCCTTGATCCGCTGCGCGAAGGAGCGGATTACCGAGAACCCCGACTCCTCCATGCTCACCGTTTTAAACGGCGACATCAGCAATTTAAACGCGCAGACCGTTTACGATGCCTACCACGCGGGCGACGAGGCGGCCACACATGTGGTGGAGAAGTTCATCAAATACCTGGGCATCGGCGTGATCAACATCATCAATATCCTGCAGCCGGAGGTTATCGTGATCGGCGGCGGCGTGAGCGGCGAGAAGGAAAAGCTCATCGACCCGCTCAACGAGTACATAAAGGGCCATCTGCTGTTCGGAGAGAAAAACTTTAAAACCAAGGTGAGATATGCTACACTGGGCAACGACGCCGGCGTAATCGGCGCCGCGATGCTGTAAACACACAAGAAACCTGAGTCTTGCGGAGAAGGGCGGTATATGCCCTGTAATAGATTGGAGCATTTCATGACGAAAAAGGATTTCCCCATCAGGCTGTTTACACTCTATGTGATTTTCTACGCCGGGCAGGCGGTTTATAATACATATTTAAACCTTTACCTGAACGATATCGGCTTTTCGAAGGCGCAGATGGGTGCCATTACCTCGATTTCCACGCTGCTTATTCTGCTGACACAGCCTTTATGGGGCCTCGCGAGCGACCGCACCAAAAACAAAAACCGTATTCTGGGGCTGCTGTTTTTAGGCAGCGCGGCGCTGTCGCTGGCCTTTTATATCAACACGCGGTATGTGTTTGTGCTGGTCGTTGTCAGCCTGCTCGCTATGTTCTATAACCCCTGTATGCCCCTGCAGGATAACCTTACCCTCGAGATTCTCGAAAAATCGGGCAGTAAGGTTGATTTCGGGCATATCCGCTTGGGCGGCACCATCGGTTATGCGATAACCGCGCTGGTGGTTGGCTACTTTATTCACGACGCATACAGGCAGATATTCTATATCTTCTGCGCCGTCATGGTGATCTGCTTTTTCTTTATCCGCAGCATGGCCCCGGTGGCGGGCCACCGCAGGGAGCAGAAGAATTCCTACAAACAAATCCTTAAAAACCCCGCGATGCTCTGCCTAGTGTTCTTTAACCTGATGTTTTCGCTGGGTTCTTCTATTTTTTACGGGTATTATCCGCTCTATTTCCAGACTATCGGCGGCAACAGCTCGTTCATCGGCCTCCTGATGTTTGCCTGCGCGTTTTCTGAGATTCCGCTGTGGTTTTTCGCAGGCAAGATCGTCAATAAATTCGGTTACGCACGCATGATGGTACTGGCAGCCATCATTACCAGCGCGCGTTGGTTTTTGCTTTACCTCGTCACCAACCCGGTGCTGATTATCCTCGTAAACCTCACCCATGGCATGGGTTTTGTAAGCTTTAGCTACTGTATGCTGGTTTACATCAACAAAAATGTGCCCAAGGATATGCGTGCCACCGGCCAGACGGTAAACGCGCTAGTGGTAACCATCTTTACGAGGGTTATCGGCGGCTATGTAATCGGCTATGCGAGCGATGTGCTGGGGGTAGAGAACATGATGCTGTTTGCGGGTGTCGCGATCCTTGCCGCGACGGTTGTATTCATCGTCTGGTACCGCTCCATACGTCACCATCACGCGGTATCGGCTCAATAATTTGTGTTAACTTGCCATTTTGGCAGTTTTAACTAAAAATTACCATCTAAAAGGAGAGAGTAGGATGAAAACCACGAAAATCTTAGCGTTTGTTCTGGCTTTGGTTATGACACTCGGCGTATTCGCAGGCTGCCAGAGCGGAGCACAGGCCCCCGCAGCCTCCAGTGAAGCAGCTTCCGGCGATGCGGCCCCTTCCGACGCAGCCCCCGCAGGTGAGAAAGAAACGATCAGAGCATTTACCTTCTTCGCAGGCTCCGACCAATGGGCTCCCGTTTGGAAGCAGGTTATTGCGGATTACATGGCTGCAAACCCCAATGTAACCATCGTTGACGAATCTGCTCCTACCGCAGGTGCGAACGACGTATTCCGCACCAAGATGAACTCCGACCTCGCTGCAAAAACTCCCGCAGACGTTGCGCTGTTCTACAACGGCGTAGATGCCAAAACCATCGCGGAGTCCGGCCTTTATGTGGCTTGGGACGACATCATGGCAGCCAACCCCGACTGGAAGGCTCAGTTCTCTGCCAGCGCTCTTGAGAGCGGCATGGTAGACGGCAAGCTTTATGCGCTGCCCTACATCGGCTTCTTCGAGGGCCTGCTCTACAACGACAAGATCTTCAAGGACAACGGTCTTGAGCCCCCCACCTCTTGGGACAACATCATCGCTGCTGTTGATAAGCTCTCCAAGACCGACATCATTCCTTTTGCAGGCTCCCTGCTCGCTCCCTCTTACTTCCTCGAGCAGTTTATCCTCGCTCAGGCAGGCCCCGACGGCCAGGCCAACTACTTTGATCCCTCTTGGGCTCCCGCTCTGGATGCGCTCAAGACCATCTACGAAAAAGGCGGCTTCCCCAAGGATACCACCACCATCTCTGACGACGACGTTCGCGTGCTCTTCCAGGACGGCAAAGCCGCTATGACCATCAACGGCTCCTGGACCCTCAGCGGTCTTGCCACCAACCCCGATATGAAGATCATCGCGATGCCCACGCTGCCGAACGGCAAGGGCGGCGAAGAAGCGGTTGTATCCGGCTACGGCTCCGGCTGGTACCTCTCTAAGGCTGCTTCTGAGAGAAGCGAAGAGTCGTTAAAGTTCGCGAAGTATATGTGCTCGCCCGAAGTCCTTGCGAAGTTCATCGAGGTTGGCGGCTCCGCTTCTATGAACATCACCATGCCCGAGAACACCGCGCCCATCACCCTCAGTTCCGTTGAGATGATCAACAAGGCGAAGTTCTTCAAGTCCCCCATCGACTCTCAGGTTTCCAAAGAGTCTTGGAATACCCTTGTAAACGGTCTTGCCTATGTATGCATGGGCCAGAAGACCTCCACCGACCTGCTCAAGGAAGCTAAGCAGGTTATGGACAGCGCGAAATAATTAGTAACAGTCTGTGTACAGTTGGGGGAGCGTTTGCTCCCCCGCCGTATATAGCCGACAGCAGCCAAAGCCGGTTGTAGATACCTTTTGAATTTTGTATTACAATGTTGTAATGACGATGATAAGCATCAGCAAAACGGAGGCTGTCGGCATTATATTATCTCACCGGCCGTAGCCGGGGCGCTATCGTGGCTCCCGTGTGGCGGTGCTTTGTTGGGTCAGATACAAAGGGGTATCTGGGCTGCCTTATACTTATTTCTTATTGGAATTGGTATTCAATAGCCTTTCGCCCCTTTGCCTGCCCGCAGAGCCTTGTCGTCAAACCCGGATATATACCGTAAGGGAGAATCAAAGCTATGATATTAAAGGATAAACGTTACGTTATCTTGCTCTTGACACCGGCACTTATACTTATCACCATCTTCTTGTTTATTCCGCTAGTGCGCACAGTAGGCTACAGCTTTACCTCGTGGTATAACTTTTCTGTGAATAAAACCTTTATAGGTTTAGATAACTATAAACAGATATTCGGAGACCCGATTATCCGGATGTCGCTCAGAAACACCGGCATTATGATTATCGGGGTGCTGATCTTCCAAATCGGCATCTCGCTGCTGCTGGCGCTCTGCGTAGACAGCGTAAAGCACCTCTTTAAATTCTTCAGAACCGTTTACTTCTTCCCGATTGTGATCTCGGCTACGGCCATCGGCCTTATGTTCTCGCTCATCTACAAGTACGATTACGGCCTGTTAAACTACCTTTTAACGATGCTGGGCATGGAAAAGCAGGTATGGCTCACCCCGATGTCCGCCATCTATCTGGTGCTGCTGCCCATCTGCTGGCAGTATGTCGGGTTCTATTTCGTCATCTTCCTCACGGGTATGTCCAAGATTCCCGACGACATCTACGAGTCCGCTTACCTTGACGGCGTTAAGCCCCTGCAAAAGGCCTTTTATATCACCATCCCGCTGTTAAAGGACATTATCGCCTCCTCGCTGGTACTGGTGGTATCGGGCTGCTTTAAGGTGTTTGACGTTATCTACGTCATCACGGGCGGCGGGCCGCTTAACTCCAGTGAGCTGCTGAGTACCTATATGTACCGCAAGGCCTTTGTGGATTACAACATCGGCTACGCAAGTGCCATCTCGATCGTCATGATCATACTGGGCCTCGCGCTGACAGGCATCCTTAAAAAGATTACCTCCGGCCTTGAAAACGACTAGGGGAAAGGAGAATGTACCGTGAAATACAAATACTATTCTAAAAAAGACGCTGTCATGTTCTCGGTGAGAGGGTTTTTCCTGTACGTGATCCTGAGCTTCTGGGCGCTTACCACCATTATCCCGCTTTTGTGGGTGTTCTTAAACTCCTTCAAGGCATCGGACGAGATTTTAAAAGACTCCGTAAAGCTGCCCAGCAGCTTCGATTTTACCAACTACATCACCATGATGTCCTACCCCGACGTAAACATGCTGCGCGCCTTCTTTAACAGCGTTGTCATTTCGGGCAGCGTTGTGGTGGGCGTTATCTTAATCGCCGGTTTGGCGGCGTTTGCCCTCGCCCGCTTTAACGTAAAGTTTGTGGGCTATATCAATGCTCTCCTGGTTGCAAGCCTGCTGGTTCCCTCCTTCTCCACGATGATTCCGAACTTCGTTTTTATCAGCTCTCTACCCATCAAAGGAACCCAGCTTGCAGTAATCATACCGCAGATAGCCGGTAACCTCTGTTTTTCCACCCTGATGCTTACCGGCTATATGCGGTCACTTCCCCCCGAGCTTGACGAGGCCGCGATTATCGACGGCGCAGGCGTGATGCAGATCTTCTGGAAGATCATCTGCCCCTTAACCATCCCGATGTTCTCCACCGTGGGCATCATGGTGTTCATCTGGTCGTACAACGACCTGTTAACCTCCCTTGTATACCTGCCTACCAGAAATCTGCAGCCGATCTGCGTGATTCTGTCGCTGGTAAGCAACATGTTCGGCACCGACTATGGCGCCATGATGGCGGCCATCATGATTACCATCGTTCCGCTGCTCATCCTCTACACGGCTTCGCAGGAAAAGGTTGTAAAGGGCCTTACCATGGGCGCCGTAAAGGGCTGATCCTACATTATAAAACTTTAAAAAAGCAGGTGGTTGGCATGATGCTATTGACAAACCATATGGGTTATGATACCGACGGCATTAAAAAGGCAGTGTTTCAGGGCGAGAAGGGTGTAACCGCCGCTGCCTTCGAGGTGGTTCATTACCGCACCGGCAAAACGGTGTACACCGGCACCGCAAAAGAGTGCGGGGAGGTAGACAGCTGGAAAACCGGCTACTACTACACCCTCGCGTTTGACGATGTAAAGGACGAGGGCACCTACTTTATCAGGCTCAGCACCTCAAAAGAAACCGTAAGCTCCTTCCCCTTTGAGATTAAAGACAACGTTCTGGGCCTGCGCACCCTCTCCGCGGTCGGGTACTACTTCAAGGCGCAGCGCGATTCGGGCGAATGGCTGTACGACGACCGCAAGCTCTCCTTCCGCGGTGACCGCGAAGGGGTGGTGGACGGGCACGGCGGCTGGTACGACGCCACGGGCGACTACGGCATCCATCTCTCGCACCTCTCGCACGCCACCTATTTTAACCCGCAGCAGGCGGCCTTCTCCGCACTCGTGTTCTTCCGTGTGCACGACCTGTTGGAGGACTCCAAAAACGAGCAGTACTCGATGGTGAAACGCCGTATGCTGGATGAAGGCTTCTTCGGCGCCGATTTCATCATGCGCCTGCGCGCGCCCTCGGGCACCTTCTTCCGCTCCATCAACCGCGCCGACGCCTTCAAGGCGGTGGCGGGCACCAGAGGCATCGGGTTTGAATACCACGATTCCAGCAGCCAGTTCGGCACCGCTACTACCGCCGGCAAAGAGGTGATCTCCGACGCAAACTACGAGTGCTCCTTCCGTTCGGGCGCGGGCAACGCCATCGCGGCCCTTGCCGCCGCGGCACGGCACTTCTACACCGGCACCGACTACACGCAGGCGGAGTACATTATGGCAGCCAAGGCCGCCTATGAGTACCTTGAGGCCAACAACGAGCAGTACACCAACAACGGCAAGTGGAACGTGGTGGATGAGTACTGCGCGCTCGACGCCCTTGTTGAGCTTTACAAAACCACCCGTGAGTACGACTATATCCGTAAGGCGCGCGATATGTCCGCCCGCTTACTGTCCAAGCTGCGCGCGGTTGACGATGAAAAGGCCTACCTCGCTGTGGAGGACGGCAGCGACCGCCCCTTCTTCAGCGCCGCCGATTCCGGCCAGCCCGTGGTTTCGCTCTTAAACTACGCCGGCATCGAGCCGCAGGCGGAGCTGGCGGCAGGGGCCGTGGCCGCCGCCAAGAAGCTCATGCAGTATGAGCTGTGGGTGACCAATGAAGTGTCAAACCCCTTCGGCTACGCGCGCCAGCTCGTTCAGGACGGCAACGGCACCCACCGCACCGCCTTCTTCTTCCCGCACACCTCCGAGGCTCAGCCGTGGTGGCAGGGCGACAACGCCCGCATCGCCTCCCTTGCAGCGGCTGCCCGCCTGATGGCGGACTACACCGGCTGCCCCGAGTTTAAAAAGCAGCTCTGCGCCTATGCCGACGACCAGATCAACTGGATTTTGGGCCTTAACCCGTTTGACAGCTGCATGATCGAGGGCTACGGCAGAAACAACATCCAATACTTCTTTAACAACCGATACGACTTCATCAACTGCCCCGGCGGCATCTGTAACGGCATCACCAGCGCTCTGGACGATGAAAACGGCATCGAGTTTGTGTTACAGCCGAACGACCGCGTCAGCGACAACTGGCGCTGGGCCGAGCAGTGGATACCCCACGCAAGCTGGTACCTCTATGCGGTTGCCATGAAAAAGGAATAGCCCATCCAACACATCATGCTGTACCGTTTTAGACATAAATCGGTACAGCATGAATAGTAATACAAATTCTTCTTAAAAAGCGGGAAATCGCTTTTTAAACTCCGTTTTCGAAATTGAACGGTAATTCGGCGGCTGAAAGCCATAGATTCAGTATGATAGGATGCCGCTTCATAAACGGCCTTCCATCCATTCAGTGACCACTGTAACAGGCCGTTACGCGATGATGCACAGCATGTAAAGGATAGGATGAATTTTAAAACAGGGAGACACTACTATGCAGCTTGAACTCTATAAGAACCTTTATTCGATGAATGAAACCGACTTTTGGAAAAACGGTATTGACGAAAGCCTTGCGGAGGTGGACAAAAAGGTTACCTCTGCGTTTGCTAAAAGCTTTGACCGCGTGACCTTTGTGGGCTGCGGCACCTCCAACTTTGCGGGCATCTACGGCAGGGGGCTGTTTGAAAAACTGCTCGGCATCCCCTGCGCGGTGCTCGAAGGCAACACAGCCCGCTACACCGACGATAAGCTCTATACCGCTAATACCTTATATATCGGCGTCTCCAACACCGGCAATTCGGGCACCGTTGTGGAAAGCATGCAGCTTGCGCACGATAAGGGCTGCAAAACCCTCTGCATCACCGGCGACGAAACCAGCAAGATCGCGCAGGCCTCCGACGTAGTGCTTTTCTTTGCGGGCAAGAAGGATACCGTCCCCACCAAAACCCGTTCTTATGTGGAAACTTTGATGATGCTTGCGGCCCTTGCCGTAAAGCTGTGCGAGCTTAAAGGGGTAAACGTTCCCTTTACAAGAGCCTATTTTAAGGGGCAGGCGGAAAAGCTTGCGCACGCGGCACAGGGACTGTTTACGCAGTACTCCGAGCCGCTCAAGGCGCTGGCGGAGAGTTGGAAGGGCAAGCGCTCCTACAATGTGGTGGGCGCCAACCTGCATCAGGCCACCGCGCAGGAGGGCTCGCTTAAGATCTGCGAGATCGGCTGGGTAAACAGCCAGGCGATGGAGCTTGAAAACTACCTGCACGGCAAGCTGCGCGGCGTAGACAGCGAAAGCCCCTACTTTATCGTCGGCACCGACGATATCTCCTATCCGCTGGTGCTCACCTATGTCGGCCTCGCCAAAAAAACCGGCGCCGACGCGGTGGTGATCTCCGACCATATCACCAAGCCGGTCAAAGACCTTGCAACACATTACATTGCAATTGAAGCGGGTATCAATGAGTTGCTCAAGCCCTTTATTTTCATCCTTCCGTTTTATATCTTCGGGATGCACCTCGGTATTGCGAGAGGCCACGAAAACCCCTCGGTGAGCCACTTTGACCGTCCCGCACAAAACACCAGGCTTGCCGACATCTTTCCCGAATACGGCGGGCAATAACAACTGCATCCCTTTAATATACCAATACTATGCAGCTGAAGGAATGATTACATGTTTTTTTTGGGTGTTGATATGGGTGGCACCAAATCACATTTTACCTTATGCGACGGTACCGGCAGAATCATCACCGAAACGGTGAAGGGGCCGGGCAACTACATAAGCCTTACCCGTGAGAGGTTCACGGCTGTTTTTAAAGAAGGCATCGTGGATATCTGCACCTCGGCGGGGATTGCACGCGCGGACATCCGCCACGCGGGTATCGGCTGTGCGGGCTACGGCGAGGTGCCGGGCAGCGAAAAGAGCTTTAACGAGATCGTTGCCGCCACCCTCGGGCACCACAACATCACCGCGGCAAACGACGCGGTGATCGGCTGGGCGGGTTCTCTGGGGCTGGAAGCGGGCATCAACATGATCGCGGGCACCGGCTCCATCTGTTTTGGCATGAACGACGCGGGCGAAAGCGCCCGGGTGGGCGGCTGGGGCCTTTACTGCGACGAAGGCTCGGGCCAGTGGATCGGCGAACAGACGATCAATGCCTTCGTGCGCATGTCGGATGGCAGGCTGCCGCGCACACGCCTTTACGAGCTGTTCCGCGAGCATTTTAAGCTGGAGGACGACCTGTTGTTCTGCACACCGCTCAACTCTATCCTCAAGTCGGAGGTGAGCGAGGTAGCCAAAATTCAGTTCATCACGCTCGCCGCCTACAACGAAGGCGACCCCTATGCCATAAAGATCTATGAGCGCGCCGCCGAAGAGATTACGCTGCAGATACGCGTAGCGCGCGATAAGCTTCATTTTCCCGCTCAGAAGCGCGTGAAAGCTTCCTACTCCGGTGGGGTATTCAAGGCGGGGGAGTGCATCCTTGCGCCGCTGCGCGCAAACCTTAACGCGCTCAACATCGAGCTGGTGCCGCCGCTTTTGCCGCCGCATATGGGCGCCGTACTGCTCGCGATGCGCGACGGCGGGGCAGCCCCCGACGCGGCAGGCATCAAGGCAATCAATCACCTTTAAGGGCTTTACAAGAGATAAAACGACTGGCCTGAACAGAGCGTTCAGGCGGGCTTTGTGCGTAGCGGCATAAAGCCGGAAAGGCAATATCATGACTATGAAAAACACCATTATGTACAGCGAGATTTTTGAGTCCCCTACGGTCTTAAAGGCCTGCGAGGAAGCAAACCGAGGCGCGCTGAAGGCGCTGGCGCAGGATATCAGGGCGCGCGGCGTAAACAATATCGTAATCACTGCGCGCGGCAGCTCCGACCATGTGGCCTTTTTTGCAAAATACCTGTTCGAAATCTATTGCGGGCTGCCGGTAAGTTTCTCGGCGCCGTCGGTCGCCACCATATACGGGGCGAAGGTGAACTATCAGCACAGCTTTGTGCTCGCCGTTTCGCAGTCGGGCGCGGGGCAGGATGTGCTGGAGGTGCTCAAGGCGGCCGCGGCACAGGGCGCCGTTACCGCCGCCATCACCAACACCCCCGATTCGCCCATCGCGAAGGCCTGCGGCTATCATCTCTACTGCAATGCGGGCGCCGAAAAGAGCGTGGCCGCCACCAAGACCTTTCTCTGCCAGCTTTACCTCGCAGCCGGTATCGCCGCACAGCTGAGCGGCAGCGGCGAGCTTGCGAGAGAGGTGGCGCAGATACCAAAAGCCGTGGAGTACGCCCTCGATTTTGCAGAGACTATCCGTGAAAAGGCCTGTACCTACCGCTTTATGAACGAATGCTTCGTGCTGGCGCGCGGCATCTACTACCCCATCGCGCTGGAGGCGGGCTTAAAGATTCAGGAGACCTGCTATATCCGCGCGCGCGCCTATGCCATCTCCGATTTCTACCACGGCCCGCTGGCCATGGCCGACAGCGCGGTGCCCGTGATCCTGATCGCGCTGGAGGACCGCACCGCCGCCGACGCAAACGACATGCTCGGGCGTTTAAAAGACGCGGGTGTGCACGTGCTCGCTTTGACAAATCAGGATGAGATCACCCGCAAGGCCGACAACGCCATTGTGTTGGATCAATGGGTGACCGGTGTAAGCGGCTGCTTTGCCGCGGCGGTGGTCGCGCAGCTTTTCGCGTGCGCGATGTCGGTGCAGAAGGGCAACAACCCCGACGCGCCCAGAGGGCTTAAAAAGGTTACCATCACACGGTAACAGGAAGGAGATAACGCCGATGGGATTTATCATTCGAAATGCCAGCGTGCTGAACGACAGCTTTGCCTTTGTGCCGCTCGATGTAGCAGTGGAGAACGACACGATTGCGTCGCTATTGCCGCAAGGCTCGGCACAGGAGCTGCCCGCCGTTGACGCCGAAGGGATGCTGCTGATCCCCGGGTTGATCGACATCCATAACCACGGCAACAGCGGCTGCGATTACTGTGACGGCGACACGCAGGCGGTAAAGAAGATGGCCGATTTCCTCGCCCGCAACGGGGTGACCTCCTTCTTAGCCACCACCATGTCGCTGCCCGAGGAGACCCTCACCCCGATATTTTCCTCTCTCGGAGAGTATTATATAAACCAGACGGGAGATTCCCGCATGCTGGGTGTTTACATGGAAGGCCCCTACCTGTGCAAGGCCAAGAAGGGCGCACATGTAGAGAAGCACATCATCCCGCCCGATTACGAGATGCTCAGGCGCCTTGACAAAGCGGGCGGCTTTATCACCCGCGTGGTGGCGGTAGCGCCCGAAACCGACGGGCAGGACGCGTTTTTAAAACAGGCCCGCGGGCAATATGTGCTCTCGGTCGCCCACACCAACGCAAGCTACGCGCAGACGGCCCACGCCCTTGCCAACGGCTACACCAACGCCACCCACCTGTACAACGCCATGCCCGCGCAAAGCCACCGGGACCCCTCGGTGGTGGGCGCCCTGTTTGAGAGCAGCGCCACGGTGGAGCTGATCAGCGACGGCATTCATGTGCACCCGGTGGTGGTGCGCGAGACCTTTGCGCTGTTTGGCAGCGACCGCGTGGTGTTTGTGTCCGACGCCATGCGCGCCGCCGGCATGCCGGACGGCATCTATGAGCTGGGCGGGCAGACCGTGCAGGTGAAAAACTTCAAGGCGACACTGGAGAACGGCACCATCGCGGGCTCCGCGGTAAACCTGATGGAATGCGTGCGCCGCGCCGTCGGCTTTGGCGTCCCGCTTGAGCAGGCGGTCAAGGCCGCGTCCTATAACCCCGCCCGCGCAATCGGCAGGCAGGAGCAGATAGGCAGCATCAAGGTAGGCAAGCTTGCCGACCTCGTGTTGCTGGATAAGGATTTGACTGTCCGCCGCGTGTTTGTGGGCGGGCGCGAGATCAGCCTGTAGTATACGAATCCTGCTATACATGGCCGCAGGAGCGTATCAGGCGGCATGATGGTGTGGGGGATTACCCCCTATCCGGTAAAATTTCGTATAAGGCACTATCCCCGCAGCCAAATGGCGTATCTCACCACAAGGCTGTGAATGCCTTTACAATAACAACACTCCTCCCAAACAAAAGAGGCGTCTGCCCTGGCGGCAGACGCCTCTTTTGCTTATGCCCCGGTTCGTTTAGAGGCCAAAGGGATAAGGTTAAGTTTTGTCGCTATCTAATCTGCGCACCGATTTTAGCCCGACGCAGAGCACCATACAGGCGAGTGTTAAAACGGCACTGATCAAAAACCAGTTTGTCACGCCCACACGTTCGGCGAACATGCCCGACAGCGAAAGCCCTATAGGGCAGGCGAGCGCCATCAGGGACGATGAAACGCCGATCACCCTGCCGAGAAAGTCGGGCGGGATTTTCTGCTGGATGATGGTCATAAACGGCGTTGAAAAGAAGGGCGCCGCAAAGCCGGTAACCAGCGTCAATGCCGTGAATATCAGGTACCCTGTCGGCGGAAGCAGCCCCATACCCACAAGGGTAAGCCCCATGACGGCAGTCGCGACGGTAATGGTAACCATTTTATTCCTGGTGCCGCCCCATAGGCCTAAAACGAGGCCGCCCAGCAGCATGCCGCCGGAAAAGGCGATTTCCACGATCCCCGCGTGCGTGGTGGTGCCGCCGAAATAAGACATACTCATCAGCGGGTAAAGGCTGCTCACGGGGATATACGCGAGGGAGAAGAGGCTCCCGATCAGCACCAAGAAGAACAGGCCTTTTTCCTGGTAAAGGCGTTTTAACCCTTCAACGGAATCCTGCAAAACGCGAAGCTCCTTCTTCTCGCCGCTTTCCGGCAGCGCGGGGATTTTTGAGATGGCGACGGTAAAAATCCCGGCCGCCGCGCCCACCGCATCGAGCATAATAATCGTGCCGAAGGGCAGTACCGGATAGACGGCCGCGGCGATGGCGGGGCTTAGAACCAGCGACAGCGACTGCAGCGTATAGGTGTATCCGCCGCATTTGACCAGCTTGTCGGACGGGACGATCAGCGGCGTGACCGCCTGCAGGCAGGGTGCGTGAAAGGCTGTTCCCACCGCACGCACAAACAGCGCCGCATAGATGACGGGGATTGAGAGCATACCTGTCCAGTCCGCTGCCGCCAGCAGCACACTCACGGCGGCGATGACAAGGTCGGCGACGATCATAATTGTTTTGCGGTTTAAGCGGTCTATCAGGCTGCCGATGAAGGGGGAGAACAGCGCCAGTGGCAGGTACCCTATCAGCGAGGCCAGCGAGAGCACGGTGGCCGAGCCTGTTTGAGCGGTGATGTGCCAGATGATCGCGCTTTGGATAATGGCGCTGGTAAGCAGCGAAACCGCCTGCCCCGCCCAGATGGTTGTGAATGTTTTCTTCCAACTATTCAAGTGTATTCCTCCAAACTGCATAAAAAAACAAGCATCGTTTGTGACGGCGATGCTTGCGCAAATTGGCAGAAAGTTATAAAAGGGTATAAAAGCCCCCTCTACTTCTGTTTCTGCCAGAACTGCACGCAAATAAGGCCGTCGTAGCGGCTAACTTTAATGCGCATCAAGTTCTACAGAAACAGGTATCCCATATTCACATTCCTTTCATGGGTAGTAAAGTCATTTTATCAAAATATTTAGTTGCAGTCAAGCCTTGTACATTTCCGCACGGCATGACAGGAGCCCCACCGGTAACATGCCGGCGGGGCTCCTGTGACACACGAAGGATATCTTTATGCAAGACCCAATAAACGCGCGGCGCCGGCCACCGCAATGCAGAAGACCATACCGAGCGCGGTGGGGATGGCAAAGGCGGCAAAGGTCCAGCGAAGGCTTTTGGTCTCTTTTTTAATGGTAAGGCAGGTGGTGGCGCAGGGCCAGTGCATGAGCGAGAACAGCATCACGCAAACGGCGGTAAGCCACGTCCAGCCGTTGTTCAGCAGCAGGGTATGCAGGTCGGCAAGGCTCGAAAAATCGGTGAGCGAGCCGGTGGAAAGGTAGCTCATAATGATAATGGGCACCACGATCTCGTTGGCGGGGAAGCCCAGGATAAACGCGAGCAGGATATAACCGTCCATCCCCATGAGGTGCGCCAGCGGCTGCAGGAAGTTCGCGCAGTGGGTGAGCAGCGACACCCCGCCCGCCTGCAGGTTCGCCATCCCCCAGATGATCAGCCCGGCGGGCGCCGCCGTCATCACCGCGCGCCCCAAGACGAACAGCGTTCTGTCCAGCACCGAGCGCACGATGATCTTGCCGATCTGCGGCCTGCGGTAGGGGGGGAGTTCAAGGTTAAAGGAGGAGGGCAGGCCCTTGAGAATGGTTTTGGAGAGCAGCCTCGACACCGCGAGCGTCATCATCACCCCCAGCACAATCACACCCGTGAGCAGGAGCGTGGAGAGCACCGATTGGTACGGCGCTGCGGCGACGCCCGCAAAGAACATGGTGATGATGGCAATGAGGGTGGGGAAGCGCCCGTTGCAGGGCACAAAGTTGTTGGTGAGTATGGCGATCATCCGCTCGCGCGGCGACTCGATGATGCGGCAGCCGATAACGCCGCAGGCGTTGCAGCCAAAGCCCATGCACATGGTCAGCGCCTGCTTGCCGTGCGCGCAGGCCTTGCGAAAGACATTGTCAAGGTTAAACGCGATGCGCGGCAGGTACCCCGAGTCCTCCAGCAGCGTAAAGAGCGGGAAAAAGATGGCCATGGGCGGCAGCATCACCGAGATGACCCACGCCAGCGTTTTGTAAACCCCGTCCACCACAAGGCCGGTGAGCCATTCGGGTGCCGAGAGCCCTGTAAAGAAGCCGTTTAAGTGCTCCTGAAGCTTGAAGAAGCCAGTAGCCAACAGCTCGGAGGGGTAGTTTGCCCCCGTGATGGTCAGCCAGAACACACCGAACAAGAGCAGGAGCATGATAGGGATGCCCGTGAGCTTGGAGGTGAGTATCTTATCCAGCCGATGGTCGCGCACATTGTACCCGTCGCGGTAAACGGTGACCGTTTCGCGAAAGGTCTGTTCGCACACCTTCACGATACTGGTGACGATGCTGTCGCGCAGCAGCACGGGGGTTAAGCCGTTTTCGGCCAGCAGCGCCTTTGCGGCGGCAAGCTGAGCGGCCACCTGCCCGTCTTGCAGGATGTCGCGGCCAAGGTACTCATTGAGCGCGGCGATGAGGCTCTCATCCGCGTCCAGCAGCTTGAGCGCCACCCACCGGCTGTTAAGGCCCCCCTGAAGAACAGCCTCGACAGTGGGGATGAGCAGAGAAACCGCGTCCTCTATCGCCTTATCGTACACCACCCGAAGCGGCTGTGTATCTGATTTGCCGCTCACGGTTTCGTGCACGGTCTCCATCAGTCGGTCAAGCCCCTTGCCGCTGCGGGCGCTGGTGCCCACCACGGGCACCCCCAGCCTTTTGCTGAGCAGCGGCAGGTTGATATGTATCTTCTTCTTTTTCGCTTCGTCCAGCAGGTTTACACAAACCACCACGCGGCCGGTGATCTCCGTGGTCTGCAGCACAAGGTTTAGGTTGCGCTCAAGGCAGGTGGCGTCCACCACCACAACCGTGACGTCCGGCCTGCCGAAGCAGATGAAGTTGCGCGCAATCTCCTCCTCCGCCGAGTTGGCCATGAGGGAATAGGTGCCCGGAATATCCACGAGTGTATAGGTTTTGTTGTTGTAACGGTAGCTTCCCCGCGCGCTCGCAACCGTTTTGCCCGGCCAGTTGCCCGTGTGCTGGTTAAGCCCCGTCAGGCCGTTAAATACCGTGCTTTTGCCGACGTTGGGGTTGCCGGCCAGCGCCGTCACAAACCCCTGAGCCTTTTCGTCGGGCACGGCTTTGCGCCAGTTTTTTAAAATACCGGCACCCGTTTCCCGGTTTGTCAGTCCCATCGGATGAATCCTCCCAATATGTAATAGCGGGGGAAAAGCCGCCTAAGCGAACGATTTTCTATGTATTCTCGGCTTCAACATAAGCGGCGCGCCCCACGGTTGTTTAATACTTATTTCAATTAGAGATATAGATAAAATTCGAGCAAAAGGCTCCATTTACGCCTTTTGTAAAGAATTTTTACGGTTTATTTCTTATTGGAATTAGTATTACGGTGCGGTGACTAAAATCTTTCCGGCCACATCGGTGCGCAGCGCAATGACCGCGCCCCGGATAAGGTACGCCACAGGGTTACCGGAGGGGCTTTTGTAGAGCGGCTGAATCTCGGTGCCGCTGATCACGCCAAGGTCGAGCATCCTTCGCCTGTCGCCCCCGTCGGACACCAAGGCGGTCACGCTTGCCTTTTTGCCCATCGGCAGCTTATTTAGTGGAATTTCGGTGCTGTTCATGACATACATCCTCCATCTTCGAGTAATTATATGGGAAAGTTTCCCTAAACTAATATATGGTTACTAAACTAAAAGTGTTCCGAATATACTTTGGAGTAGAGGATAAAATTTCCTTTATAATACGCCGTTATAAGAGCGGCGCGGGCGGCTTTGGGCCGTCAGATTACCGCTTAAGTTATTCTGCAACGTCGTTGTTGCCGTCCGCTCAAAGCGGGGTAGAAGAACCGGTTTTAAACAGTGCTAAAAGCAAAGGGATGAACGCGATGAACGGCGACAGCAGCGCAGAATTCCATACCGTGCGGGGATACCAGCTGATCAACCAACAGGGCGATACCCTCACCCCGGCCATGGAGGACTATCTTGAAATGGCCTACCGGCTCTGTATGCAGGAGCAGTATACACGCATCGGCAGGCTGTCACAGCTTTTGCACGTCAAGCCCTCCTCCGCCTCTAAGATGATCTTTAAGCTCTCACAGCTCGGCCTGCTGAAATACGAGCGGTACGAGATCATCTTTCTCACCCCCTCGGGCAAAGAAATAGGCGCCGCGTTGCTGCGGCGCCATAATACGGTGCAAGCCTTTTTGGAGCTTGTAAAGAGCGACGACCCACTGGAGGAGACCGAGCTTATCGAGCACTCGCTGCGCCCCGAAACGGTGGGCCGTCTGGATGCGCTGCTCTGTTTCTTTACGCAGCATCCGACGGTTAAAAAACAATTGCAGGTCTTTCTGGATGAACACCGATAAGCGAATATGTATAGAGTATTGGGCCAGCTGTAATTTTTATTTTATCGTCGGTTTTTGGTAAAGCTGAGCCGCTTGAGCTTGGTTGATCTGAGCCGCCTGCGCTTGGTTGATTTGTGCTGCCTGTACCTGGTTGAACGGTGACGGCTGCGCCTGGTTGATCTGTGACGGCTGTGCCTGATTGATCTGTGCTGCCTGTGCCTGGTTGATCTGCGCCGCTTCCACCTGCTTGATCTGTGCCGCTTCCACCTGCTTGATCTGTGCCGCTTCCACTTGGTTGAGCTTCGCCGGTTCCGGCTGGCTGAGCAGCGCCAAAAGGTTTAGGGCGTGCACGTTCTGGTTAATGCTGGCGCAGGCGAGGGCATTTTGCAGCTGTGGGTTTTGCCTGCAGCCGAGGGATTGTTCCCCGTATTTTCTAAAGTCTTCGCTTTCAGCCAAAACCCTGTTGCGCAAGATATCTCGGTACGGTTCTTCCAGTGTCGGGGTGTCGACGATGGGGTCAAAGCCACAGCCGGTCAACGACTGGTAGATGCACTGAAAGTCCTCCGCCTGCTGCTCATCGTCGTTTGCGATTTCCAGCAAGGGTATGACATCGTCTCTGGGCGCCTGTTTCGCAAGCTCACGATACAGCGCGGCGTCATTGAGTTTTGACAATATGTTTGTTCTAAGCTGTTGTGTAATACATTGAGCCAATTGAATCCCCTCTTTATTATTTTTGTTGTTACACTATATTCTTTAGGGGGATAACTTGTGATTTTTGGCTCAAAATGACCCAAATCAGCCCATAAAACGCACAAATGAGGTATTCCAATCCGCTGTGCCTTCAATCTCGCCCAGCAATTTGCGGGTCACCTTTAGTGCCGCTTCAAGGCGGTAGACATTGTAGGTAAGCATCAGCTTCATGTTGAAGGGAACCTGGGGCAGGCTGTCCGCAAGCCGTTTCTGTGCCTTGGCCAGCAAGGCGGTCAGGTGCTCGGCTCTCTTTTGCGCGTACCGCAGCGCATCTTCCTTACTCAACACACCGATGTGAAACAGCGAGATGCCAAAATCGCTCGCAAACGCTTCATACGATTCCATGCCTGCCAGCAGATCGGCGGTTAGCGCCTGCTCGCCTTTCTCGGTGAGTGAATACAAGGTTTTGAGCGGCTGCTTCCCCTCCCAGACCGGCACTCCTGTGATGTAACCGTCCCGCTCCAAATTTTTGACGGTGGTGTAGATGGAGGGGGCGGTAAGCGGGAACCAATCCTGAATCACATCCATATTTACCAGCTTGGCTATTTCGTAGGGGTTCATCGGTTTGGCCCATAACAGCCCCATTACAAGCTTAGAAAGTTTCGAAAGCATGGTATCATCTCCAATGCAGGCGTCTTTAACGGGGCGGGTCTCCCGTAGGAGGACAAGCCGCCGGGCAGCGCCTGCTTTTTTAGTCCTCGTCATACAGCGGGGTGGAAAGGTAGCGCTCTCCGGTGTCGGGCAGCAGCACGACGATCGTCTTGCCCGCGTTCTCCGGCCTTGCCGCCACGCGCGCCGCCGCCGAGGCCGCCGCACCCGACGAGATACCCACCAGCAAGCCCTCGGTTCTGGCAAGCCTTCTGGAGGCCCCGTACGCTTCCTCGGTTTTCACCTGTAAGATCTCATCCACAATCTTCGGGTTAAATACCTGCGGGATAAAGCTGGGCGCCAAGCCCTGCAGGCGGTGCGGGGCAGCCTTGCCCGCAGAAAGGATGGGGGAATCAAACGGCTCGACGGCCACGACCTGCAGGCCCGGCTTTTTAAGCTTTAGGGCCTCGCCGACGCCGGTGACGGTGCCGCCGGTGCCCACACCACCCACAAAGATGTCGATCGTGCCCTCGGTGTCGCGCCAGATCTCCTCCGCGGTGGTTCGGCGGTGAATCTCGGGGTTGGCGAGGTTTTCAAACTGCTGCGGGATAAAGGAGTTCGGGATCTCGGCTGCCAGCTCCTTTGCCCTGCGGATGGCCCCGGGCATCCCCTCCGCGCCGGGGGTGAGCACCAGCTCCGCGCCCAGCGCCGTCAGCAGCTTGCGGCGCTCGATGCTGAAGATTTCGGGCAGGATGATGATCAGCCGGTATCCCTTCGCCGCCGCCACAAACGCCAGCGCAATACCCGTGTTGCCGCTGGTGGGCTCGATGATGACCGTATCCTTGGTGATCAGCCCTTTTTCCTCCGCGTCGGCGATCATCGCGTAGCCGATTCTGTCCTTTACGCTGCCTGCGGGGTTAAAGTACTCCAGCTTTGCTAGTAAGGTAGCCTCCAGCCCCCTGCCAAAGCTTTGCAGCTTTAACAGCGGGGTGTTGCCGATAAGCTCCGTCAGGTTTTCTGCAATCCGCTTCATCAATCTACCTCCCAATACTAATGACTATTACTACTAATACATATATGTATATTACTTTTATTATCCTTAACTTCTAAGATTTTGTCAAGGGAATTGGCTGATTTTTTATCATACTATTTTTATGGGAATAGGATAATTTATATCTCCCGATGAGGACCTTTATAAGCCTTGTAATGATACAACGAATGGTATAAAAACGGCATAAAAACATCGGGAAGTTTGTGAAAGAAATAACCATACATCCCCTTGTAAAAACGCTTGTCAACCAGTATAATATCTCTTAGGGCTATTTTGCCGAAAAGCGGCTTATTTCAGAATTAGCTGACCGAAAGGAGTTCCGACTATATGAACTATTCCCACGAAGTTGAGAGAATGTGCGTTGTCCAAAAGGGCCCGAAGCACGGTCCGGCACCTATCCCCGAGGAGGGAAGATGGGTAAAGGCCTACGAGATTAAAGACATTTCCGGCCTTTCGCACGGCATCGGCTGGTGCGCACCTCAGCAGGGCGCCTGCAAACTGACGCTCAACGTTAAAGACGGTATTATCGAAGAGGCAATGGTAGAGACCATCGGCTGCTCGGGCATGACCCATTCCGCGGCGATGGCGGGCGAGATCCTCACCGGCAAAACCATCCTCGAGGCCCTTAACACCGACCTTGTGTGTGACGCGATCAACGTTGCCATGCGTGAGATTTTTAAGCAGCTGGTTTACGGCAGAACGCAAACCGCGTTTTCCGAGGGCGGCCTGCCCATCGGCGCCGCGCTTGAAGACCTTGGCAAGGGTCTGCGTTCGCAGATCGGTACCATCTTCGCGACAAACGCCAAGGGCGTTCGTTACCTCGAAATGGCCGAGGGCTACATCCTTTCGCTTGCTGTGGACGAGGACGGCGAGGTTATCGGCTACAAGTTTGTAAGAGCGGGCAAGATGCTTGAGGATATCCGTCACGGCGTAAGCCCCGACGAAGCCTTCAAAAAGAACGTTAGCACCTACGGGCGTTATGAGAATGCGCCGAAATACATAGATCCCCGTGAGGAATAAATACGAATATAACGCTAGGAGGCCAAAAGTTTGAAAGATAAATCTTTCAAACAGGGTTTTGTGCTTTTTAGCTGAACCTAAATCCGATAAAACCGAATTTAGGTTCAGCCAAAATTTCGGCAAGCCGAAACCGCACAATTCCCGGCTTTCAGTAGGAAAGGAAGGGTCTAATAGATGGCAAAGTTTGAAGGTCAGGAAAGAAGAATGGCCAAAATCAACAAGTGCCTTGCCGAATACGGCTTTGCAACCCTTGATGAAGCCAGAGATTTTTGCCTTGCGAAAGGTATAGATGTAGAGAAGATCGTTAAGGGCGTACAGAATATTGCTTTCGATAACGCCGTATGGGCTTACACGCTCGGCGTTGCGGTAGCGCTGAAAAAGAGCACCAAAAAGGCGGCGGACGCCGCCGAGGATATCGGTTTAGGGCTTGAGGCGTTTTGTATTCCCGGCTCGGTTGCAGAGCAGAGAAACGTAGGCCTTGGCCACGGCAGACTGGGCGCTATGCTGCTGCGTGACGAGACCAAGTGCTTCTGCTTCCTCGCAGGCCACGAGTCGTTTGCAGCCGCCGAGGGCGCTATCGGTATTGCCAGAAGCGCCAACAAGGCGAGAAAAGAGCCGCTGCGCGTGATCTTAAACGGCCTTGGCAAGGACGCTGCGTACATCATTTCTAGAATCAACGGCTTCACCTATGTAGAGACCGATTACGATTTTGAAACCGGCGAGCTGAAGATCGTAAAGAAAAAGGCATACTCCGACGGCGATAAGGCCAAGGTGCTCTGCTACGGTGCCAACGACGTGCTTGAGGGTGTTGCCATCATGAAGCACGAGAAGGTGGACGTATCCATCACCGGCAACTCCACCAACCCCACCCGCTTCCAGCACCTTGTTGCAGGTACCTATAAGAAGTGGTCTTACGAGAACGACTTTAAATACTTCAGCGTAGCCTCCGGCGGCGGCACAGGGCGCACCCTGCACCCCGACAACATGGCTGCGGGCCCCGCTTCCTACGGCCTTACCGACTCAATGGGCCGTATGCACGGCGACGCTCAGTTTGCCGGTTCCTCCTCCGTTCCCGCGCACGTAGAGATGATGGGCCTCATCGGCATGGGCAACAACCCCATGGTAGGCGCCACCGTTGCCTGCGCCGTTGCGATCGAAGAAGCCCTGAAATAATCCGTTACCTATTTATTCAAGAAGGCTCCGTTCGGAGCCTTCTTTTTGTATATACTAAATTCCCTTTAAAATCGGGATAAATCCCTGTGAAAGCCTTGATAATTTTTACAATAAATGATACGCTAGTAGATATATATGCAATCATATTACTACGTCGGCAGGGCAACAGGCCGGCACACGCCGCTCATGCTTCAATACTTACTTTGCTCAAACTGGGTGCATCCTTGGAAAGGCGATGAAACGCAGGTATGACAGAGGCAGGTCTTGGTGAGGCAGTAAAAAAGATAGGTTCTGGCGTATCCATAAAAGCATTGCATAGTACGGTGCTCTGCCTTTGTGCCCTTGTGCACGGGGTTTACCTTATATTGTTCTGCTTCATGGAGCTTTGGCCGCTCTTGGCGGTAAATGTGGCGAGCGTTGTCCTTTACCTGCTGCTCGCCGGGGCAGCACAAAGGGGACGGTTTATGCTGGCCCTTGGGGCGGCGCACGCCGAGATTATGCTGCATTCCGTTCTCGCAGCCGTCTTTCTCGGCTGGGGCGGCGGCTTTGAGTACGTAATTTTGTGCCTGCTCACCTTGGAGGCACACTTTCTTTACCGCCGCCGCATGACATCTTATCTGCTCAGCGGGGTGGAGATAGCGGTTGTGGTGGCGCTCAAGATTTTTACGCTTATGTACCCGCCGTTGCATGAACAGGCCGTAGGCTCGATATATGAGCAGATCTTTTTCTTTGTGAATATAACGCTTTTCTTCCTGGGTATCGTGCTCTCTGCGGCACTGTTTGACCGCAACAACGGCTTTTCGCGCCTCGTGCTGGAAGAGAGCAATAAATATCTAACCCTGCTTGCCGAAACCGACCCGCTCACCGGCCTCTTAAACCGCCGCAGCATGATCAAGCGGCTGGAAGACGCCGTGAAGCTGCATCGGGAGACCGACGAGGAATTCTGCCTTGTAATGTGCGACATCGACGACTTCAAGCAGATTAACGACGCCTTCGGGCACGCCTGCGGCGACTATGTGTTGAAGATGCTCTGCGCCACCATCTGCGAATATTTAGACGAGCAGGATACCGTATGCCGGTGGGGCGGGGAAGAGATTCTGATGATGCTAAACGACACGAGGCTCGACGACGCCATGGAGATTACTGAGGGGCTGCGGCGGGCGATAGAAACCACCTCGTTTGTGTACGACGGGGCCATCATCTCGATTACCGTTACCATGGGCGTCTGCGCAGGCCGGGACGAGTTGAGCGCGGCCGACATGATTGACGCGGCGGACCGGTATATGTATAACGGCAAACGCAGCGGCAAGAACTGCGTTACAAAAAGTTGACCCATAGATGGCTACGGAGGTAAGACAGTGAACCGAGAGATCATTGACTTTTTAATGCGCGCCAAACGAGCGACCTATGCCGGAAAGGGCGGCGAAACGGCATCGTCGCGCCCCGCCTCACACGACCTTTTATATGAGGAGGGGCCTTTAAAGTACATAGATACCTACCTCGGCGGCGAGGCGTTTGCCGGGGAGGAGGCCCTATGGCAAGAGTATGTGCCGTTCTGGGCCATGAACTATGTGGGCAGGGTGACAGCGCCCGGCTTTTCGGGCGACTTTTTAAAGGAGGCGCTGCTGCGTGTGCCGCCCGAGACCCCCTATCGCGGCCCGGCAGAGTACACCGACGGCGTTTTTACCTACCGCTGTACCGTAAACGGGTCGTTTGACTGGTTTAACGGCAGCGAGAAGATCGAAAAAGACGGCGTCACCCTCTACGAATGCCTGTTCCACGGCGGTTCGATACGTTGAAATGAAGGAAATTACACACCATGCCTCAACAGATTATCCATACCTTTGAACCGATTTACGACCATAGCTCCAAAATCCTGATCCTCGGCACCATGCCGTCGCCCAAATCACGCGAAAACGGGTTTTACTACGGCCACCCCCAGAACCGTTTCTGGCGGGTGCTTGCCGAGGTGCTGGACGAACCGGTACCGCAGTGCAACGAGGAGCGGATAGCCCTATTGCGGGTACACCACATCGCGCTGTGGGACGTGCTGCATGCCTGCACCATCGAGGGCGCGTCCGACAGCAGCATCAAAAACCCCGTGCCGAACGATATCCCCATAATCCTGCATGCCGCCCCCATCGGGGCGATTTTTACCACCGGTCAAAAGGCGACGGAGCTGTATAACCGCTACTGTCTGGCGGCTGCCGGCATAAGCCCGGTTTACCTGCCCTCCACCAGCCCCGCGAACATCGGGCGCTTTCCTTACGAGGCGCTTGTGAGCGCCTACCGGTGTATTCTGCCCTTTCTTAAGCCTTAACTTACAGGGATAAAACCGACGTCACGTAAAAGGAGTGTTCTGTTAATGGAAGCCTTCAAGCTGAAAAAGAGCTTTTTGATGGGGTGCGCCACCGCGGCGACCCAGATCGAGGGCGGGGACACCAACAACAGCTGGTACGACTGGAGCGAGCAGCGCCGCATCAAAGACGGCAGCACCAGCCTGCGCGCCGACGACCACTACCGCCTCTACCGCGAGGACGCCCGGCTGATGCAGGACATGGGGCTCGAAATCTACCGCATGGGCCTTGAGTTCTCGCGCATCGAGCCGCAGCGGGGTGTGTTTGATTCCAAAGCCATCGAGCACTACAAGGACGAGATGCGCCTGTTAAACGAGAAGGGCATCCGCGTGCTGGTGACGCTGCACCATTTTGCCAACCCCATGTGGTTTGAGCATATGGGCGCGTTTGAGAACAGCGAAAGCGTTCAGATATTTACCCAATACGTGGAGCATGTGGTGGAGCAGTTCGGCGACCTGTGCTGTGAATATGTTACCATCAACGAGCCGAACGTATATGCGGTCAACGGCTTTACCTTCGGCGAGTGGCCGCCCGCTAAAAAATCGGTGGCCGCTACCTTTAAGGTGATGAAGAACATGGCGAAGGCACATCTTGCGGCGTATGAGACCATCCACCGCGTGCGCAAAGAGCACGGCTTTGCGGGCAGAACGATGGTGGGCTTCGCCAACCATTACCGCGTGTTCGTTCCCTACCGCAGCCGCAACCTCATCGACAAAGCGGTGGCGAAGCTGTTCGACCTCGCGTTTCAGGGCGCTATTACCGATGCGATGGCGTGGGGCAAATTCTCTTTTCCACTCGGGCTGTTCAGCCGAAAAAAAGGCGATTTCTGCGATTACTTCGGCATCAACTACTACACCCGCAGCGCGATGCGCGGGTTTGAGAACACCTTTTTGCCCGACAGGCCCGTCAACGACCTTGGCTGGGAGCTTTACCCCGAGGGGATAACGCTCTTGAGTGAGCGCTTTTACAAACGCTACGGCAAGCCGGTCTGGATTACCGAAAACGGTACCTGCGACAGCGAGGACGCCTTCCGCACGCAATATCTGTACGATCACCTGAAGGCCTTATCTCAGACATCGGCCCCGGTGGAGCGGTACTACCACTGGACGCTCATGGATAACTTCGAGTGGCTGGAGGGGGAAAGCGCGCGTTTCGGTCTGGTGAAGGTGGACTATGAGACCCAAGAGCGCACCGTCCGCCCCAGCGGAAGGTTCTTCAGCGAGGTAATCAAAAACGAGGGTGTCACCGAAGAGATGTGCAGGGCCTATTTCGGTGAATCTGGTACTGTGCAAAACCGCGAAAGTGTGGTTTAATAAAGAGAAAGAATTGCCACAATCCAAAAGGGGGAAGAACATATGGCCGACAAGCTGACCATTCTGTGGACCAACGCCGACAAGGTCACCGCCGAGAAGATGGTGATGATGTACGCCATCAACAGCAAGACCCATCAGTGGTGGGACGAGGTAACGGTGCTCATCTGGGGCGCCACGGCAAAGCTTACCGCAGAGGATTTGTTAATACAGCAGAACATTGAGATGGCGCAGCACGTGGGGGTAAACTTTATCGCCTGCAAGGCCTGCGCCGACCAGCTCGGCGTCAGTGATGCCCTTACGGCGCTGGGCATAGAGGTAACCTATACCGGCGAGCTGCTCACCGGTATTCTTAAAGAAGGCGAAAAACTCATCACTATTTAAACAACGTCGCACTTTCGCAGGGACAGCGGCTCTGCGAAAACATCTTGAAAGGAATGAAGACACAATGGAAAAGGTAAGGTTCGGTATTATCGGCGCGGGCACCATTGCCACTAAGTTTGCGCTCTCTGCCAAGGCTGCACAGAAGGCAGAGGTTACTTCCGTCGCCTCCCGTTCGCTGGAAAAGGCACAGCAGTTCGCGGCGCAGTACAACATCCCGAAGGCGGTGGGCAGCTACGAGGAGCTGCTGAGCGACAAAGACGTAGACGCGGTATATATCGCGACCCCGCATAACCTGCACAAGGAAAACTGCATGGACGCCATCGCGCACGGCAAGCATATCCTGTGCGAGAAGCCGCTCACCCTCACCAAGGCCGACGCCGAGGAGATCTACGCCAAGGCCGCCGCAAAGGGTGTGTTTATCATGGAGGCGATGTGGACGCGCTTTATCCCCACCATGGTCAAGGCCAAGGAGTGGGTAAGCGAGGGCAGAATCGGCGACATCAAGCTGGTTTCCGCCGCGTTTGGCTTTAATACCCCCGAAAACCCCGAGGGCAGGCTGTTTAACAAGGCGCTCGCGGGCGGCGCGCTGTATGATATCGGTGTGTATGTGCTGGAGTTTATGCAGGACTTTACGCGCGGCAAGAAGCTGCTCGGCTTTAAAACCTTAACCCTGCCCACCGGCACCGGCGTGGATGGCACCGATGTGATGAGCTTTGCGTACGAGGGCGGCACCTTGGCCCAGCTATATTGCTCCATTCAGTGCAGTGTGGACCAGACCGGCTTTGTGTACGGCGATAAGGGCTATATCAAGTTTTCGCCCCATTTCTTCGCCCCGCGCAAGGTGGAGCTGTGTGTAAACCGCGAGGTGGTGGACTCCTTTGAGCCGACCTTCAACATTGGCTACGAGTTTGAAATCAGCCACGTGGCGCAGTGCATCCTTGACGGCAAGCGGACAAGCGACATCATGCCGCCGCAGGATACCATCGATTGCGCGGCATTGTTCGAGGCGCTGCTTGCCGATATGGGCTATACAAAATAATCCTTGATGATCCAAAAGCGCTGCCGCGGTTTTAAATGCCGCGGCAACGCTTTTGTAGAAGGATAGAGGTTTAGAACGGCAAACTGCATGGCAGGCGCTTTACCTTAAAGCTCTAGATAAATAGTTATAAGGATAATGCCCTGAGCCTCTCCACCTAAACATTAAACCGGCCCGCCTGCGTGTTTAAAAACGCGTCGGCGGGCTTACTTGTATGAAATATATACTAGCTGCCCATTGGCGGCACAACAGGAATATGCTACAATATGGTGCATAAGATATAAAGTACAACCCTACCGAAGGCTTACGTCGTCAACATGGAAAGGACTGCCGGTTATGTTTAAAAAGCTTGTGCTTCTGTTGTGCCTGCCCCTTATACTGGCCGGGTGCCTCAATGAAAATAGCGACCCCACGCCCGAGGATCAAGCCTCCTCCTCGCAGGCGCTGGCAAGCAAGCCCGCCGAAGAGCCCCTTTCCAGCTCCGAAGGCGAGGAAGCGGCTGTGTTTGCCCCCGACCACCCCCTTACAGCCAAGGAGACGGTAGAGGCGTATTTTAAGCAGCAATATAACGCCTACACCAACCTAAAATATATCGATTTGAGCGCGCTGGTGGATACAAGCGAGGTGCGCAACCGCAACGCGCTGATCTGGCTTCAAACGCTTATCCAGCGTCGGCAGCTCATCGCCGAGAATGACCTGTGCTATGTTGAAACAGAGCAGTACCCCTACACGGTCAACTATCAGGAGCAGCCTGAGGACGACCGCATGGATTTCTGGAAGGAACGGGGCCTCGGCGGAGACGACGAGCTTACCCTTCACTTCACCATCACGGGGGAGAAGGGCAGGGCCTACCCGCCCATGATGGCGATGAACGCCCAGCACACTATGCGCTTAAAGCAGATAGACGGCGTGTGGAAGATCACCTTTCATTACTTCCCCGGGTCGGTGCGCCGGTTCTTCCAAAGCGGCGCACTCGCCATCCCCTCCAAGGAGGAGATGCTTGAGGACCTGACTGAGGAATTCGCCCCCGCGGGGGAGGCAGCGGTAGATGCCGCTGCCGAGCTTCCGTCGGGTGCCGCGCCCTTTAACGGCGCGCGTACCGCCGAGTATGCCGAGGCCTGTACCGAAACGCCCAACCCCGCGTTCTACGACATCGGCGACTGGATGGGCAACTGCGCAAACTTTATCTCGCAGTGTGTGTGGTACGGCTTTGGCAGCGACAGCATCCCCAATATCATTCTGGAGAACAACATGACCGATGAGTGGTTTGCGGGCAAGGGCGGCGGCTCCCCCGCGTGGGAGAACGTGGGCCATTTCTGGGACTTTGCCACCGCCGACCGCAAGGCAGGCGCCAAGGGGATGCACGGCGAGGTGGTGCAGGGCATCTCGCAGCTTAAGCTGGGCGGTGTGATTCAGGTGCGCACGGGGCGCTTTCACCAGAGTGAGGAGAGCTTTAACCACAGCCTTGTACTGGTGGATGCCGAGACCTTAAAGCTCGCGCAGAATTCGCCCGACTGCTTTGTGTATTACAGCGACCTTGTGAACGTGGATACCCGTTTCTTCAACCCGCAGTACTTTATTGATTAAACCATTCTATATCATATAAAACGGCAGACCCTCGCGAGGGGGTCTGCCGTTTTGTCTATATCTTGTTATTGACGTTCAAACGCGAAGTAGTACCCGTTGGTGGAGCCCGCCTCGGCAAGCCCGTTGCCCGCCAGCACCTCTTTTATAGCGGGTAAAACGGAAGCCGCCGCCGTGGTCACCAGCCGTCCGTTCTCTTTGAGCAGGGCGCAGAGGTCGCCGTAAAATGCCTCGATATCCGTCAGCTTGTCGGTCTCGCTTTCTACCACGATCAGGTCGTATTCCTTGCCGTCAAACAGGCCTTTTACCCTGTTCGGAGCGGCGCAAACACACCTTTCGCAGAGGGTGTAAAGCTCGGGCATTGCGTGCTCGTTCTCGCTCAGGTAATCAATAGCGAAAACCTCGGTGCCGTTTTTGCGCAGCCGGTTTTTAATCTGCAGCAGGGTGGCCCCGCACGAGCCGCCGATGCCCAGCAACCGCACCGGGTTTTCAAAAGGCCGATTGGCTAGGTTCACCACGTAAAAATCGATGAGCGATGCCTGCCATGAATGGATGCCGAATTTACGATAGAATAAGTCCCGGTTTCGCAGGGCGATGTTGTTTTTTGTGTACTCGGCGTTAAAGGTCACCGACCCGAAATGGTGTACATAGGTGTCACCGGCGAGGATAAGCCGGTAGCCCATCCGGCGGATGCGAAAGCTGATGGCGTCGTCGTCGTAGGCACCGGGGTTAAACTCCTCGTCGAACCCGCCGATGGCCTTTTGAAGTTCCGTTCTGAACAGGCAGGTGTAGGTGACGAGGCGTATGCGTTCTTCCCACTGCCTGGGGTTGCTTTGGTTATAGATTTCCGCCATCGCCTGCATCTCATCCAGATTCTTGTAGCCGAGGTTTACCTGCTGGTAGTTGGATGAAAACCCGCACACCGGCACCACCATGCCGATGCTCGCGTCCGATTCGGCGCAGGCGACAAGGTTTTTGAGCCACCGCGGGGTTACCACAATGTCGTTGCTCAGGTTGAGGGTATACTTGCCCTCCGCAAGCGCAAAGCCCTGGTTTACGGCCTTATCCACCCCGATATTCTCGGCAAAGCTTAGCTTCTTCACATTGGGCAGGCTGTTAAAAAAGTCCTCGGTGCCGTCGCTCGAGCCATTGTTGACGGTGATCAGTTCAAACGGAACGTCCGTGGTATAGCGGTACAGGCTTTCAACGCAGAGCTTGGTGTATTCAAGGTGGTTGTAGGCGAGCAGCACAACGCTCACCAGCGGCGCCTCGTTTTGTGCCTTGGGCGTTTTTTCGTCCGGCATCATGAACCTCCTTTCTGCGCCGCCATGAAGGCATGCAGCGTCTCTGCCATATAATCAAGCATCCCGTCGGTCAGCCCCGGGTATACGCCGATAAAGAAGGTGCCGCGCAGCACCCGTTCGGTGTTTACAAGGTCTGAGCAGACGCGGTACGAGATGTTTTTGTAGCCGGGATGCTTTAAAATGTTGCCGGCAAACAGCATACGGGTTTCTATCTTGTGCTCTTCAAGGTAGTTTACCAGGTCGCGGCGGGTAAAGGGCGCCTCGTCGCGCACCGTAAGCGGCAGGCAGAACCAGGAAGGGTCGGCTTTTGGCAGCGCGCGCGGCAGAATAAGATACTCCTCATACGCTGCGGCCGCCTCGTACAGACGGCCAAAGTTATGCCTGCGCCTTTTACTAAACTCGGGCAGCTTTTTAAGCTGCTCCAGGCCGATGGCGCACTGCAGGTCGAGCGGCTTTAGGTTGTAGCCGATGTTGCTGTATACATACTTGTGGTCGTACCCGGCGGGCAGGCACTCGTAAACATGGCCGAACCGGTTCCCGCAGGCGCCCAGTGGGTTCTCCTCGCCGGTCTGGCAGAAGCAGGCGCGCCCCCAGTCGCGTATCGAAAGCGCCTGCCGGTAGAGGCTCAGATTGTTGGTGAGCACCGCGCCGCCTTCGCCCATCGTGATGTGGTGGGCGGCGTAAAAGCTGTAGGTGGAAAGGTCGCCAAAGGTGCCGCAGCGCTTGCCGTCGTAAAGTGAATCGAGGGCGTCGCAGGTATCCTCGATAATATACAGGTCGTGCGCCTTGGCAAAGCGCACGATTTCATCCATCTGCGCGGGATTGCCCAGTGTATGCGCGAACATGACGGCGCGCGTTTTGGGTGAAAGCGCCTGCGACAGCTGCGCCGCGTTCAGGTTATAGGTGCCCTCCTCCACATCCACAAAAACGGGCACCAGCCCATTCTGCACGAGGGGGTTGAGGGTGGTGGGGAAGGTGAGGGCGGTGGTGATCACCTCGTCGCCCGGCAGAAGCGGGCGCTCGATGTTCGGCGAACAGAGCGCGCTCACTGCCACCAGGTTTGCCGACGAACCGGAGTTCACCACAAGACCGTATTTCATGCCCATCATGCCGCAAAAGGCGTCTACAAACGCCCGGCCCTTTTTGCCGAGGGTGAGGCGGAAATCCAGCACGCTGTCGGCGGCGGCCCGCATCTCTTTATCGTCAAAAACCCTGCCCGCGTAGTGTACGCGGCTTACCCCGGGTATAAAGTCTTTCTGTTCCTCCCGCAGCTGATAAAGCTGCCGCACCCTATCTAAAATCTCTTCGCGGAGGCGTTGCTCTTCATCCATACCGTCCACCCCCGTCATAAAAGCCTTAACAGGGTATCGCACACAAAATCGATATCCTCATCCGTCATGTTGCCCGCCGAGGGCAGCGAGATACCCTGCCGCTCCACTCTTGCAGCCACCGGGTTCTCAAACCGCCGCTCAAAAACGGGGAAGCCGCTCATGCGCGGGAAGGCCGGGCGCGCGTGGATGTTCTGCTCCTTAAGCCCCGCCAAAATCGCGTCCCGCTCTGCCTGCGTGTGGCCTTTCAGCAGGATGGACGGGTAGCAGTAGTTGCTTTTGCAGCCGTCCTTTTCCTTGATGATCTGTATATCCGCCGTCTCCCGCAGGCGGCTTTCATAGCGCTCAAACAGCGCGCGTTTCTTCGCCATCAGCTCCTCCGCTCGCTCTACCTGCGCAAGAGCGAGCGAGGCGGCAAGATTGCCCATCGTGTATTGGTAGCCGATGCTGTCGCTCCAGAATACGGCCTTGCTGTCGGTGCGGCCCATCGAGGCCAGCAGGCTTGCGCGGCGGTAGTATTCCTCGTTATCGGTCAGCAGGATGCCGCCCTCGCCGCTCACCGTCATCTTGGCCCCCTGAAAGCTAAAGCAGGCGATGTTGCCGAACGACCCCACGCGCCTGCCCTTGTATTCCGCGCCCATGGCGGGGGCGGCGTCCTCAATCACCGTGAGATTGTGCTCGTGCGCAATTTCCATAATCTCATCCATGTCGGCAGGATGCCCGAAGGTGTGCACCAGCATGATCGCTTTAGTTTTAGGGGTGATCGCCTTTTTTATACAGTCGGGGTCTATCGTCCAGGTGTCGGGCGTAATGTCTGCAAACACACAGGTGGCGCCCGTATAGGCCACGGCGTAGGCGGTGGCCACCCAGCTGAAGTCGGTGACGATCACCTCGTCATCCTTGGTAAGCCCCAGTGCGGCCGCGGCAAGGTGCAGCGCAAGGGTGCAGCAGTGGGTTGCCACGGCGTATTTTACGCCGATATACTCCGCCACGGTATGTTCCAGGCGTTTCACATAGTTGTCGTAATGCTCGTACCAGCCGTTTTGCGCGGCGTCCAGTACGTACGAGACCTCTTTTTCGGTAATCGATGGCCCCGCGAAGCTGATTCTTTTATTCACAGCATAAATCCTCCCAATTGGTTCACTAATCTCGTTTCAGTGCCTGTAGGCGTTCGCAGGCTTCCGCCAGCACCCCGTCCTCCTTGGCAAAGCAGAGGCGGACGAGATTTTCTCCGCCCCCGTGGCGGTAAAAGGCATCGCCCGGCACGGTGGCCACGCCTGTTTTATTTAAGATATACATGGCCTTCTCCTTGGCCGTTGCACCCGGCAGGCGGCTCACATCCGCCAGCACATAATACGCCCCCTGCGGGATATAGGGAGGGAGCCCCGCCTGCGAGAGAGCCGCGCAGACCACATTCCGCTTGCGCTCGTACCCTTCGCGCAGCGCGGTATAAAAGCGCTCGGGCAGCTCCTCCATCGCCTTGCTCACACCCTCCTGCAAGGGCGACGGCGCGCAGACATACACGAGGTCGCTTGCGCAGCCGATGGATGTCGCCAGCTCCTCACAGCAGGCGGCGTAGCCGATACGCCAGCCGGTGATGCTGAAGGTTTTCGAGCAGCCGGAGATCGTTACCGCGCGGTCGCGGATGCCGTCTATCGCCCCGGGGCTGAGATGGGTGCGCCCGTCGTAAACGATGTATTCGTAGATTTCGTCGGTGAAAAGCAACAGATCATGCCGCTTGCAGAGCTCGGCAAGCAATTCCAGCTCCTTACGGCTGAACACCTTACCGGAGGGGTTTGCGGGGGTGTTTACCATTATGCCGCGCGTGCGCGGTGTAATCAGCCGCTCCACCGCCTCGGGGTCTAAGCACCAATCGGGAGGGGTGAGCCTCGCGTAAAGCGGGACGATGCCCAGCGCCAGCAGCGTGTATTCGTGGTAGCCGTAAAACGGCTCAAAAAGAATCACCTCGTCGCCGGGGTTTAACAGTGCGAGGCAGGCGCTGTAAAAGGCGCCGGTGGCACCCGCGGTGACAATGACCTCGGTTTCGGGGCATACGGTTATTTTGTTGTAGCCTGCAAGCTTTTTGGCAACCGCCTTGCGCAGCGCGTCGGTGCCGTCGAATCGGGTGTAGTGGTTTTGCCCGCCGTCGATCGCCGCCTTGGCCTCACCGGCTAAAACGGGCGGCAGCGGGAGGTCGCACACCCCCTGCGACAGGTTAATGCCGCCCACCTTTTCACATTCCACCGACATAATTCGTATTTCAGACCGTGTGAGCTCGCGGATGCGCCCGCTGCCGTGCGCGGCCCGCCCTTTTTCATCCATTGCTCTTCCTCCTTTTGGCTTCACTTGCTTTGCCGCATCTGCCTTTTTCTCCACGCGGGGATATCCAGCCGCATCAGGGTATAGGCCTTTTCGGCGTATTCCCCGGCGGGCAGGTTCTCGGCCTCTATATAAAAGTCGTTTCTCTTATAAAAACGGATGGCGTGCGTATTGTCGGAGAATACACGCAGTTGTATATGGTTTAATCCTAACTCCTGCAGCCCCCAGTTGATGAGCGCGCGCATCGCGAAGGTCATGATGCCGGGCGGGGCGCTCTGATCCCCGCGCAGCACCGCATCCACCTCGCAAAGGCGGTGCGCGTATTCAAAGCTGGAGAAGCCGATGTGCCCGACGAGGGAATCATCAAGCAGCACGATCAAGAACAGCAACCGGTCGCCGCGTCCTATAATCTGTTCCTCCAGCCATCTGGCGGTGCCTGCGGTCGTGGCGGTAAAGCTCTGCGCGGATAACGTGGGGTTTTCGTTGCGCCAGCGGGCGAGCAGCGCCGGGCAATCGGGTAAGGAGAGGCGAAAATCCCGGGTGATGGGGCGCAGCTGCCCAACAATCTCACCATTATCGTTATAAATCGGCAGGCAGAGCAGCGGGTCGCCTTCGCCTTTTTGCTTAAAACGGTCAAAAAGGTCTTCGATAAAAACCTGATAATTCTCGGGCATAGTTATAATCATGCCTTTCCGTAGTTTGGAAATTTATTTTTAAATGTCATCCTACATTAACCCTTGGGCGGCTCCTCCTGCCCATAGGGAGGAATGATCATCTCGTTTAAAAACTCTTCGTACTCAAGCGGCGGATCCTGCTCCTCGACGGGGTGGTTGACCGGCAGCTTGGGGAGCACATAGGTGTACTGCGGCAGCATGATTTCGATAAGCAGCGGCTCCCGCTTTGTAAAAAGCCCGCTTGCTTTTGCAAGCTCCTCCAAATCTGTCACGCGCGCACTGTCTATCCCGTAAGCCCCCGCCAGCGCGCAGAAGTCCGGCGGGCTGTAATCCTGTACCGTCGCACAGTAACGTCCCTCAAAGTACATCTCCTGAAAATGGCGTATCATGCCCAGGCTGCGGTTGTTTAAAACGATAATCCTTACGGGGAGGTGGTTGCGCTTAATCAGCTGCAGCTCCTGGCTGTTCATCTGCAGCCCGCCGTCCCCCGTCAGGGCGAAGACGGTGCTTTCCGGTGACGCATAGGCCGCGCCGACAGCGCAGGGGAGCGCGAAGCCCATGGCGCCCATTCCGCCCGAGGTGAGCAGCCGCTGCCCTGCCTTTGTACAAAGCGACTGTGCGGCCCACATCTGGTTTTGCCCGACATCGATGCATACAATGTCGTTTGGTGCAAGCAGCCTGCCGAGCGCGCTCACCACGAAATTCGGGTTGCTGAATTCCCTCGGCGTATCCGAGGGGTATTTTACCTGCCAGCTTTTCACCGTTTGCAGCCAAGGGGTGTAGTCGCGGTCAAAATCCTCGAGCTCGGTTTCAAGCTGCGCCAGAAAATCCTTTGTGTCCGCCAGTATCGCGGTCTCGTTGAGGGTTATTCTATGGTCAAGTTCATTGGGGTCGATATCCACGCGAAGGATGGCCGCACTGCGTGCGAAGCTGCGGGGCAAAGTGCCCGTCTGGCGGGTATCCAGCCTGGTGCCGAGCGCCAGCATCAGGTCGCAGTTCGCGGCGGCGAGGTTCGCGTAACGGTTGCCGTAGGCGCCTATCATCCCGCAGAAGTTATCAAGGGTGTTATCGACGGAATCTCTTCCCATCAGCGAGCAGAGCACGGGCATATTTAAGCGCCGGGCCACGCGGGCGAGTACCTCGGCCCCGTCCGAGAGGCGCACCCCGCCCCCCGCGAGGATCACGGGGCGTTTGCTGGTCTTTAAGAGCTCTATAACGGGTGTGAGGTCCAGCTTCTTGCGTCGCACCCCGGTGGGGCGGCAGCTGGGCAACGAGAAAACGTCCACCTCCGCGCGCTGGATGTTCATGGGAATATCGAGCAGCACCGGCCCGCGCCTGCCCGAAAGGGCGATGGTCGCCGCCTTTTCAAGCTCGTAACGGATGTCGCGCGCATCCACCACCCGCTTGGCATACTTGGTAATCGGCTTCACAATGCTCACGATATCGGTTTCCTGAAAGCCGAGCTGCCGCACGCGCAGCTCGCCCTTATATTCGTAGGTGTTTACCTGCCCCGTGAGGTAGAGGCAGGGGATGGAATCAAAATACGCGCTGCCGATGCCGGTGATCAGGTTGGTGGCGCCGGGGCCGCTGGTCGCCACCGCGGCGCCCAGACGGTTGGTCACCCGCGCCCAGCCCTCGGCGGCAAAGGCCGCCCCCTGCTCGTGGCAGCAGCCGATGAAACGCAGGCCGGGGCAGTGGTAGAAGGAGTCTATCATATGCGTTACCGCGCCGCCCTGATACCCAAAAACATGGGTGCAGCCGTTTTGCAGCAAAAACTGCGCAATATAGTCCGAAACCTTCATGCGGCACCTCCGGTTAGTTGTTCTGTGCTGTCTGCGGGGTGCATGCAGCACAGTAGGCGGCAATCTGTTGTTCACACAGGCGGCGTATATCACCATGGGGGAAGGCCTTATACCAGTCGAGGGTATAGCCTAGCGCCTCTTTGAGCGTAAACCGCGGCCGCCAGCCAAGCAGCGTCTTTGCCTTGGTGCAGTCTAAGCTGAGCAGCGTCGCCTCGTGCGGGGCATTATTGGCCTTTTGCGGCTGCGAAAGGTCCTCCCACGAGCCGCTTCCCCAAAGGCGTACTACCTCGGCGGCAACCTCGCCCACCGGTACGATAGAGGAATAATCCGGCCCGAAGTTCCACGCGCCGGTGTGTTTTTGCGGCGCTGTCAGCAGCCCCGCCGCCAGTGTCAGGTAGCCGTAGAGCGGCTCGAGCACAAACTGCCACGGGCGCACGGCTAAGGGGTTGCGCACCCCGATGGGTCTGCCGCCTTGCAGGGCGCGCACGCAGTCGGGGATGATCCGGTCGGGCGACCAGTCCCCCCCGCCGATGACATTGCCCGCCCGGGCGGTACATATATGCTTATCAATATAATCCCGTGAAAAGAAGGAACGCGCGTAGCTTGCGCACACCAGCTCGGCGCAGCCCTTGCTGGCGCTGTAGGGGTCGTAGCCGCCCATCGCGTCGCACTCGCGGTATCCCCAGAGCTGCTCCCTGTTTTCATAGCATTTGTCGGAGGTGATAAACACCCCCGCGCGCACGCTGTCGCAGGCGCGGATATTTTCCAGCACATTCACCGTGCCCATTACGTTGGTCTCCATGGTTTCGACAGGGAGGTCGTAAGAGGCGCGCACGATCGGCTGCGCGGCAAGGTGGAACACCACCTCGGGCTTATACGCCTCGAACACCGCCTTTAGGTGTGCTTTGTCGCGCACGTCTCCGCGAAGGTCGGTGATGCTGTCGCTTAACCGGCACGCGACGAAGTTATCCTGTTCGGTTGCGGGCTTGAGCGCGTAGCCTATTACATTAGCGTTCATCAATATAAGCCAAAGGGTAAGCCATGAGCCTTTAAACCCCGTGTGGCCGGTCACCAGCACCCGCTTGCCGTAAAACCTGCCGTCAAACAACTGTTTTAACGCTATGCCCACAGCTTCCAAGGTGCTTCCCCCGTATTCCACAGGCTGTTCACCTGCTCAATGTCTTTGCCGGTGTCTATCGCCGCCCAAAAGCCGCGGTGGCGGTAGACGCTGATCTGCCCGTCGAGGGCAAGCCTGTGCAGCGGCTGCTGCTCAAAGGCGCAGTTATCGTCGGGGATATAATCAAACACCCGACGGTTTAATACCATGTACCCGCCGTTGATGATGTCTTCGAGCTGCGGCTTCTCCTTAAACCCCGTCACCACGCCGTTTTGTGTCTGCACCAGCCCGAAGGGGGAGCAGGGGCTCACGCCGGTCAGGGTGGCGACGCGCCCGCCCTTGTGGTGCGTCTCAATCAGCGCGGGGATATCCACATCACTCAGCCCGTCGCCGTAGGTAAGCATAAATTCATTATCGTCTATATGATCCGCAATCTGCTGAACCCGTCGGCCGGTTTGGGATTCAAGGCCGGTATCGACGATGGTCACCTTCCAGTCTTCGTTGTTTTGGGTATGGTACTCCACACCCGACTGCGCGCCCATGGTAACGGTAAAGTCGTTGTTGAGCCAGCACATCTCCATAAAGTAGCGCTTGATCATCTCGCCCTTATACCCCACACAGAGGATAAAATCCTTAAAGCCGTAGTGTGAATAGATCTTCATGATATGCCACAGAATAGGCCGCCCGCCGATCTGCACCAGGGGCTTCGGGCGAAATTCGGTTTCCTCACGCATGCGCGTGCCCTTGCCGCCGCAAAGGATGACTGTTTTCATTCCGGCACCTGCTTTCCATATATATGCCGCGCGGCGCCTGCCGTAGTATGCCGTGCGGGAAAAGACGCAAATCTAGTCTCTTCTTTACTATATGCGACAAAGTAGGCGCTTGTTAAACTGCCCGTTGCGTGCCTTGACGGCTTATCCGGGGCAGCGTATAATACAAATAATACCGTTTTAATCATGCGACTTTTAGTCGCCGATATTATTTAATAGTTGCTTTACAACAACGCTGTGCGTTGTCACTCCCACCAAAGGCGGGGCTGATTTTATCATTTTTAAGAAGAATTAGTATTACAAAGGAGACAAAGACCATATGTCAAAGGCAGGGCTGGTATTGGAGGGCGGCGGCATGCGGGGCGTATACACCACGGGCGTGCTCGATTATTTTGACGAACAGGGGCTGTTCTTTCAGTTTATCGTCGGGGTGTCGGCCGGGGCGTGCAACGCCGTTTCCTACGTTACGCAACAAAAAGGCCGCGGCTTTGAAACCAACTACCGCTTCTGCCGCGATAAACGCTACATCAACCCCTTGGGGCTTATCAAAAACGGCGAGATCTTCGGCATGGATTTTATGTTTAACGATATTCCGAATAAACTTCTGCCCTTTGATTACGACGCCTACGCCGCCGCCCACTGCGAAAACCACGCGGTAATCACCAGCCTTGAAACGGGCGAGGCGGAGTACCCTACCGTTGCCGATATGCGCACCCAGAGCGATTATGTGCGCGCCTCCAGCTCTCTGCCGCTGTTTGCGAAGGTGGTAAAGATCGGCGGAAAGCTCTACCTCGACGGCGGCGTGGCGGATTCCATTCCCACCGCGTTCTCGGTGCAGAGCGGCAACGACCTGCAGGTGATCGTCCTTACCCGGCAAGAGGGGTATGTCAAGCAGAAAAGTAAGCTTACCGCGCTTTGCGCACGCCGGTATAAGGCCTATCCCGCCTTTGTCAAGGCGTTTGCCACCCGTTTTGTGCGCTACAACGAGAGCGTGCGGTATTCGGAGCAGCTGGAGGCCGAGGGCAAGGCCGTAATCATCCGCCCGAAGGAGCCGCCGAAGGTGGGCAACTTTGCCCAAAAGCCCGAGCAGCTGCGGGCACTCTATACGCAGGGCTACGAGGACGCGCGCGCCGCCTTTGAGCGCGTTGCGGCGCTGGTAAAGGGCTGCGATAACGTACTGCTTCGTGACCCTGCCCCCACCCGTTGACTTTGTAGGGCGAATGCAATATAATAAGGCTAAAGTGAATTTGTCTCCCGTTACTGACGGTTGAAAGTGGGTAACCACAAAGGAGCGGGGGAGCAGCAGTGCCGACCGTCTGGGCAATTCTAACGCAGGTTAGGGTTGCCCTTTTTGTTTTACCGCAACAAGGTGCTGTGATGAAGCGCAGCAGTACCCTTCCTAATACTAATTCCAATAAGAAATAAACCGTAAAAATTCTTCACAAAAGGCATAAATTAAACCTTTTGCTCGAATTTTTTCTATACTTCTAATTGTAATAAATATAACGTCAGAACAACGATTTATAACGGAAAGGCAGGAATGCGGGATGAATTTTGAGGCATGGGAAGGCTTTCAAGCGGGGCCGTGGCAGGATGATATCGACGTGCGCGGCTTTATACAGGCAAACTATACCCCCTATGAGGGTGCGGAGGATTTTCTGCAGCCCGCCACCGAAAGAACCAATCGATTGATGGAGCGGGTGCGCACGCTGTTAAAGCTGGAGCAGGAGTACGGCGGTGTGCTGGATATCGACACCGCCACCGTGTCCTCTCTCACCAGCTACCCGGCGGGGTATCTGGATAAAAATGAGGAACTGATCGTCGGCCTGCAGACCAACCGGCCGCTGAAGCGCGGCGTAAACCCCTTCGGCGGCATCCGCATGGCGCGCAGCGCGTGTGAGGCCTACGGCTACCAGCTCTCGGAGAAGATCGAGAACGAGTTTAAGTACCGCACCACCCACAACGACGGCGTTTACCGCGTGTACACCGACGAGATGAAGCGCGCCAAGAAGTGCGGCATCATCACCGGCCTGCCGGACGCCTACGGGCGCGGGCGCATCATCGGCGACTACCGCCGGGTGGCACTCTACGGCGTGGACGCGCTCATCGAGCAAAAGCAGCGGGATAAAGCGCGTGTGGGCGAAGACCTGTGGGACGAAAAGAACATCCGCCTTTCGGAGGAGCTTTTTCAGCAGGTAAACTTTTTGCGCATGCTAAAAGAGATGGCGCAGCTTTACGGCTACGACATCTCAAAGCCCGCAGCCACCGCGCGCGAGGCGGTGCAGTGGACGTACTTCGCCTACCTTGCCGCCATCAAGGAACAAAACGGCGCCGCGATGTCGCTGGGCAGGGTAAGCACCTTTATCGATATCTACATCGAGCGCGACCTGAAAAACGGTACTCTAACCGAGGCAAGCGCGCAGGAACTGTTCGACGATTTTGTGATGAAGCTGCGTCTGGCGCGGCATCTGCGTACCCCCGAATACAACGAGCTGTTCGGCGGCGACCCGATGTGGATTACCGAGAGCATCGGCGGCGTGGGTGAGGACGGCAGGCCCTTGGTGACCAAAAGCGCCTACCGCATGCTGCACACCCTTTACAACCTCGGCCCCGCGCCGGAGCCCAACCTCACCGTGCTGTGGGCGCAGGCGCTGCCCGAGCCGTTTAAGCGCTACTGTGCCAAGGTGTCGGTGGATACCGATTCGATACAGTACGAAAACGACGACCTCATGCGCCCGGTTTACGGTGACGATTACGGCATCGCCTGCTGTGTTTCGGCCATGAAGATCGGCAAGCAGATGCAGTTCTTCGGTGCGCGCTGCAACGCGGCAAAGCTGCTGCTGCTCGCCTTAAACGGCGGCAGGGACGAGAATACCGGCCTGCAGGTCGGCCCCAAACTGCCGGTTTATGAAGGGGAAACGCTCGATTTTGAGACGGTGTGCGCGCGGCTTGACGTCTACAAGGCGTGGCTGTGCAGGCTGTATGTGAGCACGATGAACGTCATTCACCACATGCATGACAAGTACGCCTACGAGAAGCTGCAGATGGCGCTGCACGATACCGAGGTGGAACGCTTCATGGCCTTTGGCGTGGCGGGGCTCTCGGTGCTCACCGATTCGCTCAGCGCCATCCGCTACGCGAAGGTGTCGCCCCTTAAGGACGAGCGCGGCTTAATCAGCGGCTTTACCACCGATGGGGAGTACCCCCAGTACGGAAACGACGACGACCGTGCCGACGCGCTCGCCGTGGATTTTATCAAGGGCTTTTACGGGGAACTGACAAAAACCCCCGCCTACCGCGGCGCACAGCACACCCTTTCGGTGCTCACCATCACCTCCAATGTGGTGTACGGCAAAAAAACCGGCTCCACCCCCGACGGACGCAAAAAGGGCGATCCGTTTGCCCCGGGCGCCAACCCCATGCACAACCGCGACAGAAACGGCGCGCTGGCTTCGCTTAACTCGGTGGCAAAGCTGCCCTATGAGTACTGCCGCGACGGCATCTCCTGCACCTTCTCGGTAACCCCCGCCACCCTCGGGCATCAAAAGGCGGAGCAGGTGCAAAACCTCGTGACCATACTAAACGGTTACTTTGCGCAGCGTGCGCACCATATCAATGTGAATGTGCTCGACAAGGCCAAGCTCATCGAGGCCTACGAGCACCCCGAGCGCTACCCGAACCTCACCATCCGAGTTTCGGGGTATGCGGTTAACTTTCACAAGCTCAGCCGCGAGCAGCAGCGCGAGGTGATCAGCCGCACCTTCCACGAGACACTGTGAGGCGGGACGATTCTGTAAAAGATCACGAGAGGAGGGCCGCGTATGCTAGGCCGGGTGCATTCCTACCAGAGCATGGGCACGCTCGACGGCCCCGGCGTGCGCTTTGTGGTGTTTTTACAGGGCTGCGGCCTTCGGTGTGCCTACTGCCATAACCCCGATACGTGGGACTGTACTGCGGGTGCCGAGGTGTCAGCCGAAGAGGTGCTCAAACGCATCCGGCGGTTTATCCCGTATATTGCGCAGAACGGCGGGGTAACCCTCTCGGGCGGGGAACCGCTCTTGCAGGCGGGGTTCACTGCTGAACTTCTCAGCAGCTGCAAGGCGCTTCACCTGCACACGGCGCTCGATACCTCGGGCAGCGTGCTCACCCCTGCGGCGCTGAAAGCGGCGGAGCTTGCCGATTTGATTCTGCTGGATATGAAGTTTACAACCGAAGAGGACTACAGGCGCTACACAGGCGGCAGCCTGCAAACGGTTCTGCGGTTTATGGAGGAGATGCGGCAGCGACAAAAACCTTTATGGGTGCGGCAGGTGATCCTGCCGGGGATAAACGATACCGAAGCCGACCTGTTGCGGCTTTACGGGCTGATCAAGGGTTACCCGCATCTGCAAAAGGTACAGCTGCTGCCCTTTCACAAGCTCTGCCTTGAAAAATACGAGGCGATGGGTATCCCGTTCCCGCTTGCCGGGATTGCCACGGCAAACCCTAAGCGGGTGGAGGAACTTGAGCAGTATATCCACCAGTTGATAGGGATAGAAGGATAAAGCAAAAGCTGCCGTTTCATCTGCGGCAGCTTTTTAGTTTTCGGATTTGACATAAAATATAAATATTGTATAATTATATCCAAAGACGGTATCATTTCGCTTAGTCGGAGGCGTCAGTTATGAAGATGCGATGGGGTTGGATACCGATAATCCTTATACTTTCTGCTTGCTGTACTGCCTGCAGGGGTACGGATGCGCAGCCCTTTTCGGAATCCTCACTGGATGTGGAACAATCCTCTTCATCGATGACAGAGGAAACGAGTGCCGCTTCGGGCGCATCCTCCGGGCCGAAGGAGGAGGTCATCAAAAGCCTGCTATACTCACGCTATATCGGTAACGGGTTGCAGGTTGTTCCGATACCCGACATTCAAAACGCGAGCAAAATAAATGCCGTATGGATTGATGATAATACCCTGCTGTTCGGGGCGTACAACGAGCCGCAGCTGGGCGACCCCGAGCTTTATGGAAATAAAGAAGCGGTTGAAAACCTTGAGAAAGAGGACTTAAGCGGCCCTTTATCCTTCTATCGCTGCGACCTTGCGACAGGCAGCCTTACAAAGGTGTTTGACTACCCGCTGGACGGGCGGCTGCCGTTTTTATACCTGACCGTACTGGATAACGGCGGCTTTGCGTTTAAAACCAACAGTGAACTGGTGGTTGTTTCGGGCGCGGACTATACCGCTCAAAAGAAAATCGCTATTCCACCGGATGTGGGCATAGCCAATATGGAACTGTCACCCGATGGGCGAAGTGTTGCGGTTGTGGAGAATCAAAGCGGCTTATTAACCGTCCGCTCAATGGAAGATCAAACGGAGTTATATAGTCTGCCACTTTACCAAGGTATCCGGTACTCGGCGCCGCGGTGGTCAAACGACGGTAAAAGGCTTTTTATGTATACCTACGGCTTTGAGTTTGCCGATTCGATGTTGATTATTAACCTTGCAGACGAGACTGCGCAGACCTATGGTTTAGATGACCCGAGCAGCAAGGTCTTTTGGCATGAAAATGCCGGACAGATACAGCAGTATTCTGTTGCAGAGGGGCAAAACGACGTAGCCGTTGGTATAACAAAATGTGACCTTAAAACAGGGGCGCAGAGAACAAAGGCTTGTGTTCTCGAGATGGGGTTATCCCCCATGAGTATCAGTGACAACGGGTATTTGATCGGTGAAATCTACAACAACGAATTCTATACCGTACTGATCGATGCCAACAAGGACAGGGCATTTTTCACGGAGAGAACGCAGCAGGGCGGGGGGATACTCCCCTTTATATGGTCAAAAAGCGGGGCGCATGCCCTCGGCTTTTACACCGATGTCATGGATAATCAGGATAATCCGAGCAGATGGACGGCGGTTGCATACGATGTCGAGCGGCTGCTGAAGTACCATTCGGAAGATATCCACTTTACAGAGACGGCAGTAACCAAGCCGCTCACATTCTACACGGTTCCGGATCCGTCTTTCTTCGCCCCTGAAGGGTACGGAGAACTGGCAGCGCTGCTTTCCCGCCCCGCAAGGTCGCTGCGAAACAGGGGCGTTGCACAGCGCGATTTGGTAGAGCTGGGGCTGGATGAGGATTCGGCAAAAGAGATTGTTGAAAGCGGTTTTTCTGCCGACGTCATCAACCGGGTTTTCAATGAACTTGGCATTGATCAAACGGTATCGGAATAGAAGCTACAAACAGGCAGACGGCAACTTGTTCTATACGCAAAGAAGCCCAGCTTTTCGCTGAGCTTCTTTGTCTAGTCATGAGAGTAGGTACAAGGTGTTTTGCTGGAAATCAAGACGTTGGAGGTATCACGTTTTCGGCGGAAGCCCAATCATAAAGCCTCCGTTCTGCCAGTGAACCCGGTTAGGCCCATAGCCGCTTGCCATACGTAAACCAACAATAAAAAACGATACGGGTTACATTTTTTTTGTAAGGCTTATTCCAATAAGCTTGGAACCACTTATGGAAGCTGCCGAGAGCCGACTAAGAGGAACTTTGCATTTATAACAACCCTCTCGGTAAGGGTGGTTACCGGTATACAGCGCGGTAAAAAGAAGAGATTCTATTCTGCCAGCAGGTTCTTCACCGAGGCTCCCTCAAGGAATTTGCCGTAGATCACAACCCGCTCGGTGAGGGTGGCTGCCGGGTGTTCGATGAGGTGCACCAGCTGTATGGCGGCCTCTTTGCCGATGCGCTTGGTGTCCTGCTTAAAGGTGGTAAGCTTCGGTTTTAAGATTTGAGACAGGTAAAGCCCGTCGTATCCCATAACGGAGATATCCTCCGGCGCGCGCAGACCCGCTTCCTCCATCACGCTTAAGCCCCCTACCGCAGAATAATCGTCGGGGAACAGCACGCAGGTGGGGCGGTCGGGGAACTCCAACAGGCGCTTTGTGGCCGCCGCGGTAGGAGCAAGCTCGCGGTAGGAGCCTTCCTGCACATATTCGGCCGGTACCCTCAGCCCTAAATCAGACATCGTTTTATAAAAGCTGCCCAAGCGGCTTTCGGTTACGGCGCTGGGCTTGCCGTGCACATAGGCAATCTTGCGGTGCCCCATGCGGTAGGCGTATTCAATAAGCTCGCGTATGCCGTTGCGGTTGGCGGATACAATCGAGGTGCGGTTGTTGAACACATGGTCGATGGTCACAACCGGGATATCGCTGTTTACCAGCTCGATGACTGCGGGGTGCAAGAAATCCACGCACGCAATCACCACCCCGTCCACCTTGCGGTACAGGCAGTGCTCGAGGTAAGACATCGTTCTGTTACCGATATTGTGGCTGATGAAGGTAATATCGTAGCCGCGCTTTTCGGCCTCGGTTTTAAAGCTGTCCAGCACCTGCGCAAAATGATCGTGTGTTAAGCCGCTCTGTGCGTCGTCCACAAACAGAACGCCAAGGTTATATGTACGGTTTGTTTTCAGCGCACGCGCCTGTGAGTTCGGAAAGTAGCCCATCTGCTCGGCAATTTTGTTTACAAGGTCTTTGGTCGCCTTGCTTACATCGTTGTAGCCGTTAAGCGCCTTGCTCACGGTGGCAACCGAAACGCCGCATGCGGCAGAAATGTCTTTAATCGTAACCATTGTTCGCGTGCCCCTACTATGATTTACTATAAAACGAAGGTTAAAACGTTTTCGTAACCACATTATATATCAATATAGTTATAAATGCAATAGTTTATTCTTCGAAATTATGATTAATACACATATAACCGCGCGGAAGGGCTAATAATATTAGCTTTTGAACCCCAAATAAGAGATCATCCGAATACGATTCTTCTAATATATACCATAAAATATCGTCCGATTCTTGAAAATGCGATAAACATATCAATTTGGTCAGAAATCGTTTTCGGAAACCCGTGACTGCGCTGTCGTTTGATTTCTACTGCGGCTGTCGTTAAACCTTCGTTCTGTTTTTGCGTCTTGACCATCCGGCAGGCAAAAAGTATACTTTAATTTAGTAGGATAACAGACAGGAAAGGGAAGACCATGAACCGCACTGTTCAAACGGGTGAAACTGAGATTGTCTATGTGCTTAGCCGCAAGAAGGTAAAAAACATCAACCTCCGCATTGCGCGTGACGGCACCATACAGGTGTCGGCAGGCCGACGTGTGCCGGAAAAGGCGGTTGACGCCTTCGTGGCCTCGAAGGCTGATTGGATTCTGCGCGCGCGGGGCAGGATGCTCTCAGCCCCTTCGCGCCCCTTTTTTGACGGTGAAGGCCTGTTGCTGCTGGGGGAAACCGTGCCGGTAAAAAGGCTGCAGGGGAAAGCGGCGGGTGCGGCGCTTATCGACGGCGCCCTTATCCTTACCCTGACGGATGTAAATGATGACAAAAAGGCGGATAAGCTGCTGGACGCATGGCTGGGTAACCTTTGCACCGATGTTTTTGAGAAGTCGGGCGAGAAGGCTTTTTTGTTTTTTTCGCGCTACCCTATTCAAAGGCCTGTGCTCCAAACCCGGCGCATGAAATCCCGCTGGGGCAGCTGCAACGTCAAAACCGGGGTGATTACGCTTAACAAGCGGCTTATCCTGGTGCCGCAGGCCTGTATCGATTACGTGATGTTTCACGAGTACGCACACCTTATTCATCCCAACCATTCCGCGGAGTTTTACAGGCTGCTCAAACTGGCCATGCCCGACTACGAGCGGCGCAGACAGTTGCTGCGTACATATGAAAACGTCGAGATGTAAATTGGAATACAGGATTATACTTTCCGCCTTGATTCTTGAAAGGAGTGATTGCGATGAGAAACAACCATTTAAAGTCCGTCGGAGCATCAAACACAAAGAAAAGAGGATTTTATGGCAGAAACAATCACTTATCAAAGGCTAGGCGGTGACCTCATACCCGAAGATTTATTGGATAGCTTTAACCGCTACCAGCAGGTAACGCGTTCCTGGAGAAAAGAGAACAATCAATGGGTGTTAAAAGACAACCCTTATGTTGAAGACTGGGATCTTGACAAAAAGCGAAATGTAACAAGGGAGCTGTCGGATTGTGCCGGCCATGGGGGCGTCGTTTTCGGGGCATTCTGTGGGGGTAAGCTTGTAGGCTTTGCCACCTTGGCCTCACGGTTTTTCGGCAGCAGCGCAAGAACGCTCGAGATGCCGATGATAGAGGTATCTTTTGAGTACCGCCATCACGGTATCGGCAGGCAACTATTCGCCCTGATTGCCGATAGTGCCAAGCGCTTGGGCGCGGCAAAGCTCTACATCTCCGCGCATTCGTCCGAGGAGTCGCAGGCGTTTTACAAGGCTGTCGGCTGTACGCAGGCACAGGAGGTTAACCGTGAGATTGCCGAAAATGAGCCGTACGACTGCCAACTGGAATATGTTCTTTAGCGCTACTGTGAGCAGAATAGCCTAATGCAAAGCCCCACGGAGAAATCCTCCGTGGGGCTTTATGTTTGACCTCTACAGTCTGTAACGAAAAAGAGTAGTGCACACTACTCAATCGATTTAAGCGATTCCACCATGCTCACCCTTTTAAGCTTAAAGTGGAGCACCAGGTTTACAAGCAGGGAGAACAGCAGCGTGAGCAGCGACGCTATCAGATACGAGAACCCGTCTATTTCGCGCCCGAACATCACCATGTCGATCTCCGCCTTGACGATGACAAACTGGTGCAGAAAAATGCCGCCGAAAAGCCCGAACAGTATCCCCAGCAGGGTAAGGGCAATGTTCTCGCGGTAGATGTAGGCCGAAACCTCGCGGTCGAAGAAGCCGAGCACCTTGATGGTGGCAATCTCACGGATGCGTTCGGTCACGTTGATATTGGTGAGGTTGTAAAGCACGATGAACGCCAGCGCGCCCGCCGACACAATCAGCACCAGCACCACGGCGTTCATGCTGTTTAAGATGTCTTTAAAGTTCTTTTCAATCGACGAGTTATAGGTAACCGTGATGACGCTGCCGTTCTTTAAAAGCTGCTGCGAGAACGCGTCCTGCGCCGCCTCGGAGTTATCCGCAAGGGTGCAGAAGCGGGTGTTGGGCGCAAACAGGGTGCCAAACAGCGATTCGTAAAGCCCCTGCGTCATATAGACGTAATGGAAGGCGTAGTTTTCGGCAATCGCCGCAATCTTTACCTCGGCGGTGCGGTTGTCGGAATCGCGCAGGGTGAGACTGTCGCCCATCTTCACATCCAAAAGCAGCGAGAGCTTTTCGGTAATCACCACGCCGTCCTCCCCGAGCGTGATGGGCGCGTGGGATCTTCGATCGCGCAGCAGAATAAAGTCGCTGATTGGCTGCCCCGCCTCGGGTACAAACAGGGTCGCGTCACGGTCGTGCGCGGCGTTTGGGGCAGATACCGTCAGGTTTACCTGTCTCGCATCAATCTGGTGGGTGATGTTCTTCTCCCCGGCGGCGGTTTGATTAAAGGCATCTTTGTCGGCCTGCTCCGCGTTTTCATCCAGCAGTATCGAGACGTCGTAGCGGTACAGTTCCCCGAACTGCTTGCCCACAATGTCGGAGATGGAGTTTTTAAGCCCAAAGCCGGTGAGCATCAGCGCCGTGCAGCCCGCGATACCGATCACGGTCATGAGCATGCGGCGCTTGTAGCGGAGCAGGTTGCGCACCGTCACCTTGGTGGTAAAGCCGAGGCGCTTCCAGATAAACGGGAGGCGTTCGAGCAGTACGCGCTTACCCGGCTTCGGCGCCTTGGGGCGCATAAGAGCGGCGGGCTGTTCGGCAAGCTCCTTGTAGCAGGCGAGCAGCGCCGCAAGGCCGGTGCACAGTACGGCGACGGTGGTGGTTGCGACGGCGTAGCTCCACAAAAACGGGGTCTGCACGGGCGGGGTATCGTACAGAATGGTATAGGCCGAGCTGATAACCCACGGGAACAGCTTAAACCCTACCGTCAGCCCGACAATGCTGCCCAGCAGGCTCGCCGTTACCGAGTAGAGCAAGAACTTGGAAACGATTGCCCACTTGCCATAGCCGAGCGCCTTGATGGTGCCGATCTGGGTGCGCTGCTCCTCCACCATGCGCGTCATGGTGGTCAGGCAGACGAGCGCCGCTACCAGAAAGAAGAACACGGGGAACACCTTCGAGATAGCGTCGATGCGCTGGGTGTCGTCATAGTAGCCCGAGTTGCCGGGGATGCTGTCGCGGTCAAGAACATACCACTCGGGCGGCTCTAGCTCCGCAAGCTGCCTTTCCCCATCCTCGATTTTTACGCGGGCGTCAGCAAGCTTTTTGTCCGCCTCGGCCTTCGCGTCCGCATACTCCTGCTCGCCCTTGTCAAGCTCCTGTTCACCGTCTGTGAGCTTTTTGTAGGCATCGTTCAGCTCGCGCTGCCCGTCGGCCTTGGCGGTTTTAAATTCCTCACTCTTCTCATCGAGCGTCTTTTTTGCGTCGTCCAGCTGTTGCTTTGCGTTCTCCAGCTGCAAACGCCCTTCGCTCAACTGATCGTACCCCTCCGAGATTTTGGCGCGCCCGCGGTCGAGCTCGCGTTTGGCAGCCTCGAGCTTTTCCTGGTTATCCGCAAGTGTCTGCCCAAACTGCACCGTAGCGCCGTCGGCCATGGCCTTGTTCTCGGGGCTGGGGTCGCCCGCGTAGGCCGCAAGCAGGGCGGCAAGGTTCGCCGTTTCGGAGCTTTGCTGCAGCTGCTGTGCGATTGCGCCGATGGTGCCGAGCGCAACAGGGTCGCTGCCCTTGGCAAGCGCCTCGGTTAGGGTATCGCACAACCCTTTTGCGGCGGTATATTCGGCAAGGCCCTGTTCATACTCGGCCATTCCTGCTTCAAGCTGGTCTTCGGCGTCGTCGAGTTCTTCATCTGCGCGCTTTTCGGCGTGTTTAAATTCGCTCAGGCCAACCCTGTAATCGAACATGTTCTTTGTATATTCGTTGTAGCCGTCGTCCAGTTGTTTCTGCCCGTCCGCAATCTCTTTTTCGTACTCGGCCTTGCCGCTGGTGTAGTCGGCCCAGCCGTCCTCAAGCTCGGCCTTGGCGTCGCCCAGCTCCTTGCGCGCCTTCGTCAGCTTTTCATCGGCCTCTTTTTTGCCGTCTTCATACTCAGCCTTCGCGTCGTTCAGCTTCCGGGTACCCTCCGCGACCAGTCCGTCGTACCGCTGGTTTTCCCGCAGCGCCGCGACCGCCTCAAAACGGTCTTTGAGCGTATCGATGATCTTATTGTACGCGTCGGAATAACTCAGGCTCTCTCGTGCGCCCTCTGCGGCTATGTATACATCGGTATAAACCGGCAGGTTGAAATCCTGCTCGGGGATGAGCAGGTAAGAGTCGACGCTGCCGTTGCCTATGGACGTGGTGCCGCGGTCAAACGCGATATAATAGGGCGACATCACGGTGCCGACCACCTTAAAATTGGTTATCTTCAGCGAGTCGGTAATCGGGTCGTCTTTGCCCGAGTAGACCGTTACGGTGCTGCCAATGGCATAAGCCCCGGAAGAGGAGCCGTACGCCGAACCGAACATCACCTCGGTGACGCATTCCCCCGAGCGTTCGGGTAACCGCCCCTCCAGCACTACCGGCTTGTTGAGCAGGTTGTTATCATCCTTTGCCCCGACCGGGTAGGAGTGCAGCCGCAGCACCTGCGATTTATCGCCCGCCTGCACCAGCGCGTCGGCGGTGTAGGCGGGCATGATCCCGGAAGTACCCGCCGTGCCGCGGATGGCGGCAATATCGTCGTCGTCAAAGCCCAAGGTGGAGACCAGACGGATATCCTCTAAGCGCGTATCATCATAATACCGGTCGGCGGTGTGCCACATGTCGGGTGAGGTGGCTTTTATCCCCGCAAAAAAGCCCGTGCCGAGCGCGACGATAGCAAATATCGAAAGAAAACGCCCCAGCGTGCGTTTAAGCTCGCGGAAGGAATCCTTAAACAGTGCGTTTTTCATCGCTACCATTCAATCCTTTCTACGGGCAGGGGGGCGTCGTTTCGGTGCATCTCCTCCACACGGCTGTTCTTCACCTTGATAATCCGGTCCGCCATCGGGGTGATGGCCAGATTGTGGGTGATGACGATCACCGTCATGCCGAGGTTGCGGCAGGTATCCTGCAGCAGCTTTAAGATGGTTTTGCCGGTGTTGTAATCCAAAGCGCCGGTGGGTTCGTCACACAATAACAGCTTGGGGCGCTTGGCAAGCGCGCGCGCAATGGCCACGCGCTGCTGCTCGCCGCCCGAAAGTTGCGCCGGGAAGTTGAGCATCCGCTCGCCAAGGCCCACCTCGCGCAGAATCTCCTCGGCGTCCAGCGGGTCTTTGCAGATCTGTGCGGCAAGCTCCACATTCTCTTTGGCGGTAAGGTTCTGCACAAGGTTATAAAACTGGAACACAAACCCGATGTCGTAACGGCGGTAGGCGATCAGCCGCTTGGGGCTGTAGGCGGCGATATCCTCGCCGTCCACCAGTATCTTGCCGGTGTCGCAGGTGTCCATCCCGCCCAGCATGTTGAGGACAGTGGTTTTACCGGCGCCACTCGGGCCCACGATCACGGCAAACTCGCCCTTTTCAATCTCAAGGCTCACCCCGTTCGCGGCGTGGATGGTCACCTCGCCCATCTTATAGCTCTTGCATACATTTTCAAGCGCAACAAAGCTGCTCATTCACGCACTCCTTTAGTCGTTCTGCCGGCTGCGGCAGTGATAGGTAATATGTAAAAAGGCCTTTGCTTTCAGGCAAAAGGATATAGTACACCGAATTGGTCTGCCATTGTATGTATTATACTAGCCCCTTACCGATAAATCCACGTCATTTTATACTAAATTTCATTTGAAAAGGGAGTGTCCTTTTCAAACACGCCGCTATAAAAACGGCGTGGACGGCTTTAAGCCGCCGAAATGTCGCTCAATACTCATCTGCAACAACGCAAAGCGTAGTTGCTCCCCGCCGAAGGCGGGGTTTAAAAAAGCGGTCGCTTTTAAAAAGAAGAATTAGTGTTATTAACAAACAATTGCTTATTCATTAGCCCCTGTGTTTTTTGGGTAAAGCTGTGCTATAATAAGCTTATAGGACAAGCAGCTTTAGCAACAAAACACGGAATGAGGGTTTGGCATGGAATTCATCTTGGGTACCCGCACGGCAGACGACATTGTGTTTGTGGGCGTGGGGGAGTATATTACGGGAACGATCGACGACGGGAGCGTTATCCACGCCGAGGAAGAGATAGACGACTACCTCTGGGCGTATTATAAATACCTGATTGTAGACGGCGAGAGTGTGAGCGACCTTGCGCTGCTCAATAAGGTGCTCGACCGCTGCAAGACGGGCGAGGTTTCGCTGATTATTGTCAACAACAGCCACCCGGAGGCCATCAAGGCGATGAAGCCGAAGTTTTCTTACGCACTGCCGCTCGACGGCGAGGACTGTGCGGAGAAGATCAAAGGTCTCAAGGAGCTGCTCATACACCTGTACACCGACGACCACCTGTTGGAGATGGACGACGCCGAGCTGCGTCAGCTCTTTGACGGGGAGCGGCTCATTGACCGGTACAGCCTTTTTTACCGCGCGAAACCCTCGCAGCACACCGTTTTTAAGGATGTTCAGGCGCTGGCGCTTAACAAGAACGCGGGCGGCACGCTGCTTGGCGTATTTGTGTCCGACGAGACAGCCGAGGAGGACAACATCGCGCCGCTCTACGCACTGGTGGAGCACCTGATCGAGGCGCTGCCCGACGCCGGACGAAAGCCGATCGTGTGGAACATCTACCGGCATTCCGGTTTGGAAGACGGGGAGCTGAGGCTGGAGCTGCTGCGCACCCGCCCGAAGGTGGGGGTGATGGAGATACTGCGCACCCAAAACGAGCTGTTAAGCTAGGATACGACATAATACAATATGTATATTTTGTGCCGCGATTTATCGAGAATTGCGGCACTTTCACTACTATTGCAGTTTTTTAAGCGCTTTTGTTGGTGATTAATTCAACTTGATTTATAGGTAAAATCGTAGTAAACTTTATTAAATAGACGCTTTAAACCATTAAAGCGTCTGCGGTATCTGTAATTACATATGAGGAGAGAGGTAAAAACATGAAAAGATTACTGTGTGTTGTAATGACATTGGTTTTATCCGTTGCACTTTTTGCCGCTTGTGCGGCACCCGCAGAGCAGCCTGCTTCTTCCGCTCCCGCGAGTGGAGAGACCCCTTCCGAGGCCGCTTCACAGGAAAGCTCCGCAGCCGATGCAGGCAAGGTACTCAAGATCGGTATCCTGCAGCTGGTTGAGCATCCGGCGCTCGATGCCTCCTATCAGGGCTTTGTGGACGGCTTAAAGGAAGCTGGCTACGAGGACGGCAAGAACATCACCATCGACTATCAGAACGCGCAGGGCGAGCAGGCCAACTGCCAGACCGTCGCCACCAAGTTTGTAAACGATAAGGACGACCTCATCTTAGCCATTGCCACCCCCGCCGCGCAGGCTGTTGCCAACGCCACCAAGGATATCCCTATCCTTGTTACCGCCGTAACCGACCCTGTGACCGCGAAGCTGGTAGAGAGCAACGAGAAGCCCGGCACCAACGTTTCCGGCACCTCCGACTTAAACCCCATCGCCGACCAGATCGCGCTCTTAAAGCAGATCGTACCCGATGTTAAGACAGTAGGCTTTATGTACTCCTCCAGCGAAGCCAACTCTAAGTTCCAGATCGACCTTGCTAAGTCTGAGTGCGAAAAGCTTGGGATTAAGACCATCGAGGGCACCGTTTCCAACTCCAACGAGATTCAGCAGGTTGCCCAGTCGCTCGTAGGCAAATGCGAAGCGCTTTATATTCCTACCGACAATACGCTGGCATCCGCCATGGCTACCATCAGCCTGGTTACCGAGCCCGCCAAGCTGCCGGTTATCGTTGCGGAAGAGGGCATGGTTACAAACGGCGGCCTTGCCACCTATGGCTTAAACTACTACAATCTCGGCAAGCAGACCGCTGCAATGGCCGTCAAGGTATTAAAGGACGGCGCAAAACCTGCCGACATGCCGATTGAGTACCTTGAGGAGTGTGACCTCGTGCTCAACACCGACGTTGCTGCAAAAATTGGCATCACCTTCCCCCAGGAGCTTTTAGACAAAGCCAAGAAATAATGGGGTTTTCATCGGCGCAATAACATGATATAATAAACGCATCCTAAGCCAATAAGGTTAGAGAACTGTGCCATGCGCTTATTATACTTTTATGTCCACCCGCCTCGCCCCTTGCGGGGCAACCGGCGGGAATGGACGATTACATCATAAACGCGCTTGCGTTTATGATATAATAGGTAGCGGCAGGTCGAAGGCCTGCCGCTACTGGTGTTTTTCGGCGAAAATGAGGATGTACTGCCTAAGTAAAACGATACGGCACTGGGCGTACCATTTTATACTTATTACGATTAGAATTATAGAAAAAATTCGAGTAATAAGGCTGTGTTTATGCCTTTGCGAAGAATTCTTACGTTATATTCTTATTGGAATCAGTATTACATAGGGGAGTAAGAAATTATGGGTATCATTTCGGGGCTGCTGTCTGCCATCCACGGTTCCATTTCTCAGGGTGTGCTGTGGGGTATTATGACACTCGGCGTTTACATCACCTTTAAGGTGCTTGATTATCCTGACATGACGGTAGACGGAAGCTTCGCGCTGGGCGGCTCGGTGAGCGCGATCCTGATTGTAAGCGGCTTTCCGCCCATCCTTACCGTGCTTTTCGCGACGGCGGCGGGCATGCTCGCCGGTGTAATCACGGGCTTTATGAACACCAAGCTCAAGATTCCCACCATCCTTTCGGGTATCCTGACCATGATAGCCCTGTATTCGATTAATATACGCGTCATGGGCCAAGCCAACACCCCCCTTCTGGGTGAGGACACCATTATGACGCAGATCGCGGCCGTCCTGCCGCTTTCGCAGATCAACATCTCCCTTTTGGTAGGCGCCGTATTCAGCGTGGCACTCATCCTCTTTTTATACTGGTTCTTCGGTACCGAGGTGGGCAGCGCTATCCGCGCTACGGGCAACAACGAGCAGATGGTGCGCGCGCTGGGCGCGAACACCAACACGATGAAGATTTTAGGCTTGCTCCTCGGCAACGGGCTGGTGGCCATGTCGGGCGCGCTTGTTGCGCAGAGTCAGGGCTACGCCGACGTGGGCATGGGCACGGGCACCATCGTTATGGGCCTTGCCTCGGTCATCATCGGCGAGGTGATCTTCGGCAAACGGTTCTCCTTCCTTTACAAGCTGTTCTCGGTTATCATGGGCTCGATTATCTACCGCATCGTCATTGCCGTAGTGCTGCAGTTCGGCTTAAAATCCACCGACTTAAAGCTGCTTACGGCGATTATCGTTGCCGCCGCTCTTTCAATACCGGTTGCGAAGGATAAATTTTCAAAGAAGAAGCTTGCGGCATAATCCGCTGCCAGTCAAGCCAGAAAAGGGGAAACAGCCATGCTTAAGATAACAGGTGTCAGCAAAACCTTTAATGCTGGCACAATCAATGAAAAACGGGCACTGATTGATATAAATCTCACCCTCGCCCCCGGCGACTTTGTTACGGTCATCGGCGGCAACGGCGCGGGCAAGTCGACCTTATTAAACCTTATTTCGGGCGCGTATACCTGCGACACCGGCACGATACTGCTCGATGACGTGAACGTCACCTTTCAGCCCGAGCACGCGAGGGCGAAGCTTCTTGGGCGTGTGTTCCAAGACCCGATGCGCGGCACCGCGGCGGATATGGAGATTGCCGAGAACCTGGCGCTCGCCTACCGCAGAGGCAAACGCCGCGGCCTAAGCTGGGGCATTACCAAGCCGGAGCGCGAGCTTTACCACGAGCGCTTAAAGCTCTTGGACCTCGGGCTGGAAAACCGTATGAACTCCAAGGTGGGCCTACTTTCGGGCGGCCAGCGCCAGGCGCTCACCCTGCTGATGGCAACCCTGCAAAAGCCCAAGCTGCTGCTTTTGGATGAGCACACCGCGGCGCTCGACCCCAAGACCGCTAAGCAGGTGCTGCACCTTACCCGCGACTTTATAGAGAAGGACGGCCTCACCACCCTGATGGTCACCCACAACATGAAGGATGCCATCAAGTACGGCAACCGCCTGATTATGATGCACGAAGGCCGCATCGTTTACGATATCGCCGGTGAGGAGAAGAAGAACCTGCAGGTGGAAGACCTGCTCAAGAAGTTCGGCACGGTAAGCGGCAACGAGTTTGCCAACGACCGCATGCTGCTTTCATAATTAAACGCAACGATAAAGTTTCAGCCGCGGGGGCGATTGCCCCTGCGGCGTTATTATGGTAGAATGTTGTCATATCATAAAGACTTTAAAGGAGTTTTGCCTTATGGATATGAACAAAGCGAAGGAGACCATCCAGAAAAACGGCAGGATTGTCGGGGAGTTTAAGGAGTTTATCTCGCGCGGCAACGTGGTGGATATGGCTGTCGGCATTATCGTCGGCAGCGCCTTTACCGCCATCGTAAACTCGCTGGTCAACGACATCCTGATGCCGGTCATCGGCTATTTTATCAGCGGCATCAAGTTTTCAGAGCTTTCCTACCCGCTGCCCGCCATCAACGGCGGAGCCGAGGTGCTGATTAACTACGGCATGTTTTTGCAAAAGATTGTAGACTTTTTGCTCATCGCGCTCGTCGTTTTCTTTATGGTAAAGCTCATGAACCGCTTCAGAAGAAAAAAGGAGGAGCCCAAGCCTGCGGAGCCGAAAAAACCGGCGCTTACCCCCGAGGCCGAGCTGCTCTCCGAGATACGGGACCTGCTCAAGAAGAAGTAGGTTTATACTAATCATGAGACCTTTAGTCGCCGATGTTGTGCAATACTCATTCTGCAACAACGCTTTGCGTTGTTGTCCCCCGCCTTGGCGGGGGTTTAAAAAGCGATTTTATCGCTTTTTAAAGGGAGAATTGGTATTATAGAATAATGTCGACAAAGGTCGCGCCTAAAAAGTCGCACAGCGCCGAGGGTGAAAGCTCCACCTGCACTCCGATCTTGCCGCCGCTTACCGTAAAAGCGTCGAGCAGCAGCGCCTCCTCCTGAATAACGGTGGGGTACTGCTTCTTCATGCCCACAGGGCTGCAGCCGCCGCGTATATAGCCGGTCACCTTGTTGATATCCTTTACGGGAATCATCTCAACCGCTTTTTCGCCCACAGCCTTGGCGGCCTTTTTAAGGTCCAGTTCTTTATTTACCGGCAGCACAAACACAAAATAACCGCCGCTTTTCCCTTGGGTCACCAGGGTTTTATAAACCGTGGACACATCCATGCCGATCTTGCGGGCTACCGATACCCCGTCTATGGCGTCGCCCGCCTCGTAGGTATGTATCTTGTACGGCAGGTTCGCGCTGTCAAGGATGCGCATGGCATTGGTTTTTGCTGTTTCACTCATGCTTACCGTCCGTGCCTTTCGTCGCTTTTAGTGCTATTTTACACCCGAGCTACGGGAGAATGCAACTTTAAAACACAGGGCGAAGCCAAATCACTTGTTTTACTCTAATCCTGCATGGCGCGTGCCGCCAAGATGTGCTATAATAAGCGCATAAGCCCTATAAAATATGGTAGCCTCGGAGCGCTTATTATATATTTATGTCCACCCGCCTCGCCCCTGTGGGGTAACCGGCGGGAATGGACGATTGTATCATAAACGTGACTACGTTTATGATACAAAAAGCGCATAAGCCCTATAAAATATGATAGCCTCGGAGCGCTTATTATATATTTATGTCCACCCGCCTCACCCCTGTGGGGCAACCGGCGGGAATGGACGATAATATACCCTAGTGACACTGATCCGCCCGCCCTGCGGCGGGGAAAGGTCAATATCAATATACATAACTACCGGCTTGCGGCCGGGCGGAGGACAAGTATGTCTTATAAACAGGAATTCATGGATATCTATACGCAGAACATCACGCGCGAGGGCGGTGCGGAGCTGCTCAAGTGGCTTGAAACCACCGATTTTTTCACTGCACCCGCAAGCACCAAGTACCACTGCGCCTGCGAAAACGGTCTGGTGCAGCACAGTGTGAGTGTGTATAAGGTGATGATGGAGAAGCACTTTAGCGAAGAAACCGATAACCCCGAGAGCTTTGCCATCTGCGGCCTGCTGCACGACCTGTGCAAGGCGCAGTTTTATAAAACCGCCACCCGCAACGTGAAGAACGAAAAGGGCCAGTGGGAGCCGGTGCCCTACTACACCATCGAGGACGCCTACCCCTACGGGCACGGCGAGAAGTCGGTGTTTTTGATCGAGCGTTTTTTGCGTTTAAAGCCCGCCGAGGCGATCGCGATACGCTGGCACATGGGCGGCTTTGACGAGTCGGTGAAGGGCGGCAGCTTCGGCGTAAGCGGCGCGTTCGAGAAATACCCGCTGGCCGTCAAGCTGCATCTGGCAGACCTTGAATCCACCTACCTGCGCGAGCAGGGAACCTCCACCGTGCGGCACAAGTAAATTGTAGAAGAGTAAAAGGGCAGGCTTACCAGCCTGCCCTTTTTACAGTAGCGGAAAATATAAATATATGGTATTATTACATAGTATTTATAAACCATTTGAAATGGGGTTAAAGCGCATTTCAAACATACCGTTATACAGACCGGCATGGGCGGCCGTTAACCGCCGATTGCCGCTCAATACGCAAGTATTCTGCGCTTAGGTGCGATGTCATTTGAAAGGCTGGATGTCGTTTGATTAAACTAAAGGTTATACCGGAAGATGTCGTTACCATTGAGCAGACCTGCTCTTTACTGATGATCTCGCAGGCCACCGCGCGCAACTGGGTAAAAAACGGCAAGCTCAAGCCCGTCAAAACAGGGGTGCGCAAGCTCTGCTTCGCCAAAAAGGAGGTGGAGCGGCTGCTTTTAAGCATCCAGAACGGCGAGAGCGACAGCTTAACGAGACGCCGCAACAAAACCAAGCACACCGGCAATGTGGTGCCCGCGGGGTATGTGGCCAAAAAGGAGTACACCGACGCGGCAAAGCGCATCGTGGCCAGCTTTGACCTGCTCGGCGGCGGCGAAAAGCTCATGCGCATGATCTTGGCCGAATATTCCATGAAGCTGTTGGCGGGCAGGGGGCTTATTCAAAGCGCCGCGCCGATACATATGGCCGAGTACCTGTCGGATAGCGGGTACCTCGGGCCGTACCGCAGCCTGATTTCCGATATGCTGCTGGGCGGCTGCACCGGTCAGGACGTACAGTTTGCGCTGCAGGCGCTTTCGGAGGAGATCGAGTATATCGAGGACGAAGACTTCCTCGGGCTTTTGTATATGTCCATCAGCAGCATTGCGAAGCGCAAAACGGAGGGGGTATACTACACCCCTAAGCGCATCGCCGAGGACTGCGCGGCCTACCTGCTAAACCTGGGCGTGCCCCAAAATGGGCGCATCCTGGACCCCTGCTGTGGCACCGGCAACTTTATCATGAATATCTTTCAGATATTATGGGAGCGTCGCGCCGAGCAAAGTACCCAAGAGGTAATCGAAAAGCACCTGTTTGCGGCGGATATCGACCCCGTGAGCATCTGCCTTGCGAGGGTCAACCTCACCCTCGCCGCTCGTTTAAGCGATACGGGGGTGCTGTATAAGAATCTTAAGGTCACCGACAGCCTGTTTGATTTTGAGGATGGTTCGTTCGACATCATCATCTCCAACCCCCCGTGGGGCAGCGCTTATGACAGGACGTATGAGGATCGCATACGGGAGCGTTATACGCTCGCAAACCTCTGCTATGTGGAGTCGTTCGCCGTGTTCCTGCTCAAGGCCATACAAACCTGCAAAGAGGGCGGCATGGTGTGCTACGTGCTGCCGCAGTCGTTCTTAAACGTGATGGCGCATGACCGCCTGCGCGCTTTTGTGGCCAAGAACTGCGACATCATCAAGGTGAAGTACTGGCGCAATATCTTCGATAAGGTATACGCCCCTACCATCTCGGTGACGCTGCGCAAGGGCAAGGCGCCTGTGCCGCCGCCCATAGAGGTAGAAAACGGTGGCGCGCCCTACTTTGTTTCGCCCGCGCGCCTTAAGCAATCCACCATCTTCAACTTCTCGGTGCGGGATGAGGAGAACGACCTTATTGTAAAGCTGGATGAAAAGTGCGACGTGATGAAGCTTTTTAACAACGCCGATTTTGCGCTGGGCATCGTCACGGGCAATAACCGCCTATTTTTAAAGGACCGCCGTTATAAAGAGATGGAGCCGGTGCTGCGCGGCACCGAGATTTACGCCTACACCTACGCCCAGCCCGCAAGGTATCTGCGGTTTGACCCCAAGCGCTTTCAGCAGGTGGCGCCCGAGCATTACTACCGCGCCCCCGAAAAGCTCATCTATAAGTTTGTGTCGTCGTCGCTCTGCTTTGCCTACGACGACAAGCAGACCCTGTCGCTCAACAGCTGCAACATCCTCATCCCACGGTTTACCGATATCCCCATCAAGTACGTTCTTGCGGTGCTCAACAGCTCGGCGGCGCACTTTTATTTTACCAACAAGTTTCAGTCGGTGAAGGTGCTGCGCAGCCACATCGAAGATATCCCCATCCCGCTTGCGGACAAGGCCATCTATCAAAAGGCCTGCCGTCTGGTGGATGAGGTGATAGCCGCCCCCAACGCCGCCCTGCGCGGGATACTGATCGAGCAGATCGACGCCCTGATCATGGACGTGTTTGAGCTTTCACCCGCCGAGCGAGAGCTGGTAAAATCCAGAGCGCAGCGGCCGAGTGAACTGGCGGATGCAGACGATTGATATAGACCGGCATGACGGTGTTTTATTGTGTCAGGACCATCACGGCAGCCCAGGCGAAGATGACAGAGGGCAATACGCCCAATGAAAACCGACGATATACTGAGGAGGAGACAGCGTGGATACTGTAGTTGCGCAGAAGGCCGTCAAAAAGAGGGTTTCTCCCAAACGGGTCATACTGATTATACTGGCTGTGCTGGTTGTGACAACCCTTATTACCTTTTCGGTTATCCCGCCGCTCATCATGCACGATATGATAAAGCTGCACGCCGATGTGGAGGCCTATTCCGCGGAGGAATACGGGGTTACGGCCACCCCGCTTTCCCTTGAAACGGAGGACGGCTTCTCGCTTGCGGCGTGGGAAGTTGCGGCCGAGGCGCCGAAAGGCGTTGTGGTTCTCGTCTCGGGCATCCATAACCCGTCGGTCACCGCGTTTTTCGGCTATGCCAAGATGCTGCGGGAGAACGGCTATGCCTCGGTGCTGGTGGAGATGCGCGCCCACGGCGACAGCGAGGGCGACAAAATCTGCCTTGGCATGTACGAGTACCTCGACGTAAAGGCCGGCGTTGCCTACATCCAAGAGCAGGCGGCGTATCAGGGCCTGCCGGTGATTGCGTGGGGCACCTCGATGGGTGCTGCCACGGCTCTCAACGCCATCGGCGAGATTCCCGAGATTGACGGAGTCATCAGCTGCTCCGCTTATTCCTCGTGGCCCGACGAGTTCTGCGATATGATGGCGAGCATGGGTGCCCCCGCCTTTTTAGTGGCGATACAAAAGCCGTTTGTATGGGGTTACTCAGGCATCGAATATGGCTTTGATAAGCTTAAAATCAACCCGTTGGAGGAGATACAAAGGTTAAACGGCAGGCCCGCGCTGCTCATGCACTCCACCGGGGATTCTCAGGTGCCGTACGCAAACTTCGAGCGGCTGATGGCGAAAGCGCCCGATACGGTGGAAACCTTCATCCGCAAGGGCGACGAGCATTTTATCTGCTATGAACGCTATTTTGATCATCCGGCAGAGGATACCGAGTTTTCCGGCGCGGTGCTGGGCTTTTTAAAGAAGCACTTCGGTTAAAAAAGGAATATCTGCATACACCTATCCTGCTTTGATGCTCCGACTTCCGAAGCTTATGCGCTGCTTGCTAAGGCGTGCATTGCAGAAAGTGACTTAATGATTACAACAGAACTGCGGGTACCGACATGAAGATAAAGGTTTCTCATATCATCACCATACTGATTATCGCCGCCTTTGGGGTGTTGGTCTTTCTTTTTGTGAATGCCTTTACGGGTAATCCTGTTTCGGCCTTTATCGCCTCGGGGAGGATAAAGGCTTATGCCGCCGAAGCCTATCCAACGCTGGATTTAACCTTGTCGGAGGTAGGCTATAACTTTAAAAACAACGCATACGGCTGCCATGTGCAGGCGAAAAGCAGTGAGGATACCAGCTTTTATATATCGTACAGCGGGGGAAAGGTCAGCGACGATTACCCTTATGAGGTAGCCAACCACTTTACAACCTACCGCCGCCTGAATGAAGATTTTAATCAGTTGGTGGAGGATATTATCTTAAAAGAGTACCCCCACAAAACAACGCTCATCCTCGGCGACCTAGTCGGTAATACCGTACTGCTGACGCCCGACAAACCGCTGAATCTGGATGAAATGCCGCTGAAGCTTTCGCTTGTTGTGTGGATTCTAAGTGACATACGCGATGAGGAGCAGATGGCCACCCTGCTGCTGGAGCTGCATCAGCTGATGCTGAGCAAGGATATAACGATAGACCGGTACACGTTGCAGCTTGAAGAACCTCTTCCCGAAGACGCGAAGCCGGGCAGCGGGGACGATCTGTATTTGGAGGATTTCCCTGCGCACAGCATTACGGCTAATGTAGGTGAGCTTGCGATACTTATAAAGAACCACCAGCACACTATTGAACTGAACGACAAGAAATAGTTGCGGCAGGCGTTTACGCCTGCCGCTTTCTCCAATGTAACGAAATAAAGCGTTTTTGCTAATTGACCTAACGGATCATTTCGCTTACTCCAAAGGAAATGTAACCCTCCAGTTTCCTTTCGTTATCATACCGGACGTAACAAAGTCTCCATAAAGAGAGTAGTTTCCAATATCATCCTGAGGAATATCAAAAACATACTCGCAATAGTCAACTCTGCCCGGCTGTTCGTATTGATTTACAAAGTAAATAGTATAATTACAGTTCACTATATTGCCGTTGATATCTTTTAAATTTAAAGAGCCATGGGTGTCTCTTTCTGGCCGATCATTCAGTGCCACTTGTATATGGAGCATGTTACCGATATAGCCTATGGCGGTCAAGTCAACACCGTCTACAGGGAAACCGTCCATTGGTGTTGAGGGTGTAAGAACCGTTGATTCATCTTCATCCACATACTTTTTATAATCTTTTCCGCCGCCTCCTGTTGAGGACACCTTTTGAGTGGCTTTTGCGGCGGTCACCGATGAAAGGTCTACCGGAATCCTGATATCTTTATAATTCTTCTTGTGACTTAAAAATTCTTTTACGGAAAAGGTAATTTTATCACCCATTATCCTTTGGTTTCTCCATTGAGTAATAGAAATCAAAAAGGTTGCGGTTTTTGCCTTTTCATTGTAATCAACAAGCTGACAAAAAGCAGTGCTGTCAAATGGACGGTTTATGTCGTAACTATCATATAAATCGGTTGTGCTGTCTATGCGGTCTCCTGTTAAATCCTGCATCGTTATATATATTTCGGCGGCATTATCGTGGATAAAAGCCGATACGACCTCCATCTTTATACCGTTAACCTCATCGGATTTTTGTACAGGCATGAAGAATTGAGCGATACTCGGAGAAACCATATACATCAGTTGATAGATGGGGTTTACCGTTGCCGAAAGTACTGGAATAGCAAGAGGCATACAAATACACAGTACTATGACGGCTGTCGCAGGCTTACGAAAGAATGCGGTAATATTATTCTTTTTTTTGTAGCTTGTATTGGCTGATTTCAAAACGCCGTAAAGTAATTCATCGCTTGGATGGACTTGCTCAAACATATCTTTATATCTTTTTCTAAACATCATAATCCTCCTTTATCATATTTTTGAGCAGTACCCTTGCACGGGTGAGCTGTGTTCTGACAGTGGAATTTTTACGGTTTAATACTTGGCTGATTTCTTCAAGCGACATATCTTCGTAGTAAAACAAGTGAATAACCTCACGGTACTTTTTGGGTAATCGCTGCAGTTCGTTATAAAGGTCCAGATCCTCTTTTGCTTCAAAAGGTATGGTTTCCGTCAAAGGTACGATTTTTCTTTTCCATGCAGAATCCCATAACTTATTACAACAGTTGATGGTTACTCTAATCAACCAAGCTTTTCGATGCTCTTCATTCTCAAAGGCAGATTGTCGGTTGACATATCGCAGGAATACCTCCTGAAATACTTCATCGGCATCACATTTTGTTCCCGTTCGGGCAAAAGCAAGGCGGTATACCGTATTGGCGTAGAACTTAATAACTTCTTCTGCGCAATCATCCGCGCGTAATGATTGTGGTTTCAAGCTCTGAATCCTCCTTTTGCTACAAATACCCCTTAGGCAAGGAAAATGCTACAAACTCTAAAAAAATAATAAGTACATTTGTCTGCCTGTAAATATGATAGCTCGGTAATATCCCATAAACAAGGGGGCGACAGTCTGAACTGTTCGCCCCCAACATAGAATACAGTGATTTGAATTTATCCCTCTGTTAACCCGGCTAATAGACCCTCTTGGTTTTGTCCTGCCGTATCAGTTCTTTCAGCGCCTCTACCGCGATCTTGATCACCTGCATGGTGTCCAGCACCTCGGGGTTTGAAAGCCCTGCCGCCGCGCGCTCCTGGTTCCAGATACAGTGCAGCACGGCGCCCGCCCGGGCGCCAAGCGACGCCGTTACGCAGAAAACGGCGGCGCACTCCATCTCCGACGCCTTGCAGCCCGCCTGCTTCCACGCCTGCCACTTGTTCTGCAGCTCATACCCTACGGGCATGCGGCCGGGAGAATGCTGGCCGTAGAAGGAATCCTTGCTCTGCGTCACCCCGGTGTGAAAGGGTACCCCAAGCTTGCTAGCCGCGTTCACCAGCGCCGAAACAACGTTAAAATCGGCGGCGGCGGGGTACTCGACGGGCAGGTACTCCTTCGAGGTGCCATCCATCCGGATAGCGGCGGTGGGGATGATCGCGTCGCCCGAAAGGATATCGGTCTGCATGCCGCCGCAGGTGCCCACGCGGATAAAGGTTTTTACGCCGATCTGGTACAGCTCCTCCACCGCGATGGCGGCGGAAGGCCCCCCGATGCCGGTGGAGGTGACCAGTATACGCTCGCCGTCCAGGTTGCCCGCATAGGTGGTGAACTCCCGGTTCTGCGCCAGCTTCACGGGGTTATCCAAAAACGCCGCAATCCGCTCCACCCGCCCGGGGTCTCCGGGGAGGATGGCGTATAAAGCGCCGTCGGAGTGGTTTAAATCAAGATGAAACAGCTTTTGTTCGTTCATGTCAGTGCCCCTTTCGCATAAGATCGGCAAAAAAGAGTTTCATCCCGCAAGCGTAGGCGCGGGACAAAACTCTTAAGATCAAAACAGCTTTTTCTTTACAAGGATAAACCCGACAACAAACATCGATACCACCGAAAGCGCCACGGGGAACCACCAGAAGTTTGTCAGCGGCATACCCGACACGTTCATGCCGTAGAAGCTGGCGATGATGGTGGGTATCGACATCACGATGGTAATGGAGGTGAGCACCTTCATGACGATGTTTAGGTTGTTCGAGATGATGGAGGCAAACGCGTCCATGGTGCCCGAGAGCACGTCGGAGTAGATGCTGGACATCTCGATGGCCTGCTTGATTTCAATCAGCACATCCTCGAGCAACTCTTTGTCGTCTTCGTAAAGCTTGATAAACCGCCCGCGCAGAATCTTCTCGAGCGTGATGTCGTTGGCCTTGAGCGAGGTAGAGAAGTATACCAGCGACTTCTCTAAGCCGAGCAGCTGAATGAGCTCCTGATTCTTCATCGATTTATGCAGCTGCTGCTCCATCAAGTGCGAGATCTTATCGATTTGTTTGAGGTACTGCAGGTATCGGGTGGCGATACGCAACAGCAGGGTGAGCAGAAAGCGGGTGCGCAGGTGGGTCTGTACATTCTTAACCATGTTGCCCGCGAATTCCGATAAAACGGCGTTTTCTTTTAAAGAGATGGTATAAATCACCTTGTCGGCGATAATAATGCCGATAGGCATTGTGGTGTACAAAATGGTGTTCTCGCTCTGCTTTTCGGCGACCGGCACGTCGACGATAATCAGCGTCTGGTCGTCCTCCGCCTCGATACGCGAGGTCTCTTCTTCGTCCAGCGAGCTGCGCACGAAGCCGTTATCCAGCTTTAAGGTTTCTACGAGATAGGTTATCTCCTTTTCGTCGGGGCTTACAACATTTACCCAGCAGCCATCCTCAATGGCGCTGAGCTGTACAAGGCGGTTGTTTTCGGTTTTCATAAACGTGATCAAACTCATCACTCCCAAGCTGCGGGGACAAAAACAGCGGCAGGCGCTGCAAAAATCCGCCGCGTAATAGACTATTGCAACTTCGAGGACTTCCGGGGTCGGGACTCACAACGCCACCTCCAAACCTTTGTTTGTACGCACCGTACCGGCAGGCCGCAAAAAAACGCACACGCAAAGCCGCCAATATTGATTACTAAGTTACATTATAGCATAAAAAACGCCAATTACAAGAGGTACGGCAATAAATAGCGATATAGAATGCGATAGGAGGCGCCTAGCGCTACTCTTCGCCTGTAAACCGTCTAAACAACCAGACATCGCTGTGAATAGCCCTAAAGAGGGAGGCAGTTTGCTGAAAATAATTCCATATCGTAGGCGAATTCAGGCAGAATATCAAACTCGTTTACAGCAAAATTCCAGCGCATTTTGTATAGACTGCCGCGCAATATCCTGTGAATTTTCTGCGCAACTGTTTGTTGACAACCGGGTAAATGGTGTGTAAAATTTAGTTAGCGACGATATTGTACATATGGCGGCATGAAACCACAAGCTTTTGTGTCTAATGCAAATTTCTGTCATCTCTTTGCGGGAATGAATCGTTTGTACGCGTCAAACAACAAATGAATAATATGCGTGTGGGAGGTTAATCGTAGATGGATTATATTGACTGTCACGAATGCAAGGTGGTTGATATCCCTGTCGGTACCCTTGGTATTATCGGGATGAGAGGCTGCGAGGAGATTACCGACAAGGTGGACAACTACCTTACACAATGGAGGCTTGAACGGCACAATGTGCAGAACCCGGAGATCGAGGTTCCGGGCTATTTGCTGGATAGCTTTAAAATCGGGGCGGTTTGCCCAAGGTTTGGCACAGGTGAAGCCAAGGGTTTAATCAAGCAATCTATCCGCGGTCACGACCTGTATATTATCGCCGATGTGTTTAATTATGGTGTGGAGTACACCATGTACGGCAAGAACGTACCCATGAGCCCCGACGACCATTACCAAGACCTCAAGCGCATTATTGCCGCCGCGGGCGGCAAGGCCAGACGCATTACGGTGATTATGCCCATGCTTTACGAGGGCAGGCAGCACCGCCGCACCTCCCGCGAATCCCTTGACTGCGCTTTGATGCTGCAGGAGCTCTGCACCATGGGCGTAGACAACATCATCACCTTCGACGCGCACGACCCGCGGGTGCACAACGCGATACCGCTCAGCGGCTTTGACAGCATCCATCCCACCTACCAGTTCTTAAAAGCAATGGTCAACCATGTGGAGGACATCGCGTTTGACAAGGATAAGCTGATGGTCATCTCGCCGGACGAAGGCGGCATGGGCCGGTGTATCTATTATTCCTCCATTCTCGGTTTGGACCTCGGCATGTTCTACAAGCGGCGCGACTACGCAACCATCGTACAGGGAAGAAACCCCATCGTGGCGCACGAATTCTTGGGTGCCAGCGTAGAGGGGAAGGACCTCATCATCATCGACGATATGATCTCCTCCGGCGACTCGGTGCTCGAGATTGCCGCGCAACTTAAGGAAAAGAAGGCCAAAAGGATCTTCGTTTTCGTATCGTTCGGCCTCTTCTGCGACGGGCTTGCGAACTTCGACAAGGCCTACGCCGACGGCCTGATTGACAAGGTGTTTACCACAAACCTCGTCTACCGCCCCGAGGAGCTGTTGCAGCGCGAGTGGTACCAGGAGGTGGATATGTCGAAATACCTTGCCCTCATCATCGACAGGCTCAATTACGACCAATCCATCAGCAACCTCTTAAACCCTGCGCAGCGCATCAGCGCACTGTTGGAAAAGATGCAGGGGAAAAAGTAAAAACAGAGAGAAATTTAAAAAATTATGATAAAAGCGCTGGAAATTTTATTTCCGGCGCTTTATGATAGTACTATACTCATTGCGATTCAAATATCGGAATTTGTATTGAGCAAGACACTCGATTTAGAAACGAAAGGAATGATCAACATGCCATCATGGAACGAAAGCTTAAAAATCGGCGTACCGCTCATCGACAACCAACACAAGGGATTGTTTGAGGCAATGGATGCTCTTTATGCCGCCTGCAGCGCGGGCAAGGGCAGAGCGGAGGTCGTTAACACGATTGAGTATCTAAAAGAGTACACCATCAAACACTTCGCAGACGAGCAGGAGCTTCAAAGAAAATCGGGCTACCCCAAGTGTGCAGAGCACAAAAAGCTGCATGACGACTTTATTGTGCAGGTATTGGCGATTAAAAAGGATATTGCCGACAACGGGCCCACCATCCTATCGGTTTCCAAGCTCAACTCGCTGCTTTCCGGCTGGTTGATTAACCATATCAAGTATGTGGACACCGAGATTGCCCAGTACGTAAACAAGTAACGCAACGAACAATCTTTACATAAGCAAAAAAGGAACGGGCAGGGCTCAGCACCTCCGTTCCTTTTTGTTCGCGGTTTTAAAACGGCCTATTTCACCCGGCTGCGCAAAAACGGCTCGTTCACCGTCGTGCTCAGCAGGTCGCCGTAGGCGTTTACCTTGCGGTAGGCGTTACCCCACACCTCGCGGCGGCGGTAATCGCGGATGGCCGCCATATCAAACGAGACCATAAAAATGTCCTCGGTAACATCGTCCGCCATCAGCAGCGTGTTGTCTACATAGCTGCCCTCGGGGTTGAAAACGATGGGGCTGAACGCGCAGGACTGCCCGTGGCGCGGCCCCGGGTAGTTTGCCATGGCAACACCCACCATGTTTTCGAAAGCGCGGGTGGATAGCTGGTTGAGCCTCGCCGGGTTCATGCTGCAGGCGTTTGGCACCAAGATCAGCTCGGCGCCCTTGAGCATCAGCACGCGCGCGCTCTCGGGGAACTCGCGGTCAAAGCAGATCATCACGCCCAGCTTCACGCCGTCTACCTCGCACACCCCGAATTCGGTGCCGCTCTCGAGCATCGCCTCCATGGCGAAGTCGCAGGTGTGCACCTTGGAGTATTTAAGCGCGATGCCGCCCGAGCGGTTGATCACCACCGCGCTGTTGTGCGGTGAACGGCTACCGCGTGAAAGGTAGGTCATCACAACGGCGATATCCGACTCCTTGGCGGCGCTTCGCATCGATTTCATAAAAAAGCTCTCGTCGTCCACGGCGGAGTTCATCCAAAGCTCCCGGTCCTTTACGCGTGAGGTATCCAGCGGCTTGGCGTCCGCCTCCTTGTACGGCCTGCCGTAGCCGTTGGACCACATCTCGGGGAACAGCACAAGGTCTGCGCCCTGCTCCTTCGCCTTGCGGATGAGGCGCACGGCGCCCTCCATGTTTGCGCCGATGTTGTTTGGTACCGCGTTGTGCTGTACCAGCGCGACCTTAAAGATACCCTTATTTACCTGCATTCCTTTTCCCACCTGTATTCAATATATCTTCAGCCAAGCCGAAACCTGCTTGGCCGAATTTTACACGCCGCCCATGCAGTTTATGTATGGGCGGCGTTGTAATACTAATGCGTCTTCTTATCCCCACCCTTGGTGAGAGCAACAACACAGAGCGTTGTCGCAGAATGAGTATTGAACAGCTAAAAGCCGTATACGTTGTTTTTATAACGACCTACGTAAGGCGATTGGTATCGTCATTACCAGCGGTTTTTAACTTTTTCGGCAAAACCGAAAAAATCTTTAACCTTTATTACCTTGCCGTCGTCCAGCACCGCGGTGCCGGAGAAGCGCCCGAACACCTGATGCTGGTCGGAGCAGACAATCAGGGCGTCGGTGCGTGACGCGCGGTCTAAGACCGGCGCGAAGGTCATCTGGAAGCGCCCGTCGTTCGAGCCGAAGGTCCAGCTGTTCATCAAATCGTCGCGGCCCGTGCCGTCCTTGGGGATATTGAACACCACCTGGTCGAGTTTATGGGCCTTGCCGTTGTAAAACAGCATATTCTCGCTCGCCGCAGAGGTATCGCCGAAGCCGTACCCAAGGTTAAAGCCGAACGGCACGCCGTCCACCAGCCCCGAGGCGCTGCTCCAGTACCAGACGTTGGAGTAGGGCCACACGCCGCGCCCCCAGTCTAACGTTGCGAAGGAGTTGTCGGGCAAAAAGAGGTAGCTTTTGCCGTCAAACTCCGCCCGGCCTTCGGCGTGCATGCCGTTGATCTTTTGGTTAAAGTAAAACGCCGTCTTCTTTTCGGCAAAGGGGGTGGCGATTACCATCGACTCCTCCGGCTCGTCGGTGAGCAGCAGGTCGGCCATAAACGGCTTTTCGTCTTTAAAGCTGCTCATCTCACAGTGAAGGTGCCGTCCCTTCGGGGTTATTTCAAACGTAAAACTGCCCTTTGGGTGCTCGAACAGAACGTTGCCCGCCTTGGTGGTGCCGGGCATGCGCAGCTTGCCCATCGAAAACGGGGTGATGATGCTGGCGGTGTGATGGGTAATGGTGTCAAAATTCAGAAGGCTTGCGCTCGCGTACCCCATGTAGCCGTTATCGGCCACGGTGAGGGCAACGGCAAAATGGCTGTTTGCAATCAGGTAATAATCCCATTCCTTGATCAGAAGTCTGCTGGCCTTGATGGCGCTTCGGTTGTATTCCGGCAGCAGTGTTTTCGCGTAGCCCCGTACCGTAAGGGTACCTTTCTCGTCCAAAAGAGGGCCTGCTGACGTAATCTGGTTCTGCATGGTTTTTCCCCTTTCTTCTCTCAATATGATAGGCCGTAAACGCGGTAGGGTAATATTTCCTGTTTCAATTATAGCATAACAATACCAATAATCAATTGAAATTCTACAAAATTCTGTTTAAAACGATGGACTTTGTCGTAATTTTATTGTAAAACACCTCGTCATGCTCCACAAACACCATAGTGGGCTGATATTGCAGCAAAAGCTCCTCAATCTGCACGCGCGAAAGCAGGTCTACAAAGTTTAAAGGCTCATCCCACACGTAGAGGTGCGCGGGCTGGCAGAGGCTTTTGGCCAGCACGACCTTCTTCTTCTGCCCGCCGCTGTAGTCCGCAATATCCTTTTCAAACTGCGCGCGTGAGAAGTCGAGCTTGCGCAAAATCGTCATAAAAAGGCTTTCGTCGATCCCCGCGTTTTTGGCGTACTCCCGCAGCCCGCCGCGCAGGGAGGAGGTATCCTGCTGCGCGTAGGAGATCACAAGCCCCGAGGCGGTGCGCAACTGCCCCGTGTGCGGGATATCCTCGCCCAGCAGCAGCTTTAACAGGCTGGTTTTGCCGCTGCCGTTGCCGCCCGCGAGCGCCACCCGGTCGCCCGCGTTAACCGTAAAACTCACCGGCTCAAAGAGCGGCGTGCCGCCGTAACAAACCGAGAGGTCGGTGGCCTCCGCCAGCCGCTGGGCGTGGTGCTTAAGCATCGTCAGCTTTAAAACCTCAGACTGCTCAATGTTTTTTAATAGCTGCGACTTCTGCTCTACGGCCTCCTCCCGCCGCGCCTCGATGGCCTTGGAGCGCTTCATCAGCTTTGCGGCCTGATGCCCGATGTGCCCCCTGTCGGGGCTTAAGCCCGAGGCGGGCCTTACATGCTTGGTTTTCTCCACCTTGTCCGACCAGCGGGCGGTGTTCTCGGCGGCGGCGGTAAGCCGCGCAATGTCGTGGTGCAGGCGCTCGTTCTGTGCGAGCTCGAAGGTATCCTGCCGGTCTTTGTTTGCCTGCCAGCTCGAGTAGTTGCCCTTTTGCACCTCGATGCCGCAGCGGTTGATTGAAAGCACATGGTCGATGCAGTGGTCCAGAAACGCGCGGTCGTGCGAGACCAGAATAAAACCTTTTTTGGTGGCCAGATAATCGCTTACGGCGTGCCGCCCCTGCGTGTCCAGATGGTTGGTCGGCTCGTCGATCAACAGAAAGCGGTGCTTTTTTAAGAAGAGGGCAGCCAGCAGCAGCTTGGTTTTTTCGCCGCCGCTTAAGGTGCCAAACGGGCGCGCGAGCGTCTCGGCAGACACCGAAAGCTTGGTTAGCTCCTTTTCTATCAGTTCGTTGATAATAAACCCGTCCTGCGCGCTGTAAAGCTCCAGTACATCGCCGTAGCGCCGCAGCGCCCCGTCGCTGCCGTCTTCGGTGTAAAGGCGCATCTCCTCCTCCCACTCATCAAAGGGCGCAATCACGTTTCGCGCCACCGAAAGCGTCGTGCGGTCCTGGTTTTCTACCGCAAAAGGGAAGTAGTCAAACTCCACCCCCGGCGCTGCGATCAAGCCAGAATAGGGGTAGCGGCCCATCAGCAGGTTTAAAAAGGTGGTTTTGCCCCTGCCGTTTCGCCCGATAAAGCCCAGCCGCCAGTCGGTGTCTAGCTGAAAGGAAACATCGGTAAAGATTTCGTCGGCGCTGCTGTCGTATGAAAACGTAAGGTTGCTTACGCTGATTAGTGACATATAAAAGACCTCCAATGCTTAAAATTACAATAAAAGAGCCGCAGGGAAGCATTTGCTCCTGCGGCCATAAACAGCATTGAAGGCAAACCGGCAGGCGTAACGGTACGCGAGCGGGCCCCTTGTATCTCTGTCTAAAGTTGTATGGTTTCGTAAGAGTGCTTCCTTGCTTATGACATCACAAACAAAACGGTATCGCACCGCTGCTCTGATGAGGTGGTTTACTAGCAAGGTAAGTGCTTCACTCTTTCAACTCCAGACATTGTAGATTTCACGGTTATGTTAACATGATATGACGCATCTGTCAATACCATTTTACTGTTAAATCTTCTCTGCAGTCAGATGACAAATTAACGGTTTTTTATGGTTAGCTCATGCTAATTTTGGTTGTTTTGCGGGTAGCGCAAAGGGGCAGGACATGTTAAAATAAAAGTGGTTAACAATGGCTAACCCAATAATTACAAGATTCACTCAGGCGTTTTAAAGGGGATGTAACAGATGACGCTGGATAGACTGGCGATAGGGAAAAAGGGGAGAATCGTGTCGGTCGGCGGCATGGGCGCCTTGCGCCGCAGGCTGCTGGATATGGGGCTTACCCCCAAAACGGAGGTCATGGTGCGAAAGGTGGCCCCGATGGGCGACCCCATAGAGCTGCACCTGCGCGGATATGAGCTTACCCTGCGTCTGGACGATGCCAAGAATATCGAAATAGAAGGGTAATGCAAAATAACGGGCCGGCGGCCGAAAGCGGCCCCTCGCGCCCGAAAAGCAGGGTGAGGAATATGGTTTTTGCACTGGCGGGCAACCAGAATTGCGGAAAAACAACGCTGTTTAATCAGCTTACGGGTTCAAACCAGCATGTGGGCAACTTCCCCGGTGTTACGGTGGAGCGTAAGGACGGAGCCATCCGCGGACAGAAAAACGCGACGGTTGTCGACCTGCCCGGTATCTACTCGCTTTCTCCCTACACCAGTGAGGAGATTGTCACGCGCGACTTTTTACTAAGCGAGCACCCCGACGGGATCATCAATATCGTGGATGCCACCGCCATCGAGCGCAACCTTTACCTGACGCTGCAGCTCTTGGAGCTGAATATCCCCATGGTGATTGCGCTGAACATGATGGACGAGGTAAGGGCCAACGGCAGTACCATTAAGATAGACGTGCTCACCGCCGAGCTGGGCGTGCCGGTGATACCGATTTCGGCCAGCAAGAACGAGGGCGTTACCGATCTCGTAAAAGCGGCGGTGGCGGTGGCAACCGCCAGACGCAAACCGGCCCGAATGGATTTCTGTTCGGGCGCCGTACATAGGGCGGTTCACGCGGTGGCACATATGGTTGAGGATCACGCCGAGCGCATTCACGTGCCGGCGCGTTTTGCTGCCACCAAGCTGCTGGAGGGCGACGACCCGATGCTCGCGGCACTAATGCTTTCCGACAACGAGAAGGATATGCTGCAGCACACCGTGGACGAGATGGAGCGGGAGCTGGGCACCGACCGCGAGGCGGCCCTTGCCGACATGCGCTATACCTTTATCGACAAACTCTGCTCCGAGGCCGTCATCAAGGCGGGCGAGTCCAAGGGAACCAGGCGCAGCGTGAAGATCGACGCGGTGCTTACCCATAAATATTTTGCCATCCCGCTGTTTTTAGGCATTATGTTTTTGATCTTCTACCTTACCTTCGGCGTGATCGGCCCCGTATTGCAGGACCTGCTCGCGGCGGGCATCGACGGGCTGACGGCGGCGGTATCCGGCCTGCTCACGGCCTATGGCCTGAACCCCGTGGTCCATTCGCTGCTGATCGACGGCATCTTTGCGGGGGTTGGCAGCGTGCTGTCGTTTTTGCCCATCATCGTGGTGCTGTTCTTCTTCCTCTCGCTGCTGGAGGACACCGGCTACATGGCGCGCGTGGCGTTTGTGATGGATAAGCTTCTGCGCAAGCTCGGCCTTTCGGGGCGCAGCTTTGTGCCCATGCTCATCGGCTTCGGCTGCTCGGTGCCCGCCATCATGGCCACCAGAACCCTCTCGGGGGAGCGCGACCGCAAGATGACGATCCTGCTCACCCCCTTTATGAGCTGCAGCGCGAAGCTGCCCATCTACGCGGTGTTCGCCGCGGCGTTTTTCCCCAAGTACGCGGCGCTGGTGATGATTATTCTCTACACACTGGGTATTCTCATAGGGATTCTCAGCGCGCTGGTGCTCAAGAAAACGGCGTTTCGCGGCAAGCCCGTGCCGTTTGTCATGGAGCTGCCGAGCTACCGCTTACCCAGCGCCAAAACCGTTGCCCTGCTGTTGTGGGATAAGGCAAGGGATTTTCTCTCCCGCGCGTTTACCATCATCTTTGTGGCCACCATCGCGATATGGTTTCTGCAAACCTTTAACCTGCAGCTGAATGTGGTGGAAAATAGCTCCGACAGCATCCTCGCGAGCATCGGGCGGCTGATATCGCCGCTGTTTGCCCCCTTGGGCTTCGGCAGCTGGCAGGCCTCCACCGCGCTCATCACCGGCTTTATCGCCAAAGAGGCGGTTATCAGCACCCTCGCGGTGTTGACGGGTACGGCGACCGACGCTCTGGGCGGTGCCCTCAGCGGGCTGTTTTCACCCCTTGCCGCGTCTGCCTACCTGGTGTTTACGCTGCTCTATACCCCTTGCGTGGCGGCTATCGCCGCGGTAAGGCGGGAGACGAACAGCTCCGGCATGGCGGCACTGGTGGTGCTGTATCAAACCGGCATCGCATGGGTTGTGGCGTTTGTCGTGTTTAGCGTCGGACACCTGATAGGGTTTTAGTCGTAGTTGCGGTAGTGCTGACGCTATCGTTTCATCTGTTTTGAGTCGTCGTTTATATCTGTGGCCGCCCGAAGAGCCGAAAGGTTTGAAGGGCGGCCTTTTGTGTACAAAGCGTCGGTTACAGGAATAGTATGGGTGGGAGCGTAAAGACTAATAAGGAGAATTGTCCGTCGAGATGCATAAGTGCTAATTACAAAACAGTTTTAGCACTCATAACTTACGAGTGCTAAAATTAACAATTTTGTCACAGATAATCCCTAATTTTGTAACAGTGCCCGCGTACAATAATAATTGTCAAAGGACCTGATGCACAGCCGAGAGGCAGCGGCATTTAAAACTAAAGGTTCACTGTGCCGCCGGTGCAAAAGATCCTTCAACCCACATAATATTACTTAATTACAAGGAGGATTTTATATGTTTGATTTAATGCCCTTTGACCGTATGGGACGCAGAGACCTGCAGCGCTTTTTTGAGGATTTTGAAAAGGGCTTCTTAGGCTGGCCCGACCGCTTCGCCGGTTTTAGAACCGACATCGTCGACAAAGGCGGCCAATATGTCCTTGAGGCCGAGCTCCCCGGCTTTACCAAGGAAGACATCAACATTGATGTAGACGGCGACCGCCTCACCATCAGTGCGCAACACAACGATGAGCGGGAAGACAAGAAAGAAAACTTCGTGCGCCGTGAGCGCAGCTACGGCTCCTTCAGCCGCAGCTTCGACATCTCGAACATCCAAGCGGATGCCATTACCGCCGAGTATAAAAACGGCGTACTGCTTTTAAACCTTCCCAAGAGTGAGCAGGCGGCAGAAAGAAACCGCCGCATTGATATACAATAAGGCCCCGTCAGCCAAGGCGCCTGCCCGAAACACAATCGGGCAGGCGCCTTGTTTTTTATTTGTGTGCCATGTGCACATTGACCCAGTTATGGAAAGGGTGCTATACTGAATTTTGATTTAAAAAGGGAAAAATCTCCTCTTAAATCAGGTGTAAAGACGAAAGATCATGCCAAAAAATCAGGCGGCAATAAAGGAGACAACCATGGTACAGCCAGAAAAAAAGATAATCAGCGTATTGGATACGGAGTTGTATTATGAGGTATACGGAGAGGGCGTTCCGATGCTGCTGCTTCACGGGTGGGGCGTTGACCATCGGATTCTGACAGGCTGCATGGAGCCGTTTTTTAAGGGTAAAGACTATAACATACAGAGAATCTATATCGATTTGCCGGGGATGGGGAACTCTGCAGCGGGGCCGTGGGTCAAACGCTCCGACGATGTTTTAAAGGTTATTCTGGCATTTCTAGACGCGGTAATACCCAACCGGCCGTTTGTGCTGGTCGGGCAGTCGTACGGCGGGTATCTCGCCCGGGCGCTCATGAAGGCAAGGCGGGAGCAGATCCTTGGCATGCTGCTGGTCTGCCCGCTGGTTTATCCGGGGTACCGGAAGGGAATGGTGCCGCCGCTCACCATTTTAGAGAAGGACGAGACGTTTCTCGCAGCTTTAAGCGAGGATCAGCGCAAAAGCTTTGAGTATATCACCGTTCGGCTGACCAAACCGGTGTGGGAGAGGTATGAAGCCGATATCTACGACGCGGTGATGAAGCAGCGAAACAGTGACTTCTTAAACCATGTGCTGGACGGTGAGTTCTCCTACGACGTAGACGACTTAAACGGGACGTTTGATAAGCCCGGCCTGTTGCTGGCGGGCCGGGAGGATACGGAGGTGGGGTACAGCGACCAGCTCAAGCTGCTGGAGAGCTACCCCAGAACGACCTTTGCCTTACTGGATAAGGCCGGGCACAACCTGCAGATCGAGCAGCCGGAGCTGTTTAATAGCCTTGTAGCCGAATGGCTGGAGCGGGTGATTTCGGAGCTTGCGCTTTAACGCGTATCTTCGGTGCGCTATGCTCAGAAAATTTTTGTTGACAATAATTTTAAATTGGCCTATAGTATAGATGCTTATTAAAATACTTTTAAAAAGTTATTTCATATTGGAGGTGCAGGGATGAACCTAAGCGGCAACGCGCTGGTGATGAAAGAGGTAAATGTCAACCTTGTGCGCAGAACCTTAAAAGCAAGGATAGAAGCCACCAAGCAGCAGCTCGCGCAGGAAACGGGCTTGAGCCTCGTCACGGTCGGCACCATTTTGCAGCAGCTCGTGCAAAGCGGAGAGGTGTTCGATGCGGATATGCTAGCCTCCAGCGGCGGGCGGCCCGCGCACCAGTTCCGGTTTAACGAGAACTACGCGCATGCCCTTATCGTGTTTACACAGGAGCACAACGGGCTGGCTACGGCCTACCTGCGGGTGGTAAACCTTTTCGGCGACAGCATCTGCGGGCAGAATGTAGAGGTTGGCGACGTCACTATGGAGTGCTTCGAGCCGTATATCGAAAGCCTGCTGCTCCAGTACCCAACCATTCGCGCCATCGGCTTCGGCCTGCCGGGTGTGGAGTTTGAGGGCAGGATGATCGTAACCGACCATCCCGGGCTGATCGGCCAGCCGATTGTTCGGCACTACAGCGCGCTGTATGAGCTGCCGGTGTTGGTCGAAAACGATGTAAACGCTGCGGTGATCGGCTTTTGCAGGCGCAGGCAGGTGGCGTGCGAGGCGGCGGCCGTTTATCTCTACTTCCCCGGTAAGAATCCGCCCGGCTCTGGCATTTATATAGACGGCAAACTATATAAGGGCAACGGCGGCTTTGCCGGTGAGGTGGCGAGCCTTCCGCTGGGTATCGACTGGTGCGACACCGCCCTCTACGATCATTTTGAGGCGTTCTGCGACGCCACCGCAAGGCTGATTGTTTCGGTGTGCAGTATCATCAACCCCTACACCATCATCATGCACGCCAGTTTTATCACGCCCGACCACATCGAGGGCATTGCAAAACGCTGCGCCGAGCAGCTGCCCGCGGGGGTGGTGCCCACGCTTGGCATCTCGCAGAATTTTTTGCAGGATTACCAGTACGGCATGGCGTTTGAAACCCTGGCACTGCTCGAGCCGCAGGCAAGCCTCACCCTTTAGCGCCAGCGAATACCCATAGCGGGGATACTATATTATTCGGTTGATTGAAAGAGACAATTTTTGAAAGGATGATTTTTACCTTGGCTACTTTATTTTTGGTGCTCATTTACGCGGCGTTTATCAGCTTGGGCCTGCCCGATTCGCTGCTGGGCGTTGTCTGGCCGGTGATGCAGCCGGAGTTCGGGGTGCCGTACGGCTACGCGGGCATACTTTCCGTCGTTATCTCGGGCGGCACCATCATTTCGAGCCTGTTCAGCGGCAAGGTGCTTAAGCGGTTCGGCACCGGCAGGGTTACCTTTGTAAGCGTGCTGTTGACGGCGCTGTCGCTCTTGGGCTTTTACTTCGTGCCATCCTTTGTGTGGGCGATTTTGCTCGGCATACCGCTCGGGCTGGGCGCGGGCGCGGTGGATTCGGGGCTCAACTCCTACGTGGCGGCGCATTATAAGTCGCGCCACATGAGCTGGCTGCACTGCTTTTGGGGCGTGGGCGCCATGATCGGGCCGAATATCATGTCCGGCTATATCCGGCGGGGCGAGTGGCACAGCGGATTCCTCACCATCTCGATCATACAGTTTGCGCTGGTGGTGGTGCTGCTGTTTGCCATCCCGCTGTGGGATAAGGTGGCGGCCAAGACCGCTTCACAGGAACCGCAGGCCGAGATGGTACCCGAGGCGGCACAGGGGGGCTTTTGGCAGCCGCTTCGGCTCAAAGGCGTAAAACCTGTACTGCTCACCTTTTTGCTTTACTGCGCGCTGGAGGCAACCATGGGGTTGTGGGGCAGCAGCTTTTTGATTAACGCAAAGGGGTTTGACGCCGCGACGGCGGCGAGATGGGTGTCGCTTTTCTACGCAGGCATTACGGCAGGCCGGTTTGTTTCGGGCTTTATCACCATGAGAATGAGCAACAAAACCCTGATACGCGTCGGGGAGCTGATCATCCTGGCGGGTACCCTACTGCTTTTGCTGCCGCTGCCGACAGTTTGTTCGCTGGTCGGTTTTGTGCTGGTGGGCCTCGGCTGTGCGCCCATCTACCCTTGCATGATACACGAAACCCCCGCGCGCTTCGGTAAAGAGAACGCGCAGGCCATTATCGGCTTTCAGATGGCGGTGGCCTACACCGGCTCTACCTTCCTGCCGCCCGTCTTCGGCTTTATCGCCTCGGCGACGACGATCTCGCTCTTTCCGTTCTTCGTTGCCGCTTATATCCTCGTAATGCTCGTGAGCTCCGAGAAGGTAAACCTTTTTATGAGGGAGAAGCTGCGCACACTTCATCAAGCGGCAACAGAAAGTACGGAGGGATAACCGATGGAGTACCGCAGAGCGACCCTGCAGGATATCAGCGGTCTGGTTGCCGTTCGCATTTAGTATTACGCCCGCAAAGGACACGATGAAGCTGCGGTTGGGCAGTTCATTATAGACCTAAATAAAGCGGTACAGCTTCTTTCATTGAAGCGTACCGCTTTCTTGCAATTATAAGGCTAATAAATCACCGCGCCGTATCTCTTGGTGATGCTGATAAGTGTCTGCTCGGGTATGTAGCACTGCGAGTCTACCAGCGCGCGGCCCTGATACTGCAGCAGCGCCGCCTCCAGCAGGGCCTCGTCGTCCGATTTCAGCATAACGGGGAGGGAGGCCATGTGCGCGTTCATCGCCAGCAGGTTTGCGTCGTCCGGTGACTTGATGTTGACCTTTATCGCGTCAAAACCCGCGTCCGCCGCCTCTAACAGCGCCTCGCTCATATCCAGCGCACAGTCCAACCCCTCGCTCGGGGTAAAGCTGTCGGACACAAAGAACGCGTCGCTGTGGTTGGCCACAATGGTTTCTTCCGAGTTAACCTTGGCGTTGACGCCCTCAGGGTCAAACGCCTGGAAAGCCTGTGCCATAGCCTCTATATGCTCGGGCGTGGTACCGCAACAGCCGCCGATGATCCGGGCACCCGCGGCCAGCAGCTCGCTTGTTAGTGCCGCCATGCTTTCGGGTGAATAATCGTACAGGTGAGGCAGAATCGGGTTTGCGCTGCCCGCGTCGGGCCTTGCAATGAGGGGAACCTCCGCGTAAGGGTGCATGCGCTTTACCGCACTGAGCGCCGCCTCGGGGGAGGAACAGTTTACCCCGAACGCCTTCACCCCCAAGCTCTGCGCCACCGTCAGCGCGGCGAGCAGGTCCACGTCCCACGTTTTGGTGCGGCAGTCGTCGCTCACCGTCACACAGGCGAATACAGGCAGCTGGGACGCCCTTGCCGCGAGGATCGCCGCGCGAAGGTCGACCAGATTGGTGAAGCCCTCCAGCAGCACGAAGTTCAGGCCGCTTTCGCAGAGCGCCGCCATCTGCTCCTTGTAGTCGGCAATCAGGCGGCCAAAGGTCGCCTCACCGAACGGCTTGATCTCGATGCCCGAGGGCGACACACTGCCTCCGACGGGCACACGGCCGTTTGCGGCCGTAAACGTCATCCCGGCAAGGCTGCGGTTGAGCGCGGCGATATCGTCGCTTGCACCGCCTTCGGCGACGGCGCTGCGCATCACCCCATAGGTGGGGGCGAGCACCGCCATCGCGCCGGCCCTGATAAAGGCATCCGTCAACGCCATCACCCTATCGCTGTTTTGCAGTATCCAGCGAAGGGCATTTATCCCTCCCTCCGGCATACCCAGCGGCATCAGATTGGTGGCAACGGCGCCGTCCAGCAGTAAGGGGCGTTTATCGGGAATCTCCATTGCTTTTTGTAACCCTCCGTCAATCAGTCGGCAAGTTATGGTTTCTTTCTATATATGATTCTATAAAAGGGGATACAATCCCCTTTTTTAATAAAAATCAGTATTACATCGCCTCGGGAGCGGTAATCTTTAAGAGGGAAAGCACGTTGCCCAGCACGATCTTTACAGCGGCACAGAGTGCCAGACGCGCCTGCATCAGCGGCTCATCCTCGCCCTTTACGCGGTGCGCGTTGTAGAACTTGTGGAACTGTGTGGCAAGGTCAACGCAATAGCGGGTGAGGCGGGCGGGGTCGTAGTTTTTCGCCGCCTCGGTCACCTCGTCGGGCAGGCGCGCCAGCAGGCGGATAACCTCCATCTCGTCGCGGGTGGAGAGCGCCGCAAGCTCCTCTGCGGTGCAGGCTCTGGGGATTACCCCTTCTGCCCCGAGGTTTTTAAAGATACTGCAGATGCGCGCGTGCGCGTACTGCACGTAGTATACGGGGTTCTGCGCGCTCTGCTCCACCGCGAGGTCGAGGTCGAAGTCGAAGTGGCTGTTGGGCTCGCGCAGGTTAAAGAAGAAGCGCGCCGCGTCCACCGGCACATCGTCCAGCAGGTCGTTGAGCGTAATGGCCTTGCCGGTGCGCTTGCTCATGCGCACCACCTCGCCGCCGCGCACCAGACGAACCAGCTGCATCAGCACGATATCGAGCTTGTCGCTGTCGATATCCACGGCGGTCATGGCGCCCTTTAAGCGGCCCACATGGCCGTGGTGGTCGGCACCCCACACGTTAATGACCTTATCAAAGCCTCTGTCCACAAACTTGTTGTAGTGGTAGGCGATATCGGCGGCAAAGTAGGTGGGGATGCCGTTCGCGCGTATCAGCACATCGTCCTTGTCGGCGCCGAACACGGTGGCCTTGTACCACAGCGCGTCGTCCTTCTCGTAGGTGTAGCCGTTTTTGGTGAGGATGTGCACTACCTTTTTGATGGCACCGCTCCGGTGCAGCGTGCTCTCGAAGAACCACACATCGTAATCGATGCGGTATTTGGAAAGGTCGTTTTTCAGCTTTTCAACATTCTTGGGCAGCGCGTAGTCCACCAGCGCCTTCTTGCGGGTCTCGTCATCGGCGTTTACAAAGCTTTCGCCGTGCATGTCGGCGAACTCCCGCGCGCGCTCCTTGATGTCGTCGCCCTGATAGCCGTCCTCGGGGAACTCAATATCCTTTTTATACAGCTGCAGGTAGCGGGCGGAAAGCGAGTTTGCAAACTTCTCAATCTGGTTGCCCGCGTCGTTTACATAAAACTCCCGCGTTACGTCATAGCCCGCGAACGCGAGGGCGGAGGCAAGGCAGTCGCCCAAGGCGCCGCCGCGCGCGTTGCCCATGTGCATGGGGCCGGTAGGGTTGGCCGAAACAAACTCTACCATCGCCTTTTGGCCTCTGCCGTAGTTGGTTCTGCCGTAGTTTTCCTTCTCGTCAAAAACGGCAATCAGGGTTTTGGCAAACCACGCGCTGCTGAGGAAGAAGTTGATAAACCCGGGGCCCGCGATCTCATACCGCTCAAACGAGGTGCCCTGCAGCACGCAGTTATTGCAGATGATTTCGGCAATCTTCTTGGGGGGCAGCTTAAACGCCCTCGCCGAAACCATGGCGGCGTTGGTGGCAAAATCCCCGTGGGTGGTGTCGGCGGGAATCTCAATGGCAAACGCGGGCATCGGCTCGGCAGGCAGCTCGCCCGCCGCCACCGCGCGGCCCAGTGCCGCCAGTAAAATCTCTTTCAGCTCGCCTTGAGCGTGTTTAACCAGATTAGCCATTTATGAACATTCCTTCCTTGTTGAAAGAATTATCTTTCAAACTTTTGACACTCCTTGACGTTGATATATACCTCGTTTTCGCTGGCAAGGCTCGAGTTGATGTCGAGCGAGTATTTAAAGCTGACGTCCCCGCCCGTTTCACCGAGCGTGTTGGTAATCGAGTCGGAGAATACCCCTATCATGATATCCCCTGCGCCCGTATCGTAATGGCAGAGGTGACGCCGCCCCTTTTCAATGATGAGCTCGGAACGGTTGGTGCCGCGCCGCTTTAAAATGACGCTGCTGTTGCCCGTGAGCTCAAGCATGGTGGTGGTTCCCTCAAAGCCCGTGGCTTCCGATTCCTTGTAGGTAATAATCTGCTTGCCGTCCTTTACAAACAGGTTGCCGACGGTCATAAGCTCCATGACATCCTCTTCGCCGTCTACGTTTGAAATCCCCTTAATGGAGATGAGCACATCCTTTTTCAACCGTTTATCCTCCCATACTGTTTCTGCCCCCGCAGGTTAAAACGCCTCTATATCAATCGTCGAAACATCCTCTTTAATGCTGCAGCCTAAAAACCGGGTAGCAATCTCCGCAAAATCGTCTATGCGGTCGCTCACGTAATACTCGGTGCGCCCGGGTTGTGAGGTCTCCTCGTTCATCATTCCCATGCTCTTTAGGGTGGCCGCCGCAAAATGTGCGGCCTCGCGCCCCGCGTCAATAAGGGTTATCTCGCTGCCGAGGATGTCGGAAATCACATCGTAAAGCAGCGGGTAGTGGGTACAGCCTAAAATAACCGTGTCGATGTTCTCCTGCTTAAGGTCCGTAAGATAGCCTTCCGCCACCAGCCGGGTCACCGGGTTGTCGCGCCCGAGAAAGCCGTTTTCCACCAGCGGTACAAACAGCGGGCAGGCCTTGCCCACCACGCGGGCATTGGATTTGATTGCCCGGATCGCCTTGCCGTAGGCCCCGCTTCGCACGGTGGCCTGCGTGCCGATAATGCCGATGCCGCCCTCGCGGTTTGCGGCGCAAGCCGCCTGTGCCGCGGGGTTCAGCACGCGGATGATGGGCAGATCGTAGCTGTTTGCAATATCGTCGGTCAGTACCGAGCTGACGGTGCCGCAGGCGATGATGATCATCTTTACATCATGGCCGGTTAAAAAATGGATGTCCTGCTTCGCGTACTTAATAATGGTTTCGCGGCTTCGGCTGCCGTAGGGAACGCGGGACGTATCGCCGAAATAGACGATGTTTTCATGTGGGAGCAGCGCCTTTAGCTCTTTAATCGTGGTAAGGCCTCCCAAACCTGAATCAAACACGCCGATACTCCGATTGTCCATCACAACCTCCATGCCCTGATAGTATTTACCGCTCTGTGCCGGTTAAGCCCGCGCTTAAATCAAGAATCTGCGCTCCTGCGCGAGGGCAATCAGCCGGTCGATGAGCTCCGAATAGGGGATTCCGTAAGCCTCGAACAGCTTTGGGTACATGCTGATGTGCGTAAAGCCGGGGATGGTATTGATCTCGTTGAATACCACCTCGCCGTCTGCGCGCACAAAGAAATCCACACGGGCAAGCCCGGAGCAGAACAGCGCCTTGTAGGCCTTTACGGCCACCTCGCGCACGTTGTTTGCAACCGCTTCGGAAATCCGCGCGGGGATAAACAGCTCGGTAGAGTCGTTTATGTATTTGGCGTCATAATCATAAAAATCGGCCTTGGGTACAATCTCGCCCACCACCGAAGCGATGGGGCTTGCATTGCCGAGCACCGCGCATTCCACCTCTTGGCCCACCGCCGCCTGTTCGATAACCACCTTTATATCATGCTTAAGCGCCAGTTTAATCGCGTCCTTCAGCTTCTCGCGGTTGGTGGCCTTGCTAACCCCCACCGAGGAGCCGGCGTTGGCGGGCTTTACAAACATCGGGTAGCCAAAGCGTTCTTCCAGTGTTTCGGCGTAGGGGTCAAAGTCCCGGAGGGCATCCTGCGTGCAGTAGGCCCATTTCACGGTGGTAATGCCCACGCTGTCCATCACGGTGTGGGTGACTACTTTATCCATGCAGATGGCGGAGGAGAGGGTGTCGCAGCCCACAAAGGGGATGCCCGCCACCGCAAACAGCCCCTGCAGGGTGCCGTCCTCGCAGTTTTTGCCGTGCATCACGGGGAACACCACATCCAGGCGCGTGGTAACAGCCCTGCCGTCCGGGCCGGTCTCCACAATGCCGTGCACCGAACGGTCGGGCACCACATAGGCGGGGGAAACGTCGCCGTTTATCCAGCTGCCGTTTTTAATGGCCTCCGTCTCGCCGCGGTAGCGCAGCCAGCGGCCGTCCTTTGTTACGCCTACCATGACAATATCATACTTTGCCTTATCGATATGGGTTAAAACCGAAGTGGCGCTCATCAGCGAAACCTCATATTCACTCGATGCCCCGCCGAAGAGCACACCTACCGTCAGCCTTGACAATTGCAGTCACACTCCTGTAAAATGAAAACGCTAAAGTGACGTTTCCTATAAACTGAACAATACACTTTTAAAATAGTATATTATCTTCTATTATAAAATAGTAGCACAGTTCATTCTAGCAAAATAAATTGGTAAAAGCAATATTTTTCATGGATTTCATGGGTTGCCAAAGCCTGTTTGACATTTTGGCAGAAAAAAAGAGCAGTTTTGGCTGTGCGCCAAAGCTGCCTTTTTCTTAAGTATTCTGGAGCAGGTTTTGCATCGCCTCAAGGCTTGCGTCGCTTAGCAGGTGCTCCAGCTTGCAGGCCTCCTGCACCGAGGTTTCCTTGCTTATGTTTAAGACGCGGCAAAAGAACGCGCTGATCACATCAAAGCGGCTCAGCACCACACCGGCCTGCCGTTTGCCCTCCTCCGTAAGGCCCACCCTTCGGCCCTTAAAGCGCCTTACCAGTCCCAGCGCCTCCAGCTCCGTCACGGTGCGGGAAACGCTGGCCTTTGTGATTTGCATCTGTGCCGCGATATCGGTCACGCAGGTGTTCTCGCAGCCGCGGGTGAGCGCGCTGATGGTTTTAAGATAGTTCTCCTTTGAGGGCGTCAGGCCGAGCATGGGCAGCCCTCCTCACTGTACCGGCCGCCGGCGGCGGGGGAGAGGGTGTAATCGGCTTTCTCCCGCCTTATTTCAAGCGCCGCTGCGACAGGGGCAAACCCGAAAACCGTTCGGTTGACGGTACCGCGGCCGGTGTGGATGGAGATATCCTGCACCGCTCCGCCGCCCAGCCTTCTGGGGGATAATAGAATCAGGCAGTAGTCGTCTTCGAGGGGAACGCACTGCCAAAGGTATGCCAAAAGAATGTCAGGAATCTGCTGTTGGCAGATTTCCGCAATATGCCTCATGGCTAAAAACACTCCTTCTTTCAATGTCGTGCTGATGATTTTCAAATAGGTTATCTTATTTATAGGCAGCGGTAAGGCCGGATGATCTTATTTCTTTTTATCTTCGCCTTTATCGTCCCCGGCACCGGCGTCGTCCTGCCATGGAGCGCGAGCACCACCGTGCATCCGCGGGCCGAAGCCATGCATGCCGTGACCCCATGGGTGGTCAAAATCGCGGCGGTCTTCGTGGCCCCAGTGCTTGCCGTGCCGGTACAGGCTCGCATCAATCGCCTCCAGCTTTTTCTCGATGGATTCCGTTAGCCGGTCGAAAAACCGGCCAAACTCGGCCTGCTCCTGACTGTTCAGGCAATCAAAGACGCTGTCCATATCAAAATCGCTCTCTGCGGTGTCGGACGCCGCGTTTTTGCCTTCCTCCGTTAGTGTGATGATAATCACCCGCCGGTCGTCCTCCGACAGCGAGCGCGTGATAAACCCTCTGGCTTCCAGCTTCATCAGCAGCTCGCTTAAGGATTGCTGGCGCATATCCAGCAGGTAGGAAAGCTCCTTTTGGCTGATCTGCGGGCGCATCTTTAAGATCGCAAGCACGCGCCCCTGCCCTCTAAGCGGGTTGCCGAACGGCCCTAAGGCCCTGAAGCCGTAAGCCTGGTAGCGGTGCAGCAGCATCTCGGTGCGCAGCAGCTTTTTTAATAATTCCGTATTGCTTTCCTTCATCATGAGCGATTCTCCTTCTAAAACAGCGGCGGTTGAAAAGTGAATTGTCCAGGTACCTGTTGTTTTATATTATACAGGCACCTGTTTAAATCGTCAACCCCATTCGGCGCAGTTTAAAATTCTTTTACAATTTATTCTTAAAGCATAACCTGTAAAAAATAAGGACAGAGTGTTGACTTTATGTAAGGGGTATGGTATAGTGGTTATACCTCTAAGAGGGTTATTTTTTTGTGCGCATTTTTTCTGGGGTAAAAACCAGTTAAAACCTGCATAAGAACCGTAACCTGCGGCAGCATGCCGCACTACGGCCACCGCCGTTGTTTTTACGAGGGAGGCAAAAAAATCCGCTTAACTGGAGGTGCCGATATGAGAGTTCGGGTTACTATGGCTTGCACCGAGTGCAAACAGCGCAACTACAACACCATGAAAAACAAGAAGAACGATCCTGACAGACTCGAAATGAACAAGTATTGCCGTTTCTGCAGGAAACACACGCTTCACAAGGAAACGAAGTAGAAGAACAGGAGGGACAGTAATGGCTACTAACCCCGAAAAGAAAGAGCGCAAGTTCAGTCCTAAACTTTTCTTCCAGCGAGTTGCCCGCTTTTTTAAAGACATGAGAGGCGAGGTAAAGAAGGTTGTATGGCCTACCGGCAAGCAGCTGTGGAACAACACCTTGGTTGTTGTAACCATCATGCTGGGCGTCGGCGTTGCCATCTGGCTTATTGACGTTGCCTTCGGCGGTGTGGTGAAACTCGTCCTTGGTGTCTGACTTTTACTGAAGCGGGAGGAAAAAACATGTCTGATACCGCGAAGTGGTATGTTGTACACACCTATTCGGGCTACGAAAACAAGGTTGCGGGCAACCTCGAAAAGATGGTAGAAAACCGCAAGCTTCAGGAACTTATCCAAGAGATTAAGGTTCCCACCGAGAAGGTGACCGAGTACAAAGACGACAAGAAGCGTGAAGTGGAACGCAAGATCTTCCCCGGCTATGTGCTGGTGAAGATGGTAATGGACGACGATTCATGGTATGTCGTGCGCAATATCCGCGGCGTTACCGGGTTTGTCGGCCCCGCGTCCAAGCCCATCCCCCTTACCGAGGAGGAGGTGCTGGCCCTTGGGGTTGAAACCAAGCATATCGAAGTTCGTTTTGCCGTGGGCGATTCCGTCCGCGTTACCAGCGGGCCGCTTGAAGGGTTTATCGGTACGGTTGATATGATCGACGTCGACAAGAACAAGGTTCGCGTCATCGTTTCGATGTTCGGCCGCGAGACCCCCGCAGAGCTTGAGCTCGATCAGGCGGAGCCGGTGGAATAATCGGTCATGTTTTTCGTTCTGGGGTTTAAAGCGGTCCCGTAAAAAACGCTTTGATAAAGCATGCCGCAGCGTTTCTGCGCGTGCGCACGGGTAAAGGTTTTTTAGCCGAAGGCGTTTGCCCGGTGGGAGGAATAAAAATTCTCTTTATTCCGCCAGCTACCACGTTATTTTGGAGGTGCAAAAAATGGCTCAAAAGGTTACGGGCTTTATTAAGCTCCAGATACCGGCCGGCAAGGCCACTCCGGCGCCGCCCGTTGGCCCTGCGCTGGGTCAGCACGGCGTCAACATCATGGCATTTACAAAGGAATTCAACGAGCGTACAAAAGGCGACATCGGTCTTATCATCCCGGTTGTTATCACCGTTTATGCAGACCGCTCTTTCAGCTTTGTAACAAAAACCCCGCCGGCACCCGTGCTCATTAAAAAGGCATGCGGCATTGAAACGGCTTCCGGGGTGCCCAACAAAACCAAGGTTGCAAAGATTACCAGGGAGCAGGTTAGAAAGATTGCTGAGCAGAAGATGCCCGACTTAAATGCTGCAAGCATCGATTCCGCTATGAGCATGATAGCAGGAACAGCCAGAAGCATGGGTATCGAAGTCGTAGACTAATGCTTCCGGGTGGGAGGAAATTTCCGTTATTAACCACTCAATTAGGGAGGAACTGAATATGAAACACGGCAAAAACTATCAAGACAGTGCCAAACTTATAGATCGCAGCAAGCTCTACGATGCTCAGGATGCACTAGACGTTTGCGTTAAAACCGCGAAAGCTAAGTTTGATGAGACCGTCGAGATCCACGTGCGCTTGGGCGTAGACTCCCGTCACGCCGAGCAGCAGGTTCGCGGCGCGGTTGTACTGCCCAATGGTACCGGCAAAAAGGTTCGCGTATTGGTATTTGCCAAGGGCGACAAGGCTGACGATGCCACAAAGGCAGGCGCAGAGTATGTTGGCGCCGAGGATATGGTAGCCAAGATTCAAAACGAAGGCTGGACCGACTTTGACGTTGTCATCGCAACACCCGACATGATGGGTCTTGTAGGCCGTCTAGGTAAGGTGCTCGGCCCCCGCGGCCTTATGCCAAACCCCAAGGCCGGTACCGTTACACCCGACGTTGCCCGTGCGGTAACCGAGGCGAAGGCCGGTAAGATCGAATACCGTCTGGACAAAACCAACATCATCCACTGCCCCATCGGCAAGGCTTCGTTCGGCGTAGAAAAGCTTGCGCAGAACTTCGATACGCTCATGGGCGCTATCGTAAAGGCTAAGCCCGCTGCGGCAAAGGGCCAGTATGTTCGTTCTTGTGTTATCGCCACCACCATGGGCCCCGGCGTTCGCATCAACCCCTCCAGGTTTGTGTGATTGCTGCTTGACAGCAGCAGGCCGGTTTGGTATAATACTCATGTTGTCGGTGTGATAGGTTATCACTGTGACGATAGGTTGTCTTTTCCAAAGACAGCAGGTGCTTTAAAGCGTAAAGGGTTTGTTCCCTGCCTGCCGAGGACAAGAGCAGTTGTTTAAGAAAGCTTGTACGCTTGTATTAAATAAACTTTATGCCCTTTCCTTCGGTACCGGGGGAAAGGGCTTTTTGTTGCCGAGAGAATTCTTAGGCAGCTTGTTTTAAAGCAGGTTATTCTTTAAAAGGCGGGTCTTCCCGCTAATCATCAGGAGGTGAACTTTAAGTTGCCAAGTGAGAATGTATTAAATTCAAAAAAGCAGCAGGTAGAAGAGCTTACTCAAAAGCTTTCCAGCTCCTGCGCGGGCGTTGTGGTAGACTACAAGGGCATTACCGTTGCAGACGACACCAAGCTCCGCAAAGAGCTGCGCGAGGCAGGCGTTGACTATGCGGTTGTGAAGAACACCCTGCTCCGTTTCGCCGCCACGGGCGCGAACCTCGAAGGCCTTTCCGCTGTGCTGGACGGAACCACCGCGATTGCGGTAAGCAAGAGCGACCCGGTTGCGGCCGCCAAGATCCTTACCAAATTCGCCGATGATTCCAAAGGCAAGTTTACCATCAAGGCCGGCTATGTAGACGGCACCGTCTTAGACGCGAAGAAGACCATTGAGCTCGGCAAGCTGCCCTCTAAGGAACAGCTTCTGTGCCAGTTGCTCTCCGTCCTCAACGGCAATATCCGCGGCCTTGCTGTTGCGCTTAACGCAATCGCAGAGCAAAAGGGTGAAGGCGCTCCCGCAGCGGAATAATTCAGCCGGTGTACCGTGCCTATGGTATCTAAACTAAAAAATTAAAAATAACTGGGAGGTATATTTCAATGGCTTCTGAGAAAATTACTAAATTTGTCGAAGAAATCAAAACTCTTACCGTTTTAGAGTTAAATGAGCTTGTAAAGGCAATCGAAGAGGAGTTCGGCGTTTCCGCTGCCGCTCCCGTAATGATGGCCGGCCCCGCCGCTGCTGCTCCCGCTGCAGAGGAGAAGACCGAGTTTGACGTAATCCTTGCCGAGGTAGGCGCCAACAAGATGGCGGTTATCAAGGTTGTTAAGGAGCTCACCGGCCTCGGCTTAAAGGAAGCGAAAGACTTCGTTGAGGCTGCTCCTAAGGCTCTTAAAGAGGGCATCTCCAAGACTGAGGCCGACGAGCTTGCCAAGAAGCTGGAAGAAGCCGGCGCTAAGGCTCAGATTAAATAATTTTGGCTTCGCCAAGATGGACAAGGCCGCCCCAACGGGGCGGCCTTTCTGTATTCTGCTATTCTGTTTAGCGCGCGAACAGGCGTATCAATCCCTTGCCAGCAAGCACCCCGGCGGCGCAGAGCAACACGCTTGCGGCGGCATAGCTAAAGCCCGCCGCGACGCGCCCCTTCTCAAACAGGTTGATGGTTTCGAGAGAGAAGGTGGAAAAGGTGGTAAACCCGCCGCAGAGGCCGGTGGTGAGAAAGAGCAGCAGGTTTGGCGGCAGCGGGATGAGCCGTTGCGAGAGCTCGGTGACAAGCCCAATCACCAGCGCTCCGATAAAGTTGATGAGGAGTGTGGCAACGGGGAAGCCGGAGGAAAGAGGGCTGAATACCTGGCTGAGCACATACCGCGCGATCGCGCCCAAGCCCCCGCCAATGCCGACAAACAGATACGCCATAAGAAAACCACCTTAATATGTCTTATTTCAGCTTGAATGCCTTTAAACGCAGGGCGTTCGAAACCACCGAAACGGAGCTTAGCGCCATGGCGGCGCCCGCGAAGATGGGGTCTAAGAGCGGACCGCCGAACAGGTAGAACACGCCCGCCGCAAAGGGGATACCCAAAAGGTTGTAGAAGAATGCCCAGAAAAGGTTCTGCTTGATGTTGCGGATGGTCGCGCGGCTTAAAGCGATTGCGGAGGGAACCTCGTTTAGGTCGCCGCGCATGAGTACCACGTCGGCGGATTCCACCGCCACGTCGGTGCCGGAGCCGATGGCCATACCCACGTCGGCCTGTACCAGCGCGGGCGCGTCGTTGATGCCGTCGCCCACCATCGCCACCGTCTTGCCGCCCTGCTGCAGCTTCTGTACCTCGCCCGCCTTATCCTGCGGCAATACGTCGGAAAGGATGCGGGTGATCTCCACTTCTTTGGCAATAGCCTCGGCGGTGCTGCGGTTGTCGCCCGTGATCATGACCACCTCAAGCCCCAGCGCCTTTAAGCGCTTGATGGCTTGCGCACTGGTCGGTTTCACGGTGTCGGCTGCCGCCATCAGGGCCGCGAGCACGCCGTCTACGGCAATGTACATCAGCGTTTTGCCGTGGGCGGCAAGGGCTTGGGCATCCGCCTGCGCCGCGGCGAGGGCGATGCTGTTTTCCTGCATCAGCTTGCTGTTGCCCGCGAGCACGCGCTTGCTTCCTACCGTCGCGTCAATGCCGCGCCCCGGCACCGCCGAAAAGCGGTCGGGCTCTGCGGGGGCGATCCCGCGCTCCCGCGCGCCTTCCACAATCGAGCGCGCAATCGGGTGCTCCGAGCCGCGCTCGGCGGCTGCCGCCAGTGTGAGCAGGTCGCGCTCCTGCATGGTTGAGTAGTTTTTGATATCGGTGAGCTTGGGTTTGCCCTCGGTGATGGTGCCGGTTTTGTCGAGCACCACCGTCGTCACCTTATGGGCGGTTTCCAGCGCCTCGCCGCTCTTGATCAGAACGCCGAGCTCCGCGCCCTTGCCGGTGCCCACCATGATGGCGGTGGGGGTGGCAAGGCCGAGCGCGCAGGGGCAGGCGATAACCAGCACCGACACAAAGGCGGTGAGTACAAAGTTAAAGTCCTTGCCCGCAATGGCCCAGCCGATGGCGCTCACCAGCGCGATGCCGATAACGGCGGGCACGAAGTAGCCCGAAACCACGTCCGCCAGCTTTGCGATGGGGGCCTTTTTGCCCTGTGCATCCTCCACCAGCTTGATGATCTTGGCGAGCGCGGTGTCGGCGCCCACCTTGGTGGCGCGGAACTTGATAAGCCCCTCGCCGTTCATGCTGCCGCCGGTCACGGCGCTTTCGGGGTGCTTTTCCACCGGCAGGCTTTCGCCGGTAAGCATCGATTCATCCACCGACGAGATGCCGTCTATCACCACGCCGTCCACGGGGATAGAGGTACCCGGGCGCACCAGCACGATGTCGCCCACCGCAACCTCCTCCACCGCCACGGTAAGCTCGGCGCCGTCCTTGAGGATGATCGCCGTCTTGGGGGCCAGCGCCATCAGCTTTTTAATGGCCTGCGAGGTCTTGCCCTTGCTTACCGCCTCGAGATACTTGCCCAGCATAACGAGTGTGATAACCACGGCCGCCGACTCAAAATACAGCGATTTTGAGAAGCTGAAGTCGCCCAGATAGATTTTTACCATCGCGAAGGTGCTGTATAAAAACGCGGCGCCGGTGCCGATGGCAACCAGGGTATCCATGTTCGGGGCGCCTTTAAGGAGCGTTTTAAACCCGACGCGGAAGAACCGCCCGCCCGCGATGAGCACGGGCAGGGTGAGGAAGAACTGCACCAGCGCGAATACCAGCGGGTAGCTGTGCGCGTTCATGAATGCGGGCAGGGGAAGGCCGAGCGAGGGGAACATATGCGACATGGCGATGTACAGCTCGGGCAGCGAGAACACTGCCGCGATGATGAAGCGGATGCGCATCTTCAAGAGCGCCTTAGCGTGCTCCTTTTCCTGCACGTCGTAGCCCGAGAGGGTCTCAAGGTCTTTGGGGGTATAGCCCGCGTCGGTGATGGCGGCTTTGATCTGCGAAAGCTTTACCACCGCCGGGTCGTACTCAAAGCTCGCGCGATTGGTGGCAAGGTTTACGCTTGCCGACTGGATGCCATCGAGCTTTTTGATAGCGCGCTCCACCGCGGCGGAGCAGGAGGCACAGGTCATGCCTTCTACAGCCAGCTGTGCCTTGAGGGCGCCGGTCTCTTCCTTTAAGCCGTAGCCCGCGTCCTCCACCACCTTTTTAAGGGCGGCAAAGCCGGTTTTGCCTTCGTCGAAGGCTACGCGCAGCTTTTCGGTTGCGAGGTTGACGTCGCAGGATGCAACCCCGTCGGCCGCGCCAACGGCCTTTTGCACATGAGCGGAGCAGGAGGCGCAGCTCATGCCGGTTACGGTATATGTTTTTTCTGTCACTTTAGATATCACTCCATTCCATAGGGCATTGCCCTCTAACTTAATAAAAAGCACATGCGAGAAAGGGCATTTCTTCGCATGTGCGGTTATAGGTTGATGAAAGAAAAGCTCTTGGTAAATCCATATGTTCTGCCAAGGGCAGATTGTATGCTAACTGCGGTTTCTCTGCAAACGCTCCAGCGCCTTGCCAACGGCAACGGTAAGTACTACGGCGAGGATAGCCTCAGGCACGCCGTTTGTAAGCACCACTGTCATGATAAGGCCCAACAGTGCGCTGAATGCCTGACCGATCACCTGGGCATACTGCTGCCCGAAGAACACATACACGCCGCCCAGCACCAGCACGGTATGCAGCAGTGAAGCCACCAGCGCCGAGATACTGTAGGCAAAGTACCGGCGCTTGTCGCGCTTTGCAATCCACTTAAAAAGCAGGCCGGCTACAACGCCCAGCAATATACGCGGCACAAAGCAGATAACAAGGCTCCAGAAGTTGCCCTCCACCGCCCCGATGGGGCTGAATGGAGTAAAGATGAACGAGGTTGGGGTGGGCAGTACGAAGGTGTTTACAATAAAACTTAGCAGCCCGAATACCGCCCCCATATAAGCGCCGGCGCCAACACCCAGTGTCACAGCCGCAATAATTACCGGTATGTGCGCGAGTGTCGCCACAATAGGGCCAATGGGGATAGAACCGAGCGGGGTAAACGCCATAATCATCTCAATGGCGGTGAGAATGCCGAGTATCGTCAGAGTACGAGTAGAGATGCGTTTGCTGTTGGTATTCACTATAATTCCTCCTGCTGTCGCTCTCATGAGCCCCATATAAATTCCGATAAGAAGGATAACGTTAAGTATCCAAATCGTAATAAGTATATAGCCCTGTGCGAGATGCAACGCTTGTATTATGAAAGCCGGCCGCGGCAGGCACCGCGGCGGCTGTTCACCAAAATAGGTGTTCCCCTTGCGCCGAAGGCGGGGGCTCTAAAGGCTTATCAGGTGTTCTTTTGGTAGATGCGGTACAGGCCCTCCAGCACCAGATCGGGGTCTAAGACAATCTCTTCACGACAGTACTTTACAATAATGGTTGAAAGCCCGCCGGTCGCTACGAAAACAGGCTTGGTGTCAAAGGCCTCCGCGTAGCGGCGCGCCATGCCGTCTATCATACCGGCGGTGCCGTACAGGATGCCCGAGCGCATGCTTTCCACCGTGATGGTGGAGATCAGCGGCGGGTCCTGGCCGTCTAAGCCGATGGTAGGCAGCTGCGCGGTGCGCTTGGAAAGCGCCTCCAGCGAGATGACAACGCCCGGCAGTATAGAGCCGCCGATAAACGAACCGGTTTTATCCACCGCGAAGATCTTGGTGGCGGTGCCTAGGTCGATAATCACGCAGGGCAGGGGGTATTTGCTCATGGCACCCACCGCGCCGCACACAAAGTCCGCACCGATGGCCGCGGGGTTTTCCGCGCGGAGGTTTAAACCCGTTTTAATACCCGCCGAAACGGTGAGCACCTTGCAGTGCAGGTACTTTTCCACCGCGTTTTTCAAAACGGGGGAAAGTTTGGGCACTACCGAGGCGATGATGCAGCCCTCCACGCTCTTATGTGAAAAACCGTACAGATTGAAGATGTCGCGCAGTTCAATCGCGTACTGATCCTCCGTACGGTCGGTATCGGTGTAAAGGCGGGAGGTCAAAACCAGCTTACCGTCTTCATAACAGCCGAGGCAGATGTTTGTGTTGCCGATGTCGATAGCTAGTACCATACGTAACCCCTTTGATGTTATGCTTTAAATTATCCTGTTTGCTTGCAACGCTTTAATTATATACTATTTAAGGATACTTTTCAATACTAAAACCTTAATTTCAAGTATGTTTATATTAAATTCAGTTTAAAAGGGGAATAAAGCCCTTAAGATAAGCACGCCGCTTTAAAAACGGCGTGGAAGGGTTTAATCCGCCGAATTATCATTCAATCAATATGCTTACTGCAACAACGCACTGCGTTGCTGCTCTCCGCCAGACGAGGGTTCAAAAAGTGATAAAAACATCTTTTGCGGAATTAGTATTACACTAGAATTATCTGACGAAAAACACTCTTTTTACATTGGGCTGCTGAATTTGCTGCTCAAATAGTATATAATAAAAGCATCCATCAACTCTTGGCTGATACTTTTTTAACTGGAAATATAGAAAAAATTCAAGCAAAAGGTTGAATTGCCTTTTGTGAAGAATTTTTTCGTACTATTTCTTATTGAAATTAGCATGATGATGTGACCGCAAGGAGGAAAAACAGTTTGCCTGAGATTACCTACGAGATGATTCGCGAAAATAAAGAGATTCAAACCTATATCAAGATGGCCGACAAGGCGCTGGCTTCGCTAGGCTATACCGAGCACGCCTTCGCGCATGTGACGCGCAGCGCCGCCGTGGCCTATGAGCTGCTGCAGCGGCTGGGGTACGACGAGCACACCTGCGAGCTTGCGCGTATCGCGGGGTACATGCACGATATCGGCAACGTGGTAAACCGCATAGACCACGCGCAGAGCGGCGCGGTTATGGCCTTTCGCATACTGGATAACCTGGGCATGGAGCCAAACGACATTGCCACCATCATCTGTGCCATCGGCAACCACGACGAAGGTACCGCGGCGCCCGTGAGCGAGGTGGCGGCGGCGCTTATCTTAGCCGACAAAAGTGACGTGCGCCGTTCGCGCGTAAGGAACAACGATGTTGCCACCTTTGACATACACGACCGCGTCAACTACGCGGTGCAGAAGTCGTCGCTTTCCATCGGCAGCGACGCCAAAACGGTCATGCTCGCGCTGGAGATCGACACCGACATCTGCCCCATGATGGATTACTTTGAGATCTTTCTGCAGCGCATGATGCTGTGCAAGCGTGCGGCGCACTTTTTAAACACGTGGTTTCGGCTTACCATCAACGACACGCCCATTTTATAATCATTCCATTGCCGTCCGGTACATTTTTTACGCCAGCAAAAATACTGGTACGGAAAATGATTTTTCAAAGATTTAGTATTAGTATAGCGGTTAACCCGACGTATATTCTTTTGGAGGCGCACCGATGGAGGATTTACTGAAAAACAGGCTGGTGGCACTGGCGGTGAAGGCCAGAACCCATGCCCATGTGCCCTACTCCGGCTTTCGGGTGGGGGCCGCGGTTTGTGACGAAAACGGCACTATTTATACAGGATGTAATATCGAGAACAGCTCGTTTGGGGCAACCCTCTGCGCCGAGCGCGTGGCGGCTGTTAAGGCGGTGAGCGAGGGCGCCAAGCGGATCACGGCGGTTGCCGTCTGCGCGGGGGAAGAGCCGGTGACCCCCTGCGGCATCTGCAGGCAGTTTCTGTCGGAGTTCGTGGAGCCGAAAACGCCGGTGCTCTGCGCAAACCACGACGGCACGCAGGTGCGGGAGTATACCTTTGATGATCTGCTGCCCCATGCCTTCACCGAGTTTAGCAAGGACGAGGAGCTGTAACGGAAGCTTAAAAATCATCGCACAACTGCGGAGGCAGGTTGAAAGAAAATCTTTCAACCCTCGAAAAACTGCCTGTAAAGACGATGATAGGTTAAACCCTTCATCGTCATGAAGACCCTTCCTGCCGCTATGCGGCACCGGCACTTTTTATATTTGGTTTTATGCCCTCTCTTTTGGGCGTAAGGCCCAAAAGAGAGGGCATGGATATTAAAATGCAAGAGAATCTTTCAAACATCACCACGGTAAAAGAGCTGCTGCGCCGCCACGGTTTTACCTTTTCAAAGGCGCTGGGGCAGAATTTTATTATAAACCCCGGCGTCTGCCCCAGAATGGCGGAGCTTTCAGGCGCGCGGGGGATCGGCGTTATTGAAGTCGGACCGGGCATCGGCGTGCTCACCGCCGAGCTTGCTAAGATCGCCGGACGCGTGGTGTGTATAGAGCTGGACACCCGCCTGCTGCCGGTGCTTAAGGAAACCCTCGCGGGCTTTGATAATGTCACCGTTATCAACAACGATGTGTTGAAGGTAGACCTGCACGCCCTCATTGCGCGCGAGTTCGCGGGCATGGAGGTGGTGATCTGCGCCAACCTGCCCTATTACATCACCTCGCCGATCGTGATGTCGTTGCTCGAAGCGCGCCTGCCGGTAAAGGCCATCACCGTGATGGTGCAGAAGGAGGCGGCGGCCCGCCTGTGCGCAAAGCCCGCCACCCGCGACGTGGGCGCCGTTACCATCGCCGTGCGCTACTACAGCGAGCCGAAGGTGCTGTTTCAGGTTTCGCGCGGCAGCTTTATGCCTGCCCCCGAGGTGGACTCCACCGTCATTCGGCTGGATGTGCACGCAGCCCCGGTGCTGCCGGTAAAGGATGAGTGCCTCTTCTTCACGGTGGTAAAGGCCGCGTTCGGCATGCGCCGCAAAACCATCTCAAACGCCCTCGCCGGTGTGGGCGGCCTTGCGAAGGAGCAGGTGCTGTCGGCCATCACAGCGGCGGGTGTACCGCCCACCCATCGTGCCGAGCAGCTTACCATGGAGCAGTTCGCCGCCCTTGCAGACAGTATCAAGGCCTTTACAGAGAGTAATAATCCATAATAATACGAAGCCCTCCCGTACACATGGGAGGGCTTCGTTAACACTCAACAACACTGTCGTAATACTGTTCCTGAAAGTGAACCTGCCGCTCAATTTCCTCTTTGGTAAAAAAGCTATTGATAGGGGCTACCACCCATTTCTCCTCTACATCATCCTTGCGGTGAATGATGGCAATCACGTTCCCCGTGAATTCTTTAACGGGTTCCGACAACCTAAGATGTAAGCATCCTGTTCTTCTCCGTCAGGCACAATAATCCCTTTGATGTAGCCATAGTTGATGGGGTAAACCATTGCCGGATACTCCGGGTGGCGGATGCCTATTGGCCGGTCAATCGTCACGGTCACAATTTCTCCAATGATAGCAATCCCTTCTTTCTCGCCCGTAACGCCCATGAGGATATCAGTTAAAGCTCGCCGGGCTTACCGAGCCGAACAGCGCGGTGATATTCTCCTTTAAGCCTTGGTGTTCGGGCAGCGCAAGGGCAGGGTCGGCGCTTAAGATACTCTGAGCGGCGTTCTGCGCCGCCTGCAGCACCGCCATGTCGTCCACCAGATTTGCCACCCGCAATTCCGGCAGGCCGTGCTGGCGGCTGCCGAAGAAGTCGCCCGGGCCGCGCAGCCTTAAATCCTCCTCCGCCAGCTTAAAGCCGTCGGCGGTTTTGCACATCGCGGTCAGGCGCTGGCGCGTCAGTTCGTTCTGGCTGTCGGAAACAAGGATGCAGTAGGAGGCATGCCTGCCGCGCCCCACCCGCCCGCGCAGCTGGTGCAGCTGCGAGAGGCCGAAGCGCTCGGCATTTTCTATCATCATCACCACGGCGTTGGGCACGTCCACCCCCACCTCGATCACGGTGGTGGCCACCAGCAGTTGTATCTCGCCCGACTGGAAGAGCCGCATCATCTCCTCCTTCTTGGCGGGTTTGAGCTTGCCGTGTAAAAGCCCCACCTTGTAGCCGCGAAAGTCCTCGTCAATCAGCCGCTCGGCAAACTCGGTGGCGGAGGCGAGGTCGCTCTCGCTCTCCTCCACCAGCGGGCAGACGATATAGGCCTGCCTGCCTTCGTTTAAAAAGCCGCGGATGAAGTTGTAGGCGCGGTGGCGCTTGGGGGAATCGATCAGATAGGTTTTCACCGTCTGCCTGCCGGGGGGCAGCTCGTCGAGCACCGACACGTCGAGGTCGCCATAGATCATCAGCGCCAGCGTGCGCGGGATAGGCGTCGCCGACATCACCAGCATGTGCGGGTGCTCGCCCTTCTGGGCAAGGGTAGCGCGCTGCCGCACGCCGAAGCGGTGCTGCTCGTCCGCCACCACCAGCCCCAGCCGGTGAAAGGTCACCTCGGGGGAGAGCAAGGCGTGGGTGCCCACCACAAATGAAAGCGCGCCCGAGGCAAGGCTTGCGAGAATCACCTTTTTCTGCGCCGCCTTCACCGAGCCGGTAAGCAGCGCGCAGGAGATGCCCGCCGCCGAGAGCATCGGCTCTAGCGAAGCGTAGTGCTGCTGCGCCAGAATCTCGGTGGGGGCCATCAGCGCCGACTGCAGGCCGTTCTTTGCCGCCGCATAGCAAAGGGCCGCGGCCACCGCCGTCTTGCCCGAGCCGACATCCCCCTGCACCAGACGGCTCATGGGGCGGGTGCCCTGCATGTCGCGCAGCGCGTCGTCTATGGCGCGCTGCTGCGCGCCGGTGAGGGTAAAGGGCAGAGCGTCGTAAAAGCCCCGCACGTTCGGGTTTGTGATCACCGCCGAGGACACCTCGCGGCTGCGGTCGCGCAGCAGCACAAGCGACAGCGCCAAGGTGAGCAGCTCTTCGAAGATCAGCCGCTTGCGCGCGGCCTGCAGGTGCTCGGCGCTGAGCGGGAAGTGGATATTGCGCAGCGCGAAGGCGATATGGCAGAGCTCCTGCTCGCGGCGCAAAGCGGGCGGCAGCGGGTCGGGCATGCCGTCGCTTAATAGCGCAAGCGCCTGCTTCATATTCTGCACCACGGTGCGGTTGGTTAGGCCTGCCGTGAGCGGGTAAACGGGGGAAAGCCCCGCCTCTTCGCCCGCCGAAAAGACGAGGGGAGACGGCATCTCGCGCCGTCCTTTTGTGCCCGCCGCGCGCCCGTAAAAGAGGTACTCGGTGCCCTCCGCCAGGGCGTCCGCGGCGTAGGGGTTGTTAAAGAAGGTGAGCACGAGGTCGGTGCTGTCGTCGGTGGCAAACACCTTGTAAATCGTCATCCCCTTGCGGATACGCTGCTCGGGCGCCTTTAAAAACACCCGCGCGCGGATGACACAGGGCTCGTCGTAGGGCGCCGAGGCCACCGGGCTGGGGTTGGTAAAGTCGAGGTAGGTGCGTGGGTAAAAACGTAGAAGGGCACCGACATCCGCGACACCGAGCTTTTTGTAAAGCCCGGCGCGCTTTTCGCCAACGCCCTTTAAATACTGTATATCCTTGGGGAGGTTTGCTGCGAACATGCCGTTCGTTCCCCCTGCCGTGAAGAAATCTGGTGTGCCTTTAAAGTTATTCCACCGAGATGATGTAGTAGTAAACCGGCTGGCCGCCGTTTACCGTGTGCACCTCAACGGAATCGGGCAGCTTTGTGCGCAGGGCAGCAGCGGCCTTTTCCGCCTCTTCCTCCGAGATGCCCTCGCCGAAAATCAGGGTGATGAAGGAGGAGTCGCGCTTTACAAGCTGCCGCGTAAGCCGTACGGCGGCGTGTTCCACGTCGTTGTCGGCAAACGCGAGCTTGCCGCCCTCCAACGCCAGAATCTCGCCCTGCTTGATCTTGTGGCCGTCAAAGTCGGAATCGCGGGCGGCAAAGGTTACCTGCCCGGTGAGCACATGCTCGGCGGCCTTCATCATGTTCATCTGGTTTTCCTCCACCTCGCTCTCGGGGTCGAAAGCCAGCATGGCCGAAAGCCCCTGCGGGATGGTGCGGGTGGGCAGTACCACCACACGGCGGTCGGCAAGCGCGATGGCCTGCTCGGCAGCCATGATAATATTCTTGTTGTTGGGCAGCACAAACACCGTCTGCACCGGGGTGGCCTCAATGGCCCGCAGGATATCGTCGGTGCTGGGGTTCATGGTCTGCCCGCCGCTTACCACCTTGGTGCAGCCGAGGTCGGTAAACAGCTGCTTTAAGCCGTCGCCCGCGGCAACGGCCACAAAGCCGTAAGCGGTGCTTTGATCTACCGGCACATGCTCCAGCACCTCGGTTGCCACCTTGGCCTCGGCAACCTTGTTCTCGTGCTGTTCCCGCATGTTTTCTATCTTTAAATTGTGCAGCGAGCCGAAATTAAGGCCCTCCTGCAGCGCGTTGCCGGGGTTGTTGGTGTGTACATGCACCTTGATGATCTCCTCGTCGTCCACCACCACGACGCTGTCGCCGATGGTCTCGAGGTAGGCGCGCAGGCGAAGGGGGTTGGTGTCGGGGGACGCCTTGTGCACGATAAACTCGGTGCAGTAGGTGAAGGTGATCTCTTCTTCATACTCGGCGCCCGCCGCGTTCTTCTGCGAGATAAACGGCTCAGGGGCTTTTTGCACGGTGGTGTTGTCCTCTATCATCGTACCGTTTTCAAACACCGAAAGCATACCCTCAAAGATTACCACCAGGCCCTTGCCGCCGGCGTCTACCACGCCCGCCTTCTTGAGCACGGGCAGCAAATCCGGTGTGGTGTCGAGCGCTGCCTTGGCTTCGTCCACAATCACCTGCCAGATCTTCACGGGGTTTTGTTCTTCCTCGCTTACCTGTACCGCCTTCTGCGCCGCAAGCCGCGCCACGGTGAGGATGGTGCCCTCGGTGGGCTTCATTACGGCCTTGTAGGCGGCGGTAACACCCAGCGAAAGGGCATGGGCAAGGTCTTTGCCGTCCGCGGTGTCCAGCCCGGAAAGGCCCTTGGAGAAGCCTCTGAACAAAAGTGAGAGGATAACGCCGGAGTTCCCGCGCGCGCCGCGCAAAAGGGCGGAGGCAGCGGTAGACGCCACCTCGCCGACCGGCGCGCCCGAAAGCCTCTTAAGCTCGCGAGCACCCGCCGAGATGGTCATGGACATATTCGTTCCGGTGTCACCGTCCGGCACGGGAAAAACATTCAGCTCATCAACAGAAAGTCTCTGATTTACAATATTGTTTGCTCCCGAGATGATAGCATCCCTTAGCGTATTTCCGTTAATCACATCTTCACCCATTCTGCCGCTGTGCAAACGGCTGTTATTCTTGCAGCGCAGTGCCTCGCCGCCCAAAACGGCGGTAAGGCAGACCGACGCAGGAGTATCCGCAAGGCACAACCCTAGTCCAGCTTCATTTCATCCACAAAAACGTTTACCCTGTTTACGATAAGGCCGGTGGTCTCCTGTACGGTGTAGCTTACCTTATTGATGATGCTCTTGACGATCGCCGCAATGTTCACCCCGTAGGTGACAACGATGTGCAGGTCGATCTCCAGCTTGCCCTCGCGGTTACGCACATGCACCCCTTTGTCGGGCAGGTTCGGTGAAATGATGAGCGAACGCAGTCCCTGCACCGTGCCGCTGGTGGCCATACCCGCCACACCGAAACAGCTCGATGCCGCACAGCCCACCAGATTTGCGAAGTAGTCGCCGGAAATCTCGATATATCCCATCGGGTTTTCAATTCGTATCATAGCAACCTCCATTCACCGTAAGCCGGCTTGTCATATTGTTAAAAAGGAAAAAGTTCTTAATTAGGTTTTATTATAGCACAAATGCATGAAGATTTTAATACCAATATCTTATTTTCATCGTTTTTTTGAAGTTTAATGCGCATCTTTCATGGGTTTTAACAAAAAACCGGCGGGAAGGCCCCGCAAAATAAAAGCAGCCCTATCTCTAGGGCTGTTTGGCGGCCGTATCAGGCTTGTCCGGTTGTACCGGCTGCATACTGGGGAAGATCTCCGAAAGCCTACTGTCGGGGTATTCGTAGTCCAAAAACTGCTGGAAGCTGCTTTCCGCGGGTATCCCCGCGCGCCTGAGCGCCTGCCGCTGCACGGCGAGCGCCGAGATGAGCATGTTAGCGAGCATAAAGATGGTCAGCACCCAGGTGAGCACCACCCCCCACCGCCTGGGGAACTTCTCGATAAGCCCCGCGAGCAGCGGGTAAACCTGCTTCATCCAGATGACGCCCAAGACACCCCAGAACAGCATATACAGCACGTTGGTGCGCCCGTTGATGTTCAGCGGCATGTAGCTGTAATCCCACGAAACGGTGCCGAATATCGTCTCCTCCAGGTAGCTGCAGAGGTATTCAAAGCCGCCGCCGATCAGCGCACTGCCGATAAAGAGAATCAGGTTACTGCACTGCGCTATCGGGTAGAGCAGCACCGACATCAGCACGGCACCCGCCCCGTAGATGGGGTTAAACGGGCCATAGATGACCCCCGACCGGTTTTGCAGTACATGGTTGTTTACAAGGCACAGCACCGTTTCAAGCACTACCCCTATAAAGCAGCCGATCATAAAGATCCAAAAGAGCTTAGAATAGCACAAGCCGTATGCAAACGGCCTTGCGTCGGCGCTCACAGCGGCATCCGCATGTGCCTTTGTCTGCCCGGGAGCGGTATGTAATGCCTCGGAAGATTCCGTCCGTACAGGCTCCTTTACCAGTTCGCGGTTCACTGTTTCACCTCCGCATGCCAATGGTGTTGGGACTGTATTATTATATCATAAATGCGAAATGCGAATGCATTTATGATATAATCGTCCATTCCCGCCGGTTACCCCGCAGGGGCGAGGCGGGTGGACATATAAGGTATAATAAGTGCAAAAACCGGTTTCTGATGGATTTGCCTGCAATGCGCTTATTATATCATAAAATGCGAATGCATTTATGATATAATCGTCCGTTCCCGCCGGTTGCCCCGCAGGGGCGAGGTGGGTGGACATATAAGGTATAATAAGCGCAAAAACATCGGTTCCTGATGGATTTGTCTACAATGCGCTTATTATATCATAAATCGCCTGAAAAAACCTATAGAAATTATAAAAATTTACAGCTATTGCATTCCGGCAATCCTCTACTATAACACGATATACTATGCTGGCCGACTTCAAACGGACATTGAATGCTTTGTTTGGGATAGGTTTGTTATATACCGGCCGGTGGCGCTGGATTTTACTCGGGAATCGTGGTACGCTTAAGGTATACAACATCGGTATCCGGTCAACAGAATATCGGTGCCGCCGACCAAAACAGAAGGGAAAGAATATGGATGATATACACCGTCACGCTCAACCCCGCGCTCGATTATGTGGTAAAGGTGCCCGATTTTAAGCCGGGCGCGGTAAACCGCACGGCGGAGGAAGTAATCTACCCGGGAGGCAAGGGGATTAACGTTTCCGTCATCCTGAGCCGCTTGGGCGCGCGGAACACGGCGCTGGGGTTCGCGGCGGGCTTTACGGGGGAGGAGATCAGACGCCTCGCCGCAAAGTACGGCTGCGCCTGCGATTTTGTCACGGTACAAAACGGGCTGTCGCGCATCTGCGTCAAGGTGCTTTCGGGGGAGGAAACCGAGCTGAACGGGCAGGGTCCGGCCATTGCGTCCAACGAGCTCAGCGTCTTTTTTGATAAGCTAGCCGCCGTAAAGGACGGCGATACGGTGGTGCTGGCGGGCAGTATCCCCGCGGCGCTGCCCGCGGATATCTACGAACAGATAATTGCACGCTTAAGCGGCAAAGCCGTCACCTTGGCCGTGGACACCACGGGCGAGGCGCTAAAAAGGACGCTGCCCTACAGCCCGTTTCTCATCAAGCCCAACCTGCAGGAGCTCGGCGCCCTGTTTAACACCGCCCCGAACGGCGACGAAGGGATTATCGGCTGCGCCAAGCGCCTTGTACAGCTCGGTGCGCAGAATGTGCTGGTATCGTTGGGGGGCGACGGCGCGCTGCTGGTGACAAAGTCGGGGAAGGCCTACCGCGCGCTGCCGCCCGAAGGCACGGTGGTGTACACCGTCGGCGCGGGGGACTCGATGGTAGCGGGCTTTCTTAAAGGATATGCCGAAAGTGGCGATGATAGAAACGCGCTCGCCCTTGCCGTCGCGGCGGGCAGCGCGACGGCCTACAGCCCATGGCTTGCCGGGCGGGAGGATATCCTCCGCCTGCGTGCGCTTGTAAAGGTTGACGCTCTATAAGTACTCAAGTAAACCAAGGCAATATCTTACCGCATAAAGAAGCCGGCGAAGGAAGGCCTGCGTATCTGCGGGCTCCTTCGCCGGAGTTGTTTTACGAAATATAATGATAGCAGCTTACTTAAGCCGTCTTTGGCAGCGTGACCGTAAAGCGGCTGCCCTTGCCCGGGGCGCTGGTGACCGCTATCGTTCCGCCGTGCGCCGAAACGATCGACTTGACAATGGCCAGCCCGATGCCGGAGCCGCCCGTCAGGCGGCTGCGGGACTTATCGGCGCGGTAGAACCGCTCAAAGATCAGCGGAAGGTCTTCCTCGGCGATGCCGCAGCCGTTATCCTCCACCATAAGCGTCACCGAGCGGTCGTCCTCCGAGAGCGTGAGGTCTATCCTGCCGCCCTCGGGCGTGTACTTGACGGCGTTGGAGAACAGGTTTAACACCACCTGTGTCAGCCGGTCGCCGTCGGCGAGGATATCGCCGCACGTCCCGTGCAGGCTCACGGTGAGGGCTTTCTGCTTTACCTGCAGCTCCAAGCTCTTTATCACCTGTGCGGCAATCTGAGCAAGGTTCACCGGCGCCTTGCTGAGGTTCAGGTTCTCGCTCTCCGCGCGCGCAAGGCTTTCGAGGTCCTTTACCAGCCGGGTGATGCGCACGATCTCCTCGTGGCAGCTTTGCAGCCGCGCGGGGGTGGGCTGCCAGATGCCCTCGGTCATGGCTTCCATGTGGGTTTGCAGGGTCGCGAGCGGGGTGCGCAGCTCGTGCGCCACGTCGGCGGTAAGCTGCTTGCGCAGGCTCTCCTGCTTGCCCAGCGAGTCGGCAAGCCGGTTGATCGAGCCTACCAGCTGGTCTATCTCGATGCTGCTCGCATTCTCCTCTATTCTGGCGGCGTAGTCGCCGTCCGAGATGCGCCGCGTTACCTCCACGGTGCGCAGGATAGGGCTGCTCACCCGCTTTGCCATAAAGGAGCCCACCACCGAGGCCACCACCAGCGCCACCGCCGCGATGCCCGCCAGCGCGAAGCTAAGCTCGCGCAAAAACTTAAAATCGTCCTTACTCATAAAATAGGGGCCGTAGTAAGCGATGTTGGCGGTGCCCACCGTCTCGCCGTTATAGGTGAGCGGGTAATCGTTCGCGGTAAATTTTCCGTTTAGCTGCGGGTAGGCGGCCTTCATGCGCTGGGTGATATCCTCCATCACGTGGGCACAGGTGGTTTGGTCGCACACCTCGGCGTCCCACACCGTCCGGTTCTCTGTATCGTACACCTTGACGATGTAGCCGTCGTACAGCGCGTACATTCCGATGGTATGTACCAGGTCGGTGTTAAACTGCTTGTCTATAGGGTTATACTGCTGCGAGAGATTGAGCACCAGCTCCTGTGTGGTGGCCGTCTGCTTGATGGCGATGTATTCCTTAAACCGAAAGTTGATAAAATACTGCGTCAGCAGGCTGATAAAGACGATCGCCATCAGCGCCACCAGCGCGATGGTAATCGTCAATCGTCTTTTTAAGCTGGTTGTTGCCATGACGCTACGCCTGCCTTCCTCCAAACCGGTACCCCACCCCGTGAACGGTAATGATATAGACGGGGGCTTTGGGGTCGCTTTCGATCTTCTGCCTTAGATTTTTTATGTGGCTGTCTATCGCCCTGTCGTAGCCCTCGAATTCGTCCCCCAGCACCAGCTCAATAAGCTCCTCGCGCGTAAACACCTTGCCGGGGTACTTCATCAGGGCAGAGAATATCTTATACTCGTTGGGGGTAAGGCTTACATCCTGCCCCTGTTTTTTAACGATGCGGCTTTCGGTGTCTACAATCAAGTCGCCGTCCCCCAGCACGGTTTTTTGGTAGAGCGGCTGCAGGTCGCCCTGTGACCGGCGCAGTACGGCGTCTATGCGCGCGTACAGCTCCTTGAGGCTGAAGGGCTTGGTGATGTAATCATCCGCACCGATGCCGAGCCCCGTGAGCAGGTCGTCCTCCGCTACCTTGGCGGTGAGCATGATAATCGGCACACGCGAACGCTTGCGGATGGCCATGCACACCTCCTCGCCCGAGATGTCGGGTAGCATCAGGTCAAGCAGCACCAGCGTGATGCGGTTGTTCTCGAAGGCATGCAGCGCGTCTTTGCCGTTTTCGGCGCAAAACACCGTAAAGCCCTTACTTTCCAGAAAGGACTTTACGACTTCAAGAATCTTCACTTCATCATCTACAACCAGCACATTCCGGCTGTCGCTCATACCCGCCGCCCCTTTAGATGTCGTACACAAAGGCATATACGTATAGTCTTACGCCACGGTGTAGCCCGCGTCTTCAATCGCGGCCTTCATCTGGGGCTGTGCCACCTTGCCTGCGTCGTAGTCTACCGTCACCTTTTTTAAAGCAAGGTCTACGGCAACGGCGGCAACGCCGTCGAGCGCGGTGAGGGCCTTTTTCACCCTGTTTTCACAATGCGAGCAGGACATGCCCTCCACATTCAGTACGATTTTCTCCATAAATAACGACCTCCATAAACGATTCTGTCCTATAAATATCAGTCTTCCCCTGTACCGGCGGCGGTATCCGTTACCGTGATGCTGCTGCGGATCATGCCCATCCAGCAGCTGAAGGGTATCGTACCGCTTTCGGTGGGGGTAAACTCAATGATAGTTTCGCCGACGGCAAGCGCTTTTTCAATGCCGTAGGCAGGGATGATGATTTTATTGTTGCAGCCGTTGATGCTGCTCTTTTCCGCCTTGATCACCCAACGCACGGGGATGCCCGCCTGCACGGTGATCGGCTCGTAGCTGCCGCTTTCAAGCGTGGTGGTAACCACCTGCGCACCGTTTTCCACAACCGCCCGAGCGCCCGCCGTAGCCCCTTTACCGGACTGAAAGACAGCGGTGAAGGAGGGCAGCGTGAGCCCCGAAAGGCTGATGCCGTTTTGAAACATAAACAGCCCAAGCACCGCCACCAGCACGGCTCCGGCCTGCGTGAGCCTACGGGTAAACTGCCTGCTTAATACCGAGGCAAGCGCGCCCAGCCCAAACATCAGCGGAACGGTACCCAGCGAGAACAGCAGCATCGATAAAGCACCGCTTAAAAAGCTGCCGGTGGAAAGCGCGTAAAGCTGCATGGCCTGCAAAGGGCCGCAGGGCATAAACCCGTTGATGAGGCCCACGACCAGCGGGCTTTTGCTGCTGTGCTTTTTGCGGTTGATGGTTTTTGCCACGGCCTTTGGCATGGTAGGGATGAATTTGCGCAGCGAGGGGAAGATACCCAGCATATTCAGCCCCATCAACACCATAAAGATACCCGCCGCTATGGCGATAAAGCCCTTCATCCAGCCGGAGAAGCTGATAATGGAGCCAAGGGCGCCCACAATGCCGCCGATGACGGTGTAGGAGATCACCCGGCCCGCGTTATACAGCACCGTGGGCATCAGGCCCGCGGCTTTGGAGGCCGTTAGCGCCTCTTGCGGGATGCACTGCGAGAGGTTGATGCCGCCGCACATCGCCACGCAATGCAGCGAGGTGAGCAGCCCGATGACAAACAACATGCCGTACCCCATGCCTTCCTGTGCCTGCGGGAAGGCGGAAAAGAGGTTGAACACATTGAGCCTGTCAAGGATCACGTAAAGCGAAAGGATGATAATGCCGATACCGGCGCCCCAAAGGAGCTTAGACTTCTGCTCCGCTCGCTCTGCCGCCTGCGCCTGTTTTCTTACGGTATAGCCATGAGACTCGATGGTCTCTACAATCTCATTATAGGTGATGGCATCCTCGTTGTAAACAAGCTTTGCAAGAGCGTTTTTATAGCTGACCTTGGCGGTAACAACGCCGTTTGCCCTGTTTAGCGCGCTTTCAATGCGGTTTTCACAGTTGGCACAGGTCATCCCGTCAATGTTTAGGGTCAGCTCCTTCAGATTACTGGGCATGGGGTTCTCCTCCTTCCGTCCGGCAGTGCAAAGGGGTTACGCGTTCTTCCAGTTTGCAAACACCTCGGTAGCCTGGTCAAGGTATTCGCTGCTGATGGTAACGTTGGTGCTGTCGGTTACCTTGCCTTCGTCCGTGATGGGAAGCGGGTTACAGCCGCCTCTGGTCACCTCTACGTCCTTCATGGCAAAGCGGTTGCCGCAGTTTTGGCATACAAGCTCCTTGCCTTCCTGAACATAGTAGCCTTTGCCGGAAGCAAAGCAAACCTGACAAGTATTAAAAGCGGTGCGGATGCTGCCGTCCGGCGCCTTCACCGCAAGCACCTCAAGGGGGACATCGCTAACGGTCACCGAGTAGAAGGTGGCCTTATCGGTAATGCCGCTTAAGGGAATTACCAGCTCGCCCTTATCGTTAAGGGCGGTTTCAATATGCCGGTTTAGCGTGGGGTCGCCGTTGCCCGTGCTCGTTTTGTCGGCAGAGGGCGTTGTAAGGATATAAACCATCAGCGCTATCGCCGCAGCAATTACAACGAGCACAATGAGCAGAACATTTTTGCTGCGAGCCTTTTCGTTTACGGCTTTCTTATTCATGTTACTCATTCTATAATCTCCTTTAGCATCGGTTTATCGAATTTATTTGGCTTAAACCAGGTTAAAGGGCTTAAGCAGCTTATCCACCTGTATTTCGTTGCCCTTTTCGTCCGTCATCTCTACCTTCGCAAACGCCCAGCCCTCTACCTTCGCAGGGTCGGTGCCCGCGTCGATGAATACCTTCGGGTCGAGCACGAATACAATGTCCTTGTCGTTCTTGCTCATATCCTTGGCCCACTCAAACTTGTTGCCGCCGCCGATATCCACGCCGTAGTGGTCGAGCACCTGATGGTAGCCGATGGCGTCGCGCTTTACCTTTACCAGCTGCTCAAACGAGGCGAGCGCGCTTTCCTTGGCACTTGCGGGGAAGGGATCGCTGCCCAGCTCCTGCCCAAACACCAGCTTGCCGTCGGCAAACGTGCCCTCGGGCAGCTTTGCGGTATCAAGGCCCGCGTCAATAAACGGCTGAGCGTCTACAGTAAGCTTGACATCCTTATCGGTGGTCGCGCCGAAATCGCTGCTCCATACATAAGAAGCGGTTCCGTCCGGTGCGGTGAGCGACCAGCCGCCGCCTGCCTCGTCGGCCTTAACATCGGCCTTGTTAATCACTTCGCCAAAAGAGGTAACCGAAACCCTGGCGACCACGTCGGTTTGCGCGCACGCAGCAAGGCTTAGCGCCGCAGTGGCAGAGAGTAATGTTGCAAGCAGTTTGTGTTTCATCCTGTAACCCTCCGAAATAAATCATATAATTTTTTAAACATTAGGTGTTAATGTCTAATACCTATTTCTTATTGGAATTAGTATAGCGACAGTGTAGCAGTAAGTTGTGTAGATAATATGGAGATACAAAAAAGCCGCTTATTTCCATACGAATTTTATTTGACCCATAAACATCAAACAAAAAAACCTATGTAAATAAGCGGTTGCGATTTTATAAAACGCCATACTAGGAACAGTGAGCGAGTAATGATTGTTGGGGGTTAAAAAGGGTTAGAGTATCTGCTCCGCAAGCTCGGTCGCGTCGGCCACCAGGCGAGGGCAGACGGTGCCGAACAGGTTTTGCTCCTTGATCTTCTGCAGGTCGTCCGGGATACTCAGGTTGTAGCCGAGCAGCTCCTTGCACAGGATGGTGCCGTGCTTTTTCTGAAACAATTCTATAAACGCACCGGCCTTGGCGTTTGCCTGCAGCTTCGACTCGGTATCCTCCGGCAGCGACTGCCCGTATTTTAGCCCCAGTGCCATCAGCGCGCCGGTCACCGCGCCGCAGACCTCGCCGCACCGCATGCCGCCGCCAAAGCAGGAGGCGATCTTTAACGCTGCCGGGCGCTCAAGCCCCAAATCCGGCGCAAATGCCGAGAAAACCGCCTGCGCGCAGTTAAAGTTGCTGTTAAAGGTCTCTACCGCCGTTTGCTTTCTGTCCATTCTAAAAACGACCTTTCCTATGTTTTTAATATCTATATGAATAACGAGGTAAGCCCGTTGTGCGTCACATCTACCATTCCCATGTCGGTGATGCGGATTTCGGGGATCACCACCAGCGACAGCAGCGACATCGTCATAAAGGGCGACAGGATGCCCGACCCTAACCGCACCCACGCCTCACTCAGGCTGCTTAACTTTTCAGCGGCCTCTTTAGCGGGCAGGTCGGTCATCAGGCCTGCGATGGGCAGTTCAAACAGCGCGAGCGTTTTGCCGCCCTCCACTGCCGCCAGCCCGCCCGAGCACCGCACCAGCAGGTTTGCGGCATAGGCCATGTCCTCGTCGCTCTTGCCCACGACAATCAGGTTGTGCGCATCGTGTGCGTAGGTGGAGGCCACCGCGCCCCGCGTCAGCCCGAACCCTTGTACAAACCCAAGGCTCATACCGCCGTCGGGCGCGTGCCGGTTGATTACCGCTACCTTGCAAAGGTCCTCCTCTTCGGGTAGCCGCACCAGAGAATCGGTCACCGGCAGTGTGCGCAGCACCTGTTTGGTGAGCACGCTGCCGCTTTCAATACCGATGGCGCGCACTGCCACGGGGGTGTCGCCGCCGGGTGCCTTTACCGCAAAATCGCCGGGGACAAACGTCCTTTCTATCTTTACCGTGCGGCGCAGCTCGTTCGGGTAGATGTAGCCGCCTGACGGTACAAGCATTTTGCCCTCTTTGGCGACGGGTACGCCGTTGATAAACACCTGCTCTACGGTGAGGGTGTTGAGGTCACTGAGCAGCACCATGTCGGCCAGCCTGCCGGGGGCGATGGCACCGAGTTCGCGCTCAAGCCCAAAGCAGCAGGCGGCGTTGAGCGTCGCCATCTGAATGGCGGTCACCGGTTTTACGCCGTGAGCTACCGCCATGCGCACGATGGCGTCCATGTGCCCGCGCCTGAGCAGGGTGTCGGCGTGCAGGTCGTCGGACACCAAAACGGCAAGGCGCGTGTCGATGCCGTTTTCGGTAACGGCCTTGATCACCTGCGGAAGGTCGTCCCATGCCGAGCCTTCGCGTATCATGGCGTAGATGCCGAGGCGCATCTTGGCAAGGGCCTGCCCGGCGGTGGTGGATTCGTGGCAGCAGCAGATGCCCGCCGCCGCGTAAGCGTTTAAGGCAGCGCCCGTATCGTCGAGCGGGAAGTGCCCTGTCACGGGCTTACCTGCCATCAGGGTACGGTTGACCTTTTCAAGGGTGTCGCGGTCGCCGCTTATAATGCCGGGGTAGTTCATCATCTCGCCGAGGCCCGCGACCCCATCCCAGCCCATGGTCTCGGTGATATCGTCAGGCGTGATGACAGCGCCGGTGTGCTCCAGCCCCGGGGAGGCGGGCACGCAGGAGGGGGTGGTGGTGTACACGCGCAGCGGGGTGGAGGCGCCGTCCTGCATCATGGCCCTCATACCGGCAAGCCCCGTGACGTTGACGATCTCGTGAGGGTCCATAAAGATGGCGGTGGTGCCGTGCGGGATGACCGTGCGCGCGTATTCACTCACCGTGAGCATGCTGCTTTCCACATGCAGGTGCGCGTCGATAAACCCGGGGGCGAGCATCTTGCCCTGCGCGTCGATCACCGCCGTTTCGCTGCCGACACAACCGCTAACGTTACCGATGAGCGCGATACGCCCGCACTTTACCGCCACACCGGCAGGCGCCATAACCTCACCGGTATAAACATTGATGACGCTCGCGTTGGTAATCACCAAATCAGCGCTCGCACGGCCCATCGCGACATCCCCGAGCGCCTTGGAAACCTCCCACAGCTTATAGGTCTTCAAGCAAAGCCCCCCTTATCCTAAATTCCATTTGAGAAGGAGATTTTATCCACTTTTCAAACACACCGTTATAAAACGCGTGGGCGGCTTAAAGCCGCCGAATTACCGTTCAGTACTCATTCCGATTAATTAGTAACATTATACTTACATCCCCTGCCCCTGTCAAATGCTGCAAAACGAAACATAACAGGTATATGAAAGACTAAACCTCATGATGCAGAGCGCCTAAGCGTCTATCCGATCTTTTAGAGAAAAGAACCCCCTAGACAGCCGCCACGCGGGCGAGTATAATAAACTTACAATAGATTACAACGGACGCGGGGAGGGGTGTTGCCAGCATGGATAACCAGGAGCTCTTGCAGGCGCTTCGGGTGATTGTTAAAGAAGAAATAGCCGCAAACAACACGGCTATCCTTCAGCCAATCGACGAGCGATTCACTAAAATCGACGAGCGATTTACTCAAATTGACGAACGATTCACTAAAATCGACGAGCGATTCACTGAAATGGACGAACGATTCACTAAAATCGACGAGCGATTCACTGAAATGGACGAGCACTTTACTAAAATGGACGAGCGCATTACAAAGATCGAGATTCTGGTTGAAAACGATATTGATAAAAAATTGAATCTTTTAGGCGAAGGCCAGTTAGGCATGAATGAAAAATTCCGGCAGCTTGATAAGATTGCCGAAAAGATCGAGGACATCCAAACCACCGTTGAGGTGCTGAAGGTTATCTCCGTAAAGAATCAATGAGGCAGGGCTTGAGGCCCTGCCTTTTGCTTTGCCTATTTTTTATGGAATAGAAAAACCTTACTGAGGACGCAGGCACAACCTTAATGTATCGTTTCTAACGATCATCCCTGCCCGCTTTCCGTCACCAGCCGCTCCCCCATCTCAAACGCCTTTTTGCAGTCGAGCGGGAAGACCTCCCTGCGCCGCGCCGCCTTCTTCTCGGGGTCGAACATATCCGACGCATATTTGGCGTAGTCCTCAAACTGGTAGGTGTCGTAGCAGAACATCGACTCGGTATCGCCAAGCAGCCGCGACAGCGCCTGTTCGGTGTTGTGCAGGTAGCTGTAATAAGCGCCCGCCTCCTCGGGGATATTGCCGGTGTAGATGACCCCTATGCGGATGCGGCGGGGGAAGAGGGTTTTGACGCTGGGGCTGTAGGCGGTGTACGGGAACAGCAGGCGCTCCAAAAACGAGCGCATCTCGCCCGTCACCTCGCCCCAATAGATGGGCGAGCCGAGTATAACGGCGTCTGCCTGTGCGATCTGTTCCAGCACCGGCGTTAGTTCATCCTGCAGTGCGCACCGGCCGTAGCTCCTGCCGCCCTTGAGCTTGCAGGCAAAGCAGCTGATGCAGCCTTTGTAGTTTAAATCGTACAGATGCAAAAGCTCCGTTTGTGCGCCGTGAGACGCCGCCCCCTCCAGCGCGCGTTCAAGCAGGGTCGCGGTGTTCCAGCCCTTTCGTGGGCTGCCGTTAAGACCGATCACCTTCATACAGCTGCCTCCTTATGCCATCTATATACAATATTTTTAAGCGGAGAGGAAATTTGATTTTGCCCATGGCGTTTATACACTTCCCGCAATTTAGCGATATTCCCTCACCGAAGGTGGGTATTCAATAAGTTGTTTTACCCCTTACCGGTTTTGCTCGACGTATTCATACAGCGGCTTGCAGATGATTTCGTTCACACGCAGGTTTTTAAAATGATGGGTGGAGGCGGCCTGCATCACGAGTGCCGTATCGGCGCCAAGGCCGGTGCCCGCAACGGCAATCACCTTTTCGCCGCCTCGCAATAGCCCCGCGTCGGTGGCCATGAGTACAATCTCATAGCACACCTTAAAGCCCTGCGAGAAACAGCGCAGAAAGTCTGCTATTGCTGTCGGCACGGCGGAACCGAAAAGCTTATCGGTATGAAAGAGCATGGTGCCGAAATGAACCTGATGCCCGTTTTCCTTAAGCCTTGCCGTCAGGCTCTCGGGGAAGCGGTTGGTGGGGGAGGAAAAGTCAAACTGGTGCGGGACAACCACAAGCTGCACGCCGGTATCCTGAAAGAGCTCCATTGCGTACTCTGCACATTTGCCGGTGGTGGAGGCCAGCACGATCTTTTGAATCCCCAAACCCTCCAGCCTTTCTTTTACCAAACGGAAGACCTCCGGCGTATTGTTTTCCCTTAAGTCCTCAAAATAGGTGATTTCACTTTTCATATTATACTCCATTGCGCCGCTTTTGAGCGGAGAATTTGTATCCGAATGGAGGGGAACTTATAAAAAGTCCTCTCTTGTTACCAGACGCTGTTGTAATGCACCCGGCCTTCGTCAAACCGGTCGGCAGGCTCCGGCGGCTCCTCGGGGTAGCCCAGCGACACGAACGAGAAGGGGACAATCTCCTGCGGGATATGCAGTGTATTGCGGATGATCTCCATATCGCGTTCCGCGGCCTGCGTCACGCCCATCCAAACAGCGCCAAGGCCTACCGCCTGAGCCGCCAGGATGATGTTCTCGGTGGCGGCGGCGCAGTCGTGCTCCCAATACTGGCGCAGCACCGCTGCCTGCGGGTCGCCGCACACCAGTATCACCAGTGGGCTGCGGTTCATGGTGGTGTATCCGCCGTGAATCTGAGAAAGGGCGGCCAGCGCCTCCCGGTCCTCAATCACCACAAAGCTCCATGGCTGCTGGTTGCAGGCCGAAGGCGCGCTCATGGCGGCCTTCAGCAGGGTGGTTATCCGCTCGCGGGGCACCTTTTCCTCCCGATAGCTGCGCACGCTTCTTCTGGAGAATATTAATTTAAGCATATTGTTATCCAACGCTTCCACTCCTTAAAATAGTATGATATAACTGTAATAGATAAAGTATGTTTGAGCAAGTACGCACTTTTTAGGAATGTAGTATCCAAAAGGGAACCTATGGTGCGGTTTACGGACGACGGGAGACTTGTGTATGATAACCTATAACAATAAGCAGTACAACTGCCCGATGGAGATGACACTCGACCTAATAGGCGGCAAGTGGAAGGCGCTTATTATGTGGCAGCTTTCACTGCGGGTGCTGCGTTTTAACGAGCTTAGAAGGCTGTTCCCCGATGTTACCCAGAAGATGCTTACCCAGCAGCTGCGCGACCTTGAGCACAACGGGCTGATCAGCCGGAAAATCTACCATCAGGTGCCGCCCAAGGTGGAATATGCCCTCACCGATTTCGGCAAAACCCTGATGCCGGTGCTTATACAGATGAACCAGTGGGGCGCCGACTATGCCGCCGGGCAGGCAGAGCAAGCAGAGGAGCATTCTAACCCCGCGGATATTGACGCGGTTTCATAACCACACAGGGAACGGGCGCAGCGGTTTACCCGGCTGTGCCCGTTCCCTGTATAAAGAGTCTAGTTTATGGCAAATGCTGATTATACGAGTTTCATCTGAAACAGGAGTTTTTTCGACTATTTATTCGCTGAAAAGGGGGGTGGAGAGATAGCGCTCGCCGGTATCGGGCAGGATGACAACAATCGTCTTGCCTGCGTTTTCGGGGCGCTTGGCAAGGGTGGTTGCGGCCCAAAGCGCGGCGCCCGACGAGATACCCACCAGCAGGCCCTCAGCCTTGGAAAGCTCGCGGCCGGTCTGGAACGCATCCTCATTCTTCACCTTGATGATCTCATCGTAGACAGAGGTGTTGAGCACATCCGGTATAAAACCGGCGCCGATGCCCTGAATCTTATGCGGGCCCGCCTTGCCCTCGGAGAGCACGGGGGAATCAAACGGCTCCACAGCCACAACCTTCACATTCGGGTTCTGGCTCTTAAGGTACTCGCCCGCGCCCGTAATGGTGCCGCCGGTGCCGATGCCCGCCACAAGAAAGTCGACCTTGCCGTCGGTATCCTGCCAGATTTCGGGGCCGGTGGTGACTCTGTGCACCGCAGGGTTGGCGGGGTTATCGAACTGCCCGGGAATAAACGCGTTTGGAATCTCCTCGGCAAGCTCCTTGGCTCTTGCAATGGCGCCCTTCATGCCCTTGGCGCCCTCGGTGAGCACCAGTTCGGCACCGTAGGCCTTGAGCAGGTTGCGGCGCTCAATGCTCATGGTCTCGGGCATGGTGAGGATGATGCGGTAGCCTCTGGCGGCCGCCACCGAGGCAAGACCTATGCCGGTGTTGCCGCTGGTGGGCTCGATGATAACCGAGTCGGGCTTTAATGCGCCGCGGCTCTCGGCATCGTCCACCATCGCCTTCGCGATGCGGTCCTTCACACTGCCGGCCGGGTTAAAGTACTCCAGCTTCGCCACAACGGTCGCCTTGAGGTCGTTCTTTTTTTCGTAGTTGGAAAGCTCAAGCAGCGGGGTCTTGCCGATAAGCTCGGTTAGGCTTTTATAAATCTTTGACATGATACAAAACCTCCATCTATGTTTTAATAATTCATATATGTTTAATATGTTATTATAATATGCCTTAATATCTATTTTGTCAATAGATATTTGAAAAATTCATGCTGCATTTTTTTGAGGCGGTGGGTTGTGCGGATAAAAAAGCCGGCGGGACGGCAGTATAGGCTGCCATCCCGCCGTGGGGTGCTGTTATAATCGTGAAGGAGAGAGGTTAGTCTGCAATCGCCTTGTCGAGTGCCTGACGGATGTCGTCGATCAGGTCGTCGGCATCCTCTACGCCGATCGAGAGGCGGATATCCTGCGGGAAGGTGCCGGTTAAAGCCTGCTCCTCGATGGAGAGCTGCTGGTGTGTGGTGGAGGAAGGATGTATCACCAGCGATTTTGCGTCCGCGACGTTTGCAAGCTGCGAGAAGATCTCTAAGCTGTCGATAAACTTCTTTGCCGCCGCCACATCGCCGTTTATCGAGAAGGTGAAGATGGCGCCCGCGCCCTTGGGCAGGTACTTCTGGGCTAGCTCGTAATACCTGCTGCTCTTTAGGCCGGGGTAGTTTACCGCTTTTACCTTCGGGCTGCTCTCTAAGAATTTAACAACCTTCTGGGTGTTGGCCACATGCTTCTGCACGCGCAGCGAGAGCGACTCGAGCCCCTGCAGGAACAGGAAGGCGTTAAAGGGCGAAAGCGAGGCGCCGGTGTCGCGCAGGAGCTGTGCACGGATCTTTACCGCGTAGGCAACCGGCCCGAGGTCGGCGTATTTAATGCCGTGATAGCTCTTATCGGGGGTGGTGAACGCGGGGAATTTGCCGTTTTCCCAGTTGAAGTTGCCGCCGTCTACAATGATGCCGCCGATGGAGCTGCCGTGGCCGCCGATAAACTTAGTGGCGGAATGCACCACCACGTTGGCGCCGTGCTCAAACGGGCGGAACAGGTAAGGGGTGGCGAAGGTGTTGTCGACAATCAGCGGGATGCCGTTTTCGGCGGCGATTTTGCCCACGGCGTCGAAGTCTATCACGTTGATGCCGGGGTTGCCCAGCGTCTCGACATACAGGGCCTTGGTTTTCTCGGTGATGGCCTTGCGGAAGTTTTCGGGGTCGTCCGGGTTTACGAAGATGGTTTTGATGCCGAATCGGGGCAGGGTATCGGCAAACAGGTGGTAGGTGCCGCCGTAAAGGGTACTGGCCGAAACAATCTCGTCGCCCACGCCCGCGATATTCTCGATGGCGTAGGTAACTGCCGCGGAGCCGGAGGCGGTGGCAAGGCCGGCGGAACCGCCCTCAAGGGCAGCCACGCGCTGTTCGAACACATCCACCGTGGGGTTGGTGAGGCGGGAGTAGATGTTGCCGGGTACGGTAAGGGCGAAACGGCCCTCGGCCTCGGCGGTGTCTTTAAACACATACGAGGTGGTTTGGTAGATAGGCACGGCGCGCGCTCCGGTTACGGGGTCGGGGGTCTGGCCTGCATGCACCTGCAGGGTGTCAAATTTCAGTTTTTTCTCACTCATTACGGTCAACCTTTCCTTCATCAATAGTATGATAGTAGCATTTCCTGTGAAACGGGGTTTAGGTATCATCACCTCAGCTGGATAAAACAAAATGCCGGTAAGCGTTGCGCTAACCGGCATTTTAAAATGGGATATATCAACTATATCTCACCTATATCGGCTGGCGGCAGTATTTCATTTTGGGTACAGCAAGGTACATGCTGCGGCACATGGAACCGCGCATGAACATGACAGTATTCATCAAATTCCTGCAGGCAATCTTATTGAGTAAAGCTGTCATCTGTTTACCCTCCTTGAAATTACTAGTAATCATATATGATTTATAAAGAAAGAATATACTATAATCAGTTGAATGTCAAGATGCATTTTGCAATTTTATATCCAAAAATTTCGGCCCTTTTAGGGCTGGTTCTCTTTACTCTGCAACGTTAATTCACTTTTTGAAACCCCTTTGAGATCTGTAGTGCTGTTACCGTATTTCACGTCTACGGCATCCCAGTTGGGCGTCTTATCAATATCGTAAAGGCAGCGGCTGATCTGTCCCTGATTGTATCCCATAAAGCCGCCCACCCATTCCGACGGTACCGTCGTCTTTACAAAGACGGAGGATTGGCAGTTTTCTACGGTGCCGATCACATTAAAACCCGAAAAGCCGCCGATGCCCCTTGGGCGTTCATAGACGGTTCCGCTCACGGCGGTTACCTCCCCCTCAGCCGTACACCGTGAGATCGTACAGTTATGCATGCTGCCCGCAAAAGCGCCGATTTCCGCCTCGCCGGTGACAGAGACGTTTACCTCGCATTCGGATATCTTAGAGAGCCAGGCGGCCACACCCACCAACCCGCCGACCTGATAACCCCCCGTAACGGCGCCGGATACCCGGCAGTTGGTAACGGTGCCGTAGCACTGCCCCGCCAATCCGCCGCAGGATTGTTCCATCATCAATTGGATAGGTACCGTTAAGGATATGGTACAGTTTTCAAGGCTTAGATTGGTCACCGTCCCGACGGAAGCGATCACGGAGAAAAGCCCGACGTTATACCCTTTTTCCGGGTCTTCCGCCGTCGCCTGTATGGACAGGTTGCGGATGGTATGGCCCTGCCCGTCAAAATAGGTGGCGAAACCATCTGCGCCTATCTCGGCGTCCGGGTCTCGGGCATATTGCCCGATAGGCTCTATGGTAAGGCCGGACATATCAATGTCGGCATCCAGGTAATACCGGTTATTCTGGTAGGCGGTGTCCCCACTGTTCACGGCGTTTGAAAGCGCGATCAATTCCTCGGCCGATTGAATGTGCACCTCGTTATCGGGGTAATGAAGGGGTTGGTCGAGCACCGAGACAAACCGGTATGCACGGTCCCCTTTTTTGAACAGTTCACCCAGCAAGCCGTCCGGTGAGATATCTACGGTAAATGGGCGGAAGATATAAGCGCACGATGAAACAGGTATGTCGGAGTCGGGGGCATAACGGTCAATCACCATGCGGATATCTCCGTTTTCCAGCGCCTTTGCAGATTTGAACGACAGTGGTCTTTCGCTCGGCACAATAGAAGATGGGAGCCCGTTGGGGTATTGGTCTGGTGCGAAACTGGATTCTATGGGGTTATTGACGGCTGTGCCGAAATAAAATGCTCCCACCGCTTTTTGAAGGTCTTTTGTAATGGCGTAACTTACACCGGTGTCGTCTACAATAGAAGCAAATTGCTTGGAAAGGGCCTGCGGTGTATTGTGGGCCAGTATACCAAGGCTAAACTTTACAATCAGATTATCCAGGAGTGATGTGGCACTCAATGAGGAAGTACTGCCCTTAGGAAGGTAATTCTCGTTTGAAAAATCCCAATTCTGGCCGCCTGAAAAGTACTCATATGGAATGATGTATTGGTTTAGCAGGCTGTCTATAACCTCATTCGGCACCACCGTGCTGCTGCTCGCAACATCGCCGTTGCCCGCCTCAAGGGCGCCTTCGGCCACGGCGTCGCAACCGCCAAAAAGGGCAATCGTGACGGAGACCGCCAGCAGAAGCGGCAAAGCCTTCTCGCAAGTGTTTCGGAGTTTACCGGCGTGGATACATTTCATGATGATCCTCCCATAATCGCTTTGAGCTTAGATTACCTGCGCCCTGCCAAGTGCGCAAAGCTTTCCTCCATCTGCTCCGTTGCGCCGTAAAGCAGCACTAGGCAGTTCCCCTCGCTGTCGGTTCCCAGCAGGTTGCACCAGCTGTAGGTGGGGGGCAGCAGGTGGATGAGCGTCGCCGTTTTGCCGTCCCACCGAAACAGGCCCGAAAAATCCCGGTAACCGTCTATCCAGCTGTATGCCGCAAGATACCCTTTGCCGTCCTTCCACACCACGTCGATGGGGGTAAACGCATTGGGGTAGCCCTCCACCGTTATGGCCTCGGGCAGCACCACCTCCGAGACAATCTCGCCGTTTTGAAGGTCCAAGAGCGCCGCATTGGGGCTGTCCTCCGCGGTGTCGTTTTCAAAGGCGGCAAGCAGCCTGTTGGTCAGGGTGATATTACTGCCGTGGCTGCGGTAGGGCAGTTCCTTTACCGCCCAGCCGACGGGGTTAATCAGCAGCAGGGGGGAGTGGCCGTCCCGTTTCACGGCGTTCACCACCAGCCAGCCGTCGGCCAGCACGGTGGGGTTGTTGGGATTAAGCGACAGGGTGTGGTCGGAGTAGGGCGCCATATAGTCGGCTGACAGCAGGCAGTTGGTGACCAGCGCGCCGCTTTTATTAAAAACAGCGATGCCCAGCCGGTTTAAGGCAAAGGGTTCGCGGCTGCCCCCGGCCCGCAGCTCCTGCTGCGAAAGGTCTGCGGCATAGGTGAGGTAATAGGTTTCGGTAATCTGGTTATAGCCGATGCCGGTGACGCAGTTCTCGTCATACACCTCGCCGGAGGGGAGGTAGAGCTTTTTGCCGTAATCAAAGGCAAGCGAAACCCCCAGCGGGCGGCACTGCATGTTAAAGAGCCTTATGGGGTTGCGGGCCTCCGGGCTGTCTGCTCTATGCCCGTAGGCCTCTCCATAGAGGTCGTTGCCCATGATGGTGCGGCGTTCACCATCCACGCTGGTCGGTTCAAAGTACTGCTTGCCCGTCGTAAGGTTTAGCATCGTATAGCTGCACGCAAAGCCTTCGCCCCCGTTTTCCAGGCCCACCGCGCAGAGCAGGTTTTTCCCGTCGGGTGAAAGCTGCCCGTTTGAATAACACTTGCCCGGGTAATCCGTGGTCTTTACAATAGTCCCCTCGGGGCTGATGGCAACCAGCGAGCTGCCATTCAGGCTTTCAAACATGTGTCTAAGCGCCTGAGCGGGCAGGATGGACAGCACCTCCCCGGATGATTCCCCACCGTGCGCCGCGGAGGATGTGTCGGAAGAGGCGGCGGGCAGATCTTCGCCCGGTGTGCCGGAGGAGGTCTCCGCGGGCCTACGGTCGGCGCAGGCGCTTGTAAAGACGGTAAGGGCGGCCAGTAACACCATCATCAAAACACCAAGGCGTTTATATCTTAATTTCACAGTTTTCCCTCCGAGCCCATACTACGTGGATGAATAGAACAATAGCATTATACTTCTGTCGTTTTAACATGTCAAATTTTACATAACCAAAGCCTTACAGAAAAATTGACAAAAATTTTTCAGAGTTTTTTCATAGTGCTGCTAGCCTAGGCACCGCCTGATTCGGTTTAATAATAGCGAGGGAAGTGACACTCATAGACAACAGTATGCGGCAAAACCATCTTTCCGCGAATAAAACTGTACCGTTATTAGGCGGTGGAATGGAGATTAACATGAAAAAGATCATGATTGTGGACGATTCGCTGATGATACGCGTCAATTTAAAAAGGGCATTTGAGAAAAACGGCTATCAGGTGGTTTCTGAGGCTGCGAACGGGCAGGATGCGGTGACAAAATACCAGCAGTGCAAGCCCGACTTGGTGACGATGGATATTACCATGCCGGTGATGGACGGCATCGCCGCGTTAGAGCAGATCCGCAAGCTGGACGGTGAAGCCTGCGTGGTGATGATCTCCGCACTTGGGCAGGAGATCAAGATCATCGAGGCCCTGAATAAAGGCGCGCGCCACTATATCGTAAAGCCGTTTAAAGAGGACGACGTGCTCAAAAAGGTAGAGGACATTCTTTCGGGCGAGTATAAGGAGCTGAAACATGCTTAATACATCACCGCAGGCCGAGCAGAACGACCTGTTTGAGCAGGAGGATACCCTCTCGTCGTTTGTGATACAGGTGCCCACCGTTGAGATGGCGATGCTGGGCAGGGAGGTTAAGGAGATTTTCCTGCAGCAGCCCGAGGCCGAGGGCGTGGTGGTGTTTGACGGAACGATCCCGCAGGGCATTATCATGCGCACCACCTTCTTTCAGAAGCTGGGCTCGCTTTACGGCAACTCCCTGTTTTTAGAGCGCCCCGTGAAGATTTTAACCGATGCCGACGTGCTTTCGGTGGATATCGGCGATACGGTGTCCAGTATCGGTATCGCGGCCATGAAGCGCAGCAGCAGTAAGCTGTACGACTATATCATCGTGTGCAAAGACCATCAGTACGCGGGCGTTATCAGCATACGACAGTTTTTAATCGGGCTTTCCAAGCGCAACGAGGCGCAGATCGAGGTGCTGCAGTCCCAGCAGCGGCAGTTGCTGCAGGCGCACAAGCAGGAGGTAGACCTGCGCAACAACCTCATTTACAAATCACACACCGTTAAAAACCTGCTGGACCACGCGGGGCAGGGGTTTATGATGTTCGGGCGCGACCTTGTCGTCAAGGAGGAATTCAGCGCCGAGTGCACCAAGATTTTTAAGCGCCCCGTAGGCGGCGAGAACTATATCAGCCTTGCCTCCGAGTACTTCGGGGAGGACGCGCTGCCCGTTTTCTCCGCGGCCCTCAACGGCTATTTTGCAAACTCCTCGCCGATTACCGACAACGTTTACCTTTCGCTGCTCCCCGCCGAAGGGAAGATCGAGGGGAAGGACATCCACTTTGAGTACAAGCGCGTGGAGAACAGCGGCGAAAAATCGGTGATGGTGATCTTAAACGACGTCACCGAGCACAAAGCCATGGAAAAGGCCGTAATCGAGGAGCAGAACACCCAGCGCCTGGTGATCAAGGCCCTTACCTACCAGTGGCAGATCAAGCAGATGCTTGCGGAGTTCAGCGAGCTGTTTGCCCGCGGCTACAAGGATTTCTTCGAGGGGAAGGCCGATTTCAACACAGCCCTCAACGAGCTTTACCGCGCCGTACACACCTTTAAGGGCGACTTTGCCCAGTACGGCTTTATCAGCTCCTCCGAGCAGTTGCACTATTTTGAGGACAAGCTCTACGCCCTGCTAAACGACAAGGCCGTGGGGCCCGCACAGGTAGAGGCGCTGATGTCGGGCATGGACGCCGAAGCCATTGTGCGCAAAGACCTGCACACCATCGCCTCGGTGCTCGGCGCCGGGTTCTTAGAGAAGGACGAGGCCATCACCATACCGCAGGAGCGTCTGGCCGCCCTTGAGCAGGCCATACAAACCGGCCCGGAGAACCGCAGCAGGCAGGATATCCTTACCATGCTCGACAGCCTTAAGCATAAGAACATCAAGGTGTTCCTCAACCAGTACGCCGACTACCTGCAATACCTTGCGGACCGCCTGATGAAGAACATGCCGATGTATCTGGTGGAGGGCGACGATATCTATCTAAACCCTCAGGCCTATAACGCGGTGCTGCGCTCGCTGGTGCACATCTACCGCAACGCGATGGACCACGGGTTTGAAACCGACGAAGAGCGCCTGGCGTGCGGTAAGCCCGAGCAGGGCGTTATCCTCTGCCGCGTAGAGCGTCAGGGTGGCGATGAACTTTGCATTCGGATATCCGACGACGGCAGGGGAATAGACAGCGATAGACTGCGCCGGAAGGCGATAAACGACGGGATGCTCACCGAAGAGAAGCTGCAGCAGATGAGTGAGCAGGAGCTTATCAACCTGATTTTCCTGGACCGTTTTTCCACCAAGGAAAGCGCCGACACCCTTTCGGGGCGCGGCGTGGGGATGGCCGCGGTTTTAAGTGCCTGCGAAGGCATGGGCGGGCAGATAGAGGTGACCACCGAGCGCGGCAGCGGAACGACCTTTACCATCACACTGCCTATTTTATCGGCTGAATGCGCTTTTGAAGGGAGCAAGAACTAATGATGACCAACAACCAAGTTACAGGAATAATAGACGCTATCAACACCGTGTTTGAATCCTTCTCACAGCGGCGCATCACCTGCAAGGGTGCGAGCTTATTGCAAAAAGATAACTGCGGCGGCGACATCGCCGTGATGATCGAGCTGATCGGCGACCTGCAGGGCAACCTCTACATGACCATGAATACCCGCACGGGGTGCGAAATCGCCTCCGAACTGCTGGGCGGCATGGAGCTCGACGGCGTGGGCGAGCTGGTGATCAGCGCGGTCAGCGAGCTGTGCAACATGATTATGGGCAACGCCTGCTCCAACATCAGCAAGGACAGTATACAGATAGACATCACACCGCCCACCGTGATGCTGGGCGAGCAGTTCTCGCTCACCTCCGCGCACAGTGTCGTGAGCATCCCCATGGAGCTCGAGGACGTCGGCACCATCGATTTTGACGTCGCGCTCAAAACCGCGTAGCTTTCGGATAGACAGAAGAAAACCCCGCTGCGGCTTGTAGGACAGCCCGCAGCGGGGTTTTTTACATGTTCTCAGTTACCCCGGTTGATCTCCTGCTGGCGCTTAAACTGCGGGATACGCAGCGTCACCTTGGTGCCGATGCCTACGCGGCTGAAGATCTTAACGCCGTAACCCGCGCCGAATTGCAGCTTGATGCGGTCGTCCACGTTTTTAATGCCGTAGCCGCTCGTGTGCTCCCGCTTTGCGGAAAGCAGGGTATTGAGCTTTTTGGGCGGGATGCCGACGCCGTCGTCGATGATCTCAAACACCACATCCTGCTCCTGCAGCGCAACCGAAAGGATGATGTTGATGGGGGTTTCGCGGGTGTAGACGCCGTGCTCCAGCACATTTTCGATAAACGGCTGCAGGATAACCTTTACGGTGTCGAAGCTGAGCGCGGCCTCGTCGATTTTATAACAGATGTTAAAATCGTCGCCCTTGCGTATCTTGTAAATCTGGGTGTAGGCCTTCACCTGTTCCAGCTCGTCCGAGATCTTGATCAGGTCGTTGCCCTTATTGAGCGTCATGCGGTAAAAGGTGGTAAGCGCCCTTACCATCGTTTTGATCCTCTCTTTGTCGCCGATATCGCCCAGACGGCTGATGCTAGAGAGGGAGTTATACAGAAAATGCGGGTTGATCTGCGCCTGCAGCGCCTTGAGCTGCGCCTCTTTTTTGTCGATATTGGCCTGATAGTTGTCGCGTATCAGGTTCTCCATGCGCTCGGTCATCTCGTTAAAGGTGCGCGCGAGAAAACCGATCTCGTCGTTGTAGGGATCGCTTACCTTGTGGTTTAGATTGTTGCTCTGCACCTTCTGCATGCGGCGGGTAATACCGATGATGCGGTTGGAGAAGGAGGCCGCCAGCAGGTTGGTGACAATAAACAGGATGATGAGCGCAATCATGCCGTAGAGCAGCGTCGCGTTGCGTATCTTCTCTATATTCTCGTTCATGCGCTTGATGGGGGCGACGGTCACAATGTTCCAACCGTTTATCGCGTTGACCCCTTTCATCAGCACGTAGTCTTTTAAAAAGATGCTTTTCCCGGTTTCGCCGCCAAGGATGTAGGGCGTGAGCTCCTGCTTATGCTCCCGGTAAAACGCCCGCTTGTCGGGGTCTACCGAAAGCAGCTTGCCATGTGCGTCAAACACCAGATGGGTGATGTCGGTATTGTCGCCGGTATTGGGCGCGTTCTCGATAATGTCCTGCAGCTTTACCGTAATAATAAGGTAACCCACGGGATGGTCGACCGTGTATAGAAAGTTATAAAGAGGCTTAGCCAGTGTGATGTTGTCGTACTTCGCGTCATCCTCTATCTGCAGCCACATATAGTCGTTGACATTCTTTTCGATGTACTGAAACCATTCCTTGTCGGCCACGCGGGCAACCTTGTAGATGTTAAAGGTGGCGCGCCCGGGCAGAATCTGGCTGTCGAGCCGCTCGGGTGCGGCGGAATCCGCCGTATCATGCACGTAGTTGTTCATAATATCGCTGTACAGGTTATTATAGTGCACCACGTCCAGATGGATGCCCGCGCCGGTGGATTGCAGCAGCGCCGTTAAAAAGGGGGTTAAAAAGTCGTAGGTAAAGCTGTATTCAAGGTAGCTCGTAGAGGTGTTGCTGAACAGGTAATCCTGAATACTGCGGTTGAGGTTGATCGACTGCGCAAGGTTTACAATCGACTTGAGGCGGTTTGTGATGTTGATGTCGTACTGCTGCTGGGTGCTGGAGATGGTAACGGCATTCTGCGACTGCACGTACTGCAGGGTGGAGGTATAGCTGATGTAGCTGATGGCCACCACCGGGATGATGGTTACGAGAAAATAAGATAGGGCCAGCTTATAACGTATCTTTAAGTGATAAAACGCAGTGGTGACGGCGTGAAAAATGTGTGGCATCTTTAACTTCATCCACTTCGGCCCCTTCTGTCTGATTTGGCGGTTATACGAATGCCGTTTAAGCTGTGCGCCATTGCCTTTTAAACGCTTTCTGCAATTGCACAGAGCGTTTACAGATTAATTGCCGCTAGATGCAGGTCTCGCGGTATTCCGTCGGGGTCATGCTCTTGCTGAGCTTAAACTGATTGATGAAGGAGGAGATGTTTTTATACCCTACGCGGCCTGCAATCTCGTACATCTTCAGCTGCGAGGTGGTCAGCAGCTCGGCGGCCTTTTTCATGCGCAGTTCGGTCAGGTACTCGGTAAAGCCCTGCCCGGTTTCCTCTTTAAAAAGGTAGCCCAAGTGGTTGGGGGAGTAATAAAAATAGGCTGCGGCCTGCTTGAGGGTAAGCTCCTCGTTGTAATGCCCCTCGATATACTCGAGCAGCTGCTCGATGATCCGGCGGTTTTTCTTGGACCGCTTGTTGTCAAGGTACTCGAGCACCGCGCGAAAAACATTCTTAAGCCACTGCCTTATGTCAAGGATGGTTTCAAAGCGGATGAGCTTCTCCCACAATAACGATTCGTTCTCGCCAAAGATGGCGTCCAAGGTCTCATTCATATCTGTCAGCGTGATCTCGATGCGGCTGATGATGTTAAAGCAGCAGTTCTGCACATAACGCTTGTCGTAGATGTTGCCGGCTTCAATGCTGTCAAACAGATTGTCTATGTAATAAACGGCCTTGTTCATGTCTATTGCCGTAATGCTCTGCATCAGTTGGTTGCCGATATTCTGTATATCGATGATGGTGCCGCGGCTGCCGGTTTTGGGGTAATAAAACAGCACGCCACCCTTGCCCACAAACATCTTCTGCAGCACCGCCTTGCAGCACTCGTCGTAGGAGAGAGAAAGCTCTGTAAAAGCCGTGACGGCGCAGCCCACCCCCACGGTAAGGCTGATATCCAGATGATCCTTTACCGCCTGAATAATGCTTTTGGCCGCGTGGCGCGCAAGGTCGCGTGTATGCTCGGCGGGGAGCGGGGGCTCAAAGCTTAAAACGACGACAAACCGCGCCTCCTCCAGCTGTACATACTCCGTGGCACAGCCCTCCGTCACCAGCTTGGCCGCCATTTCGCCGATCACCTGGCCCGTTAGGGCATTTAGCTCCGGACCCTTATCCGTAAGCTGCGTCTTATAGTCGTCTATCTCGCACAAAAGGGCTATCAGGCATCCGTCGGTAAGCGTAATATCGAAGTCCTTGAGCTTTTCTGCAATCTTAGCACGGTCGGTGCCCGCATATAACAGCTCCCGCCAGAATTTTTGCAGCAGAAGCGGTTTGGTTTCGTTTACACGCTCCAGCAGGTGCTTGGCTTCTTCCTTTGCCTTGTTTTCGCGTATGATCTCGCCGATAGCCTGTTTCAGGGCGTTTAACAGCTCGCCGGTATCCACAGGCTTTAGAATATATTCAAATGCGTCCATCTTTAAGGCGGTTCTGACATACTCAAAGTCGTCAAACCCGCTGGTGAAAATCACCTTTAGGCCGGGCAGCATGGCGAGTGCCTGCTCGGCGAGGGTAAGGCCGCTCATGCCCGGCATCTTGATGTCGCTGATCAAGATATCGGGCTGCAGGGTTTCTATAATCTTTATCCCTTCATAACCGTTCTTTGCGGTCATTACGGTGTCGATATTCAGGGCCTTCCAGTCTATCTGCGCCTGCAGACCTTCGCGGTCAAGTTTTTCGTCGTCTACAATCACAAGCTTAAACATCGCAGATACCCCCCGTTTCATCATAACGCAAAACTACTCGGCAGAAAAGACCTGAGCGAAATTATTTCGCTCAGGTCTGGTTTATGCCGGGTAGTCGCTTGGGCTTTACTTCAGCTTGGTCAGGTTATCCTGCCAGATCTTTGTCTTGTAAGCTTCAACGCTCTTGAAGTCCATCTTGTAAACCTGGTCGATGGTCTCCTGAATAACAGCCTTGGTCTCCTCGGCATCCTTAGCCATTACCATCTTCGGCAGCTGCTTTCTTACATAGTCCTGAACCTGCTTGAACGCAATGCCCTCGGGAGTGTCCGCCGCGGTGAAGACGCCTTCGTAAGCGGTTACGTCGGCGGAATGCTTCCAGCTGATCTTGGACTGGTTGGAGATTACAGTGTCTCTCTGGTCTTCGGGAAGCTTTTCGTTTGCAGCGGATTTGCTGAAGTCAACATACTTCGACATACCGGGCAGCGAATACTCCTCGAACGCGCCGGCCCAATCCTCTTCCTGAGTTAAGGAAGAACGAACCTTCTTGAAGATCGGGTAGCCGTTCTCGTCGATCTCATCCCACAAAAGGCCCTTAGGACCGTGGAAGGTGATCAACTGGCCTTCGTCGGTTGCGATCCAGTCCATCACCTGATAGATCCTCTCGGGGTCTTTTGCGTTCTTGGTGATGCAGATGGAGTTCCAGCCGAGGGTCTTAAAGGTTGCGTTGGCAATCTTGGTCTGGTCGAAGCCGCCGCCTGCCGGGGGCTCCACGAACAGGTACTTCGCATCGGGCTCAAGGGCCTTCCAAGCATTGGTGCCGTCTCTGCATTCGTTAACGGCGTTGGGGCCGGTGTAAACCGCCAGACGGCCGGTGTCACGCTTGTCGTTCATCTGCTGAGCGGTTTCTACAAAGAAGTCCTGGTTGATGAGGCCGGCATTCCAAAGCTTGTTGGCATATACCATGGCGTCAACCCAACGGGGGTCGTTCATGAAGAAGGTCAGCTCGTTCTTGCCCTCGGGCTGATATACCATGTCTTCATTTACAACGCCGATACCGCCGAAGCTGTAGTACAGCTGGTAGATACCGCCCTGGAAGTTGCCGCAGTCAAACTGCATGGGAACAACGTCCTTGCCGTTTGCCTGATAGCCCTTAGACTTCACCTGAGACAGGTAGTTGAAGAGGTCGTCAAGGGTGTTGAGCGCGGGGGAGCCCATATCCTTATAAACCTTCTCGTTTACGAACCAGCCGCCGTTGCCGGTGGGGTGGTCAGGGGTGGTATTCCAGTTAAGCAAGCTGTAGATATGGTCGTTTACCTTTGCAAAGTTAACGGTCGCGGGGTCGGAATTCTCTCTGTAGCCCGGATACTTGTTGTAATAGTCGTCCAGAGCAACCAGCTTATCAAGGTCGATGAGCTTCTTGTAAGCTTCGTTTCTGTCCATCATGATGACGTCAGGCAGGGAGTCCGACGCGATCATCAGGCTGAGCTTTTCGTTCTCGTTGCCGCCGGGGGTCTGAATTTCCATGGTAGCGTTCATGCGCTTTGTAATCTCTTGACCGATAGCGGTTTCCTCAAACTTTCTGTGCAGCTCTTTCCAGCTATAGTTCCAATATACTACAAAGTGTACGGGAGTAGAGGTGTCATAGACAGAACCGCCATCAGAGGCAGCAGACTCTGCGGCAGACGACACTTCACTAACCTCAGACGGGGTGCTGTCCACGGCGGGCTGCGCGGTGCCGCAGCCGGTCAACAGCGTTCCCAGCATGGAAGCCATGAGTGCGATTGCCACGATAAGTTTCATGCGACGCATTTTCATGTAAGATCCTCCTCTTTGTTTCTTATTATATAGGCAGGGAAGCCCCCTGTCATCAATTTTATCAGCCTTTTACCGCGCCGATCATAACACCCTTTTCAAAATAACGCTGCAAGAAAGGGTAAACGATAATAATCGGCACCACCGTTACAATGATGGTACAGGCTGTGATGGAGCGGACATTGATAATCTTTTGCGCATCCAGTATGCTCGCTGCCGCTCCGGCGCTCGCAATGGCCTCATCCGCACGGGAAGAAGCGATAATTCGTATCAGAATCATCTGAAGCGGTCTGAGTTCCTGCTTGGTAATAAAGATGTTCGCGTCGAACCAGCTGTTCCATTGGAACACGGCGTTAAACAGCATCATTACCGCAATAATCGGGCCCGAGAGGGGCGTTACGATCTTAAAGAAGATGGTAAATACGCCCGCGCCGTCAATTTTGGCCGATTCCTCCAGCGCTTCGGGAAGGCTCTTAAAGTAGGTGCGCATAATGATCATGTTAAAGACACCCACTGCGTAAGGTATTATGTAAACTAAAAAGTTGTCGGTAAGCTTCAGGCCGCGGATTAACAGATAATAAGGAATTAAGCCGCCGCTGAAATACATGGTTAAGATCGACATACCCATATAAAAGTTTTTGCCTTTTAAATTGGGCTTGGAAAGCCCGTACGCAAACATACCGGTAACCAGTAAGCTTATAAAAGAACCGATAGAGGTTCTCAGCACGGATATCAGAAAGGAACTGTACAGGTTTGGAAAGGCGAAAATTACCTTAAAGTTTTCAAGCGTAAATACGCGCGGCCAAACGTAGATGCCGCCTCTCGCCGTATCGTACGCGGCATTGAAGGAAACGGCAAGTGTATTTAAAAACGGAAATAAGGTCACAGCGGCAATAATCAGCAGTATTAAACCGATAACTGCCTGCGCCGCATATTCCCCAGCTTTGTTTTTCATCATCGTCAACTCCTATATTCAGAATCTTTAACTGCACGAGGGCCTCATACTAAATTCCATTTGAAATAATGAAGAATAGTATTACCAGAGGCTTTCCTCCCCCAAGAAGCGCGCAACGTAGTTTGCGATGGTCAGCAGGGCCACACTCACGATAGACTTAAAAAGGCCCGCCGCCGTGGCATAGGAATAGCGCATCTGAGAGATACCCGTGCGGTAAACGTAGGTGTCGAGCACCTCGGATACATCCTGAACAGTGGTGTTGGCAAGGTTGTTGGTGAGCAGCATAATCTGCTCAAACCCCGCGTTTAGCAGGTTGCTGACGGCCAGAATCAGCAGAATAATGATGGTGGGCTTGATGCCGGAAAGGGTGATGTGCCACATCTTCTTAAATCTTCCGGCGCCGTCGATCTCCGCGGCCTCGTAAAGCGCCGTGTCGATGGAGGAGATTGCCGATATGTAGATGATGGCGTTCCATCCAAGCTCCTTCCAAAGGTCGGTAGATACGACAATCTGCCAGAAGTACCCTGTCTCGCCCATAAAATTGATAGGTTCGGTAATCAGGTGCAGGTTCATCAAAAGGGTGTTGAGCATACCGCCGTCCACCGAGAGAAAATCAAAGGTCAAACCGGCCACTACTACCCACGATACAAAGTGGGGCAGATATGAGATGGTTTGTACGGTTCCTTTAAAATGCTTGGCGCGTACCTCGTTGAGCAACAGCGCCAGAATAATGGGAATCGGAAAGTTAATCGCGAGCTTTAATAGGGTCATACCGAAGGTGTTGCGCATGATCGTAAAAAAATCCGGGCTGTTAAACAGCATTTTAAAATGCGTCAGCCCCGCCCAGGAGCTGAAACCGGGCAGATCGCCCAGCTTGTAGTTCTGGAAAGCCATCAACAGGCCGTACATCGGTATGTACATGAAGATGAACAGGAGTATGATGGACGGAATTACCATCAGCTGCAGGTCCCATTGCCTCGCAAACTCCTGAAGATGTACGCGCAAGGGCTTGTGTTTGCCGGATCCTTTTGCGTTTACTGCCATAGTGCTTTGCATGAATATCCCCCCGACCGATCGTTGTAATGATCTAATTATGCGGTATCAAAGCCGTTTTCGGCAATGTTGTGCAGCAATGATTTCAAACGTCAATCAATGATGTAGGTTTAGCGGGCAGAAGCGATGAATAATTTTGTGTTTTGGGGATTCCGCCCTGCGTGCAAATGCACGCAAGCGGCTTTAACAGGCGCAAAACAGGGCTAAAACCGTGCCGTATCCCGTGCCTGCACACTTGACAGGCCCATGAGTTTTCTATAATATGTAGATAAGTGTGATGGGTAACATGGAGAATTCGTTGGTTAATTTCCATAAGAATATTAACCGTTTTATGGCTTGTATATCAATACTGCCGATAAAGGATTTATAACGTCAAACAACGAACGATGTTTTTGCCTATAGGTAGCGCCCTAAAGTTCTGATATAATCCATGTAGGCGCGAAGAGGGCGGTATTTTGTCTGTACTGGTGTAATCGATTACACCAAAGCGGAGTTTGCCGCCGGGCCTAACGAATTAAAACGCTTGTTCTTAGGGCGAAACATTTGTGAGGTGTATGTATGAAAACGGCAACCATTGTTCAAACGGCAAGGGACACAGGCGACAGGCTGGCGGTAAAAGGGGTATTCCCCGCAGCCCCGAAGTGCGCAGGCCAAACGGCGCTCACTCTAAAAAAAGAGGAGCGCTACCAAAGGATTATCGGGTTCGGCGGCGCCTTTACCGAGGCGGCCGCGTATACGTTTTCACGGCTTAAGCCCGCTCTGCAACACGACATCTTAAAGCGGTATTTTGATCCGATGGAGGGCCTGGGCTACACCATCGGGCGGGTACATATCAACAGCTGCGATTTTTCGCTTGAAAACTACACCTATGTGCAGGAGGGCGACGCAGCCCTTGATACCTTCGACCTCTCGCGGGAGGAAAAATGGACGATCCCGTTCATCAAGGCGGCGGTGGCGGCTAAGGGCAGCGGCATCAACCTGCTCGCGTCCCCCTGGAGCCCCCCCGCGTGGATGAAAACCAACCGTGACATGAACAACGGCGGCAAGCTGCTGCCCGAGTACACCGGCGCGTGGGCGCGCTACATGGCGAGATATATCAAAGAGATGCGGGCGCGCGGCCTCGACATCTGGGCCGTTACCGTGCAGAACGAAACCGAGGCCACCCAGACGTGGGACTCCTGCCGCTACTCCGCCAAGGAGGAGGCCGACTTTGTCAAGAACCATCTCGGCCCGGTGCTGGAGCGCGAGGGCCTTGGGGATATCCATATCTATATCGTCGACCACAACCGCGACATCCTGTTTGAGCGCGCCAAGATCAGCCTCTCCGACCCCGAGGCGGCAAAGTACATCTACGGCGTAGCCGACCACTGGTATGTGTCGGAGGATTTTGGCGCCCTTTCAAAGGTGCACGAGATGTTCCCCGACAAGCACCTCCTCTACACCGAGGGCTGTCAGGAGGGCGGGGTGCACCTTGGCTCCTGGCAGACGGGCGAGCGCTACGGGCGCAACATCATCGGCGATTTCAGCAACTGGCAGGAGGGCTGGATCGACTGGAATCTGCTGCTGGATGAAGAGGGCGGCCCGAACCACAAGCACAACTTCTGCGATGCGCTGATTATCGCCGACACACAGAAGCAGCAGCTTATCTACAACAGCTCATTCTACTACACCGGGCAGTTCAGCCGGTACGTAAAGCCGGGCGCCGTCCGGATCGGCGTTGAGGCGCAGGGTGATACCGCCCTTTCGCATCTCGCGTTTTTAAACGAGGACGGCTCCACGGTGCTGGTGGTGATGAACGAAACCGATTCCCCCGAGGCCTTTCAGGCCGGGGAAGGCAACGACTATGTTTCGCATACCCTTGTGCCGCATGCTATTGCGACGCTGGTGTTTGCGTAACCATACACAACACAAAAAAGGCAGGGAACCGAGATGCACACAAACGAACCGAGTGAGATCATATTGCAAAACAGCCGCCTGAGGGTGGAGCTTGCACAGCCCGGCACCTTTTACAACGGCTCGCGCTTCGACCACAACGGCTTTATCACGGGCGTTGTATTGGATGGGCGCCATACCTTCTGCGTGCCCGAATCGATGACAGAGGGGGAGGGCTCGGGCGGCTGCGGCTTTTGCGGCGAGTTCGGCATCGACGAAGCCATCGGCTACGACGAAACGCAGGTCGGCGCGTCCTTCTTAAAGGTCGGGGTGGGGCAGATCAAGCGGCCGGACGATGTGCCCTACAACTTCTTTCGCCCCTACGAATTCCTTCCGGCGGCAAGCGAGCTTACGTTTGGGGAGGGCAGCGTCACCTTTGCGGTGCGCGCCGAAAGCTGCAACGGCTATGCCTACGCCTATCAAAAGACGGTGCGCATCCAAGAGAACCGCATGACGATTGCCTACACGCTTGAGAATACCGGAGCCAAACGCATTACCACCACCGAGTACTGCCACAACTTTGTGGGCATTAACCGCCTGCCGGTAAACGGCGGCTATCAGCTTGCCTTCTCAAACATGCAGGCGCTCAACCGCGAGGTGGGCAACGTATACGCCCGCGACGGGGTCATCACCTGGCCGGACGAGCCGATGGAGAAGCAGTATTACTGCCAGCCCAAGGCCGCGCCGGGCGGCGGGTACTGCTGGCGGCTTGTAAACCGTCAGGCGGGCGTCGGCGTCAGCGAATCGGATAACTTTACGCCCTGCAAGCTGGCGCTGTGGGGCTACAGGCATGTCGTCAGCCCCGAGGTGTTCGTTCGCATCGACCTTGCGCCGGGTGAAACCCAGCAGTGGGCGAGAACCTATGAGTTCTTCGATCTTTAAAAATGCGTTTGTGTGCAAAACCTAACATTTTATCAACATCGTTATACACGGTTTTACGCCCGTACGGGCGTAAAACCCTAAGAAAGGACGAGCATTTATTATGACCAAGAGATGGAGCTTTGTTGATCAATCGGGGACCTTCAGCCTTGAAAACCCGCACCACAGCAGTTATCTTTACTTCCCGCTCGCCAACGAGGCGGGCATGATGTCCGCCATTACGCCGACCTTAAACGGCGACAGCAAAACGAGCCAGAAGACCTTTTTCAGCCTGCCCGTTTCCGCAGAGGACCTGCACAACACGAAATCGGGCCGAAACTTCTGGGTGTATATCGACGGCAAGGGCGCGTGGTCGGCGGCAGGCGCCTCCTCCCGCCAGATGGCGGGCCGCTTTACAAACGACGAGGAGGAGCCCGTCACCCTCGAGGCGGGCTTTTTGTGGCATAAGGTTACCCGCGAGAATAAGGTACTCGGCATCCGCGCCGAGGTGGTAAGCTTTATACCCGCGAATGACGATACCGCAGAGCTGATGAAGGTGACCCTCACCAACACCGGCGCGCAGGCGATTACCATCACCTCGACGACGGCGATCCCCGTTTACGGGCGCGGCGCAGAGAACATCCGCGACCATCGGCATGTGACCAGCCTTCTCAACCGGGTGTATGTCGTACACGAGGGCATCGAGCTGCAGCCCGCCATGACCTTTGACGAGCGTGGCCACCGCCTAAACGCGATCAGCTACAACGTGTATGCCGCCGAGGATAACGGCACCCTGCCGCTCGGCGCCATCCCCGCTATAGAGGAATTTATCGGCGAGGGCGGCAGCTTAGAGTGGCCGCTCGCCGTGGTGGGCAACACCGGCACCCTGCTGCACGCGGGCGACACGGTGGAGGGTGCCGAGACCGTCGGCGCGCTTCGCTTTGCCCCCTGCACCCTTGCCCCCGGCGCCTCGAAGGCCTATGTGGTGGTGATGTCGGTCTCTCAGGGGCGGGAGGACAGCCGCCTAAACCTCAAGAATTATCTAACTGAGCAGTGTTTTGACAAGCTGCTGGATGAAAATAAGCGCTTTTGGGAAGAAAAGCTGCAGGACATTTCCTTTGCAAGCGGCGACAAGACGTTTGACGCGTGGATGAAGTGGGTGTCGCTGCAGCCGATCCTGCGACGCATCTACGGCTGCTCCTTCCTGCCGCACCACGATTACGGCAAGGGCGGGCGCGGCTGGCGCGACCTGTGGCAGGACTGCCTCGCCCTCTTGCTGATGGAGACCGACGCGGTGCGCCCGCTGCTGCTCAACAACTTCGGCGGCGTGCGCATGGACGGCACAAACGCCACCATCATCGGCAGCGCGCCGGGCGAGTTTATCGCCGACCGCAACAACATCAGCCGCGTTTGGTCGGATCACGGGGTGTGGCCCTTCTTCACCACCCTTTTGTATCTTAACCAGAGCGGCGACCTCGATTTCCTCTTTGAGCAGCAGACCTACTTTAAAGACCGCCTCGCCATGCGCTGCACGAGGCCGGACGAGCAGTGGAGCCCCGAGTACGGCAACCGCCAGAAGGACGAGTCCGGCCGGGTGGTATCCTCCACCGTACTGGAGCACATCCTTGTGCAGAACCTCACCTCCTTCTTTAACGCGGGCGAGCACAACAACATCCGTATCGAGGGCGCGGACTGGAACGACGCCTTCGATATGGCGAAGGATAAGGGTGAAACGGTGGCGTTTACCTCCTTCTACGCGGGCAACCTGATAGCGCTCGCGCAGCTGCTGCGTGACGTGAAGCGGATAAAGGGCACCGGCACCATCGAGGTTTCCGAGGAACTCAGGCAGCTGTTCGACAGTCTTAACGAGGCCGTGGATTATGAGGACGCGGCGGCAAAGCGTGCGCTGCTGCACCGCTATATCACCGACTGCGTGCACAACGTAAGCGGTAGAAAGGTGACGCTCGATATCGAGCAGGCGGCGCAGGATCTCGCCAAGAAGGGCGAGTGGCTTGCCGGGCACATTCAAAAGCAGGAGTGGATCGGCTCGAAGGAGGGGCACCACTGGTTTAACGGCTATTACGACAACGCCGGAAGAAAGCTGGAGGGCGACCACGAAAAGGGCGTGCGCATGACGCTCACAGGGCAGGTGTTCCCCGTGATGATGGGCATCGCCACCCGCCAGCAGGTGGCCGAAACCGCCAAGGCGGCCAAGCGCTACCTGTTTGACGAGAGCATCGGCGGCTACCGGCTCAACAGCAACTTTAACGAGGTGAAGCTGGATATGGGCCGCTGCTTCGGTTTTGCCTTCGGCACCAAGGAAAACGGCGCGGTGTTCAGCCATATGGCGGTAATGTATGCCTTCGCGCTCTACAAGCGCGGCTTTGTGCAGGAGGGCAGCGAGGCGCTGCAGTCGCTGTATATCCTCTGCTCGAACTTTGAAAGGGCGAGGATTTACCCCGGCATCCCCGAATATTTTAACGACAAGGGCCGCGGCCTGTACCACTACCTCACCGGCTCGGCGAGCTGGCTGCTGCTGCTTATGCTCACCGAGGTGTACGGCGTGCGCGGCTCCTTAGGCAGGCTTGCGCTTGAGCCGAAGCTCACCAAGGAGCAGTTCGGCGGCGACGGCAAGGCGGCGGTGGTTACCGTATTCGCGGGCAGAAAGCTGAATATCGTTTACAGTAACCCGCAGGCGCGCCCTTACGGGCAGTACGCGGTCACCGCTGTGACGGTGGACGGCAAGCCCGTAGCCTGCACGATTACCCCCGAGGGTGCGCTGCTAGAGCGGGAGGTTCTTGAGGCGCTGGCTGCCGATGCCGTGCATACGGTGGCGGTGGAGTTAAAATAAGCGCGCCTTAGCCCGCGTACCCTTGTTTACCCTCTTTTCAGATCATTAAAGGAGGCGGCTTATGCAGCCGAACTATATCTTTGAGCCAAACGGTGACTTTGTCATCGAACAGTACGATACCGCCAAGCCCTTCGCAAGCTTTCTGCCGGGCGTGGCGGGTATCGACGGCATCCCCATGTGGTCATTTTATGTAAACCGCGGGCAGGCGATGGGCAGTTTTGGCGTAAAGGACAAAGACAGCACCATCATGGAGTTCTTCCCCGCGGCGACGCTGTATAAAAACGTGGAGCTTCAGGGCTTCCGAACCTTTATCAAGCTGGGCGGAAAGGTGCACGAGATCTTCTCGTCCTTAAGCGGCGACGACTGCACCCGCACCCTGCGCATTGAAAAGAACGTGCTGCACGTTACCGAGCAAAACCGCACCCTTGGGCTTACCGTCGCGGTCACCTATTTCACCATGCCCCGGGAGAGCTACGCCGCCATTGTGCGCAAAGTAGAGGTTACGAGCCTTGACGGGGCCGGCAAAGAGATCGAGATGCTCGACGGCCTGCCGCAGATTCTGCCCTTTGGCATGGGCAACAGCAAGTATCAGGGCATGTCCAACCTCGCCAGAGCGTGGTTTGACGTATCCAATGCGGAAAACAGGATTGCCTTTTACAAGCTGCGCGGCTCGGCGGAGGACACCGTGGAGGTGGAGCAGTACGAGCGCGGCAACTTCTACCTCGCCTTTTCCTCCGAGAGCGGGGGGCTTCTCCCGCCCATCTTCGACATGAACGTGCTGTTCGGCGAGAACACCGCCTTCACCCGCCCCGACGGGTGGGACTGCCCGGTGCAGGAGCTGCCTGCGCGCAGGCAGGTGGCCGAGAACAAGGCCTCGGGCGGTTTTGCGGGGGCAAAGGCCACCGTCGGTGAAAAGGGTTTTACACTCTGCACCGTGATCGGGCATATCGCGGGGGTGGAACTGATCAACCGGAAGAAGGACTGCTTTACCCTCGACTTTGTAGAGCAGAAGCTGCGGGAGGCGCGCCGCCTGACGGACGACCTTGTGAAGGAGACCTATACCAAAACCGCAAACGGCCTGTTTGACCGGTATATCGACCAGAGCTACCTCGATAACGTGCTGCGCGGCGGCTGGCCGCTGGTGTTTCACGCGGGCGGCAGGCAGCATGTCTACCACCTGTTCTCGCGCAAGCACGGTGACCTTGAGCGCGAGTACAACTTCTTTTCACTCGAGCCCGCCTACTACTCGCAGGGCAACGGCAACTTCCGCGACGTAAACCAGAACCGCCGCAACGACGTATTGATAAAGCCCACGGTAAAGGACTTTAACGTGCGGCATTTTATGAGCCTGATTCAGGCCGACGGCTACAACCCGCTGCACGTGAAGGGCTGCACCTTCACCTTTGACACGCAGGCGTTTGATGCAATCGCCCCGATGCTTATAAGCCATCAGAGCGAGGTCAATAAGCTGCTCTCTCACCGGTTCACCCCGGGTTCCCTCATCTCCTACCTCGCCGACCATGACGTGAAAACCATGGTTTCGCGCGAGGAGCTGCTGGAGGCGGTGCTTGCGCGCTCCGCCCAGAACTTCGAGGCCGCCTTCGGCGAGGGGTATTGGAGCGATCACTGGACCTATAACATGGACCTCATCGACGCCTACCTTTCGGTATACCCCGACAACGAAGAGGCGTTTTTATTCGGCGACAGCTTCTACCGCTACTTTAAAAGTCCCGTTTACGTGCTGCCCAGAGCGGACCGGTACGTGCTCGCAAACGGCAGGGTGCGGCAGTACGGCGCGATACTCGAAACCGAGGCCGACAAAAGCGAGGACGGCTGCTGGCTGAAAACGGGCAAGGGCAACGTTTACGAAACCAACCTTTACGCCAAGCTTGTAAGCCTTGCGCTCAACAAGTTTACCGCCTTGGACCCCTGCGGCATGGGTATTGAGATGGAGGGCGGCAAGCCGGGCTGGAACGACGCCATGAACGGCCTGCCGGGCCTGTTCGGCTCCGGCCTTGGCGAGACGGCGGAGCTGCTAAGGATTGTTTCGTTCCTGGTAAGCCGCAGCGCGCGGTATACCCATAGGGTGTCGTTGCCTGGGGAGATGGCACAGCTGCTTGCGCAGGTAAAGGCGCTTACCGAACAGAGCCTGAATGGCGCCCTTTCCGCTTTCGACTACTGGGATCAGGTGAACACCGCCAAGGAGGCGTACCGCGCGCAGATTCGCGACCGCATCAGCGGGGAGGAGGTATCCTTCACCACCGCCGAACTGCTTGAGACGTTTAAGCTGTTTGAGCAAAAGCTTCAGGACGGCCTCACCGCGGCGCAAAACTGCGGCGGCGGTCTGTACCCCACCTACTTTACCTTTGAGGCGACGGAGTACGAGCTGCTGCCGGAGAAGACAAACCCCGTCAACCACTACCCGAACGTGCAGGTCGGCGCGTTTGCCTGCAGGGCGCTGCCCGCGTTTTTGGAGGGCCCCGCGCGGGTGCTCAAAACCGTGAAGGAGCCCGCAAAGGCCGCCGACCTCTATAACCGCGTGAAGGCGAGCGACATCTACGACAAAAAGCTGGGCATGTACAAAACCTCGGGCTCGCTCGAGAACGAAAGCCCCGAGATCGGGCGGCTCAAGGCGTTTACGCCGGGCTGGCTCGAGCGCGAGGCGGTGTTTCTGCACATGGAGTACAAGTACCTGCTGGCCATGCTCAAAGCGGGGCTGTACGAGCAATTTTACGGCGACCTGAAAACCGCCTTCGTGCCCTTTTTAAAGCCCGAAACCTACGGGCGAAGCACGCTGGAGAATAGCTCCTTTATCGCGAGCTCGGCCAACCCCGACGAGACGGTGCACGGGCGCGGCTTTGTAGCAAGGCTCAGCGGCTCCACCGCCGAGGTGCTCAGCATCTGGGTACAGATGATGTGCGGCGAAAAAGTGTTCTCTTTTGAGGAGGGGCAGCTGCGCCTTAGCCTGCAGCCGGTGCTGCCGGAGTGGCTGTTCTGTAAGGATGATACCGTCACCTTCACCTTTTTGGGCGGCACGGCGGTTTGCTACCACAACCCGCGGCGCAGGGCGACCTTCGGCGAGGGCGGCGTGAAGCCCGCCCGCCATCTGCTCACCTATCAGGACGGCGGCAGGGCGGAGCTTGCGGGCGCATTCATCGGCGCGCAGGCGGCACTGGACGTGCGCGACGGAAAGGTGACCCGAATCGACGTGGAGCTGGCTTAATCGATACACAAAAAACGCAAAGAGCGGGAAAGCCCCAAAGGCATTCCCGCTCTCTGTTTATCGGTGTGAACGTTTAGTCGATGTACTCTTTTACAAACGCCTCGATGGCATCGGCGTCCTTCTGGTTCGGCATCTCGGCCACCGCCTTGAGCGACCAGTATTCGGTGTGGGTGAGGGTCTCGCCCGGCGCGGCCTCTTTCAGCTCGCCGAGGGTCTCCATCTCTAAAAACTCGCTGTTGGTGTAGGTCTCGTAGGAGCAGCCGTTATCGGGGTAGCTGCCGCCGAGCACGTGGTTATAACGCTTTACAAACAGCGTGCGGTGGTTGATATAGGCGGCCCAGCCCGCCTCGTTGTCAAACCCGATCTTAAACGCGCGGGTGTGCGCGGGGCTTTGACGCAGGGTAAAGTAGCGGTCGTGAAACGCGACGCGCTCGCAGGCGAGGTTGGAATACGCCCACACCGAGATCGCGCGGTTGGCGAGCAGCCCGGTGTCCCGCGTGTTCATGGGCACGATCTCTAAGCCCCCCTTGCCCATCATGGTGAGCGCCCACGGGGCGAAGGTCATGCCGCTGTCCGACAGATTGGTGATGTGGTGTACGATGTCTATCTTCGCCTGAGTTTCATCCATGGTGATCTCAAGGCGAACCTGAACGCTGTTGTGCAACTGGGGGGCACAGGTGAGCTTAACGGTTTTGCCGTCTAACTCGTAGGCTGCCGGGTCGTTATCCGGGTAGTAGGTGTCGGGCACGGTTTCGGGGCTTCTCCACAGGCGGTGGCCGCCGCGAAGCTTAAACTGGGCGCCCTTGTAGTAGGCTTTATCAAACGGCTCGCCTTCCAGCATCACGGCATCCTTTGCGGTGCTGTAGAGCAGGTTTTCGCCGCCCGCCAGCGAGAGGTGGCGGATGCGCGGGCCGTAATCCAAGCTGACCAGCAGTTCGGCCGCGCCGTTAAACAGCCTTAAGCAATTGCCGTATTCATCGTGGGAAACCTTTGTAATTTCAACAGACATAGATACTCCATTCCGCCGTCGTTTACGGCTTTATAATGATCATACCATCAGGGCAAAGCGCTATAACATTATTATCTTAATTTATTATGACAGGTTTCATTGTGAAGTCAAGACCGCACGCCTGCGCATCAGGTGCACACAGCACAAAAAGGTCGGTCGCCGCCGCTTCCAGCTCGGCAAACCGCTTGCCGTCGCCGCCGAGCCGCACCATGTCGGCAAGGCTTGTGCCCACGGGCAGAGAGGCGGTATCCTTCGCCCTCGCCAGGATCTCGGCGCCGCGCGCGTTAAAGCCCAGCACGCGGATATAGGGCGGCGGCTGCAGCAGCCGCGCCGTCTCCACCCCCAAAAAGGCGCAGAGTACCATCCGGCGCACACGCGAAAGGGTGTAGCGCTTGGATTTAATCAGGCTGTAAAGCTCGTCGAGGCCGGTGGCGGCGCGCACCGCCTTATAAATGCGCCCCTCCAGCCCCTCGGTGACATCGGGGAAACGGGTGAACGCCTCGCGGGGAAGGGCGCGCAGCCGCGCTAAAACGGCGCGCTCAAGACGCATAAGCGTGCAGGGCGCATGGCCGTCGCTTACCTCGGCGCGGTACAGGTCGGCGGCATCCTGCGGCACGTAGCCCGTCCAGCTCTTATCGTCCTCAAGCATCCGCCTGCGCAAAAGCGACGCGGAGGCAAACGCCCCGCTTGCGCTGTCGCTTTCGTGCGCGGCCCCCTTTCGGGGGATGGTCATGGGTGCAATGCCGCTGTTTAAGCGGTGCAGCGCCTTGATGTACTCCACCCCGAGGGTGTTGTTGGGGTGCGAAAGTACCTCCGCCGTTTCGTCGCCCAGCGCCTCGTGCAGTGCCAGCTGTCGCGCCCTGGGGAAGACGGTGCCCTCCTTCAAATGCTTCTTTAAAACGGGCGAAAAGTCGGGGTGATCGAGTGCCCGCGCGGCGTTTTCAAGCTGCATCGCGTCGCCGCACTCGCTGCCGAACGAGAGCAGCTCCACGCAGCCGAGCGCGTTTAAGATACTTACCCCGCCAAAGGCAAACCGCTCCGCCGACGAAACCGCGTAGGGCAGCGGCAGCTCCACCACAAGATCGGCTCCTCCCAGCAGTGCGGCCTTCGCCCGCGTGTGCTTTGGCAGGATGGCGCATTCCCCCCGTTGGGTGAAGTTGCCGCTCATGCAGGCCACCACGTGGGTGGCGCCGCGCGCGCGGGTGCTGTTGATCTGGTACGCGTGCCCGTTGTGAAAGGGGTTGTATTCGGCAATGATGCCCGCAATCGTCATTAAAATCCATGCCCTTTCTTGAGGCTTTTGAGCGATACTGCTGCCAATAACCTCATTTAAACGAAAATATCGTGAAAAATATGCAAATACTGAATTATTACTTGAAATTTCATGTATGATGTAATAATATATAGTTTGGCGGTTTCATGTCAAGCCTACGGGCTTTTTTTCGTTTTCACACCCTTATAATTATTTACAGTTTGGCCAGATTTTGCAGTTTGCTTACAGTGAGCTGTGAGAACATAGATATGGGAGGAACAAGTTCGATGAAGGTACTGGTTATTAATGCGGGAAGCTCGTCGCTCAAGTATCAGCTGATTGATATGCAGACGGAGCAGGTTATTGCCAAGGGCAACTGCGAGAAGATTGGCATAGGCGGGTATATTACCCACAAGACATTCGACGGCCGCGTGATTGAGATGGCGGCCGATTTCCCCACCCACGCCGAGGCGTTCATGAAGCTCAAAGAGGTGCTCACCTCCGGTGAGGGCAAGGTTATTGACGACATGAACGAGGTTTCTGCGGTGGGCCACCGCATCGTACAGGGTGCCGACCGCTTTACGGAATCGGTGCTGGTAACCGATGAGGTTGTAGACACGATCGAAGAGATTGCCCCGCTCGCCCCCCTGCACAACTACGCGCATGTGCTCGCTATCCGCGCCTGCCAGAAGGTGCTGAGCAAGGAGATTCCGCAGGTGGTGGTATTCGATACCGCGTTCCATTCTCATATGCCCGAAAAGGCGTTTATGTTCGCCATCCCCTATGAGTACTACGAGAAATATCACATCCGCCGCTACGGCTTCCACGGCACATCCCACCGCTATGTAAGTGGGCGTCTGGCGAAGCTGCTCAATAAAAAGCCCGAAGAATTAAAGATCGTTACCTGCCACATCGGCAACGGCTCGTCCGTCACCGCGGTGGACGGCGGCCGCTCGGTAGACACCAGCATGGGCTACACTCCCCTTGACGGCGTGCTGATGGGCACCCGCTCGGGCGGCATCGACCCGTCGGTGGTGGCCTTTATCTCCGAGAAAGAGGGCATTGCGGGCAAGGAGCTCAGCGAGTTCTTAAACAAGAAGTGCGGCTACCTCGGCATCTCCGGCATTACCAGCGACGACCGTGACCTGCGCAAGGCCGCGAACGAGGGCAACCGCCGCGCCAAGCTGGCCGGTACCATGCTGCGCTACCAGATCAAGAAGTTCATCGGTTCCTACGCCGCCGCCATGGGCGGGCTGGACGCCGTAATCTTCACCGGCGGCATCGGCGAAAACTCGCTCGACCTTCGCCGTGAGGTGTGCGAGAACATGGAGTTCTTGGGCATTAAGATCGACGAGGAGAAGAACATCGAGTTTAACGGCAAGGAGCACGACATCAGCGCCGAGGGCGCACGGGTTCGCACCTGGATCGTCCCCACCAACGAGGAGTTGACCATCGCGCGCGACACCGTAGAGATCGTAAACCGTTTAAAGAAATAAACCCGTTTGCCCTATATAAGCCATCAGCCCCCGGCAGTACTGCCGGGGGCTTTGCACGTAGGTAAACATCGGAGATATAACAGGTATAGAAGTAATAATCATTCTTGCGGCTTGACAAAGCACAGGTAATAATAGTCTTTATATTGGTTTATAAACGCGGCGCCCAACCCGTAAAGGATACCCATGGTCTCATACAGAATCGCCGGGTTGGCGGCGGTTAACACCAGCTGCCCGTTCGGCTTTAAAAGGCTGTAAAGGGCGGGGTAAAGGCTTTCTTTGCCGGCGAGCAGCGTCGAATCGCTTTCCACCACAATATAATCATACGCCCTGCCGCCGAACAAAAGCGCGGCCTTTTCCGGCGGGCCCAGCGCGCAGTCGGCGCAGATGGTTTTTAATTCGGGCATCCTGTCCGCCCGCCCCGAGAGGTAATAGAGCGCGACATTCCTGCTGCCCTTGCTTTTGCAGGTGTTTTTAAGCTGTAACACCGTCGTGCCGTAAGACCCGCCGATGCCTAGAATATTTACATCGTCGATGCCGCTGTAGCCTACAAGGTTTAATACGTCGAAGTCGATCAGCCCGGCGGTATAAGGGTCGGCGCCGAACTTGCGGATGAACAGCATCTTATTGCGCATAGCCAAGCCAGCGTCCTTGGCATACTCGGCGGTGAAGGTGTGCGAGCCGAAATGGTGCACAAAGGTGTCCTTGGCGAAGATGACCTTATAGCCCATCCTTCGCATGCTAAAGCAGATGGCGTCATCGTCGTAGCTGCCGGGGTTAAAGTCCTCGTCAAACCCGCCCAGCGCCTTTTGCAGCTCAGTGCGGTAGATCCCGGCGTAGGTAGAGAGCTTTAAGCGCTCCTCCCACAGCCCGGGGTTGCTCACGTTATAGCGCTCGGCCTCGCGCTGCATCTCCTCCATGGTCTGGTAGGGCAGGTAGATCTGCTGGTAGTTGCAGGAGGCGTCGCACACCGGTACAGCCATGCCGATCTTGGGGTCGCTCTCCATGCAGATCAGCAGGTTATCCAGCCAGCGGGTGGTTACCACGATGTCGTTGCTGATATTCAGGGTATACTTGCCCTTCGCGATGCGAAAGCCGTGGTTGATGGCCTTGCACACCCCGATGTTTTGGGGGAAGCTGATCTTAATGGTGTTCGACAGGCTGTTGAAATACGCCTCGGTGCCGTCGCTCGAGCCGTTATTGATGGTGATCAGTTCATAGTCTATGTGAGACGTATAGCGTAAGATGCTCTCGATGCACTGACGCGTATAGTCGAGATGATTGTACGCAAGCACCACGATGGTGACAAGGGGGGAGGGCCTTTCATCGGCTGTGCCGGTCGCGCCTTCGGCCTTTGGCGTTTCACTGGTCATCTTCCGCGCTCCTTTGATACTCTACTGGGCCTGCCATGCGAGAAAGCACGCCGCAAACAGTACCCATTTTCCAGTATATGCGCAGCAACGGGCGCTGGTACCCGCTTACGCGATGGCGGGCAGGATGTAGGCGGGGATAAGCTCCTGCGTATCCGCCTTATCAACAGAGGCACTGAACAGGTCGGCGGTGATCACCACCACTGTGTCCAGTTCTGGAATCACCACAACCTTCTGCCCGCCCGCGCCGTCCGCCCGGAAGGTGGCATAGGTTTTGTTGTGTACCGTATCCTGCATGGGCTGTATCCAGAACAGGTATCCGTAGTCTAGGCCCTCGTGCACTGTGATCTGCTTCTGGGTGGACGCCGCCACCCATTCCTCGGGGACGATCTGCTTACCCTCCCACCGGCCCTTGTTCAGGTACAGGTACCCGAGCTTCGCCATGTCGCGCGGGGTTAGATACAGGCCGCTTCCGCCGCAGTAGTACCCGCTCATATCGCGGTCCCACTGCTCCACGCTAATGCCGATCTGCGAGAACAGAAACTTTTCGGCAAAATCTTTGGTGCTCATCGCCGAGGTCTTGGTGATGATCCCCGACAGAAAGTGGGTAAGGCCGGTGTTGTAAACAAACTTCTCGCCGGGTTTGTCGGTGAGGGGCTTTTGAAGGGTGTAGCTGAGCCAGTTTCGGCTGGAGAAATAGGCGCCGTAATCATCGTCGATGGTTTCCAACCCGCCGCTCATGGTGAGTACGTTTTGAAGGGTGATGTCGTTTTTCTGCGGGTTGTCAAGGTCGTTAAAGATCTCGGGCATAAAGGCCGAGACCTTCTGGTCAATATTCTCAACCAGCTTTTCGCGGATGGCGATGCCGGTTAGGGCCGACAGCACGCTTTTGGTGACCGAGTAAACGGGGTTTGCGCTGCTCTCGTTCATGCCCCGATAGTATTTCTCGTAGACGAGCTTACCGCGCCGCACCACCAGCAGGCTGTAGATATTGGGGTAGTTCTCGCCTATTCTGGCGTCGGCCTTTGCGAGCAGCGCGGGGTCGATGCCCTGCTCCTCGGGGGCGAAGGTGCTCCAGCCCTTGGTGGGCCAGATGGACCCTTCACTTACCTCGCCGGAGGACGCCGCCCCGGCGGCGCTTGAAGATTCTGCGGTAACCGCCTCGCTGCCGGAAAGCACAGCAGCCCCGTTTGCGCACCCGCTCAGTGGCAGGACACAGCAGGCGATAACCATGCAAAGGATTCTTTTCATATGTAGTTTCAACCCCTTTGGTCTTTCTTTTCTGGATGCGTTTCGTGATACGCCCGCGTTCCCCAGCTGCCAAGCTGCTCCAATGCGGGCTTTAGGGCCTTGCCCAACTCGGTGAGCGAGTATTCCACCCGCGGCGGGATTTCGTTATACTGCTTGCGGGAGACGATTTTGTGCTGCTCGAGCTCCTCGAGGCTTTTTGCGAGCATAAAGCTGGAGATGCCAAAAAGCCGCCTTTGCAGCTCGTTAAACCGTATAACCTCCTGCTGGTACAGCTCCCACACAATCTGGAACTTCCATTTACCGTTTAAGATGCTTAACGCGTATTTTACAGGGCAGTCGCTCATAACCATTTCCTTTACTTAGTTCTGTATTACTTACTCATAATTTTTTGTGTACTTGATTTGAACTGACTATACAACTACAATTATAATACTGATTTTTCTTCTAAAAAGCAATAAATCGGGCATATTGGAATAAAGTGCAAACAATAAGGAAAGTAAAGGTGATTATTTTTGAATACACTAGAGGCGATTAAAGCCAGAAAGAGCGCCCGCAGCTATAAGGAGTGCCCCGTGGAGCGGGAAAAGCTTAAGCAGCTGGTCACTGCGGCCCATAACGCGCCCAGCGCCTGCCCTCTTCACCTTTCGGTTGTGGAAAACCGCGAGGTTTTAAAAACACTCAACGACGCGGCGCTTGCCGCCATGAAGGCCTCGGGCAACGAGTTCTTAGTCAGCCGCGCCTCTCTCGAGGGCTATCAGCCGCTCTACGGCGCGCCCGCGCTGCTGCTTATCTCCGCCCCCAAGGGTGCCGCACACATCGAGGCTACCGCCTCCTGCGCCGCGGCGAACGTCACGGTTGCGGCGGCGGAGCTGGGGCTGGGGTCGTGCTATGTCATCGCCCCGCTGCTGGGGTTGGGCGCCGTCCCCGCGCTCAGTGGCCGGATCGGCATCCCCGAGGGGTATGCGCCAGTGTGCGGCGTCTTGCTGGGCTACGCCGACGGCGACGCCTTCAGCGTGCCGAAGGGGAGCGAGGAGCACGTCAACTACTGCCGGTAGCCATGCGCTTGAAGATACAGCCTCTGATATGTAGCCAGAAAAAAGCAGCCGCGTTTGCCGTAAAAAGGCTTAACGCGGCTGCCGCTGTTTTCCCAGTGTGTTTTGACGTAACCGCTGTCATATTCGCGGCGGCTTCTAAATATGAATAGATAGGAGCTTTTATTTTAGGACCCAGTTGCGACGGCACAAGGCCTTATTGCTCCGCGTAAAAAGGCGGGGCAGTAGAATTATCGGCATAACGAGCGGGGTAGAGGGTGAGCTTATGGGGCGTTTTAAAAACGAATCCGTCGGCAGATGCAGCCTTCCCAGAAGGGCAGAGATCCCGATAGAACTCTATGAGTCTTTGCGGGGAGAGTACTTTATCGGCTATGCCGATAACCTGCGCTTTGGCGAAGGCACCGGCGCGTGGGCGCGGCTTTATAACCCGCCGCGCTCGGGGGTGAACCTGTTTGTGAATGTCTGGACGGTGACCGATATCTCGCAGGCGCCCTTCCGCGCACGGTTTTGGTTTAACGCCATTCCTCCGGGTACCCCCATCCAGTCGACGCTCGTCACCCCCTCCAACACAGCCTTCCGGCCCGTTCCCAAGCCGAGGGGAAAGCTGCAGAGCGCGTCGAACGTCCTCGGTGAACCGGTGGGCGAGGCGAAGGCGTTCGTGCGGCGCGGCGAGCCGGGGACGACTATAGCTGAAACAGAGAACGGCAAGCTCATCTTCCCCCCGGGCGGCTCCTTTTTGGTCTGCCTCTCGCTGCCCGACAGCCCCGACACCGCCGCGGAAGGCCGCATCGCCTTCGGGTGGTGGGAGCAAAGGATTCTTTACTGAACCGGAGAACGATATATTGATATTTATAAATATATTGTTTATGAAAAAACGCTGAAGCTTTGCGGGGCTTCGGCGTTTTATTACGGCAATTTAAAACCACTTGTGTTTTTTAAAGTAAACCACGCATACCACAACCACCAGGATGCTTACCGCGATGACGATGGGGTAGGAGTAAGGAAAATTAAACTCCGGCATCTGCAGGTTCATGCCGTACCACCCCGCGATGAGGGTGAGGGGCAGAAAGATGGCGGTGATCACGGTGAACACCTTCATGGTGACGTTTAAGCTGATATCCACCTGCGACTGGTAGGCCTCGCGTATCTGGGTAACGTAGTCGCGCAGGTTTAATACGCTGTGGTAAAGGCGGTCTACCCGGCCCTCCAGAATCTTAAAATTGCGCAGCGCGCGCTTGTCGATCAGCCCGTTTTCGTTCCCGCCAAGGTAGCTGAACACCCCCAGCAACTGCTCGTAGTAGCGCTTTAGAATCATCAGGCGCTTGCGCAGCGAGATGATGGTTTTTACATAGTTTTTGTCGAGCTTTTCGAGTATAACGTCATCCTCCAGATTGATAATGCCCTGCTCGATATCCTCTAAATACTCCGAGTCTCTTTCGGTAAGGTACTCAAAGAACATGAACAGCAGCTTGCCGAAGCTTACATCGGGCACGCCGTCGTTCATAACGCGCTCAAGCAGCTTTTCTACAAACTGCGGGATGCCGCTGATAAACAGCAGGCCGTCCTTTTTTAAAAAGATATAGACGCGTTCCAAGGGCAATGCCAGCGAGCGGTGGTTTAAAAGCCCCGCGCAGATGATATCCATCCCCTCGTGGCTCTCAAACCTCGCCGAGCGGATCGTAAGCGCGTGTGCGACGGTATCGGGCGAAAGACCAAACAGCCCGGCCGCCTGCGGCGCCTCCTCAAGCCCGAACACGCCGATGCGGTGCCCCTCGGTGTTTGGCGTGAGGGCATCCCCCTCCATCGGCGAGATTCTTCCGTTTTCCATACGGTAGACCATGGTATCACTTCCCAAGCCAATATATACCTCAAAGTGTATCACCAAGGCAGTTCAAAAGCAATATGCTCCCGGCTTATGTGCAAAATCCATGGCGCGACACAGAAAAAATATTGGCAGATAAATATTGCAAAAACAGCGGAGGTATGCTATTATCATATAAGGCGTTTTATGGTCGGAGTTGCGGCCAAGCCATCTACATCATTATGGAGGTGCCTTTCGTTGAGCGGAATTGAGATAGCGGGTGCAATCGTACTTATCATTGCCAGTGTGTTGCTCACCATTATTATTCTCATGCAAAACAGCAAATCCGACGGTATGAACGCGGTGATGGGCGGAGGAACGGATTCTTATTACGGTAAGAACAAGGGCAGAACGCTTGACGCCATCCTCAACCGTTGGACAAAGATCATCGGTATCGTATTCTTTGTGGTTGTGGTTGCGATGAATGTTATCGTTTTACTGATTAAGTAAGATGAAAATAGCTGAATGTACCATTTGAATCAAAAGCTCTGCGGTTTACCGCAGGGCTTGTGTTTTTGTTTAATACTTATTTCTTATTGAAATTAGTATAAGGATGTCTGGCTCCCGTTTATATGCGGGTACGCATAATGCACGGCGGTTCTCATACATTAATACTGAATCGGCAGCAGGAAATATGACGAAAAAGGAAGTGTTTGGTATCGAAGTTTTAATACAGAAAAAACTGGAGGGCTACAAGGATTTTGTGCCCAAACAGATTATAGCCAAAAAGCTCGGGGTTACCTCCGCCACCCAAAAGCAGTATGAGCAGGCGCTCATTACGCTGGTAAAGAGCGGCGTGGTGATTGAAAAAAAGGGGAGGCTGATCCTCTCCCGCCGCCTGGGGTTTATCCCCGCGACGATCGTAAAGCTGGCGGGCAGGTTTGGCTTTGCGCGGGAACTGGACGGCACCACCGAGTATTTTGTGCCCGGGCGGGCGTTCAAGGGCGCCATGGTGGGCGACGGCGTGCTGCTTAAACGGCTGCCGCCGAGAGGGGAATCCCCCGAGGCGGAGGTGGTAAAGGTGCTTTCGGAGGGCAATAAAACGCTCACCGGCGTTTACTGCGCAACCGGCGAGGGCAACTTTGTAAAGCTCGACGTGATGCCCAATATCCCCATACGCCTTGTCAAGGGCGGGGTACTGACCGCGCAGGACGGCGACAAGGTGGGGGTGGAGCTTGTCTACCGCGGCGAGAGCCACCAGAGCCACAAGGCGAAGGTTACAGAGGTGTTCGGCAGCAGCGACACGGCGGCGGCCTGCGCCCTTTCGGTGCTTGCCGCAAACGGCATCGCCACCGAGTTCCCCACCGACGTGCTCGATCAGGCCAAGGCCGTGGGGCACAAGGAGATTACCGATAAGGATGTAAGCTACCGGCTTGACCTGCGCGGCGAGCCGATCTTTACCATAGACGGCGCCGACACCAAGGATATCGACGATGCGGTGTCGGTTGCAAAGCATGAGCGCGGCTACACCCTCGGCGTGCACATCGCCGATGTGTCGCATTACGTGAAGGAGGGCACGCCGCTGGACGAGGAGGCCTTTACCCGCGGCACCTCGGTGTACTACGCCAACGGTGTCATCCCCATGCTGCCCAAGGAGCTTTCCAACGGCATCTGCTCGCTTAACCCGCAGGAGGACCGGCTCGCCTTCTCCTGCCTGATGGAGCTGACGCTTGACGGGGTGCTTAAGAGCTACGAGTTTAAAAAGACGGTGATCCGCTCGCGGGTAAAGGGTGTGTACAGCGAGTTAAACCGCCTCTACGATGGCGTCGAGGATGCCGCCCTTCAGCAGAAATACGCCGAGGTAATGCCCACGCTGCCCGCGATGAAGGAGCTGGCCGAACTGCGTATGAAGCACCGCGCGCTGCGCGGCACCCCCGAGATCGACACCACCGAGTCGAAGATCATCATTGGGGAGGACGGCACGGCGGTGGACATCAAGCCGCGCGAACGGGGCTTCAGCGAGCAGCTCATCGAGGAGTTTATGCTCTGCGCAAACGAATCCGCCGCGACCCTTGCCAAGGAAAAGGGCCTGCCCTTTGTTTACCGCATCCATGAAAAGCCCACCTCCGAAAAGCTGGAGGCGCTGGCGGAAACCCTGCGCCTGCTCGGCATCAACGCCTCCGCCGTCTCCGCGACGGTAAGCCCGCAGGACTTAGCCAAGATTCTGGCCGAGGCCGAGGGCAGCCCGCTCAAGCGCATCGTGAACAATCAGGTGCTGCGCTCGATGGCAAAGGCGCGGTACTCCGACATTCCCGTCGGGCACTTCGGGCTGGTGCTCGAAAACTACAGCCACTTTACCTCGCCCATCCGCCGCTACCCCGACCTTGCCATCCACCGCATCTTAAGCGCCTACGCGGCGGGGGTAGATCCGCAGAAGCTGGAGAAGCGTTTTGCGCGCTTTGCCAAGGCGGTGGGGGTATCCTCCAGTGAGAGCGAGCTGCGCGCCATGACGGCGGAGCGCGACTGTGAGGACTGCTACAAGGCCGAGTATATGCTCAAGCACATCGGCGAGGAGTTTGACGGGGTCATCTCCTCCGCCGCCCAGCACGGCGTGTATGTGGAGCTTGAAAACACCGTGGAAGGGCTTATCCACATCGACCGCTTCCCGCCCGGCAACTACGAGTTTGACGGCCGGATGCAGTTTACCGACCTTATTGGCGGCAGGCGTTACCGCGTGGGGGACAAGGTTCGGGTCGTGGTGCTCAGCGCGGACGTTGCCGCGGGCAACATCGACTTTGACTTTGCCGGCGCCGGTAAAGACGCGAGTAACACTGCAACAATAGACTGATTAGTAATTTATATAAAAGCTGCCTCGCTTAAACCGTACCGGTTTAAATCGGGGCAGCCTTTTTGCATCTATCAATAATGTTTAATTTTCGGTCGTATTGCCGGTGCCCTTACCGGTCACAAAGCCTTCGCAGCGCTTACAGTTATCCTCCTGGTTGTGGGTGTGCAGACATTGTTCTTTCTTTTCGCCGCTTTCGTTGTAGGAGATCTCTACAGGTACGTTCGCTGAAATCATGGGGCAATACCGTTCGATGATTGATTTAAATGGTCTCATATCCACTGCCGTTTCTCCGGCGGGTTTACAGATTCTTTTTCAGGCCATCGTTTCCGCCGGAAAACGCGCCTGACCCTGTTTAGCCTGAGGTTAAAAATATTCGCCTTTTGGGCGAATAGCGTTTAACCTATAGCAATCGGTCTCTGCGCTCTTCCCCCCTTTTGTGCCGGTTTAATCCAACGCGGGCTTTTATTGTCTACACTAATAGTATATTCGGCAAGCTCGTCAATAATCTTTCGCCGGTCGCGCAGGGTATAAAAAAGTTTGCGTCCGCCGACGGTCGGTATTCCCTAAGTACAGCGTTAATTCCCTCCATTGACGCAAAGCGTTATTGAAGAATGATTATTGAACGCTAAAAGCCGCCTACACCGCTTTTATAACGGCGTGTTTGAAATAAGGACAAAATCCCCATTTCAAATGGGATTTAGTATAAAAAGGGTATAAATGCCAATACTGCCTGCATACAATACAACAGAGAGGCGGTAGCAAATGGAAGGCGTATTACGTATCGTTGAGATGTTTTTAAAGCCGAAGCCGAAAATCAACGAAGCCGAAATAGTGAAACTGGAAATAACGGAGGAGTTAAACCGTATTTCGCAGAAGATAAAAGAAGTGGAAGACCTCTTCGACCTTACCTACGATCCGGACATGACCGAGGCGTATGTCTATGAGCTGCGGGCGCTCAATGTCCGCTACAACTGCGTACTTAAAAGGGCAAGGCAGCTGGGCGTAAGCGCACAGGCCTATCCGGGGTGTCAAACGATCTAATAAGTATAAGGCAAAAGATATCAAGCCGACAGCTGTGGAAGGGTGAAGGACATGTCAACGGCAAAGATCATCTGGGCGGCGGTGCATGCGGTGCTGGGCATCGGCGTGCTGATCGCTTGTAAAAAGACCGGCGCATTGCTTAAAAACCTCTTTATCTGCTCGCTGCTGGGGCTGCTCGCCCTTGCCGCGGTGGTGTTTACCGCAGGCTATACGGAGCTAAACCTCGAGCTTAACCCTTACACCATTGCCACCAGTGTCATCTTGGGCCTGCCCGGGGTTATACTGATGCTTTTATTAAATCTCCTGTTTCGGTAACCATGGCACTTTACATATCGGCTGCGCCCTGCTCTACGCAGGGTATTTTTTTGCGCGTTTATCCTGTTTGCAGGAAACTGCGGCAGCAAAAAAGTTGCGGCAAGGAAACAAATCAGTTATAATAGTAATACTAATTCCAATAAGAAATATTCCGCAAAAATTCTTCCCCAAAGGCGTAAATGAGGCCTTTTGCTCGAAGTTGTTCTATATTTCTAATTAAATCAGTCTTAGGAACTTGCTAAATACTATCTTGTTATTAATGGAGACAAGCAATGGAATATACGGTAAAATGGGGCCAAAACGACGGCGTTTTTGATGACTCGGCGATGCTGCGCACCAAGATTTTTATAGAGGAGCAGCACTTTATCGAGGAGTTTGACGAGCTGGACAAAACCGCCCACCATATGGTGATGTACGACACCGAGAACACCCCCGTGGCCACCGGCCGCATCTTCCCGGAGGCGGGCGGCGTCGTCTGGCACCTTGGCCGGATCTGCGTGGAAAAAGAGCTGCGCAAAGCGGGCCTTGGGCGGCTGCTGGTGCAGGAGCTTGAAAAGAAGGCCCGCGAACTGGGCGGCGTGCGCACGGTGCTGGGCGCGCAGGTGAGGGCGAAGGGCTTTTATGAAAAGCTCGGCTACCGCGAGGCGGGCGCGGTGTATTTCGAGGAGTACTGCGAGCACATTCACATGCAAAAGGAACTAGCGGGGGTGTAACGCCCCGTAAGTGAAGAAAATAGATAAAGCGGGAAAGGGTTGGTCGTTTTTAATGAAACGTATCGGGATTATCGGCGCCATGGAGTCGGAGGTGGAGCTGTTAAAAGGCACCCTCTTAAGCTGTGACACCAAGGAGTACGCGCACACGACTTTTTATACGGGCAGGCACGGCAACCACGAGCTGGTGGTGGCCTGCAGCGGCATCGGCAAGGTAAACGCGGCCTGCACCGCGCAGGTGATGATCGACCGCTTCGGGGTGGACTGCATTGTCAACACCGGCATCGCGGGCGGCCTTTCCGACGAGCTTTCGGTGGGCGACGTGGTCATCTCCCACACGCTTTCCTACCACGATTTTACGCTGCGGTTTTTAACCTACCGCTACCCCTTTGCCGAGACCTTCACCGCCGACAACGCCCTGATTGAGGCGGCGGCCGACGCCTGCGAGGCGGCCGGCGGCATACGCTATGTGGTGAAGAACATTGTCTCGGGCGACGCCTTTGTAACCGACAGCGCGCTGAAAAACGATATCAAATCCAGAACCGACGCCTACTGTGTGGAGATGGAGGGTGCCGCCATTGCGCACGTCTGCGCGATGAACGACATCCCGTTTGTGGTCATCCGCACCATCTCGGATAACGCCGACGATAACGCAGCCTTCAGTTTTGAGCAGTTTGAGAAGGAAACCGCGGCTCTTTCGGCAAAGATCGTGCTTTCGATGGCCGAGAGCCTTGCGTAGCCCTATCATACTGATTCTTCATTAAAAAGGGATAAAACCACCTTTTAATCCCCGCCTTTGGGCGGGAGCAGCAACGCTTTGTGCTGCCGCAAAATGAGTACTGGACGGTTCTGCGCCGTCTATGGAGCGGCGTGTGGAAAGGGCTTTTTATCCTCTTTTCGAATAGGATTTAGTATAAGGAGAAAAGTGATGATCAAGATTCGCAGCAAAAATTACGCATTGAGCCTGTGCGCGATGTTCACAGCCATTACCGCGGTGCTTTCGCAGATCGCCGTGCCGCTGCCCTTTACGCCGGTGCCCATCAACCTTGCCACCCTCGCCACCTTTCTGGCGGGCGGCCTGCTCGGCCCTGTTTTTGGCGCCGTCAGCCTTACCACCTATGTGGTGCTGGGCGCGGTGGGTTTGCCGGTGTTCGCGCAGTTTACAGGCGGCGTGGGCATTGTTGTAGGCCCCACGGGCGGATATATCCTCGGTTACATAACGGCGGCATGGCTGACCGGCCTGCTGATTCAGAAGCTACCCAAGGGCATCTTTTTCAGCATCCTGTCGATGTCTGCCGGTATGCTCTCCTGCTACCTGCTCGGTACCGCGTGGTTTATGTTCCAGCAGAAGGTAGATCTCTTAGCGGCGCTTGCGATGTGCGTGGTGCCGTTTTTGATTGGCGACGCCCTTAAGATCGTGCTCGCGGCGTTTGTGGTAAAAGCGGTAAACCGTTTTGTGAAATAGCGTATGCCTAAAATCATTCTGCGCCCGCACCATGGCCTGTGTATCGCCCATTTCGTCGGAAAAGGCTACGACGACGCCTTTGTTGAGAATATGACGGACGTCATTCGCCGCTTAAACGAGCCGGATGCCGCCGTGCGCCTTACCAGCTCGCCCGACGTCATCTGCGCGCGCTGCCCCAACAACCAAGGCGGCGCCTGCCGTTCGGGGCAGAAGGTTGCCCTATATGACGCAAAGGCGCTCGCCCTCTGCGGGCTTGCCGAGGGGCAGACCCTGCCGTGGGCCGCGTATGCGCGCGCCGTATGGGAGAATATCCTCTCACAGGGCAGGCTCATAACGGTTTGCGACGGCTGCTGCTGGCTGGATATCTGTACGTCGTTTTACCCGAAAGAGGATACGCAACCTGTATAAACAAGCGCAGGACGCTTACACGCCCTGCGCTTTTGCGCGGGTTAACGGCGCTTCGTTACCTTACAAACCGTTATGCTTCGGGAGCAAGAAATGTTGGGACGTGATAGCCGCCTGTGGTATAATAAGCGTATTTAGGAAAGTTAATCAAAATAACTGTTCTGCGCGCTTTATACATTATTTACGCACATCTATATAGTGCAATAACAGGGAGGACGAATGAGCTACACACACATTATCTTTGACATCGACGGCACTATGCTGGACACCGAGGAGGCCGTGCTGCTCTCGCTGCAGCAGACGGCAGAACAGGTGCTGCACCGCACCCTGCCGTTTGACGAGCTACGGTTCGCCTTGGGTATCCCGGGGAAGGACGCGCTGCAAAAGCTGGGCGTCCGTGAGACCGACACCGCCATGGAGCTGTGGGACAGCCTTTTTCAGCGCCACTTTGACCGGGTGAGGGTATTTAGCGGTATCCCCGACCTCTTAAAGCGCCTGAAAGAGCAGGGGTTCCGCCTGGGCGTTATTACCTCCAAGACCGAGAAGGAGTACCGAAACGACTTTGTCCCGTTCGGGCTTGCCGGGTATTTTGACATTGCCCTCTGCGCGGAGCATACCGCCTGCCATAAACCGCACCCCGAGCCGATGTGCGCCTATTTAAAGCGGGCTGACGCTACCCCTGCACAGGCGCTGTATATCGGCGACACGGTGTACGACTTTCAGTGCGCACAGGGTGCGGACGTCGACTTCGCCCTCGCTTTGTGGGGCTGCCGCCGGCCTAAGGGGATAGCGGGGCGGTTTGCCCTTGAAAGCCCCGGGCAGGTTTTTGAGGTGCTGGGCTGACCGCACGGTATCGTTTTGCGCGGAAAAAAGCAAGGAAAGGGATGGAAACATGGAACTGACGGTTCACGGTGCGAGGCAGGAGGATTACAGCGCGGTTTACCCGCTGTTTGAACAGCTTTGGCCGAACAAGGAGCTGCACACAAAGGAGCTGCAGGCGGTATTTGACAGGGGGGTAGCGGGTGACGGCGACGAGTTGTTTTGCCTGATGCTGGACGGCGAGGTCATCGGCTTTTGCGCCTATGCCATCGTCAACAACCTGTGGCAGGAGGGCAGAATCGCTTATATCTACGCCATGGTGGTGGACGAGCGGCAGCGGGGGAAGGGGTATGGCAGCACGCTGTTGCAGCACGCCATTCAGTCGGCAAGGGAAAAGGGGCTTAAACGTGTGGAACTGGACTCGGGCTTCCCGCGCGAAAAGGCGCACCGGTTTTATGAGAAAACCGGCTTTGAGAAAAGGGCCTACCTCTTTTCGTATACCCTGTAATGTATAGCACAAACCGGCGTGGAATAAAAGCCTCCACGCCGGTTTGTGCATTGTGTGAGGGGAGAGGGGTATCTGTAAAACCAAGGGCGCCGCGGGGTAAAACCCCGCGACGCCCTTTAAAAAGATAATTCTTTTTTACGGATTAGAAGATTTCAGCATTTTCCTCTTCACCCTCGGGCAGCGTCTCCTCATCGGACATTCCGAAATCCTCGGTCTCTTCAAATTCGTCGCCGGTTTCATCCTCGTCGGCGTTGCTGCCTTCGCCCCTCAGCTTAAAGGTCTCGATCATCGAGTGCAGGGTAGCGGCCTGGCTGGAAAGCTCCTCGCTCGCCGCGGCGCTCTGCTCGGCGGTAGCCGAGTTGTTCTGCACCACGGACGAAACCTGCTCAAGGCCCTGCGTAATCTGCGCGATGGCGGTCGCCTGCGCGGAGGAGGCAACATCGATCTTCTGCATAGTCTGTTCCACCAGCTCGGTTTTGGCCTTTACGGCTTCCAGGTCGGCGGCGGCGTTGCGCGCAAGCTTGGCACCCTGCGTCACCGCGCGGCCGGAGTTCTCAATCAGCGTGGTGGTCTGCTTGGCGGCGTCCGCCGACTTGGTGGCAAGGTTGCGCACCTCGTCCGCCACCACGGCAAAGCCTCTGCCCGCGGCGCCTGCTCTGGCGGCCTCTACCGCGGCGTTGAGCGCCAGGATGTTGGTCTGGAACGCGATATCGTTAATGAGCTTGATGATCTTGCTGATCTCTTTGGACGCGCGGTCGATTTCATCCATCGCCGCGAGCATCTCCTGCATATGCTGGGTGCTCTGCTGTACGCCCGTGCCCGCCGAGGCCACATACTCGCTGGCCTGCCTTACGCTTGCTGCGTTCTCGCGCACCTGCGAGAGCACGTCCGCAATGGTGGCGGAAAGCTCCTGCAAAGAGCTGGCCTGCTCGGTGGCGCCCTGAGAAAGCGACTGCGCTCCGCTCGATACCTGCCCCGAGCCCGCGCTCACCTGCTCGGCGGAGGTGTTGATGTTCGACAGGATGCGGTTTAAACTGTCGAGGATCTCGTCCATCGACTCTTTAATCGGCGCAAAATCGCCGATGTACTCCTGTGTGATCTCGGTGGAGATATCTCCTGCGGCTATTTTCTTTAGCTGAGTGGCGATGTCGTCCACATACAGGTCAAGCGTCGCAACGGTGGACTGCAGCGCACGCGACAGCTCGCCGACCTCATCCCGCGAGGAATAGGTGATGCTTTCTACCTTTAAATCGCCCTTGGAAAGCTTCTGCGCAAGCTCCGCCATTCGCTTGAGCGGAACGGCAATCAGCTTTCCCGAGAACCAGATGCTTACAAAGATAAACCCTGCCGAGATGAGCAGAATCCCTGCGATCGCAATCAGGATGACGATGGTCTCGGTGCGGTTGATATCAGAAATCGGCTTACCGGCAAAGAAGATGCAGTACGCATTTCCGGCGGAATCCAAAAGCGGCTCATACCCCGCGTAAAACTCCTCCCCCAGTACGGTGGTCGACTTGTAGTAGGTCTTTTTCTGGTCCAGTACGATTTTGGCAATCTGGGGGTCAAGCTTGGTACCGATCTGGCGTTGGTCATCATGCATGATGGTTGTGTTGATGCGTTCGTCGCCCAGAAAGATTGTAAAGTCTGTGCCGGCAATCTTTTTAAGGTTATCCACAAATTCCGGCTTGGACAGATCATACCCCGTAGAGACCACACCGATGATATTTCCTTTGGTATCCTTAATGGGTGCCCCCGCGCGGACAGAGAGCCTAATTTCGGTTCCTTGTTCGATGAATGCGGCAGATTCTCCAGCCATCGCACTAGCAACATTCTGCTGCTTCTCTACAGAATCCCCTACTTTATCGCTGTGAGACCTGAACAGCACAACGCCCTTTTCATCCGTGACAGTTATAAAGTCGGTGTCGGCGCCAAGTTCTCTCATTGCGGAAGATATCGAACTAATTATCATAATCTTGTTCTTCGATCTTACCGATTCCAAAACGATGTTCGCCTTCGCAATATTCTCGGCAATGTCGGTGGCGGAAACTTTCATTTCCTCCGTCTTCACTGTCAGAGCAGTAAGAGCGGTTTTGGTGTCGTTTTCCAGCACACTGTTCAGTGTGATGCTGTTGCCGATGTACATGCCGACAATGGATAGGACCGCTGTGGCGAAGATGCTTACGAGCGCAAGCAGTGCCAGTTTGATTGCAACGCCTTTGGTTCTCATGCTTTTAACCTCCGTATGAAACCACAAAAAAGATTCTGATTTATTTTGTTGAATTGTATATAATATATAGGTTTCCGCATGCTAGTACCATTATAACACATATTATTTAAAATTGTTACATAATATTTCATAATAAATTTTTGGTTTATTTACAAAAAAATTTAGCCTTTTTATCCAAAAAATGTGCCGATACAAGGCGCCTGCGCGCGGTGCATCGGCCATTTATATAATATTGATAGTGTTCAGCGGGGGCTTATTGAGATGAATAATCCGACAGCAGCCCCGGTTCGCTATAGTAAAATCTCTATCTTGGTGAACCCCTGCTCTTTGAGTTTTGCTACATTTAAGGAGTACATTTTTTCCGCGGTGCCCTCCGGCGGGGCCTCGGGCTGCGCGTTGTAATCGAACCCTAAAAAGTTACAGCAGCCGCGCACGATGGCGGTGCAGATCTTATCCAGCTTTTCGTCAAAGGTTTTATTATCCGGCGCGTTTGTGATAAAACCGAGCTCCAGCAGCATACTTGGCATAACCGTATCGCGGTTTACGGCGTAATCCGCATTGGGGTTGTCGCGATAGCCGAGCTTTACGCCGCGGTTTGTAAACCCCACCGGCTCCAGCAGCTCCAGTATATCGCCCGCCCACTGCAGGTACTTGAGCGGCGCCTTGGAGTGCAGCCAGATTTCGCAGCCGTTTGCGTCGGCGCTTAAAGCGCCGTTGCGGTGGCAGGAAAGGTAGAGGTCACACTTCTCACTGTTGGCGATCGCGGTGCGGCGGGCTAAAATAATCTGGCTGTCGTCTTTACGCGTGAGAACGGTCTGCCAGCCCTGCGCCAGAAACTGGCTGTTTAATTCAAGCGCAAGCTTTAGATTATCAGCCTTCTCGATGCGCGAGCCGCTCGCAGAGCCGGGGTCTGCGGCGCCGTGCCCCGGGTCGATACACACCTTCGGCAAAGGCTACTCCTCCTTTTTGGGCTGTTTCATGGCGGCTTGGTCAAAGTATACGCTGCCGGCGGCGCACAGTACCCCCTGCGTTAAGCCGGTAAACAGCGCGAGCAGCACCCCCTGAAACCCCGTTATCGCGGTGGTGGCAAGTACCCAGATAATCGCCAGCACAATCCCGATGCCGCCGAGGCTGATGGGGATATATTTGTCTTTGATGTGTTCCGATTTTTTAAACCCCAGCCCGATAAAATACAGTACCGGTATCAGGATAAGCAGCTCGGGCTTGATAAAAGAAGTATAGTCACTCATTTGCAGTCCTCCTTTAAATCGTCAATTCGAGTGTGAGCCATTCTTGTGCTCTCCTCTATTTTATATAAGCGCTCGATGACATTATTATGCTTATCCAGCTGCTTCTCGATATATTTTATTTTTGCTTGAAACTGCCCGAACACGACCCCGAACGAAACCGCATAGATGATGATCTGTATCCAGAATTCCGGGCTCAACTGAAACATTGCGTTTTCACCTCATTATCGGCTTTATATGGTTCTTCTGCCTGTGTCTATCCGACTGGCAATAACCGGCGGCATCCGTCTACAGAGCCGCCTTACTACAAGATATTCACTTTCTCGCCTTTTTGCTATGACATTCGCACCGCCTCCTTTGCTTTTCTGTGCCGGTTCCTTTCGCGGTATGTCTTCACTTAAAGGCCGGAAAAGCGGGCAGGTTGCATAGTTTCGGCGGTGCTTACACAAAAATAATCGTATAGGTAACGCGGCTGTGTTTGTGGTATAATAACCGCAGAGCGGGTATTATACCGGTTTATTTCAATGCCCCGCCTACGGCGATGGGCCATTGTACCACAAAACGCTGCGCGTTTATGGTATAATAAGCGCATATAAGTAAAGAAATTATTTTCGCGCTTATTATACATTTATGTCCACCGTCTCGCCCTGCGGGGCAACCGGCGGGAATGGACGATTATACCATAATCGCATCACAGGCTGAGTAAGCGGGAGACCGTTTTCGCCTGTCATGCATCGGAAAAACAGACAAGAAAATCTTCATTATTCAGCATTCAGCGCGTCAAAGGAGGCATACGCATGGCGGGGTTACAGCCTAAACGGGTTTGCGAATCAAAAACCGAACAGATACAGATCTTGATGCCGGAGCATATCAACGGCTACAACCGCCTGTTCGGCGGCAAGCTGGTGGAGTGGATCGACGTGGTGGCCGCGGTGGTTGCGCGCAGGCACTCCAACTGCAACGTGACGACGGTGACCATCGACAACCTGCAGTTTAAGGCACCGGCCTATGTCAACAGCACGGTGGTGCTGATAGGCCGGATCACCTATGTGGGCCATACCTCGATGGAGGTGCGGGTGGACACCTACGTTGAATACCTTTCGGGGGAGAAGAAGCTGGTGAATACGGCCTACCTCGTGATGGTGGCGCTGGACGAAAACGAACAGCCCGTGCAGGTGCCCGGGCTGCTGCTCGAAACCGAGGAGGAGCAGCAGGAGTGGGAAGCGGCTAAAAAGCGCTGCGAGCTGCGCAAGCAGCGGCGAATCGAGCTGTTTTAAGTAAAAAAGCCGTGAGCCTGAGGGATATCCCTCAGGCTCACGGCTTTTTGTGTAAGGAGACAGTGCTAAGGACAAATATAAGGAAAGAAAGTAATTAGCAAAGGGGGTTACGCCGCCTGCCCCGCAGAGGAGGCAGGGGAGGATGGGGTGCTGCCGGAGCTTGCCGCCTCGGAGGCAGTGCTGCTTGCGGCCTCGCTGCTCGTTTCGGCGGTGCTTGAGGTTGTCTCGGAGGCGGCGGTGTCTTCGTCGCTTTCTTCTTCATCCGAGTAGCTGTCTACCAGCGCCTCCAGCTCTTTGGCGTTCATGTTCAGCTGGTAGCGGCCCTCGAGGTGCAGCTCATATCTTGTTTTGCCGTCTGCATCAAAGGCAAGGCCGTCAAACTGAACGCCGGTTTTGGCAAGCTGGTTCATCAGCGCGCGGCAGTCTGCGGCAAACGCCTCGGCGGAGGGGTATTCCTTGGTGAGCGTCACATTCACGTTCACCAGGTCGGCGTCGATCAGCGAGGTATAGCTCATATCCTTTTCCAGCTCCGGGTTTGCAAGGCGTACGTATACGTCGAGCGAAGAGACCTCGTCGCTGGCGTTTAGGTTTTCGTAGCACAGGTCGTAGATTTCGTTTTCAATGCGGGTCTCGGTATAGCCTCTGCCGGGGCCCCAGTTTTCAATCGCCGCGGGCACCGCCGCGAGCAGCAGGGAGCCGAAGATGAGCACGAAGCAGGTGAACATGCTTAAGAAGTCGTACTGCAGGCGGCTATGGCGCTGGAAGATGGCATAGGCCAGTATCTCAAGCCCCAGCAATATCAGGATGGCGGGGGTGTAGCGGATGAGGTGGAAAACATCCACCGCCGGGTTCACCAGCGCGTAGATGGCGAGCACGCCCGCGCCGATTAAGCTGAAGCCCATGGTAAAGACGCCTACACGGCGCGCAGGCTTCTGTACGGGGGTGTATGGAGGGGGAGGCGGGGTAACGGGCGGCTGGTAGCCGGGGGCCTCATTGCTCATTGTGCTTCCCTCCAAACTCGGTGATGTCCTCGTCTGGGGCAGGGGCGGGGGGTGCTGCCTTTTTGCCCCTGAGCAGCATCACGCCCAAGATAATGATTGCGAGCGCCACGATCAGGGTCGGAATGTTGCGCAGCAGCACATAGAGCGAGGGCAGGGTATCCTCAAACAGGTAGATGTACGGGCGCATAAAGGTCTGGAAAAGCGTTGCGACACCTACAAAGATCAGCACGCCGCCCAGAATGGCGTGGCGTTTGGCAAATATCTCGGGCCACTTGCCCTCGAAGAACCCGGTAAAGCCCATAAATGTCTTGTCGTCCATCTGCTTAAGCGCCTCGGGGAAGAGCATTTTCACATTGTGTACATGGAAGAAGGAATAGCACCAGATCACGGGCAGGGCAAACAGCAAGATTTCGATGTTTAAGATGTTGCCGATGAAGATGACACCAAAAAAGGCGGACATCAGGACAATGCCTGTTTTCATCATGCCAAGATACATCTCTCCCGCGCCGGGCAGCAGCGAGAATAGAAACACCAGAAAGCTATTCTTTTTCATTGGATGAAGCTCCTTTCAGACGGTTTCCGTCGGGATTTGTATTGTGAAAGAAGGATGCGAGGTCCTTCCTGAGATTTTTTCTCCATTCCTCCATCTGTGTGGAAACAGAAGCCGAGGTGGCGGAGATGGAAGCGACAAACTGATTGTTCGCGTCGATATAATCGAAGGTGAACACCCCGCATGCCCAAAGGGTAATGGCGAGGCAGGCGGCCACCGACACGCGGACATATCGGTTAAAGAAGAGGATGCGCGCCTTTTGCGCAATGCGCTTCATAATCTTTTCGGCCTGCGGCTGCGGCGGAGCAACCAGTGTGTCGTCCGTTAGCAGCTGGGTGTATGCCGAAAGGCAGGCGTCGCAAAAAGAGAGGTGCTCGGCAATTTCAAGGCGGCTGAGTTCATCCAGCGGCTGCTGCTGTGCGGTCGCCTTCAGCGCGTCGGGGGTCAGGTGGCCGTTTTCGTCAAACAAATCAAACATCACAAAGTTCTCCTTTCAGCATATTTTGCAGGCTGAGTTTTGCGCGGTAGAGCTGAGTCTGCACCGTTTTTTTGGGCCGCCCCAGCGCAAGGGCGATTTCGTCGGGGGACTTTTCCTCAATAAAGAACATGACCGATACCTTTAAATAAGGCTCCTTGAGGTTGTAAATCATGTCCTTGATCAGCTGTTCCTGCTCGCTAGCGAGGGTGATGTCGTCGGGCGAACGTTCAAGCGAGACGACGTCCTCGCCAACCGGCTCGTCGCTGAGCGCGGTGTGGCGGTAGTAGGCACTTTTCAGATAATCCTTTGCTTTGTTGGTGGCTATGCGCGCCAGCCACGGCTTGAGGTTGTTTTCGTCGCAGTGGTCGATGTGGTTGTAAGCGGAGATGAAGGTCTCCTGTGTGAGATTCTGCGCCTCGTGGTAATCCCGCACAAGCTGGTAGCAGACGGTGAACACAAGCTTTTCATACCGCACAACCACCGCGCTGAAGTTTTCATTTGTCATGAGTGCTTGCGTTCACCTTCCTTCAAAGCTTTCAGTCATATAACGATTGCAGCGCTGGCGTGACTTCAAGCTTTAAAAAATTTATACTGGAATGTTTTTCTAATATAAATTTTGCCAATGTTAAGTTAATCAGCGTGTTATTAAAACCGGCGCGTGCATCGAGGTTTATATATAGTATTGGGCGGGTTGTCTACGATTTTAACAGCCCATATATGAAATGCGAATTCCTGTAGGGGGGCGCGTTGCGCTCCCGCGGTCTAGCCGCGCGCATCCCTGTGCACCAAATGCGTCGCGGAGGATTCGGGCGGGAGAACCCCGCCCCTACAATCATCCCGTGCCCTGTATTTGTAGGGGGCGGCGACCTCGACGCCCCGCGGTCACCCGCCGTCCACGGCGATGGTGTAGGGGCGATTCATGAATCGCCCGCGGTCACCCACCGTGTTACGGCAATTGTGTAGGGAACGGCCCCTGTGCCGTTCCGTGAAATCCCAGTCCGCGGTATATGAGCGGCGTTTTTCTGCCCGCGAATCCCTGTAGGGGAGCACATTGCGCTCCCGAGGACTAACCGTGCGCACCCCTGTGCACCGAATGCATTGCAGGGGATTCGGGCGGGAGAACCCCGCCCCTACGATCATCCCCGTGCCTGTATTTGTAGGGGGCGGCGACCTCGACGCCCCGCAGATTCTCCGAATGCCCATGATAGGGGTAGGGACGGCGATTTACGAACCGCAATCGCCGAACACGGACAAGGGCAAGCCCTGCCCCTACAGCGTTAAATTTTTAATTTTTCGTAAATAAAAAATCTCCCGCAGCGGCAGGAGAAAGTTTAAAAACGGTTTTTTAGGCAACCCCAACAAAATATTATACGCAAAGGGCATAAAAAAATACTATATTTTTATTGACATTAAGAATTATTGGTGTTACAATAATATACTGTATCATCATGTCTTAATATGCTTTTATGATATTTCATTATAGCATATGCACCAAAAAATATCAATACAAATATGCAAAAACACTTGTTTACAGTTTTAGCCTGATAGTGATTTTGCGTGGCGATAAATGGTTAAAAAGATGAATGGAGTGAGCATATGGTAAATGTCAAAGAAGTGCACCTAGGCAAAAATGTCCGTATGAGCTTTGCCCATATCAATGAGGTTCTGGATATGCCCAACCTCATCGAGGTGCAGAAGAACTCTTACAAGTGGTTCCTTGAGGAGGGATTAAAGGAGGTTTTTAATGACGTTTCATCCATAACCGATTATACCGGGAATCTGGTTTTAACCTTTGTAGGGTATCGCCTTGAAGAAACGGCGAAGTATACAGTGGAAGAGTGCAAGGAGCGCGACGTTACCTATGCGGCTCCCTTGCGTGTGACAGCACGTCTTTTAAATAAAGAAACAGGTGAAGTTAAAGAGCAGGAGATCTTCATGGGTGATTTTCCGCTCATGACCGACAGCGGCACCTTTGTTATAAACGGCGCCGAACGCGTAATCGTTTCTCAGCTTGTTCGCTCCCCGGGTGTATACTACGGGATGCAGTTCGATAAAACCGGCAAAAAGCTGTTTTCCTCCACCATGAACCCCAACCGCGGCGCATGGCTGGAGTATGAGACCGACCCGAACGACGTATTCTATGTAAGAATCGATAAAAACCGCAAGATGCCCATCACCGTCTTTTTGCGGGCGCTGGGCCTCGGCACCGACCTCGAGATTATCAATCTCTTCGGTGAGGACGAGCGCATCATGGCGACCATCCAGAAGGACAACACCAAAAACACCGAGGAGGCCCTGCTTGAGGTGTACCGCAAGCTGCGCCCCGGTGAGCCCCCGACGGTGGAAAGCGCCGTTTCGCATATCGACGGGCTGTTCTTTGACCCCAGACGCTACGACCTTTCCCGCGTGGGCCGCTACAAGTACAACAAAAAGCTTGCCGTCGGCCGCCGCATCGCGGGCAAAAAGATTATGCAGCCTGTGGTAAACCCCTTGACGGGCGAGCTGCTGGCCGAGGCCGGCGAGACCCTTACCCGCGAGAAGTCGTGGGAGATCGAGGCCGCGGGCGTGGATACCGTATACCTTGATATCGACGGCAAAGAGGTAAAGGTTATCAGCAACGGCATGGTAAACCTCAAGGACTTTGTCTCCATCGACGCGGAAGCCCTCGGCATCACCGAGAAGGTGCGTTTTTCCGTGTTGCGCGAGATCCTTGACAAGGCGACCGACGAGACCGTGGTAGCCGACATGATCAAGGCGCGCCTCGACGACCTTATCCCCAAAACCATCATCAAGGACGATATCTACGCGTCCGTCAACTATATCAACAACCTGGGCTACGATATCGGCAACATCGACGATATCGACCACCTGGGCAACCGCCGCATCCGTTCGGTGGGCGAGCTCTTGCAGAACCAGTTCCGCATCGGCTTTTCCAGAATGGAGCGCGTTATCCGCGAGCGCATGACGCTGCAGGCGCAGGACATGGAGGTTGTTACCCCGCAGGCGCTGATCAACATCCGCCCCGTGGTGGCAGCCATCAAGGAGTTCTTCGGCTCCTCGCCCCTTTCGCAGTTCATGGACCAGACAAACCCCCTTGCGGAGCTTACGCATAAGCGCCGTCTTTCGGCTTTGGGCCCCGGCGGTCTTTCCCGTGACCGCGCGGGCTTCGAGGTGCGCGACGTTCACTACAGCCACTACGGCCGCATGTGTCCCATCGAGACGCCTGAAGGCCCGAACATCGGCCTTATTTCCTACCTCGCCACCTTTGCCCGCATCAACGAATACGGCTTTGTGGAGGCACCCTACCGCCGTGTAGACAAGAAAACCGGCGTGGTATCCGAGGAAGTTATATACATGACCGCGGACGTAGAGGACGAATACGTGGTTGCGCAGGCAAACGAGCCGCTCGATGAGCTGCACCGTTTTGCGCGCGAGCAGGTTAACGCCCGCTACCGCGACCAGATTCTTGAAGTAGACAGGGTCCGTGTGGACTTCATGGACGTTTCGCCGAAGATGGTTGTTTCGGTGGCGACCGCCATGATCCCCTTCCTTGAGAACGACGACGCCAACCGCGCGCTGATGGGTTCTAACATGCAGCGCCAGGCGGTGCCGCTGTTAAAAACCGAGTCGCCCATTGTCGGCACCGGTATGGAATACAAGGCGGCGGTGGATTCCGGCGTTGCCGTGGTTTCGCGCCACAACGGCGTGGTGGAGCGCGTCTCGGCCAACGAGGTGTGCATCCGCACCGCGAGCGGGTCGCTCGAGACCTATAAGCTCATCAAGTTTTTGCGTTCCAATCAGGGTACCTGCACCAACCAGCGCCCGATTGTCAACCGCGGCGACCAGATCAAGAAGGGGCAGGTTATCGCCGACGGCCCCGCCACCAGCAACGGTGAGATAAGCCTCGGCAAGAACGCTCTCATCGGCTTTATGACCTGGGAAGGCTACAACTACGAGGACGCCGTGCTCATCAACGAAAAGATGGTACGCGACGACGTTTATACCTCTATCCATATCGAGGAATACGAAACCGAGGCGCGCGATACCAAGCTTGGCGCCGAGGAGATTACCCGCGACATCCCCAACGTGGGCGACGAGTCGCTCAAAGACCTTGACGACCGCGGCATCATCCGCATCGGCGCCGAGGTGCACGCAGGCGATATTCTGGTGGGCAAGGTGACCCCCAAGGGCGAAACCGAGCTTACCGCGGAAGAGCGCCTCTTGCGCGCCATCTTCGGTGAAAAGGCGCGCGAGGTGCGCGATACCTCCCTGCGCGTGCCGCACGGCGAGTACGGCATTGTGGTGGACGTAAAGGTGTTCACAAGGGACAACTGCGACGAGCTGAGCCCCGGGGTAAACATGGTGGTGCGCTGCTACATCGCCCAGAAGCGTAAGATTTCGGTGGGTGACAAGATGGCGGGCCGCCACGGCAACAAGGGTGTAGTTTCGCGCATCCTGCCGCAGGAGGATATGCCCTTCTTGGCCGACGGCACACCGCTTGACATCGTCTTAAACCCCCTTGGCGTTCCTTCCCGTATGAACATCGGACAGGTACTGGAGGTACACCTCGGCTACGCCGCCAAGGCGCTGGGCTGGAAGGTGATGACCCCCGTATTCGACGGCGCCCACGAGGGCGACATCCGCGAGTGCTTGAAAGAGGCGGGCTACCGTGAGGACGGCAAGTCCATCCTGTACGACGGCAGAACGGGCGACCCGTTTGATAACCCCGTAACCGTCGGCTACATGTACTTCTTAAAACTGCACCATCTGGTAGACGATAAGATTCACGCCCGTTCCACCGGCCCGTACTCGCTGGTAACTCAGCAGCCGCTCGGCGGTAAAGCCCAGTTCGGCGGCCAGCGCTTCGGTGAGATGGAGGTTTGGGCGCTCGAGGCCTACGGCGCCGCCTACACGCTGCAGGAGATCCTCACCGTGAAGTCGGACGACGTGGTGGGCCGCGTAAAGACCTACGAAGCCATCGTAAAGGGGCAGAATGTTCCCAAGCCCGGCATCCCCGAATCCTTTAAGGTGCTTATCAAGGAGCTGCAGTCGCTGGCGCTGGACGTAAAGGTGCTGGATAAGGACGATAAGGAGATCGACCTTAAGCAGACCTTCGACGACGATGACGACGTGGGCTTGACCCCCATCGCCGACGTGCTGCCGGATGAGATGACGAGCGAAAGCAGCGAGCTGCCTGAGGGCTTTATGGAAGAGGAGATGGACGACGACGACCTGTTGATACCCGACGACGAGGAACCGGACGATCTCTTGAACGATTTTGGATTGGATGATATTGGTTTGTCGGAAGGCAATGAATAATGGAAGAGGGGTCGCACATGGAATTTAATGTTTTCGAATCGATAAAAATCGGTCTGGCCTCGCCCACAACCATCCGTGAATGGTCCTACGGTGAGGTAAAAAAGCCCGAAACCATTAACTACCGCACGCTGAAACCCGAGCGCGACGGCCTTTTCTGCGAGCGTATCTTTGGCCCGACCAAGGACTGGGAATGCCACTGCGGAAAGTATAAACGCCTGCGCTACAAGGGCAAGATCTGCGACCGCTGCGGCGTAGAGGTTACCCGCGCGAAGGTTCGCCGTGAGCGCATGGGGCATATCGAGCTGGCAGCCCCCGTTTCGCATATCTGGTATTTTAAGGGCAACAAGTCCCGCATGGGGCAGATTCTCGACATCTCCTCGCGTCTGCTCGAGAAGGTGCTGTACTTTGCCTCCTACATTGTCATAGACCCCGGCTTCACCCCGCTTGAAAAGGGGCAGCTGTTAAACGAAAAAGAATACCGCGACATGAAGGAGAAGTACGAGGACGAGTTCCGCGCCGGTATGGGCGCCGAGGCCATCAAAGAACTGCTGGCCGAAATCGACCTCGACAAGCTCGCCGAACAGCTGAAGGATGAGCTGGAGACCACCGGCGGGCAGAAGAAGATTCACCTGCTCAAGCGCATCGAGGTGGTGGAGGCGTTCAGGCTTTCCGGCAACCGCCCCGAGTGGATGATCCTCGACGTGGTACCCGTTATCCCGCCCGACATCCGCCCGATGGTGCAGCTCGACGGCGGACGCTTCGCCACGAGTGACTTAAACGACCTTTACCGCCGCGTGATCAACCGCAACAACCGTCTTGCAAGGCTTCTGGAGCTCGGCGCGCCCGATATCATCGTGCGCAACGAGAAGCGCATGCTGCAGGAGGCGGTGGATGCCCTCATTGACAACGGCCGCCGCGGCAGGCCGGTAACCGGCCCCAACAACCGCCCGCTCAAGTCGCTTTCCGACATGCTCAAGGGCAAGCAGGGCCGTTTCAGACAGAACCTGCTCGGTAAGCGCGTAGATTACTCGGGCCGTTCGGTAATCGTGGTAGGGCCGGAGCTGAGGATGTTCCAGTGCGGCCTGCCCAAGGAGATGGCGCTCGAGCTCTTCAAGCCGTTTGTGATGAAGCGGCTGGTGGAGACCGGCGACGCCTCCAACATCAAAAACGCCAGAAAAACCGTAGAGCGCGCCAACACGCAGGTGTGGGACGCGCTGGAGACGGTCATTAAAGATCATCCGGTGCTGTTAAACCGCGCGCCGACCCTTCACCGCCTCGGCATTCAGGCATTCGAGCCGGTGCTGGTTGAGGGCAGAGCGCTCAAGCTGCACCCGCTGGTATGTACCGCCTATAACGCCGACTTCGACGGCGACCAGATGGCCGTGCACGTGCCCCTTTCCGCCGAGGCGCAGGCGGAGGCTCGCTTCTTAATGCTTGCCGCCAACAACCTGCTAAAGCCCTCCGACGGCCGCCCCGTGGCGGTGCCGACGCAGGACATGGTGCTCGGCTCCTACTACCTGACCATGCTCAAACCCGGCGAACCGGGCGAGGGCAAGGTGTTCCGCAACGTGGCCGAGGCGCTGATGGCCTACTCCGAGAAGGTGATTGGCCTGCACGCGCTCGTAAAGATTATGTTCGAGAAAGAGATAGACGGTAAAACGGTGCGCAAGCTGGTGGAAACCACCATCGGCCGCGTGATCTTCAACGAGCCGATCCCGCAGGATCTCGGCTTTGTAGACCGCTTAAACCCCGACAACGACTTCGAGCTTGAAATCTCCTTTAAAGTTGGCAAGAAGCAGCTCGGCAAGATCATCGAGAAGTGCATCAAGGTGCACGGCACGGCGAAAACCGCCGAGGTGCTCGATAAGATCAAGGCGCAGGGCTTTAAGTACTCTACCCGCGGCGCCATCACCGTAGCGGTATCCGACGCCGTGATCCCCCCGCAGAAGAAGCAGCTGCTGGCGGACGCCGAGGCGAACATCCAGAGCGTTACCCGCCGTTACCGCCGTGGCGAGCTCTCCAACAGCGAGCGTTACGATCAGGTAATCAAAATCTGGAACGAGACCACCGAGAAGGTTTCTCAGGCGCTGCAGGATAACCTCGACGAGTTTAACCCCATCTTCATGATGGCCGACTCGGGCGCCCGTGGTTCGATCAACCAGATCCGTCAGCTCGCCGGTATGCGTGGCCTTATCGCCAACACCTCCGGTACCACCATCGAGATTCCGATTCGCGCAAACTACCGCGAAGGCTTAAATATTCTGGAATACTTCATCTCCTCGCGCGGCGCGCGTAAAGGCCTTGCCGATACCGCGCTCCGTACCGCCGACTCGGGCTACCTTACCCGCCGTCTGGTGGACGTTTCGCAGGACGTTATCATCCGTCAGGAGGATTGCGGCACCCACGAGGGCATCGAGGTGTACGACATCAAGGAGGGCAACGGCTTAATCGAGGGCCTTGCCGAGCGCCTTATCGGGCGTTACCTTGCCGACGATTTCCTTGACGCGTCCGGCGCGGTGTTAGTAAGCCGCGACAAGATGATGGACGACAAGGACACCGAGCACATCATCGCCGCCGGTGTTAAGCGCGTGAAGATCCGCACCACCCTCACCTGTGAGTCCAAGCACGGCGTGTGCGCGCGCTGCTACGGCTCCAACCTCGCAAACGGCAAGCCCGTTGCGGTGGGCGAGGCGGTAGGCATCATCGCGGCACAGTCCATCGGCGAGCCGGGTACCCAGCTCACCATGCGTACCTTCCATACGGGCGGTATCGCGAGCGCCGAGGATATCACACAGGGTCTTCCCCGTGTAGAAGAGCTTTTTGAAGGCAGAAAGCCGAAGTACCTTGCCATCATCAGCGAGATCGCCGGTGAGGTAAGGATGGCCGAAATCAAGAAAAACAAGCACGTGATCGTGTTTAACAGCGAGACGGGCGACGAAAAGAGCTACCTCATCCCCTACGGCTCCAGAACCTGTGTGGAGGAGGGCGACATCGTCCGCGCGGGCGACCGCCTGACCGAAGGCTCGGTGAACCCGCACGACATCCTTGCCGTACAGGGCGCCGACGCCGTGCAGGATTACCTGATTGCCGAGGTGCAGAAGGTTTACCGTATGCAGGGCGTTGACATCAACGACAAGCATATCGAGGTTATCGTGCGCCAAATGATGAAGAAGGTGCGCGTGGTAGACAGCGGCGACACCACCATGCTGCCCGGCACACTGGTTGACAAGACCGATGTGGCCGCCGAGATGCGCACCCTTAAAGAGCAGGGCGAGGCTACCGGCAAGGAGCTCAAAGAGCCCACCTTCGAGCCGGTGCTGCTCGGTATCACCAAGGCGTCGCTCGCCACCGATTCGTTCCTTTCCGCCGCGTCGTTCCAGGAGACCACCCGCGTGCTCACCGAGGCCGCTATCAAGGGCAAGGTAGACCCGCTGCTCGGTCTTAAAGAGAACGTGATCATCGGCAAGCTCATCCCCGCCGGTACGGGCATGAACTGCTACGGCAACGTAGAGGTTGTGCCGGGCGCCTCCGCAGAAGCATAAACTAAAGGGTTACAGACTGAATAGATCCATCACGATTGACCCTTCCGTGATAAGCGGGGGGGTCATCGTGAGCGTATGGCACCGATAGACGGACAGCCGCCCCTATGGCGGGGCGTCGGGGACGCCGCCCCCTACAGGGGTTATCCGGCGGTTGTAGGGGCGAACTGTGTTCGCCCGCGGATTTTACCCCGCGCGTAGGCTTAAACCACGGGCGCGCAATGCGCTCCCCTACAGGATTATGCGATTGGCGGGCGGCAAAACGCCGCCCCTACAATTGTCTGTTTTGTCATACACGTAAACAGAAAAAGGCTACCTACTTTTGCACGACGGATTGTAGGGGCAGACACATGGGTCTGCCCCTATAGGACGTACGATTGCGGGCAGATGGCATTCAGCCGCGGTTTACGAAGAATATACCTTTTCCGTGTTGACAAATAGAGCTGCAGGGTGCTAAAATGTATAGTCGGTACCCCGTGTAATTTTCGCTTGAAAATTGCAAATACTACCATGGATTGATGGTTATAAAGGCGCGGTTTAGCAGTTGCTGCCGTGTTTTTGTAATAAATATTTTAAGTTCAAGGAGGTGCAATATGCCAACCTTTAACCAGCTGGTACGCAAAGGTAGGGAAGTTTCCGAAAAGAAGTCGACCGCTCCTGCTCTTTTAAAGGGTTTCAACTCTAAAAAGAGAGTGGTAATCGACCAGAACTCCCCCCAAAAACGCGGTGTTTGTACTGCAATCAGAACCATGACACCGAAAAAGCCGAACTCTGCTCTGCGTAAGGTAGCAAGAGTAAAGCTCACCAATCAGATCGAAGCATCGGCCTATATCCCCGGTATCGGACATAACCTGCAGGAGCACAGCGTGGTACTCATCCGTGGCGGTCGTGTAAAGGACCTGCCTGGTGTGCGTTACCACATCATCCGCGGTACGCTGGACGCCCAGGGTGTTGCCAAGAGAGCACAGGGCCGTTCTAAGTACGGTGCAAAACGTCCGAAGGCTGGTGCTGCGAAGAAGTGATCAAAGCCCCAATGTTTGCGCTCCGTTAAAACCGCTTTAAACAAAGCGGCTTAGGAGCAGGCAGATGGAAGGGATGACTATATATAATCTGTGCGAAAGCACATTGTATTGGTTTAACCTTGCATTTGGCCGAGGGGCCGTTTGAAAAGCGCAAATTGTGTCTATTTCTACTCAAACGGATATCTGCTGCCTCAAAAATGCTCGGAATACATCAAGTATTCCTCCGCCTTTTGACTTGCATCCATCTCGCTTGAGCGAAATATCCAATAATTTTATCTTTTTCAAACAAGCCCAAACGGGAGTTTTGCGCTTTCGAGTACCGATGAATTCATTATGTGAAGGAGGGAAGCGAAGTGCCAAGAAGAGGTCAAACCGCAAAACGTGATGTTTTGCCGGATCCGCTTTATAATTCAAAGCTTGTCACACGTTTAATCAACAGTATTATGTATGACGGCAAAAAAGGTGTTGCCCAGAAGATCGTTTACGGTGCCTTCGACATTGTAAAAGAGAAAACTGGCAAAGACTCACTGGAGGCTTTCGAGCAGGCGATGGAGAACATCATGCCCGTGCTTGAGGTTAAAGCCCGCCGCGTGGGTGGCTCTACCTATCAGGTTCCTATGCCGGTTCGTCCGGAGAGAAGACAGACCCTCGGCTTGCGTTGGATGACCAGTTACGCAAGAAGCCGGTCTGAGAAGACCATGAAGGAGAGACTTGCAGGCGAGATCATCGATGCCACCAACAATTTGGGCGGCGCCGTGAAGAAGCGTGAAGACACTCATAAAATGGCCGATGCCAACAAGGCATTTGCCAACTACAGATGGTAGTTCGTTATCCGGGATAACAGCAATTATCCGCAAAGTTGTTCTTATGTGCCTTTGTATGTCAGTGGTTGATATGCACGCTGCAAAGGCTGCATATAGCGCTTTCACCTAAATGAGAGCGCGAGCTAGTTTTTTTATTTCTTAAGGAGGACTATATGCCAAGAGAAGTTTCGCTTGAATTGACTCGAAACATAGGCATAATGGCTCACATTGACGCTGGCAAAACCACGACTACAGAGCGCATACTGTTTTATACAGGTAAGACCCACAAGATCGGCGAGGTTCATGATGGCGCTGCAACGATGGACTGGATGGAGCAGGAGCAGGAGAGAGGTATCACCATTACCTCCGCTGCGACCACCGCTTTCTGGAAGGGCTATCGCATCAATATTATCGATACCCCCGGCCACGTAGACTTTACAGTGGAAGTTGAGCGTTCGCTTCGTGTGCTTGACGGTTCTGTGACCGTTTTCTGCGCGAAGGGCGGCGTTGAGCCGCAGTCTGAGACCGTATGGCGTCAGGCCGACAAATACAAAGTGCCGCGTATGGCCTATGTTAACAAAATGGACATCATGGGTGCCGATTTTTACCGCGTGGTAAATATGATGCACCAGCGCTTAAAGTGCAACGCCGTTCCCATTCAGCTGCCTATCGGCGCCGAGCAGTTCTTCAAGGGTATTGTCGACCTGTTGGAGATGAAGGCTTACGTTTATTACGACGATCTGGGCAAGGATATCCGCGTGGAAGAGATTCCCGAGGATATGAAGGAACTGGCGGACGAATATCATCACAAGCTCATCGAGGCTGCCGCCGAAGTGGACGAAGAGATGATGATGAAGTACCTTGACGGTGAGGAGCTTACCATCGACGAGCTTAAAGCCTGCATCCGCAAGGGTACCATCGCAAACCACTTTGTACCCGTTGTGTGCGGCACATCCTACCGCAACAAGGGCGTACAGAAGCTGCTCGATGCCGTTATCGACTACATGCCTGCACCGACAGACATCGACCATATCACCGGCGTAAACCCCGAGAACGGTGAGACTGAGGAACGGCCTTCCGCCGACAATCAGCCCTTCTCCGCGCTTGCGTTTAAGATTGCGACCGACCCGTACGTTGGTAAGCTCTGCTTCTTCCGCGTATACTCCGGCTCGGTAAAGACGGGTACCACCGTTTACAACGCAAACAAAGACAACGACGAGCGTATCGGGCGCATCCTGCAGATGCACGCCAACCACCGTCAGGATATCGACGAGGTGTACGCGGGCGACATCGCCGCCGCCGTTGGCCTTAAAAACACCACCACGGGCGACACCCTGTGCGACGAAAAGCACCCAATCATCCTTGAATCGATGGAATTCCCCGAGCCTGTTATCCGCGTAGCGATCGAGCCGAAGACCAAGGCGGGCCAGGAGAAGATGGGCATTGCGCTTTCGAAGCTTGCTGAGGAAGACCCCACCTTCAAAACCTACACCGACGAGGAAACCGGCCAGACCATCATCGCGGGCATGGGCGAATTGCACCTTGAGATTATTGTAGACAGAATGCTGCGCGAGTTCCGCGTAGAGGCCAATGTCGGCAAGCCTCAGGTTGCCTACAAGGAAACCATCCGCAAGCTGGCGGATGTCGACCACAAGTATGCGCGCCAGTCGGGCGGCCGCGGCCAGTACGGTCACGTTAAGATCAAGGTAGAACCCAACGAGTCCGGCAAGGGCTACGAGTTTAAGAATGCCGTAGTAGGCGGTGCGATTCCGAAGGAATACATCGAGCCGGTTAACCAGGGTATTCAGGGCGCCATGCAGGCGGGCGTTTTGGCGGGCTACCCCGTTGTAGACGTTATCGTTACGCTGTATGACGGTTCTTACCACGAGGTTGACTCATCTGAAATGGCGTTTAAGATCGCAGGTTCCATGGCCTTTAAAGAGGCGATGAAGAAGGCCGACCCGGTAATCCTCGAGCCTATCATGAAGGTGGCGGTTACCGTTCCCGAGGAGTATATGGGCGACGTTATCGGCGACCTTAACTCCCGCCGCGGCCAGATTCAGGGCATGGAGGCACAGTTCGGCGCACAGCAGATCAACGCCTTCGTACCGCTTTCCGAGATGTTCGGCTACTCCACCGACCTTCGTTCCAAAACGCAGGGTCGCGGCGTTTATGCCATGGAGCCCAGCCACTACATCGAGCTGCCGAAGTCGATCGCAGAAGGCATCATGAGTGCCCGCGCGAAGCAGGATTAACAGGGATACCGGGCGTTAGCAAATTTTATAAAGCCCTTGATATTTCTCGTTATAATTGCTACAATGTTCCTATATCTTGCATTTATAAATTAATTAATGTGTTTATAAAAGGAGGAAATTCCAATGGCAAAAGCCAAATTCGAACGTAACAAACCCCACGTTAACATTGGCACCATCGGCCACGTAGATCACGGCAAGACCACCTTAACGGCTGCTATCACCAAGGTGCTCGGCATGAACGGCCAGGCAAGCTTCATGGCCTATGACATGATCGATAAAGCCCCTGAAGAGAGAGAGCGCGGCATCACCATCAACACCGCTCACGTTGAGTATCAGACCGACACCCGTCACTATGCTCATGTTGACTGCCCCGGACATGCCGACTACGTTAAGAACATGATCACCGGTGCTGCTCAGATGGACGGCGCTATCCTCGTTGTGTCCGCTGCAGACGGCCCCATGCCTCAGACCCGTGAGCACATCCTGCTTGCCAGCCGTGTAGGCGTTCAGTATATCGTAGTATTCATGAACAAGGCTGATCAGGTAGACGACGATGAGCTCCTCGAGCTCGTTGAGATGGAAATCCGTGAGCTTCTTTCCGCTTACGAGTTCCCCGGCGACGACATTCCGATCATCAAGGGCTCTGCCTTAAAGGCTCTCGAGAGCACCTCTACCGATAAGGCTGCTCCTGAATACAAGTGCATCTATGAGCTGATGGATGCGGTAGACAGCTATATCCCCACCCCTGAGCGCAAGACCGACCTGCCCTTCTTAATGCCTGTTGAGGACGTGTTCACCATTACCGGCCGCGGCACCGTTGCTACCGGCAGAGTAGAGCGCGGCCAGCTCAAGACTGGCGACGAAGTTGAGATCATCGGCCTTACCGAAGAGAGAAAGAAGACCGTTGTTACCGGCGTTGAGATGTTCAGAAAGATCCTCGACTACGCTGAGGCAGGCGACAATATCGGCGCACTGCTCCGCGGTATCCAGAGAACGGACATCGAGCGCGGCCAGGTTCTTTGCAAACCCGGCACCATTCACCCCCACACCAAGTTCCAGGGTCAGGTGTATATCTTAAAGAAGGAAGAGGGCGGCCGCCATACTCCTTTCTTTGATAACTACCGTCCCCAGTTCTACTTCCGTACAACCGACGTTACCGGCGTAATCAAGCTGCCCGAGGGCACCGAGATGTGCATGCCCGGTGATAATGTTGAAATGAACGTAGAGCTCATCACCCCTATCGCTATCGAAGCCGGTCTTCGTTTCGCTATCCGTGAGGGTGGCCGTACCGTTGGCTCCGGCGTAGTATCCGCAATCAACGAGTAATCACCGTTATGGTGTAATAAAGAGGGAAGCGTTAAGCTTCCCTCTTTTTTTGCGTCCGATTGTAGGGGCGAACTGTGTTCGCCCGCAGCCTGCCCGCACGTTCGATGAAAGGCGCGGGAGGCTGGTAGCCTCCCCTACAACCCTCAACCACCCTGTTGTTCTGTGCAGGGGGCGGCGACCTCGACGCCCCGTGGTTACCCTGCGCGCCATTATGGATGTGTAGGGGGCGAAAGGGCACCCCATACGGTAAAACTATGCAACTTTTCTCTTTTCCGCTCCTAGGTTGAGAGCATATAACCAACACAAAGGAGGAGAAAGAAATGGCACGCCCCAAAAAGGATTCCTTCGATTACTTCCCGCATGATACCGATGCTTCCGGTGATGAGAAGATCGAGGCGATGCGTACCCTGTACGGCAACGACGGCTACGCCTTTTATTTTATATTGCTGGAACGCATTTACAGGAAAAACGGCATTTTAGAAGTTCAAACTCCCGTTATCCTAAAGGCGATACAGCAGAATATCACATCAGACGGCGAGCTTTTTTCGCGCATGCTGCAAACCTCCTTTGAAATCGGTCTGTTTGACAGGGTGGCGTATGATGAGCGCGGTATTCTCACCAGTAGGGCAATTGAGTGCAGGGTTTATGCCGTGAATAGCGAAAGGGAACGGAAAAGGCAGTGGAATGAGAGCAAAAAAATTATGGACGTCCATAATACCGCCGAAAGATGCCTGTTGACACACAAAGATAAAGTAAAAGATAAAGAAAAAGAAAAAATTAAACAAAAAACCGGTGTGCCCCCTATAGTCCCCCAGGGGATGGCGGCGCGGCTGATGGTGCGCGTTTTGAAACGTTTTGGCAAGCGTACCCCAAAAAGAGCGGAAAGGGCGCGGCAGAGCGCGCCTTTGCAGGCTGTAAGGCTGACGGGGCGCTGCTGGAGAGGATGCTGAAGGCCATTGATGCCCAAAGGCGCACCGACCAATGGCAGCGGGAAAACGGACAGTTCATTCCCAATCCCGCCACGTGGCTTAAGCAGCGCCGGTGGGAGGACGAGGCGACCACTGTTTTTGGGTCGGACCTCTACGCCTTCTTGGATGACTTCCCAGTGCCCAAGATTTAATATTTATCTCCAACAACGCAAAGCGTTATTGCAGAGTGCGTATTAAACGGTAATTCGGCGGCTTTAAGCCGCCTGCCGCGGCGGGCGGGTACCTCGACGCTTTCACCATCCCCGCCGTGCACACGTATAATGGGGTAGGAACACCAATACCGCGACAGATACCCCCTAAGCTTGGAATGAGGAAGGTTTGAAAGGGTCCCCTTTCAGACAGGTGATTTGCGCCTTTCGGCGAAAGCCGGAATGGCGTCAAGCAAAACCGCGCAGTTCCAGAGAGAGGAATGATCATTAAAAATGCGCAGGCGGTGCGGGGGCAGGCGCGGCGGTTTTCTCGGGGGATGGTTTCCGCTCGTTGCGTTAGCCATGGGCCTCGGGATATTTCTTTCATGGTTTTGCTCCGTCCGTTTTACCATTATAATCTGCTCGGCCATTATTATCCTTCTCGCCTGCAGGTGCTTCAGAAACTTCTGGTGGTAGAACAGCTTGATGATACTGCGCTGTGCGCGTTCCTGCCGCAAGCAGCGGCTGTCGTCGCGGCTGATAAAGGGGATGCGTGTCAACAGATTATATCCCAAAGGGGTGAGAGCATGAGGGTAATCGTCGTAAAAAGCCCCAAAATCCTATCAGGACTTCTTCGGGTACTCTTCCGAATCAAAAAGAAAGACGGCTGACAATACATATGTTTGCGCTGGGCGAACATCAGACTTAAAAAAAGCAAAGGCCCGCTGTTTATACGGCGGGCTTTTTTGCATATATTGGACATGGGGTGAATATGTATTTCTTAGAAAACTGATAAAGGAGAGAGAATCTTTATGGAGCTTATGGTCAATAAACAGGCTGTTACCATAAATGAAACGGTGTACGATGGATGTGTGCAGCAGCCGGTGGAGACCGACCTGATGCTGCCCGATTACTGCCCGGATATTTTAAGGGTGCTGCGGTGTGACATTCAGGCAGCGGTCATGTCCAAACAGATGATGGGCGAGAAGGTTGCGATAGACGGTATCGCGACGCTCAAGCTCATCTATCTCGACGACGGCCGCTGCCTGCGCAGCCACGAGCACAAGCTGCCCTTCACCACCGCCATCGATATCAAAACCGCCGCGGACAACGCGATGGTAGAGACCAGCGTGAGCACCGACTACGTCAACTGCCGCCCGGTTTCACCGCGTAGGCTGGATGTAAAGGGCTCCTTAAGCGTCTGCGCCAAGGTGACCGCGCTCAAGAGCGAGCAGATCGTCAGCGAGGCCGCGGGCATGAACGTGGAGCTTAAGCGCAAGATGCTGCAAACCAGCCGGATGATCGCCAACGTAAACCGCAGCTTCTCGGTCAAGGAGGAGATGGAGGTACCCAGCAACAAGGCGCCCATCGCGAGCATTATCCGCGCTAACGGCGTGTGCGTGATCACCGATTACAAGGTGATCGCCAATAAGGTCATCCTCAAAGGGGAGCTCACGGAGCATATCCTTTACGCCTGCGACGAAAAGGGCGGCGGGGTGGATACGCTGGAATATACCATGCCGGTGAGCCAGATCATCGATGTGGACGGCGTGGACGAAAACTCCAGGTGCGCCATCACGCTGGGCGTAAACGGCATCACCGCCGACCCGAAGGCCAACAACGAGGGCGAAGCGAAAATGGTCGCCCTAAACGCCGATATCAGCTACAACGTCAAGGCGTTCGCAAACAACGAGGTGCCCGCGGTGGTGGATATGTACTCCACCAAGTACGAGTCGGCGTATCAGGCAAAGCCGATCGCGGTGGAAAACCTAAACGGCATTATGAACAGCGAGTATACCGTTAAGAACGTATTCGACATGCCGGATGAGAACATAGGCCGCGTGCTGGATGTGTGGAGTGAGGTAAACGTCAAGGGCGCCGACATCGTAAACGACGAGATGACCCTCGTGGGCACCATCAAAACCGGCATGCTGGTGGAGCATAACAATGGCGAAAACGGCTACTACGAGCGCACCTCCGACCTCGAATACCGCAGCAAGGTAGAGAGCCCAATGCCCAACATGACGGCGAACGCGAACGTACAGGTGAAGGATACCCAGTTTAACATGCCGTCACGCGATAAGATAGAGGTTCGCAGCACTCTGGACATCAACGCGGCGGTGATGAGCGCCGGCAGGGAAAGCGTGCTTACCGAAATCTCGGTAAACGACAAGGCCCCCAAAAAGCAGGAGGAGGCCGCCGCGCTCACCATCTACTTCGCCGAGAAGGGCGAGTCGGTGTGGGATATCGCCAAGCGCTACAACACCTCGGCACAGCAGATCGTAAGCCACAATGAGCTTGCGGATGAAAGCTTAAAAGAGCGGTGCATGCTCTTGATACCAACCTTCGCCATATCTGACGAGAATTAAAACTCAAGGGGGGATTATAGGTGGAAAACCGAAACATCTACGCAGATATTGCGAAGCGCACCGACGGCAACATATACATAGGCGTAGTAGGTCCGGTTCGCACAGGAAAGTCTACCTTTATCAAGCGTTTTATGGAAACGCTGGTGCTGCCCAAGATCGGCAACGACTTTAAGCGGGAGCGCGCCAACGACGAGCTGCCGCAGTCGGCGGCAGGCAGAACCATTATGACCACCGAGCCGAAGTTCGTGCCCGAGGAGGCGGTGGAGATCACCACCGAAGGCAATGTGAGCCTGCGCGTGCGGCTGATAGACTGCGTGGGCTACATCGTGCCGAGCGCGATAGGCTACATAGAAAACGACAACCCGCGCATGGTGCAAACCCCGTGGTTTGACAGCGAGATACCCTTTAACATGGCGGCGGAGATCGGCACGCAGAAGGTCATTAACGAGCACTCCACCATCGGGCTGGTGGTGACCACCGACGGCTCCATCAGCGAGATCCCGCGCGTGGAATACGAGGAGGCGGAGGAAAGGGTCATCAGTGAGCTCAAGGAGATCAACAAGCCGTTTGTGGTGCTGCTCAACAGCCGCAACCCCACCGGGGAGGAGACGCTCGCGCTGCGCGAGCATCTGGAGGAGAAGCACAAGGTGCCCGTGCTTTCGGTGAACTGCCTGCGCATCGAGGAGGAGGACATCAAGGCCATTATCGCCACCGTGCTCAAGGAGTTCCCCATCAAGGAGATTCTGGTAGACCTGCCGAAGTGGATCATGACCCTGAAGAACGACCACTGGCTCAAGGCGGCGGTCTGCGACGCCATCAAGGGCGCCGCTTCCAAGATAGAGCACGCAAGTGAGGTGGAAGAAAAGCTTGGCGGTATCCGCGACTGCGAGTATGTCAACAACATGATGGTGAAGAACATCGATATGGGCAAGGGCAGCGCCAAGGTAGAGGTCGGGGTAGCAGGGGATTTATTCTATAAGATACTCGGCGAGGCCACGGGCATGGAGATCAAGTCCGAGGCCGAGCTGATGCCCGTGATGATCACGCTTGCCAACATGAAGAAGGACTACGACAAGGTGAAAAGTGCCATCGACGAGGTAAACGCTACGGGCTACGGCATCGTAAGGCCGGGCATCGACGAGCTTTCGCTCGACGAGCCGGAGATCGTCAAGCAAAACGGCCGGTACGGCGTAAAGCTCAAGGCCTCCGCGCCGTCCATCCACATGATGAAGGCCAACATCACCACCGAGGTTTCACCCATGGTAGGCTCCGAAAAGCAATCGGAGGAGCTGGTAAACTACCTGCTTAAAGAATTTGAGGAAAACCCAAGGAAGATCTGGAGCTCGAATATCTTCGGCAAATCCCTCAACGAGCTGGTAAACGAGGGGCTGAACAACAAGCTCTACCGCATGCCCGCCGACGCGCGGCAGAAGATGCAGGAAACCGTAGAACGCATCATCAACGAAGGCTGCACCGGCTTAATCTGCATTATCCTCTAATACTATTGCGATTGGAAATATAGAAGAATTCGGGCAAAGGGTTAAACGAATGCCTTTTGTAAAGAGTTTTTTCGACTGTTTCTTATTGGCCCAGTATAACCACATGCCGCGCATTTTTGAAAAACCACGTCTGTCTGCGAACCGTATCGCAGGCGGACGTGGTTTTTTGTCGCGGGCACCGCGCTCAGCGCGGGATGTAGAGTATGGAAAGGGTTATATGCGCAAAAGCGGGGAACAATTTATCTTATGCAATAGCGTGAAAATACCTTTTTTGGTCAATTTGTGCCCGATGCGGCATGGAGGTTTCTATGTTTGAGCGGTCAAAACCCAAGAAGCCCAAGGACGGCAGAAATGAGAATCTGCTGGAACAAAAAAAGAACCCTAACAACATGAACGAGTCCCTGCAGAAGAATATCGCCATGTTTCAGGTGATCTTTGAGGGCGACGATACCATCATGTTCCGGGAGTTTCAAAATAAGAGCATGGAGGCCGCGCGCTGCTGTATCGTCTATGCGGAGGGCATGGTGAACGCGGAGATTATCAACGAGGATATTATTCTGCCCGTTCTGCGCAGCGATATGTCGAGGGGCATCGAGAGCGATAACCTGCTCACGGAGATACTGAGCAAGGTGATCATCACCTGCAGCGTGAGCGTCGAGAGGGACGTGGACAAGATGGTGGGCGCGATTTTGTACGGCGACACCGTCTTTATGGTGGACGGCTACAATCAGGCGCTGGTTATTAAAACAAAGGGCTGGAAGTCACGGTCGGTCACCGAGCCGGAATCGGCCAAGGTGGTGCGCGGGCCGAGGGAAGGCTTTACCGAGGCCATCTTAGTAAACCTGTCGCTGATACGAAGAAAGATCAAAGACCCGGGGCTTAAGTTTAAATTCAAAGAGATCGGCGAAACGACCCACACCAAGACCTGTATCTGCTATATCAAAAACCTTGCCTCCGAGGGGGTGCTGCAGGAGCTGGAGGAGCGCCTGGACCGCATCAAGATCGACGGCATCATCGATTCGGGCTACATTCAGGAGCTGATACGGGATGCGCCCTATTCCTCCTTCGCGACGGTGGGCTGCACCGAAAGGCCGGACGTCATCGCCGCGAAGCTCCTGGAGGGAAGGATCGCGCTGGTGGTGGACGGCAGCCCCTTTGTGCTCACCGTCCCCTATCTGATTGTGGAAAACTTTCAGGTCAACGAGGATTACTATAACGACTATATCTTCGGCACCATGAACCGCCTGCTTCGAAGCGTTACCGCGGTCACCTCCATCACGGTGCCCGCGCTGTTTCTCTCGGTCGTTACCTACCATCAAGAGATGCTGCCCACCCCGCTGCTATTAAGCATCTCCGCCTCGCGGCAGAACGTGCCCATCCCCACCGCCGTCTCGCTGTTCTTAATGCTATTCATCTTCGATATCCTGCGCGAGGTCGGCAACCGAATGCCTGCGCCGATCGGTCAGGCCATTAACATCGTCGGCTCACTGGTGCTGGGCCAGGCCGCGGTGGAGGCAAAGCTGGTGAGCGCGCCGGTGCTCATCGTCACGGCTATCACGGGAATCACGTCGCTGCTCAACATCAATTTCATCAGTTCCACCATCATCTACCGTACCTTTCTGCTGATAGGCGCATCCTTTTTGGGGGTTTACGGCTTTCTGCTGTGCTTTATCGCGCTCTTTCTGCATCTGGCAAGTATCCGCTCGTTCGGTGTGCCCTATATGCTGAATGTGACGAGGGTAAAGGTGCAGGACGCCAAGGATGCGTGGGTTCGGGCCCCGTGGTGGGTGATGATTCAAAGGCCCAGAATTATCGCGGAAAAGGATACGGTCAGGGAGGTACCCAACAGAAGCAAGGAGAATCAGCCCAAATGAAAGCGACCAAAATAGCCTTGCTTACCGCGATAATGCTGATTGGTTCCCTGCTGATGACGGCCTGCTGGAACTACAAGGAGGTGGACCAGTTTGAGATTGTCGCGGGGATAGCGGTGGATAAAGAGCAAAACGAGCTCTACCGGATTACAGCCGAGATGGTGAAGATTGGTGGGGAAAAGGACACGCCCGCGACCTCCAGGCTGATTATGGGGGAGGGGAAGACCATCTTTGAGGCGGCAAGAAATATGATCGCGGTTTCGGGCAACCGGCTCTACTGGGCACACGCGACGGTGCTGATCCTAAGCAAGCAGGTGGCGGCTGAAGGCATTGCCAAGGTGCTGGACTGGTATACCCGGGACGCTGAAACGAGGGAGAATGTTTGGCTGCTGGTTGCGAGCGGGGAATCCGCGCGGGAGATTTTTGAAAAGCCGCTGGATGTCAAGGAGATTAAATCGTTTAAGCTTTCGGATACCATTAAAAACGAGGTGAGTCTCAGTAAAGCCCCGGCCAAGGACGTGTTGGAGTACAGCGGCGAATCCCGTGACAAGGGCTCTTCTACCAGCCTCGCGGCTGTAAGCCTAAAGCCGATTGAGGGGCAGCCGCAGCCCCAGATTTCGGGGGCGGCGATTATAAGGGACGACAAGCTCGCGGGGTTTATTAGCGGAGACGAAGCAAGGGCGTTGGACTATGTCGCCGATCAGGTTCAGGGCGGGATACTGGTGGTGGAGCTGCACGAGCAGGAGGAGCCGACCAATATCTCGCTTGAAATCTTCAAGAACCGCACCGAGGTCAAGCCGGTGGTCAACGGCAAGGAGATTACGATGAATATCATGATCGAATCGAAGATCGCGATTGATGAAATCAGCGGGCCGGGCGATTTTATAGAGGAAGACCGGGTGACAATGCTCGAAGAGATGGCGGCCGAGAAGGTGAAGGGGGACATCGAAGCCCTCGTCCAGAAGATGAAGTCGGAGTACGACGCGGACATCTTCGGCTTCGGGTCTAAGCTGCGGGAGGATGAATTCAAGGTGTGGGAAAGCGTGAAGGACGATTGGAATAATGTCTTTAAAACGGTGAAGCTGAGCTTCGACATCAAGATGCATATCAAAAACAGTGCGATAGTCAACCATTCTTATCGGGAAGTGAGTTCGGAATCATGATTGCGCTCGCGGTTTTGGGGTACCTGCTTTTGATTTTTTTTGATATCCGGCCATTGTATCAGAAGGCGCAATGGCATGACTTTTGGGTAAACATTGCCCTGACGACCTTTTCTTTTGTTGTTACCGTACTCATCTGTCTTCATGTAAAGATTCCAAGCCCCGAACGGCCCATTCGGGAACTCATCATCTCCATTTTTGGAAAGTAGGTTTAGGTTGAAAGAAAATCTCTTAACCTTGGAAAAACTGTCTGTCAAAACGATGAAGGGCTTAGCCCTTCATCGTTCTGCGTAGCCACTCCTGCCGCGAAAGCGGCATCGACACTTTTTCAAATCGGTTTTATGTCCTTTCTTTCGGGCATAAGGCCTGAAAGAAAGGATATGGATCTTATCATGCAGACAGAGCGGGTTACCGACAAAGAGGCCATATTCCTGTTCATCGCTTTCGTCATCGGCAGCACCCTGATTATCGGCGTAGGGGGCAGTGCCAAAAACGACGCGTGGATGTCCGCCATCCTCGGGTTTGTCATGGCGCTGCCCATGCTGTTCATCTACGCAAGGCTGCAATCCCTTTATCATGGCAAAGACCTGTTTGATATTTTAAAGCGGACGCTGGGCGGGGTGTTGGGCAGGGTTATCTCGGTGGTGTATATCTTATACGCCTTTCATCTGGGGGCGCTGGTGCTGCGCAACTTCGGCGAGTTTACCAACACGGTCGCCCTGCCCGAAACCCCCATGTTCGTGCCGACCTTTGCGCTCGGGCTCATTTGTATCATTGCCGCCCGTCTGGGGATTGAGGTTATGGGCAGGGTCACCACCTACTTTATGCCCGTTATCTTTGTAATTTTAATAGCGGTGCAGCTGATGGCCATCCCGCAGTTTCACCCGAACTATCTGAAGCCCGTGTTCTGCTGCGGGCTGGATACCCTGCTGAAATCGGGGTTTTCCGCCTTTGCCTTTCCTTACGCCGAGACGGTGATCTTTCTGGGGGCCTTTGGCACCCTGGCCAGCCGGAAATCTCCCAAAAAGATCTATCTGCTCGGGGTAGCCATTCCGGCCATCATTATTTTATTTATCACGCTTCGGAACATTATGGTTTTGGGAAGCATGCTGGATACCTTCTACTTTCCTTCTTACGAAGCCGTAAGCCGGATTACGATTGGTACCTACGTTGAACGCATAGAGGTTACGGTGTCGATCGTTTTCATCTTCGGCGCGTTTATTAAATCCTCGATCTGTCTGATGGTAGCCTGTAAGGGCGTTGAAAAGGTCTTTAATCTTCAAAATTACCGCTCGGTGGTGATAGAGGTAGGCCTGCTGATGATCTACCTCGCTTACATCATCTACGACGATATTATGATGATGCAGTACTGGGCGTTTAAGGTTTACAATTATTACGCCTTTCCCATGCAGGTGATCCTGCCGGTGATCGTCTGGATTGTGGCGGAGGTAAAGTGCCGAAGGCGTACCCGCCAGGAGAAAAAGGCACAGGAGGAATCCGCCTTACCGTAATCGTTTTATACCACAGTGCAGCCGATTGTAAACGGCGAAGAGATTCAGATGAATAGACAGCGCCATCATCAGCCATTCTTATCGGGAAGGCAGCTCGGGAGCATGATTGCGTTTGCGGTTTTGGGTTACCTGCTTTTAATTTTTTGATATCCGGCCATCGTACAATAAAGAGCAGTGGCGGGACTTTTGGGTGAACATCGCCCTAACGACCCTTTTGTTTGTCGTCATCGTATGATTATGTCTTCATGTAAAGATTCCAAGCCCCGAAAGGCCCATTTGGGAACATTTCCATATGCGGAAAGTAGGTTTATCATGCAGACAGAGCGGGTTACCGACAAAGAGGCCATATTCCTGTTTATCGTCTTCGTCATCGGCAGCACCCTGATTATCGGCGTCGGGGGCAGTGCCAAAAACGATGCGTGGATGACCATTATCATCGGGTTTGTTATGGCGCTGCCCATGCTGCTCCTCTACGCAAGGCTGCTTTCGCTTTATCACGGCAAAGACCTGTTTGACATTTTAAAGCTGACGCTGGGCGGGGTGTTGGGCAGGGCCGTCTCGGTGGTGTATATCTTATATAGCTTTCATCTGGGGGCGCTGGTGCTGCACAGCTTCGGCGAGTTTACCAACACGGTTGCCCTGCCCGAAACCCCCATGGTGGTGCCGATTTTTGCGCTCGGGTGCGTGTGTATCATCGCGGCCCGCCTGGGGATAGAGGTGATGGGCAGGATTACAACCTATTTTATGCCCGTCATCTTTGTAATCTTGGTGCTGGTACAGCTCATGGCCATCCCGCAATTCCACCTGAACTATCTCAAGCCTTTGTTCAGCTGCGGCCCGGAAACCTTACTGAAGGCCGCGTTTTCCGCCTTTGCCTTTCCTTTTGCCCAGACCGTGTTGTTCATGGGAGCAATCGGTACAATGGCCAGCCGGAAATCGCCCAAAAAGGTTTATCTCATCGGAACAGCGATTCCGGCTGTCATCATTTTGTTTATCACCCTACGAAACATTATGGTGCTGGGAAATATGGCGGATACCTTTTATTTTCCCTCTTACGAGGCCGTGAGCCGGATCACCGTCGGCGCATACATCGAACGCATAGAGGTTACGGTGTCGATTGTATTTGTTTTCGGTGCCTTTATGAAGGCTTCCGTCTGCCTGTTGGCGGCCTGCAAGGGCATCGAAAAGGTTTTTAACCTTCAAAATTACCGGTCGGTGGTGATAGAGGTAGGCTTACTGATGATCTACCTTGGTTATATCCTCTATGACGATATTATGACCATGCAGTTCTGGGCGTTTCAGGTTTATCCGTACTACTCCTTTCCCATGAAGGTGATCCTGCCCGTGATCGTCTGGATTGTGGCGGAGATTAAGTGCAGAAGGCGCACCCGGCAGGAGAAAAAGGCACAGGAGGAATCCACCTTACCGTAGTCGTTTGGATACGCTGTACAGCGAGAGGCCGCGCGTGAGCGCGGCCTCTCGGCGTTTTTAGGGGGGCAGGCAGGCGCCTATCGGCAAGCGGCGAAACCGTCATGCGAAAATACCGAAATCCCGCGCGTGAAATTGTTTATTATTAGACGAAAAACCATTTGCTTTATACCGAGGGTTCCGATATAATAAGCTTAATAAACGCGCGTTCATAACAGTTTGAAAGATGAATCTTTCAAACTGTGGAAAAATTACTGCCGGAGTAATACTAATTCATTCTGCTGCAAAGCCGCATCGTAATTTTTCATGGCGTTTTGTGCCTTTTTGGCGCAAGCGCGGAAAGGCATGGTCACAAGCATGAAAAGCGAAGACATCGCCCGCTTGGCGGGTGTTTCGCGCAGCACGGTCTCGCGCGTCATCAACAACTATCCCAATGTTCCCGACGAAACGCGCGAGAAGGTAATGCGCGTTATCGAGGAGGTGGGCTACGAGCCCAACACCTCGGCGCAGATCCTCGCGGGCAAGGCCAACAACACCATCGGCCTGTTTGTTGTGAGTATCTACGACCACGAGAACATCTACCAGAACAGCTACTACTCCTCCATCGTCAACGCCGCCATAGACGCCGCCAACAGCAGCGGCTACTATGTGCTCATTCATACCATCTACTCGGTGGCCGACTACTGCCGCGTTTTTCAAACCGTCTCGCAAAAGCGCATCAGCGGCGCCATCATTGTGGGCAACGAGAAGGATACCGGACAGATCAGACGGCTCATTCAGTTAAGCGTACCCGTCGGCATCGTGGATTACGACCCGAGCCGCCTGTCCGAAAACGATTTAGTCCACTCAAACCTTGTGGTGGTCAATTCCAACGATTACGAGAGTGCGATGCAGGCGGTGGAGTATCTTCACCGGCTTGGGCACCGTGAGATCGGCATTATCACCGGACTGCTCGAGACCTATTCGGGCCTGCAGCGCTATCAGGGCTACCTCGCCGCAATGCGGAGCCTGAGCCTTGAGGCGGATAAGCGCTTTGTGCTGAGCGGCCGCTTCCGGTACGACGCCGCCTACAGTGAGGCAAAGCGGCTTGCAAAAGAGCCGAAGCTGCCCACGGCGCTGCTCGCCTGCAACGATGTGATGGCGATGGCCGCCGCCGAGGCCTTTAAGGAGCAGGGGTTGCGCGTGCCGCGCGATCTCTCGCTTATCGGGTTTGACGATATCCCCATGGCGTCTCAGATGACGCCACAGCTTACCACCTTCGGCGTTCCGCTGTACGACATGGTCACCCGTGCCGCCGGGCGGGTGATCGAGCGCATCGAGGGGCGGAACGCGGGCTATGAACAGGAGCGCTTTTCGCTTTTGTTTATCGAGCGCGCAAGCTGTGCCAATTTAGATAACAATAAATAATAAATGTAACCCAGAAAGTAAAACAACTATTTTAGGAGGTAGCTTCGTTGAAATTCGGCTTTTTTGATGATGACAAAAAGGAGTATGTCATCCGTTCCCCCAAAACTCCCTACCCGTGGATCAATTACCTCGGCACGCAGGACTTTTTCTCCCTCATCTCCAACACGGCGGGCGGCTACAGCTTTTACAAGGACGCACGCCTTCGACGCATTACGCGCTACCGCTACAACAACGTACCGGTGGATATGGGCGGACGCTACTTCTACCTCTGCGACGGCGGCGACTTCTGGTCGCCCGGCTGGTCGCCCGTGAAACGCGAGCTGGAGGCGTACGAGTGCCGCCACGGCATGGGCTACACCGTCATCAAGGGCAAGCGCGGCGGCGTGAGCGCGGAGGTTACCTTCTTTGTGCCGCAGAACTTCGCGGGCGAGGTGCAGAAGGTGGTGATCAAAAACGAGTCGGGCGCGCAAAAATCCCTCAAGCTCTTCTCGTTTCTTGAGTGGTGCCTGTGGGAGGCCTACGACGATATGACCAACTTCCAGCGCAACTATAACACCGGCGAGGTGGAGCTCGAGGGCTCGACCATCTACCACAAAACCGAATACAAGGAGCGCCGCGACCACTACGCGTTCTACACCGTAAACGCGCCCATCGCGGGCTTTGATACCGACCGGGAGAGCTTTATCGGCCTCTACAACGGCTTTGACAACCCGCAGGTAGTAGCCTCCGGCAAGCCGGGCAACTCGGTGGCCGACGGCTGGTCGCCCATCGCCTCCCACTGCATTGAGATCAACCTAGCACCGGGTGAAAGCAAGGAACTGGTGTTCATCCTCGGTTATGTGGAGAATAGGCAGGAGGAAAAGTGGCAGGCCCCGGGCGTTATCAACAAACAGAAGGCCCATGAGATGATCAAGCGGTTTGAAACCGTGCAGCAGGTAAACGCGGCCCTTGCCGAGCTTGCCGCCTACTGGGATAAGCTGCTTTCGGTGTATACCGTACACACCGAGGACGAGAAGCTCAACCGCATGGTGAACATCTGGAACCAGTACCAGTGCATGGTGACCTTTAACCTTTCGCGCAGTGCCTCCTATTTTGAATCGGGCATCGGGCGCGGCATGGGCTTTAGAGACTCTAACCAAGACCTCTTGGGCTTTGTGCACCAGATACCCGAGCGCGCGCGGGAGCGCCTGCTCGACCTCGCGGCCACCCAGCTGGAAAATGGCGGCGCCTACCACCAGTATCAGCCGCTTACCAAAAAGGGCAACGACGCCGTGGGCGGCAACTTCAACGACGACCCGCTGTGGCTTATTTCGGCCTGCGCGGCTTACATCAAAGAGACGGGCGACCTTGACGTATTAAACACCATGGTGCCCTACGAAAACGACGAGAGCAAGGCGCAGCCGCTGCTCGACCACCTAAAGCGCGCCTTCTACCACGTGGTGGGCCGCCGCGGCCCGCACAACCTGCCGCTCATCGGGCGCGCGGACTGGAACGACTGCTTAAACCTCAATTGCTTCTCAAACACCCCGGGCGAATCGTTCCAAACCACCACCAGCAAGGACGGCAAGGTGGCGGAGTCGGTGATGATCGCAGGCATGTTCTGCTACATCGGCCCGGAGTACGCGGCGCTGTGCAGGCTGATGGGCAAAGAGGACGAGGCTGACAAGGCGCAGGGATATATCGACGAGATGAAACAGGCGATCCTTGAGAGCGGCTATGACGGGGCGTGGTTCTTGCGCGCCTACGACGATTACGGGCGCAAGGTGGGCAGCGTTGAAAACGAGGAGGGCAAGATCTTCATCGAGCCGCAGGGCTTATGCGTGATGGCGGGCATCGGCGAAAAGGAAGGCAAGTGCATCCAGACGCTCGACTCGGTAAAGAAATACCTCGATACCCAGTACGGCCTGGTGCTTAACAACCCCGCGTTTACGCGTTATTATATCGAGTACGGTGAAATCTCCACCTACCCTGCCGGGTACAAGGAGAACGCGGGCATCTTCTGCCACAACAACGCGTGGATCATCTGCGCCGAGGCGTGCGTGGGGCGCGGCGACCTAGCGTTTGAGTACTACTCGAAGATCGCGCCCGCCTACACCGAGGAGTACAGCGAGATACACCGCACCGAGCCGTATGTGTACGCCCAGATGATCGCGGGTAAGGACGCGAAGCGCCACGGCGAGGCCAAGAACTCGTGGCTCACCGGCACCGCCGCGTGGAACTTTGTGGCGGTTTCACAGTTTATCCTCGGCATCAAGCCGGCCTACAGCGGCTTGGAGCTGGACCCCTGCATCCCGCAGCAGTGGAACGGCTTTAAGGCCGCCCGGCAGTTCCGCGGCGCCACCTACGAGATTACGGTGAAAAACCCGCAGCATGTAAGCAAGGGCGTAAAACAACTGACAGTTGACGGCAAAGAACTTAGCGGCAGGGTGCTCCCCGTTTTTGCAGACGGCAGGACGCACGCTGTTGAGGTCATTTTGGGCTAGGTTTAACGTTTATAGGAATACAGGGGGAAGGGCTTGGTTCTCCCTGTATTCCTTTTTCATCGGGCAATGCTTGCTTCGGTGGTTCATAGGGGGGAGCGAATAGCATGACTGTTGAGGAGATAAAAGCCTATTGCCTGTCAAAGCCCGGGGCTTATCTTGATTATCCCTTCGGGGAGGTGCCGGCCTGCGTGAAGGTTTGCAAAAGGCTGTTTGCGCAGCTTTATCCCCGCAGGGAGGATTGCAAGATCACGCTCAACTGCGAGGTGATGGCGGGGGAGTTTTTCCGCGGCCTGTATCCGGGCAGCGTCGTTCGGGGCTACCACTGTCCGCCAAACCAGCAGCCCTACTTTAACACTGTCCTGTTAAACGGGGCGGTGCCCGACGCCGAGCTTAAAAATATGATAGACCATTCCTACGCTACGGTAGTCGGAAAGCTGCCTAAAAAGAAGCAGCGTGAGCTGACTGATGGCACCGCACAGCAGGAATAGGGCAATGCGGCTTTTTCGGGCCGTGCTAAACCGCACCGAAAATGTCGGGCATTAAAGCGCGCTTTGGGGTATGCTACTCTCATGGGAGGTGGTTGGTATGAATACGCTGGCACAGATGAACGAGGCCCTGCACTACATCGAGCGTCACCTGACCGGTGAGATCGATTTTGCGGAGATGTCCCGCATTGCCTGCTGCTCGGAATATCACTTCAGGCGCATGTTCTCCTTTTTGGCGGGCATGCCGATAGGCGAGTATATCCGCCGCAGACGGCTGACACTCGCGGCCTCGCTGCTTAAAGACAGCGACGAAAGGGTGATCGACCTTGCGCTTCGGCTGGGCTATGAGTCCCCCGACGCGTTTGCCAAGGCGTTTCAGACCATGCACGGCGTAACGCCCTCGCAGGCCAAAAGGAGCGGCACGGTGATAAAGGCCTTTCCGCCGATGACCTTCCAGCTAACCGTCAGAGGAGGAAATGAAATGGATTATCGCATTGTAGAAAAGGACGCATTTTACATTGTCGGGCTTAAGAAGCGGATCACTTCTGTTTTTTCGGGGGTAAACCCGCAGATGGATTCCCTGTGGCAGGCCCTTACCCCCGAGGGGATCGCCGAGCTGAAGGGGATGTGCGACACCGAGCCGTTCGGGATGCTGAGCGTCTCGGCCAATTTCTCCGAGCGCATCGTCGAGGGCAGTGAGCTGGACCAGTATATCGGCGTCGCCACCACCAAACCGGCACCCGACCGCTGGGCCGTTTTGCCGGTGGAGCCTGCCACCTGGGCCGTGTTTTCGGCGGTGGGCGCCTTTCCGCAGGCGCTGCAGAACGTGTGGGGGCGGATCTATGCCGAGTGGTTCCCCAGTTCCAGCTATGAGCTGACCGGCGGGCCGGAGATGCTGTGGAACGAAAGCCCCGACACCTCCAAGCCGGATTACAGAAGCGAAATCTGGGTACCGGTGAAAAAGCACTGAAAAAGATACAATAAGGCCGGAAGGCGGGGGAGACGACAGACAAAGCGCCTCTTCCGCCCTCCGGCTTTTCTGCCGCCCGCCCGCTTCATTCATACGCGTCAATGTAACGACAGACCAGATGACTAAAAATCTATTCTCACCCTCCGTTTTCACGCATATATTTTGGTAAAGCTGTTCCTGAGTAAATAGCATGCAGGTCTCTTAAAAGAGACGTCGATTTTTATTTATACCATAGCGGTCTAATTTAAAATATGTGTAGTAATTTGTCGTAGATTATGGTATTATAAAATCGAATCAGCCGGTAAAGGAAACGGTTTCCTTTACCGAACTCACACTTGAAAGGAATGGCACGGCATGGTATTTCTCCCGACATCACAGGTTCAAGAAGGTATGAAGCTGGCAAGAGACCTGCGCATGTTTGATTCTTCTTTCGGTCATTCCGTTTTACTCCGGAAGGGCCAGACCATCACCGAGAGTGCCATCATCCGCATCATCTCGCTCGGCTTTTCGGGGCTGTATATCGACGACGGCGCAGGTGACGATATTGAGGTGGAATCGGGCGTAAGGGATGAGCTGCGCGCGGAGTTTATCACGGGCATTAAATCGCTTTACCTAAGCTTTAAGGGCTCCTTTGACAAAAATGTCATGAAGCAGATAGAGAAGATCTCTGTCACCGTCACCAAGCTGATTGATGAGATAAAGAATACCGAGGACTTTATGGTGAATATCGTCGATTTAAAGATGTACGACGATTACACCTACCACCACTCGCTGAGCGTCGCCGTGATTGCCCTCACCGTGGGCATCGCGCTCGGGCTTAACGACATCGAGCTGCACCAGCTCGGCCTCAGCGCGGTTTTGCACGACATCGGCAAGCTGATGATACCGGCGAGCATTATCCAGAAGCCCGGCAGGCTCACCGCCGAGGAGTTCGACCTTATCAAGAACCACCCGCTGTATGGCACCAAGATTCTGCCGCACCGCCACGATATCCCCGAAACGGTTTTTGACGGCATCCTCTCCCACCACGAGCGCATGGACGGCTCGGGCTACCCGAGCGGCTTAAAGGATAAGGAGATTCCGCTTTCCGGCCGCATCTTAGCCGTGGCGGACGTATATGACGCGCTCACCTCCAACCGCCCCTACCGCCTGCCCAGCCTCCCTTCCGAGGCGAGCGAGTACATTATGGGCGGTACGGGCACCTACTTTGACGAGGATGTGGTCTCGGCCTTTATCCGAAAGGTTGCGCCCTACCCGGTGGGTACCTGCGTGCGCCTGAGCAACGGCATGACGGCGGTGGTGGTGAAAAACCGCGAGGAAGCGCCGCTTCGCCCGGTCGTCCGCATCTTAAGCGGCAATATGCTCCTAGACCTCACCGACAAGCGTCACCTGAGCGTGGTCATCTCCGGCCTCGGGTACTCCTGATATTTTGGTATTTTGAAGTACTCTGCATTCCTGTGTCGTTGTGTATAGCGAATAACTATCATAAATGGGTTACGGTGTTGCCGGCCGGGCAAAATGCATACGACCCGAGAGAGAGGGAATAGATATGTGGGAACGCGCTTTTCTAAAGCAAAATGCGAAGCTGGTGCTAAAAACAAACTATTGGATGGCTTTGGCCGTCTGTCTGGTGGCGGGTATCCTCGCCGGTGGCGGCGGCGGTAGTGGCGGCGGGCAGGCCGCGAGAAACGTCAACAATTATGCCTCCGGCGGTAACAGTGCCTACGGCGATTTCTCAAGCGGCTTGAGCAATCTCATCCTTACCATCGGTCTCACCACAGTGATTACGGTGGGTGTGCTGCTTGTGCTGCTGGGTATCGCCTACTCCATTTTTGTTGCCAACCCCATTCTGGTGGGCAAATCCCGGTACTTTGTGCAGAGCCGCAAACAGGTCTCCAAGTTTACGCTTCTGTTTTCAAGCTTTCAGGGCAACGCCTACATGGGCGCGGTAAAGACCATGCTGCTGCGCGATATCTACATCTTTTTGTGGTCGCTGCTGCTTATCATCCCGGGCATTATCAAGGGCTATGCCTACTGCATGGTACCCTATATTCTCGCCGATAACCCCAACATCGGCGTGGGCCGCGCGATAGAGTTGAGCGACGCCATGACCAAGGGCGAGAAGTTTAACATCTTTGTGCTCGACCTTTCGTTCTTAGGCTGGGCGCTGCTTGCCGCCATCACCTGCGGCATCGGCTTCTTATTCTTAAACCCTTACATTGAGGCCACCCGCGCGGAGCTTTACACCGTGCTTAAGGATAAGGCGTATCGCGGCGGCTTGTGTTCCCCCGCGGAGCTTGGCGAGTACTACCCGCAGGGCCCTTCCTCGGACGACAGCCTGTAATATCAGCAGATATCCTATCATAAAAACCCCCGGAACCGTCAGGTTCCGGGGGTTTTTGGTATAAAGGCAGAGAGATTACAGATATCATTGTACATTCCGTGCTGCGTCGTTCTGCCGCCCTTACAGCTCCGTGGAGTATTTGCCCAGATAGTACATCTGTACGGCGTTCACAACAACGTAGGCACCCACGGCCACCAGTATTGCAGGAAGATCGACGTCCATCAATATAAAACAGAGCATGGTGATACAGAAGGTGATCCACACGGCATCGAATCCTTTGGCCTTCGACTTCTCGCGTATCTGTATGTTGCGCTCGTCGCGCTCCTCGATGTTCTGCCGACGCTCATACTCGGGGTGCCTGCGCAGCATGACCGCCATGGCAACCTTAGAAAGTGCCATGCCGAACGCCCCTGCGCCTACGCCGATGCAGACACCCGAAACGCTCTTTAAGGCGTCGTCCGTAATCACAAAAAGCCCCACCGCCGCGAGTGCAAGCCCCGCAATCAGCAAAAGCACATGGGGAAATACCCGTCTATTCATTGCTGCCTTCCTCCTCATAGATAAAGATCTCTTCTATGCGCTTGTTAAAATACCGCGCGATCTTAAACGCGAGCAGGATGGAGGGGTTGTACCGCCCGTTTTCCAATGAGCCGATGGTCTGGCGCGACACCTCCAGCGCGTCGGCCAGCTCCTCCTGATTGATGCCGCGCTCCCTGCGCAGTGCCTCAAGTCTGTTCTTCATACCATCCCTCCCAAGCCGCGCCCAAGACAGTATGCTGCATATGCCAAACACCCTCATGCAGTACCCCTCCTTCGGCGAAATGTAAAGTAAGCTTTCCATATTCCCAGCATAGCACGACCGCACAGAAATGTCAAGCTCACTTTCCATTTCGCGTTAAAAAAAGGGAGGCGCCGCCACCTCCCGGATCAATGCTATACGGCTAATACGTCTTTAAAAAAGCGATTCTATAACTTTTTCCCTCGCCGAAGGCGGGGAACAGCAACACAAAGTGTCGTTGCAACAGGAGTATTGAACCGCGTGCTTGAAAAGGGGATTTGATACCCCCTTTCATAAGGGCTACTCGATGCTTTTCTGAGGGATCATCTCGGTGATCTTGGGGCCGCCGTTTTCGGCGGTAAGGGTGCAGAGCAGCTCACCCTTGACCATCCCGTTTATAATGCTGCCATCCGACGGCAGAGCGGAGCGAAAAACAGCCGAATATACGTTGATGGTGCCGTTCTCCTCCTCCAGCAGCATGTCGTTGTTCAGGTTTACATAATCAAGCGTTGTTTCCGCCTTGTCGGTGAGGTTGTACACAGAAAGCTGCGAGCGGTGCAGGCCCGAACCCCACGAGTAAGCGTAAAGGATATCCGTCTGCCCGTTTTCGTCAAGGTCGCAGGGCAGGATGTCGGTGATCCCAAAGCCGCCGAAGCCCGTCGCGACGGGGGTCACCTCGCCGTCCGATAGCAGGTAGGATTCGTAGGTGGCGCTGTCTTTGAAGATCTGGCAGCCGGTCTCTTCAAACACGGCATCGGGCGTGATATCGGCAAAATCCCCCGCAATATCGGTTTGGGGCGCACTGGTGTCCTTCAGGTAATCGACAAACATCCGTGCAAAATCCTCAACGCTTATACGTGTTTGATTACTGAGGGGAAGAGGGGATTTCACGCACCCGGCGAGCAGCAAAACTGCCGCACCGGCCATCGCAAGGTATCGTCTCAAGGCCTTCAGCTCCTTTTTGCTTAGGATAGTGGACGCACTCCTCTTATAGATACAGTACGCTTTTGCCGCATTTTTACTGCAAGAAGAGCACAAATACCCGCGGTTTACGCGAAGGTGCTCGGTAATTTCGCGGGAGACCGCAGGTCTCCCCTACAACCCTCAACCACCCTGTCGCCGCGTTGTAGGGGGCGGCGACCCCGACGCCTCTTCATCCGCCCGTTGCGTCACAGCAATCGTGTAGGGGCGAACTGTGTTCGCCCGCGGTTTACGCGAAGGTGCTCGGTGATTTTGCGGGAGACCGCAGGCCTCCCCTACAACCCTCAACCACCCGGCTACCGTTCGCAGGGGACGGCGTCCCCGACGCCCCGCACTTTAGCAGCTTTATATATCCATGAGGTTATGCCGTTATATCGAGGAGAGAATCCCCTGCGCTATCGCGTAGCCGGTTTTATCAATGATACCGGCGCTTACCATCTGCTCGTACTCGGCGGGGTTAGTGATAAACCCGAGCTCGCACAGCACCGAGGGCGCGTAGTAGTTGCGCGTCACCACGTAGGTGGAGCGGTAGGTATTCCGGGCCTCGCGCGCGGCGGAGGAAGAGATATAGCTGAGCATATTGGAGGCGAGCTTGGCGGAGTGGTCGGTGTAATAATACACCTCCACGCCCTTGGACTTATTGGAGTTTGACGACTCGGCGGCGCTGTTGATGTGCACCGACACAAAGAAATCCGGCTTTACCTTTTCACCGAAGCCCGTGCGGTCGGTGAGGGTGGCGCCGTTATCGCTCTGGCGCGTCATATATACCGTCGCGCCGAGCTCCTGCAGGTAGCTGCGCGCCTTCTGGCTTACGGCAAGGGTGATCTGCTCCTCCATCGCGCCGTCCGTCCCCGTGGGGCCGATAGCACCGGGGTCGTTGCCGCCGTGCCCGGGGTCTAACACCACGGTAACCCCCTCAAGCGGCTTCTCGCTGTTAGCGGAACGCTTGGGCGCGTATTTAAAGGTGACGATGGCGTCGTCGCCGCGGTATTCCACGTTGTAGCCGCCCACCTTCACACCGCTCTTGAGCGTAAAGGTAGCGCCGATGCTGGTATCCTCTTTCTCAACCGAGGCGGAGGCAAAGAGCCCGCTCTGCGATACATCAAACCCGTCCACGCCCTTAAGGTTGTACAGGTATACCCGCACGGTGCCGTCGCCGTCCGCAAGGCGGAAGGGAACCTTCGCGGCGCCCTTGATGAGGAAGCTTTCGCCCGCATCGTCCTTCTTGAAGGTGATGCCGCCCGCCGTGTGCACAGGCAGCGCGGCGCCCTCCACAATCTTGACGTTGCCCTTCGGCACATACCCGCCCATGCCAAGCTTAAACATGGTGTCGGTCACGTCGACGATATAGTCGTTGGTGCCCCTGCGCAGGTTGGTAATCGAGCCTTCGGCGGTGTCGTCGCTCTTGTAAACAAGGGTGACATCCTCGGGCACCTCCACCGAGGCGGTGGTATTCGCGCCGATGTAGTACAGCTCGCCGGTGGATTTATAGGAGGTGGTTTTGCCGTTGTAATTTAAGGTGTATTCCACGGGGCCCACATTCGTGGTCTTATTCTCGTCAAAATCGCCGCTCACGGTGACGGTACCCTTATAGGTCGCGGGCACTCCGTTTTCGGCGGTGGCGGCCGCCTGCTTAAGCGTCGCGGTGTTTCCGGCCACGGTCGCGGTTACGGTGGCACCCGAGGGGGCGATGCATTTGAGGGTGAATTCGGTGCCGCTCTTTACCACGTCGGAGGTGCTGGGCAGCATCGAGCTTTGAGTGATCTTGGTGATCTTGCTCACCTCACCCGAGGGGGCGGGGTGCTTGATCACGCGGCTGATGTTCTTGGAGCCTTGGATGACCGTCACCTCGTTGCTGCCCGCGGGGGTATCGATCAGCACGCCGAAGGTGCCGCTCGGGGCGCGGTTGGTGATCTCCTCGCCGTTGACATACAGCGGCTTGTTCGGGTCGGAGGTGCCCAGAATGAAGTAGGTATCGCTGGTCACGGTGATGTCGTCGCTCGGGCGGGTGACGGCGAACTTGCTGCTGATATCAAACGAGCCGGTTTTATCGTTCACCGTGCCGTCGAGGTAAAGGCGGTAGATACCCGAGAAGATGTCGAGCGGGTTTTTAAGCAGCGAGGTACTGTCGCTGTACACATGCCCGTCGCTGTAGCTGCTGCGCGCGAGCATGATCTCGTAAAGCAGCTCCGAGGGGTTTAAGTAGCTGCCGCCGTCTGTTGTTTTGCTGCCCACGGCGGCGACGTTGAGAGCGGGCATTAACAGCACGTCGGTGCCGTAGGTGGCTTTCTCCCAGCCTTCGATGAGCGCTTTAAAATCGTTCTGCTCGGCGCCGATGGCGTGGTACAGGCGGGGGACGATATAGTCAATAAAGCCGTCGGCGATCCACTTCTGCGTGTCGAAGCTGTCGTCGGGGCTATAGGCGGTGCCGGAGGCCGAAACGCCGAAGAACGCCGAGGCGTTGGCGGAGGCCACGCGCTGCGATACCTCCTTCAGTAGGTCGGTGATGTTGTCGCGCCGAAACTCCTCTATCGGGCGCCCGTTGCCGTACTGCTTGAAGGATTTGTCGTCGTTTAAGCCGTCGGGGTAGATGTCGGTGTCCAGATGAATGCCATCCACCTCATAGCCCGAGGCGATCTCGGCGGCGGCGTCGGCGACCATGGTGCGCACGGCGGGGTTGGCGATATCAAAATATTTCGCGCCGTCGTTAGCGGTTAAGAGGTATTCCGGATGCTTCGTGGCGGGGCTTTCAACGCTTATGCTGTTCTGCGGCAGCTTGTCCCCCTTCGCGGCGGCGAGCTGCGGCGGGGTATAGCCCTGCGTGGGGTCGACGTATTTTTCAAGCTCCTTGAGGCTTTCGGAGGAGGCGGCGCCGAGGGTGGCGCGCACGGGGTCTATCCACGCGAACACCTTGATGCCCTTTTTGTGCGCCGAGGTGATAAAGGCCTTGAGCGGGTCAAACGAAAGGGTGCCGCCCTGCTTGCCCGTCAGGTAGTACGAAACGGGGTACACCTTCGAGCTGTAGAGCGCGTCGCCCGAGGCGCACACCTTTATGAACACCGCGTTTAAGCCGTTGGCGGCGACAAAATCGAGTATCTTGCCGATCTCCCCGTTGAGCTGGGCCTCGCTTAAGCCCGGCGCGGAGGGGAAGTCTTTATTATTGAGCGAATCGACAAACACGCCTCGCAGCTCGGTGCCGTTTAAGGTTTTGACATTGTCGGCAGCGTACACGGCGGGAAAGCACGAGAGCAGCAGCGCCAACGAAATCAGCACGGCGGTAAGGCGGAAGAGATTCTTCATAATGCGGTCAATCCTTTTTACAGATATTTTGGCACGAAAGCCCATATACTATGAGTGTATAACAGGAGAGTTTTTACTGCATTACGCCCCATAATTCGGGTAAATTCCTTGTAATTATACACCTAGTTATTATCATAGCACAGAATAAATTGGATGAACAGCCCAAATCGCCGTTTCTTCGAGAAAATTAATGAGATGTGCGGGTGAGGATTCCTAATTGTATTATTGCGAGATGATATAATGATTTGTAAAGGATTGATTAATGGATCAGGCAGTTTGCAGCGGGCAGATTCCGGAGGGAACGCCGTCTCAATGCGGGCCCCAGGATGGTTTGTAGGGGCGGGGTTTTCCCGCCCGTTGACAGATACAGCCCGTAAGGGCGAACTGTGTTCGCCCCACGGTTTCATCCCAGACGCGTGCTGATTTTGCGGGAGACCAAAGGTCTCCCCTACACCTGTTGGCAGGGCGAACACACGGGTTCGCCCTACAGCGTAACGGGTAGAGATTCGTAGGGGCAGACCCATGTGTCTGCCCTGGTATATACCAAACACATTATTCTGTGGCACATCTCCTTATTGTAGGGGGCGGCGTCCCCGACACCCCACGGTTCCCCACCGTTCACGGTGATTGTGCAGGGGCGATTCATGAATCGCCCACTGTTGACCCGTCGTGTCGCGGTAACTGTGTAGGGAACGGTCTTGACCGTTCCGTATAATCCTTAACCGCGGTAAATACGCGCGCCTACGTACTGCATTCAGTGTGCCGTGGATGAAGCCGCGGGCGAACACAGTTCGCCCCTACGGCCGGTATCTGTATATGGGTGGAAAACCCGCCCATATACAGCAGACTAGGATATTACGGAACGGCACAGAGGCCGTTCCCTACACAATCACCGAGGCACGGTAAATGTCTGCGGGGGGGGCGAGGACGCCGCCCCCTACAGCATGGCAACAGGGTGGTTGAGGGTTGTAGGGGAGACCTTTGGTCTCCCGCGGATTCTATTCAGCGTGCGGTTAGACCGCGGGAGCGCAATGCGCTCCCCTACAGGGGATTGCGGTTAATCATTCGGGCGGCAAAACGCCGCCCCTACGTATCTCACCCATGGGTATTCGTGAATTCTGCGGGGCACCGGGGTCGCCGTTCCCTACAGCATGGCAACAGGGCAGTTGAGGGTTGTAGGGGAGACCATTGGTCTCCCGCGGATTTTATCAGGTGTGCGGTCAGGCCGCGGGCGAACACAGTTCGCCCCTACGGGCTATATCAGAACGCAACCACATAGCGGGGCCTTTGCCTCTCACGCAACGGCACAGGGGCCGTTCCCCACACCTAGGACAAAAGGCACCTCACCGAAGCGCAGTTTTAAACCAAAGAAGCACCCGATTCTTCCCGCAAGCGTTGACGCAGGCTCCCCGGGGCGGTATAATGAAAAAAACATCCGTCGAGTTTTGCCAGATGGTATTATATTGTTCGTTATTATAGAAGGGGAACGGAGTGCTAGCATGAACAGTCAGTTAGAACAGATATCCAGCCGCATCAAGGAGCTGCGCGAGATTCTTGATATCTCCGCCGAGGAGGTGGCCAAACAGGTGGGTATCCCCACCGCACAATATCTTGAGTACGAAAACGCGAAGGCCGATATCCCCATCGGGGTGCTGTACGACTGTGCCTCGGTGCTGAAGGTGGACCCCGCCGAGCTGCTGACCGGCGAGGCGCCGCGCATGACCGAGTACACCATCGTGCGAAAGGGTAAGGGCGTTGCGGTGGAGCGCTACGCGGGCTATGCCTTTAATTCCCTCGCGCTCAATTTTATCGGCAGAAAGATGGACCCGATGATCGTAACCCTCACCCCCAAGGGAGAGGCGCCGGAGCTCGTCTCCCACGCGGGGCAGGAGTTTAACTATGTGCTGGAGGGCACCATCGTCGTCACCACGCAGGGGCATGAGTTTGTGCTGCACGAAGGCGACAGCATCTACTTTAACCCCCGCCCCCTGCACGGCCAGCGCGCCGTAGGTGGCACCGCGCGCTTTCTGACAATAATCTGCGAGTAGGGTGGAAATATTACAATGAGTTTAATAGAACGGTATTTAGACAGAACAGAGTTTTCAAGCTATGAGGATTTCAAGCAGAACTACAGGGTAAACGTGCCCGAGGAGTTTAACTTCGCCTACGACATTGTGGACGAGTGGGCGAGGCTCGAGCCGAACAAACCGGCTCTGGTTTGGTGCGACGACAAGGGGGGCGAGGAGCGCCTCACCTTCACCGATATCAAAGAGCGCAGCGAGCAGGCCGCAAACGCCTACCGCGCGCTCGGCATCCAAAAGGGCGACACCGTTATGCTCATGCTGCGCCAGCGCGTCGAGGTGTGGCTGTGCATGGTGGCGCTGCACCGCATCGGTGCGGTGGTGATCCCCGCCACCTACCAGCTCACCCCCAAGGATATCGACTACCGCTGCAACTCCGCGCAGGTAAAGATCATCACCGCCGTGGACGACGACGAGATTTTAAAGCATATTGCCCTCGCGCTGCCGAGCTGCCCCACGGTTACCAATGTGTGCATCGTGGGCAGCAACATCCCCGAGGGGTTTATCGATTTCCGCAAAATGATTGCCGGGTCCTCCACGGGCTTTGAGCGCCCAACGGGCAAGGACGCTATTAAAACCACCGACCGCATGCTCATGTATTTCTCCTCCGGCACCACCGGCATGCCCAAGATGATCTGGCACGATTTCTCCTACCCCCTTGGACACATCGTTACCGCGAAGTACTGGCAGAATGTCGAAGAGGGCGGGCTGCACCTGACGGTGGCCGATTCCGGCTGGGCGAAGTTCGGCTGGGGCAAGATTTACGGGCAGTGGATCTGCGGCGTCGTGAACGTGGCGTACGACGACGTAAAGTTTAACCCCCAGCATCTGATGCAGACCATTTCGCGCTTAAAGCTCACCAGCTTCTGCGCGCCGCCCACCATCTACCGCTTCTTGATTAAAGAGGACCTCTCCAAGGGCGATTTCTCCTCCATCAAGCACGCGGGCATTGCGGGCGAGCCGTTAAACCCCGAGGTATTCTACCAGTTTAAAAAGGCTACGGGCCTGGAGGTGACCGAGGGCTTCGGGCAGTCCGAAACAAGCGTGCTGCTCGCGAACTTCCCGTGGTTTGCGATCAAACCCGGTTCGATGGGCAAGCCGTCGCCCCTTTATGATATCGATATTGTGGACGACAACGGCGAGTCCTGCGAAGACGGCGTCACCGGGCTTGTGGTGATCAAGAACACCTCCAAAAGCTACCCTACCGGCCTGTTCAGGGGCTACTACAACGACGAAGAGGCCAACGCGCGCGTGTGGACGGGCGACACCTACAGCACGGGCGACACCGCGTGGCGCGACAGCGACGGCTACTACTGGTTTGTGGGGCGCAAGGACGACGTAATCAAATGCTCCGGCTACCGCATCGGGCCGTTTGAGGTAGAGAGCGCGCTGCTCACCCATCCCTCGGTGCTCGAATGCGCCATCACCGCGGTGCCCGACCCCGTGAGGGGGCAGGTGGTAAAGGCCACCGTCGTGCTTGCCAAGGGCTACACCGCGAGCGACGAGTTAAAAAAGACACTGCAGAATCATGTCAAGCAGGTGACCGCTCCCTACAAATACCCGCGTGTGATCGAATTTGTGGACGAGCTGCCCAAGACGTTAAGCGGCAAGATTCGCCGTGTGGACATCAGAAACGCCGACGCGGATAAAAAATAAAGCTCAAAGGAGAGGACAGCGTGAAGCATAGTAACAAGACAATACTGGCCCTGTTTTTATCGCTCATGCTCGTCCTGCTGGCGGCATGCGCATTAACCCCGCCCACCGCCGAGGGCTCCTCCGACGTCTCCGCCCTGCCGCAGTTTGACGAGAACACCGCGAGCTTCCCCACGGCGGGGTACTCGCTGCAGTTCCCTGATGTGTTTGCAAACTACGCGTCCGAAGGGGTGTTCAGCTACTCCGAGGCGCAAAGCGGCTGTGAGGCGGACGGCACCGCCTACTACCATAAGCTCTACGCCGATTTTATGCCCTTTGAGTCGCTCGACATCATCAACGACATGGAGCAGAACGCCGACGAGCTGACCGAAGCGCAGAAGGACGCATATATTAAAAGAATCTACGCTTCGATGAAAAACCTGTTTGTCATTACGGTGTACGACAAGGAAACCCTGAACGCGGCGCTGGCGGGCGGCAAAGACATCTCGGAGGTTACGGGCTGCGCAAACAACCGCCTCATCGGCGAACAGGAGGGGCTTGTCTACTATTTTTCCACGCCGGACAGGAACCTGAGCGGCCTAAAAGAGGATTCCAAACAGGCCTACGAGGCGCTGTACGATACGATTCCCGACGTGGTGGAGGGGATAACCTTTTTCCCGCCCGACCGCCCGGGCGACGATGGCGATGGTCCGGACGTTGTCTCTTGAGTAAGCCAAACGGAAGCGGAGGGGTACTGTGCTGCGCGATTACCGCAAGCCGTATCAAAAAGAGGCCGAGGAGGCCGACGTATTGTGCGTGCGCATCCCGCGAAGGGTGCTGCGCGCGCTCAAGGCGAAGCTCGCCGCCGAGGGGCTTACCGCCACCCAGTGGGTGCAAAGGCAGGCGGAGGAGTATTTAAACCGGACCAAATAAATCAATCAGGCGGCGGATAGGCGCACGGTAAAACGTGCCTGTCCGCCGCCTTTTTGTCTTATTTACGGTCGGCCCTGTCGCGGCCTGAGCGACAATGTAAGATAAATCAGGAATCATAGTAAAAGCGCAGTAGGTAAAAACCACGGGCGGGAAGACCCTGCCCGTATACCGGTGGCCTCCGCCCTAACACGGAACGGCACAGGGGCCGTTCCCTACGGGATTCCCGTAACGCGGTATGTGACCACGGGGCGTCGAGGACGCCGCCCCCTACAACGCGGAAACAGGAGGATTAAGGTTGTAGGGGAGACCTTTGGTCTCCCGCAAAATCACCCTGCGCCTTGGATTAAAGCGTGGGCGAACACAGTTCGCCCCTACAGGATTCTGCGTTTTGGCATATGTATCCATGGGCTATTCATCCCTTAGGTGACGACCGCACCCCCATCGTCTGTGCAAGGATGCTTAAACCGGTGTGGTCGATGTAATCGAGTTCCTTCACCGAACGCAGCACCTGCTCGCGGGCAAGCTTCGGGTAGCCGTTGTCGAGGTACACCTGCGCGAGCGCGATCAGCACCGCGCTGCTGTCCACGCGGTTTAACAGATAGAGCAGCCGCTCAAACAGGTCGAATTCGCCGGTGCGCAGCACGCGGTCAAACAGCTTGCAGATCTCCTCCAGCACCGCCTGCCAGTTTTCGTCAGCCGAGAAGGCCGTTTCGTCGCTGCTTAGCCAAAGGTGCCGCGCCTGCGTATACACCCGCTGGGTCAATCCGTCGCAGCGAAGGCGGATGCGCGCCAAATCCTCCGCAAGGTCTTCGCGCCCTTCGATCAGGCTTAGGGTAAAAAGGTACTGCGCGCTTTTGCAGGCGATATTCTGCAGCACCCGGCCTTTTACGACGCCGCCCTGTAGCAGCGATTCGAACTCTCTGCGCGCGGGGAGGTACTGCCGGTTAAAAAAGCAGAGCTTCGCCTTTAAAAAGCAGGCGTCGGCCTGATAATCGCCATCCTGCGCCGCCTTTTCGCAGTAGAAGGCAGCGTAGGTGTACAGCCGCTCGCGTATCAGAATGTCGGTAAGCAGGATGAGGTTCGGCACATAGTCGGTGCTTGAGAAGAAGCTTGCCAGCTTCTTTACCACCGTTTCTTTGTCGCCGTACAGCCTGTTCAGCGTCTTGCCGATGGCATACAGCGTGCCGCAGCGGCTGCTGTCGGCCTCGATGATCTTTGCGTAATGCTCGAACGCGCGCGCGTAGTCCCTCAGGCGGAAGTACAGGTCGCCCAGCGCCAAAAGCGGGCGCAGGGTGGTGGTGTCCTGCATAAAACTGAACATGGCGGGGGGCTTTGGCATCGTCAGGCAGCGATTAAAGCTGTCGATGGCAAGGGTGTAGCGCCCCCATTCGCCGTAGATAGTGCCCAGCAAAAACTCAAGGTCCGCGCAGGCGGGGTAGAGGGCAAGACCCTCCTGCGCCGCTTTCTCGGCCGGGGCGTAGCGCCCGAGGGTGTACAGCGTCACGGCGCGGCGGTAGACAAGGTGCGGGGCGTAGGCCTGTGCGGTATCCATCCGCGCGTAGGCCTTGTCAAACAGCGCAAGCGCCTTTTCGTGTTCCGAGCAGGCCATGTAGTCGTTAGCGAGGTTAAAGATCAAAAAGGGGTTCTCGGGGTCGGCCTTCAGCTCCTTTTGCAGCAGCGGCAGGTTTCGCTTGCGTTTCTCCTTGCGCCGCACCACGTCCTCGAGGTAGCCGTAATGGTGCAGGCGGATGTCGGTATTTACAAACGTGCCGGAAGCGGCCGGCTGCCCGTCCTTGCGGCCGATCTGCTCGTGAATCGCTCCCGCAAAGCGGTACAGCCCGTTGTTGCGCAGCAGCCGGAAGGCATTGTGCAGGGTGTACAGGCCGCTTTCCTCCCGCCCCATGTAGTTAAGCACCGTAAAGTTGCAGCCGTCGGCGCCTGTGCTGCCCATAAGGTCCAGCAGCTTCGGTATGTCCGCCCGCTCCAACACCTCGTCGGCGTCCAGCAGCAAAATCCAGTCGCCGGTGGCCTTCGAGATCGAGAAATTGCGCGCGGCGCTGAAGCTGCCCCTCCATTTAACGGGGTACACCTTGGCGCCGTATTGCCTGGCGATCAGCACCGTGTCGTCGTCCGAACCGGTGTCGGCCACGATGATCTCATCGGCGATCTCCCGCACGCTTGCGAGGCTTCGGCTTAAAAACTCCTCTTCGTTTTTGGTGATCATGCAGACGCTTAAGCGAACAGACATGGCGGGCGCTCCTTTTAGAAGAATTCATATTGATACATTTGTCCCGGCTTTGACAGCGCGGCCAAAGCCGGGACAACAAGCGGGCAGATGTGCTGCGACAGTAAGAAAGCGGAAAAGCAAAACGAAAATCTATGCCTGCCCGACAAAGTAGCCGTGCACGTTTACGGTTCCCAGGGCGCTGGTGGCCCGCAGCCGCACATTCTTGCCGACAACCGTTACCGGGATATACACGCTCCCGTTGAGCGCGAGGGTAACGGTACCCAGCACGGTGTAGGGGACATAATCGGCGTTGTCGTCGGTGGGGCTTACCTCAAGGGTTATCGTCACCAGTGTAATAGCGCTTTCGTTATACAGCATAAAGGCGGCGTTTTTATACTCCGTAAGGTCGGTATTGTTCAGCAGTATCGTGTTAATGGTAACGGGGGTCGAAGCAAGGGTAACGGTGGCAAAACGGCTGCCGGTCACAAAGGTGGTGATGGTCGCGTTATTGACAGTCACGCTGCCAGCCACCGTAAGAGAGGCGTTGTTGATGGTGACATCGCCCGCAACAGTCACGGAGCCGGCCACCGTTAGGGAGTCGTTGCTGATGGTCACGTCGCCCGAGACGGTGAGGGTGGCGTTATTGATGGTGACGTCGCCCGCAACGGTAACGGAGCCCGCTACTGTCAGGGAGTCGTTACTGATGGTGACGTCGCCCGAAACGGTGAGGGTGGCGTTATTGATGGTGACATCGCCCGCAACGGTAACGGAGCCCGCTACTGTCAGGGAGTCGTTGCTGATGGTGACATCGCCCGAGATCGTAAGTGAAGCGTTGCTGATAGTCACGTCACCCGAAACGGTGAGGGTGGCATTGCTGATGGTCACATCACCGGATATCGTCAGGCTGCTGTTGGCGATGACGGATTTGAGGTTTCCGTCGTTGTCTACCTGAAGCGGCGCAAAGGTATCGGGGGCCTGCTGCGCGTAAACGCTTGTTTTCAGCTCGGATGCGGTGGTATTGAATACGAGGTTGTTCATACGCTTTTTTCTCTTCTTTCATAAACGGCATTTATTCTTGTGACAATCCTCACTAGCATTGTATTCAAAACGGTTTAGCTTTGATAATGCAGGCGGTAGCCCAAGGTCTGCGTTTGTGCCCACACCTTCACGTCGGCGTCTGTCAGCGAACTGTTGGATACCACGGCGCGGGTAAAGCGCGCGAAACGGTAGGGGCAAAGCGCCTCCAGAGCGCCGCTCTTTACGGCCACCCGCTGTGCCTCCTCCATAAAGGCCTGCCCGTCGGGGCTTATCTGCAGCGCGGCGGTTACGGGCTGGGTGCCGAGGTTTTGTATAAAGAAGGTAATCTCCGCCGCACCGGCTGTTTCAACGGGCGTCGTGAACAAAAACGGGTCGCTGCCGGTCAGCGCGTAGGTACTGTCTTTGAAGATCGGCTTAATCAGCGCGTCGCCCGGGATGGGCGGCTGCGGCTGAAAGGTGAGCTGCAGCAAAGGCGGGTGCGCGCTGCACTCCGAGCCGATAAAGACAGGCCCCGCCGAGGCCGAAGCGGGTGTTTCAAGCGAGACACCGCAGTTTGGGCCGCCCTCTATCCACTGGCGCGCAAGCGGGGTGATGTCGCAGCTTGCGTAACGCCTCTCCGCCGCAGGGGTGACACCGATGTCGCACGAAGGCTCGTCGGCGGTAACGGGGCGGTTTGTCCACACCGCCGTGCAGGCCGAAAAGTCCGAGAGGTTTTTGTAAACAAGCAGCCTGCGTGCCAGCCTGAGCGGGCTTACGCAGCCGCTCTGCCCGATGAACAGGTTCAGCACGGCGCGCGAAAGCACGCTGCCCTCGGGCAAGTCGGGCAGGGCAAACTTAACAAGACCTACACACCGGCTTTGCATCCGCGGTCGGTTATCTATGGTCATATGATCAAGCCCGCAGAAGTTTTGATTTGGGTAAGCTGCTGCTGCAAAGGTCGTGTCGCTGGCGTTTACGGTAACAGGTGCCATAATGATTCTCCTTGTCTTTCACGTCATTCTTATTATATGTGCACCGTAACGGCGAGGGCACCGCAGGCAAGGGCCGCGACCGACGGAAAAGCGGTTTCTTTTACAAAAAATTTTCCTGTTTGCCCTCTTGCAATTGCAAAGCTTCAGTGATATACTGTTCATTGAACAAAAGTTCATTGAAGATTCGTTCAATATACAATCGAGGAGAGTTGACAATCATGAGTAAAAAGGCTATTATCATTGGCGCGGGGCTTGCAGGGTTAAGCGCGGGTATTCATCTGCAGCAAAACGGCGTGCAGACGGAGATTTTCGAGATTTCGGGGCAGGCAGGCGGCATGTGCATCACGTGGGAGCGGCAGGGTTACCGCTTTGACGGCTGCATAGACTGGATGGTGGGCACCAAGCCGGGCAGCCCGGTTTACAAGCTCTACATAGAGGTTGGCGCCCTTGCCCCCGAGACCGTCATCTACAATACCGAGTTTGTCTGCGTCGAGATAGACGGCGTGCTGCACCGGATTCCGCTGCAGGTTGAGGCGTTTAAGCGGTTTTTATTAAACCTTGCGCCGCAGGACAGTAAGCTTATCGAGGGCTTCTGCAAAGAGATCACAACGTTTATGACCTCCGACATGCCCGCCGGGGCGCCCTCCTCGCTGCCGGAGTTGATCGATTTTATGACGCACAGCGGCGGCTTTATCTCGCTTGCGCGCAAGTACGGCAACATGGCGGTTGGGGAGTACGCTGAGCGTTTTGAAAGCCCGACACTGAAAAAAGTTATTTTCAGCCTTATGCCGCCGCAGTATTCATTCATGGCTATTGTTATGATGCTGGCTACCCGCATGAGCGGGAACGCGGGCTACCCGTTGGGCGGCGCTTTGGGTGTGGTGCAGCGCATGCAGGCCAAATACCTTGCCCTTGGCGGGAAGCTGAACCTTAGCACCAAGGTGGACCGTATCCTTGTAGAAAACGGCAGGGTAACAGGTGTCATTGCAAAAGGCGAGCGGCACTCGGCGGATGCCGTAGTGGCGGCCTGCGACGCCTACGACACACTGCACAACATGCTGGGCGGCAGCTTTAAGCACAAGCAGCTGGACGAGATGCTTCAAACTGCCGAGCTGTTCAGCCCGCTGGCGGTGGTATCGTTTGGGCTTAACCGCCGGTTTGGCATCCCCTACGAGGTGCAGTACGAGTGCCCCAAAGGCTTTGAAACCGCCCCGGGATTCACCACAAGCTCATTTCTCCTGAGTTCGTTTGAGTTCGACCCGAACGCCGCGCCGGAAGGCGGCAGCAGCATCATGGTGATGATCGAAGCGCCCCTTGAGTATTGGGTGGACCTGCGCAAGACCGATATGGTGCGCTACCGCGCCGAGAAGGACGCGCTCGCGCAGCGCGTTGCGGCGGCGCTGGAAGAGCGGTACCCGGGTATCCGCGACAGTATTGTGGTGACCGATGTTGCCACCCCCGCCACCTACATGCGCTACGCGAACCTCTACAAAGGCTCGTGGGAGGGCTTTGCCCCCACCCCCAAGGCGCTCAGAACAAGCGTTAAAACCACGGTGGAGGGTGTAAAGGGGCTGGTGCTGGCGGGCCAGTGGGTTACCCCCGGCGGCGGGCTTTGCACGGCGGTAAAGAGCGGCAAGGATGCGGCGAAGGCCGTTATCAAGATGAAATAGTTAACATAATTCTAACGGCAGAGCTTTTGCGAAGGGTTGCGGGAAGATTCCGCAACCCTGTAAAAGCTTTTAGGCATATGACAAATCAAAGAAATAGATTAAAGGAAGACACTATGAACAAACGGGAGCAGCAAAGAATGGAACGGCGGGAGCAGATTTTATACTGCTCGCTGGACCTATTTATCAGCCGGGGATACGAGGCTACCAAGATACGGGATATTGCCAAACGGCTGAATATCAGTACCGGCCTCTTCTTTAACTACTTTGCGTCGAAGGAGAAGGTTTACGAGGAGCTGATCACCTATGGCACGATGGGGCCGAAGAGCCTCTTTACCCAGATGCTTGGGGGCCCCTCTCCCCTTCGGATGCTCGAAGACATGACGCAGGCGATCTTTGAGGCAATCAAGACCGACTCGTTTACGTCAAAGATGTTTTTGCTCATGGTACAAGCCATGCAGTCCGAAGCCACACCCGACAGCGTCAAGCAGATATTGCAGGGCTTTGACATGGTGACCCCTTCCGTGGCGCTGATTTCACAAGGCCAGCAGATGGGCGAGATACGGCCGGGCGACCCGCTGGCGCTGGCCTCGGCCTACTGGGGGGCGATTCAGGGCATTGCGGAGAATATGGCGCTTGCCCCGAACGTGCCGCTGCCCGAAGTGGATTGGATCGTGGATATTTTGCGGGCGAAGCAGTAAAAATGAAGGCGGATGCACTTGTGCATCCGCTTTCGGTTCTTCTGTAGGGCTTGATGTGCAGGCAATCGCGGGCCGTGATACGGCGCTTACGTTATCTGCAATGCGGAGCAGGCGACTGTAGGGACGGGGTTCTCCGGCCCGTGGTCTGCACACATGCCACGGTAGTATAAATTTGTAATGGACAGCACCTTGGCGTCCCGCGGTACCCGCCGCGTCGGCCATTGTGTAGGGAACGGCCTCCGTGCCGTTCCGTCTGGAGGTGGATTCCATCGTGCAGGGGCGGGGTTTCACTGCCGTGGCCTGCACACATGCCACGGCAGTGAAAATTTGTAGGGGACGGCGAGGTCATCGCCCCCTACAATAAGGATATGTGCCACCGAATAGCGCGGCGGATACATACAGGGCAGACACATGGGTCTGCCCCTACGAATACTCGCCCGTACGCCGTAGGGGCGAACACAGTTCACCCCTGCGGGCGTGAATTCCACCCATATGCCGCCGGATTTTAAGGAACGGTGCGGTGGCCGTTCCCTACGGAATTCCCGTGACGCGGTAAATGACTACGGGCCGCCGAGGACGTCGGCCCCTACAGGCGCCTTACCGGCATAAAAGTAAAAATGAACCCGCCGCCCGACAACGAGCAACGGATTCGTCTGAAAGAGATTATTTGTTTTGCTGCAGCAGCGCGTTCTCCACCGCCTTTTTAATGACCATGCTCGAGTTTGTCGCCCCCGTGATCGAATCCACGTCCACCTTCTGCTGCGACAGTATCGTCTGTATAATGCTCTCGGCGGGGCGCCCCCTGTCCGTTCGGTGCTCGAGCAGCTTTAAGTCGGTCATTTTTCCGTCCTTCACGGTCGCCTGCACCTTGGCGTAGACATAATCTACGTCGCAGTCGCCCGTATATACGCCGTCCGGCACACCGGAGATATCCACGTCTGAAATGACGATCTGCTTTACCTTATCCTGATAAGCGTTCACACTCGAGAGGTAGACCCCCAATACCACCAGCGCAATGCCGACGACAATCGCGGCTGCGAGAATAACCTTGGATTTTACACTTTTAAACATATCTCTATCCCTCCCCATAAATTATAAAGCGGCTACGCTGTCGGGGTCTCTCTGCGCCTGCGGCAGCGGGCGGAATACCCGCCGGATGCGCCGCTCAATGCCCTGCGGCAGCTGTGTTAAGCTCTTGGTGCCCGCGCAGACGATCTTGCCCGCGCACCGCATGCCCGCGCTGTGAAAGAATACATCCATCGCCCGCAGGCACCCGCTGCTCTGCCCGGCTAGCCGGTCAAACGGGGAGGGGGTGGAGCAGGCGGTGAGCAGCAGATAGCGCTTGCCCGCTTTAAGCCGCGGTTTGGGCGCCATGCCCTCGCTGTCGTCCAGTACGGTGCCCGCAAGGCGGTCAAATATCGCCTTCACCGGCGCGGGCACATTGGCAAAGTAGGTGGGTGCCGCGAGCACCGCCATGTCGCAGGCGATAAGCTTCTCGCGCAGCTCGTCCAAATCGTCGTGCTGCACGCAGACGCCGCTTTCGCGGCATTTCATGCACCCAAGGCAGCAGCCGATGTTTTTGCCGTACAGGTCGTAAACCTCGGTTTGGTAGCCTGCCTTTTTAGCGGCATACACCGCGGTGCTGAGCATTGCGGCGGTTTTGCCGCCTTTTTTCGGGCTGCCCATGATCGCGAGCAGCCGCTTTTCCTCTTCCATACGTCATCTTCCTTTCATCATGCTTTTACTCTGTTTACTATTCAGTGCTTTAAGACGGCCCTTAGCAGCAGCTCAAAGCCGTAGTTTAAAAAGTCCTGCCGGGTGGTACCCATGGTTTCTTCCAGGTAGCTCTCCTTGTGGTGCGCCAGCGTAATCAGCGCCGAGATGCTCGACCAGTAGATGAAGATCGACTCCACAATCTTCACGTCCGCCCGCAGCACCCCTTGCCGCTGCCCGTTTTCAAAGGCCTTGGCCAGCAGGGCATTCAGCTCCTCGCCCTTGTTAAAGATGTCCACCGCCACCTGCGGCGGGTTTTCGGTAAAGATGGGCGTGCTCTGAAACTGCACCACCGCGTTAAAATAGAGCGGGTGGTCGCGGTAAAACGAGAGCAGGCTCTCGCAGATGTCACGGTACTGCCGCGTAAACTCGTCGGATTTGCCTACGCCCTCGGCGATGTAGTCCTTAAGCATCGTGATGCCGCGCAGCACCATATGGCAGTGGATTTCATACTTGCTCTCAAAATAGCTGTAAACCGTCCGCTTGCTGTACTCCGCGGCGCGGGCGATGTCATCCACCGTGGTGCTTTCGTACCCCTTGGCCTTAAACAGGCCTTCGGCCGCGGTGACGATATTCTCCCGGTGAAAGGCCATCAGGCTTCGTTTCCTATCCTCTCGGTTCATTAAATACCCCCTAAGTGATAAAAAGTAAACTTTAAGTTTACAAATTAACCATACCATTCCCCGGAGGTCTTGTCAATATCCGTATTAAAATTTTACGTTCGGCGCTCTCCGCTGATTGCTAATGAGTTATAATTATGGTATATTTATGGAACAAACAAGACGCCGCGTACTTCATCATGCCAAAGAAAGAGAAGAGTAAGTATGGAGAAAAACGGGTTTGCCAACATACGTAGCGCGTTTTTGGAACGCTTAAAACAGCGCAGCGAGTTAAACCTGCGCAACATCCGCACAAACCGGCTTCAGTATTTCTTCGCGCTTGTTTTATCACTTGCCCTTGCCGATATGCAGCTTTCCTATTTTCACGTGGAGGCCACCCTTTTTCACCTGAATTGCTCCACCCTGATGCAGCTTGCCTACTGTGCCGCCGCAGCCTCTATCCTTATGATCAAAATCAAGCATTTAAAATGGTACGGGCGGGTCAGCACACTGGTCACCCTGCTGGGTTTTGCGGGGTGGTCTTTTCTGCCGTGGTCTATGGGCAAGCTGATAGCGGTAACCTTCTGCTGGGCGGGGCTTGGAGGGTGCGCCGCGGGCGCCGTCTACGCCTATGCCTTCGTGCTGCAAAACGCCGAGCGCTTCTACGGCGCCCTGCTCATTACACTCAGTCAGGGCCTGCTGCTGCTCGCTTACTACTTCAATATCCGCAACGCCTTTCTGGAGAATATATTGCCTACCCTGATTGTGGCTGCGATTACGGTGTGCATGTGCTTTTTTAGGGAGGCCGATTTCCCCGATATCTCTACGCCGCCCGCCCCTCAGGTACCCAAGGGGAAGTATGTAATTTTGGTGTGCTGCGGGTGCTTTTTTACCATCAGTGTACTGGGCGAGCTGTTAATGCGCCTGTACAACCTGAAAAACTACCGCCTGTACGCCGTTGGTATCGCGCTGTCGGTGGTATCCACCATCCTGCTGCAGTTTTTGTTTCGGCGCAGTGTGTGGCATATCTGGAACCTGTTTTTGATCGGCAGCGTGCTCTCCTCTCCGCTGATGGTATTCACCCAAGAGGGCTGGGCGCTCGCGGTGGGGGCGTTTCTGTTCGGCTGTGCGTCGGGCGCGGGCTACACCATCATCCTTTACATGGGCGCGGGGTTTGTAAAGAAGTATGCCAGCTTAAAGCTGTTTAGGCAGGCCATGCTCGCCACCGGCGGGATCGCGATCCTGCCCATGGTCGCGGCGGGCATTATCGTTACCTACTACCCGCAGGTGCTCTACGAGCTCGCGATTGGCCTTACGGTATTCTTCCTCTTCATTTTTTTGCTGTTTTCGCCGCTGTTTTATCAGGATCTGTTTCGCAACGACTGGATGGACGAGTACCACCGCCGGGATATGGACCGTGAGGGGGACCGCTTTGCGGGCCTTGGGCTTACGCCCAGAGAGAAGGAGGTGTGTGCCCTGCTGCTGGAAGGGTACACCCTCAGGCAGATTTCGGGGCAGTTGAAGATCGGCTACCCCACCGTGAACACCTACTGCACCAACCTCTACCGCAAGCTCTCCATCAACAGCCGTTCGGAGCTGTTTGCGCTGCTCGGCGTCTCGCCAGTAAAATTAAGCCGTGCGTCCAGCGAATCCTCCGACTGAAATCGACCGTTTTACAAACAAACCGCTGCTCGCTAAAACTAATGAGCAACGGTTTTTTGGCCCTTCATATGAACTAATGAATGGACACCCGCGTGCCTTTTACGCTATACTAACCATTATTAAAACAGTGGTAAACCGTTTTAATTGAGGGGATAAAGCCGCCCGCTACCGTGCAATACTCATTCTGCACCGCGCTTTGCGGCGTTGCGGAATTTAGTATTAGTATTTAGGAAAAAGCCATGTTAAAAGAAAGGGGAATACATATGGGTCTTATCAAGCAGCTGCGCAATACCTTTATACCCGTATCCGACAGCGAACCGGAACGAACGGAAGCCGACGTGCAGGCTCAGGGCGAAGAAAGCAAACCGGCAAAGCCTGCCGAGCGCGCACCCGGCAACGCCGAGAAACGCAACCGTTTTTCTTCTCTCACCAAAAGGGAGCGCGACACCTGCCTGCTTTTGTTGGATGGCTATACCATGAAACAGTCCGCCGAGATGCTGGGCATCAAGTACTCCACCGTCAACACCCACATGACCGAGCTATATAAAAAGCTGGGCGTGGGCAGCAGAGCGGAATTGATTATACGCTACAGAGAGCTTGCGGCGAAGAGCCGCGCAAAATAGAAACTGGTTTACATAATATAATGAGCGGCAAACACACGACGGATACCGTAGGGCGGTTGCGGCGGGCGGGCACTGGGGTGCAGGCCCGCCGCGGTGTTCACGTTTTTACTTGTTTCCTTGCGCCGGTATGGTGCTTAACTCCTAAAATAAAACGAGGAGGTCATCAAACATGACTGAGGAACAAAACACAAACGAAACCACGGCAACCCAAACCCCGGAGCCCCCGGCAGCCCCCGCAGCGGAGCCCTTTGACCCGCAGGACATTGAAAAGAACAAGGTAATGGCGGGCCTTGCCTACATCCTGTTCTTTTTACCGCTGGTGGTTTGCCCCGAGTCCAAGTTCGGAAAGTTCCACGCCAATCAGGGCTTAGTTCTGCTGATTGCGGGCGTGGTGGGCAGCATCGTGCTCTCGCTTATCCCCATTATCGGCTGGATACTGCTGCCCCTCTTTGGCATAGCCGTAACCGTATTTGTCATTTTAGGGCTTGTCAACGGCCTTACCGGCAAGGATAAGTCGCTGCCGCTGATCGGCAAGATCAAGATCATTAAATAGCGTCGCTCACGCATTTGGCACGTACATCAGTAAACGGGGATGCGCGTATGCATTGCAGGACGCCTTGACATCCCATTCAAAAATCGTTACAATATTATTAAGCAAGGGCGCTCGTTTGGGCGCCTTTTTTCTATTCATTCATCTTATACTAATAAAGAATTCGTATGATAGTGCAGGGAGAGAGTAGGTTGAAAGAAAATCTTTCAATCCTCGAAAAACTGCCGGTAAAGACGATGACGGGTTAAACCCTTCACCGTCATAGAAAGCCCTTCCTGCCGCTATGCGGCACCGGCACTTTTAAAATTTGGTTTTATGCCCTTTCTTTTGGGCGTAAGGCCCAAAAGAAAGGGTATGGAGCTTATCATGTTAATGAATGTTGTGTCGGTGGGGCTGCCCGTCGACGAACGGCTGGTGATTCAAAAAAACAGGCTGCAGCCGGTAAATCCTGCAGAAAATTATAAGCGGGTATGCATCGTGACGGGCACGCACGGCGACGAGCTGGATGGGCAGTATGTCTGCTACGAGCTTACGCGGCGCATTAATGAGGCCCGGGGGCTGCTCACGGGCATCGTGGATATCTACCCGGCGCTCAACCCCTTGGGGCTCGACTCCATCAATCGCGGCATCCCGATGTTCGACCTTGATATGAACCGCATCTTCCCGGGCTCGGAGAACGGCACCGCCGCCGAGTATGTGGCGGCAGAGATCACCGAGGATATCCTGGGCGCCGACCTGTGCGTCGACATCCACTCGAGCAGTATCTTTCTAAGCGAGATGCCGCAGGTGCGCCTAAGCCGCGACACAGCCGAACGGCTGCTGCCCTACGCGAAGCTGCTCAACACCGACCTCATCTGGGTGTACGACTCCTCCACGGTGATGGAGGCAACGCTGGCGCAGAGCCTTAACGCCTGCGGCGTACCCACGCTGGTGGCGGAAGTGGGCGTCGGCATGCGCATCACCCGAGAGTATGGGCAGCGCATTACCGACGGCATCCTAAACCTGCTGCGGGTGATCGGGGTATGGCAGGGCGAGGTGCCAAAGGTCTCCTGCCCGGTGCTCTCCGCAGAGGGCGGGCTTTGCCTTGTAAGCGCCGGCGCCTCGGGCGTGTTTCTGCCGGGCATCCGCCTTGGGGCGGCCGTGGCGGCGGGCGAGGTGATCGGCGAGATCGTGAGCCCGTCGCATGGCAGGGTAGAGCAGCGCGTTACTGCCCCCTGTGCGGGCAGGGTGTTCTCGCTGCGCGAATACCCCATTGTGTATCAGGGCGCGCTCATCGCACGGATATTGGAGGAGAAACCCCATGAAGAGTGAGATCATCTACTCGCTAACGTCCCCCTACCGCGGCGAGTTTAAAATACACGGCTACCGCTTCGGCAGCGGAGAGAAAACCGCGTGCATCGTGGGCGCCATACGCGGCAACGAGATCCAGCAGCTCTATATCTGCTCCCAGCTGGTGAGCACCTTAAGAAGGCTGGAGGCAAACGGCGCGGTTGCCTCGGGGCGGGAGATCCTCGTCATCCCTTCCGTCAACCCCTTCTCGATGAACATCGGCAAGCGCTTCTGGGCGGTGGATAACACCGACATCAACCGCATGTTCCCGGGCAATGAGGAGGGCGAGATCACCCAGCGTATCGCGGCGGGGGTGTTCAGCGAGGCACAGCAGTACCAGTACGGTATCCAGTTCGCGTCCTTTTACATGCCGGGGGACTTTATCCCCCACGTGCGCATGATGGAAACGGGCTTTCAGACCTCGAGCCTTGCCTCGCTTTTCGGCATGCAGTATGTGGTGGTGCGCAAGCCCCGCCCGGTGGATACCTCCACCCTCAACTACAACCTGCAGAAGTGGAAGACCAACGCCTTCTCAGTGTACACCAACGAAACCGAGAACATCGACGAGAAGTCGGCGGCGCTTGGCGTCGGCTCGGTACTGCGCTTTTTGATGCGCATGGGCATCATCAAATACTCCAGCCACGGCGGGTATATCTCGAGCGTGGTGCAGGAGGATAACCTCGTCTCCACCAAAACTGACTGCGCGGGCATCTTCCGCGGCTTAAAGAGCCCGAACGATGAGGTGACCCACGGCGAGGTGATGGCGGAGATCGTACACCCCTACGAGGGCAAGGTGCTCTCCAAGGTGCTCGCCCCGACCGACGGCATCGTCTTTTTTGCCAACAACCGCCCGCTGGTGATGGAGAACACCGTGGTGTATAAGATGATCCGCAGGCTGCATGTATAGTAAAACGGACAGTAGGCGACAAGACTTTTCACGGAGCGGCGCCGCCTGTGGTTTGACAGGGTTTTTCTTTACGTGTTACACTGATAGTATCAACAATGACAATGGCTGTTGCCGCATTGCGGCGGGATGGGGGTGTACGGCTTCAGGTAGGCAGCCTGATGAAAGAAAGGGTGAAAGCCATGACTCAGATGATGATTATCTGCGCGGTGGTACTGCTCATTTGCGTGACCACCAGCAAGCTGCTCTACCGGTTCGGGGTACCCGTGCTGGTTGCGTTCCTCGCGCTCGGGATGGTGTTCGGGTCGGACGGCATCGGCGGCATTTATTTCGACAATTTTGAACTGGCGAGCAATCTATCCTCTATAGGGCTCGTCGTGATCATGTTTTACGGCGGCTTCGGCACAAGCTGGAAGGAGGCTAAGCCTGTTGCGGTGCGCGCGGTGCTGCTCTCCTCGCTTGGCACGGTGATTACGGCGGGGCTTACAGGCCTGTTTTGCTTCCTGGTGCTTCGCCGCCCGCTGCTGGAGGGGCTGTTGATCGGCTCGGTCATCGCCTCCACCGACGCGGCGTCGGTCTTTTCTATCCTGCGTTCCCACAAGCTCGGCTTAAAGGGCGGCCTTGCCTCGCTGCTGGAGGTGGAAAGCGGCAGCAACGACCCCTTCGCCTACATGCTCACCATTATTATCCTTTATTTCATGAAGGGTGAGCCGTTTAATCTGGTGGGCATGCTGTTCTCACAGATCGTCTACGGCATTGGCATCGGCGCGCTGCTCGCGCTGGCGGCGGTGTTCGTGCTGCGCCGCGGCTTCGAGATCGAGGGGCTGTACCCCGTTTTTGTCATTGCCGTCGCCATACTAGGCTATGCGCTCAGCGACTATCTGGGCGGCAACGGCTTTTTGTGCGTGTATATAATCGGCCTTATTGTGGGCAACAGCAAGATCCTGCACAAAAAGAGCCTCGTGCATTTCTTCGACGGGCTTTCGTGGCTCATGCAGATCATGCTCTTCTTTGTGCTGGGGCTGCTCTCCTTCCCCTCGCAGATGCCTAAGGTGCTTCTTCCGGGGGTGCTGGTGGCGCTATTTATCCTGTTTGTGGCGCGCCCCGCGGCAACCTTCGGCATCCTCAGCTGGTTTAAGGTGCCAATCAAGCAGCAGGTGTTCGTGTCGTGGGTGGGGCTGAGAGGCGCTGCCTCCATCGTATTTGCCATCTATGCCGTCACCGAGCAGGTGCATCTGGGCATAGACATCTTTCATATGGTCTTTTTTGTGGCACTGTTCTCGGTACTGGCACAGGGCTCGCTGACGCCGCTTTTTGCTAAGAAGCTCGATCTGGTAGAGGAGCCGGCGGCGGTGCTCAAAACCTTTACCGATTATACCGAGGAGACCCCCACCCGCCTGCTGGAGTACCCCATACCGGAGTCCAGCGCGCTTGCGGGCAAGGCCATTATGGACGCCGACATCCCCGAAGAGATCCTGATTGTCATGGTCAAGCGCCATGGGGACGTGGTGTTGCCCAAAGGCTCCACCGTCCTGCAGAAGGGCGATGTCCTTGTGCTGAGCGGCAACAACCTCGACGCGTTCGCCGAGCCGCCGGTTTAAAAGATATAATAAGGTTTATTCGCTACCCGCCCGGGTTTCCCGGGCGGGTAGCGCTGTTTTGTGCAAACAAACGGGAAAAGCTAAAGCTATTTTCCAAAAGGGTATTGACAGTACAACTGTATTACTGTATTATTGTACTAAGCTCTTAATACAATAGTACAAACAAGGAGATGATCACTTGACATGGGAACTTGATTCCGACCGTCCAATATATAAGCAACTGATCGAACACTTTCAGCTTAGTATCGTGTCGGGCCAATACAAACCGGGCGACAAGCTGCCCTCGGTGCGCGACCTTGCCGCCGAAGCAGCCGTAAACCCCAACACCATGCAAAAGGCACTGGCCGACCTTGAGCAGGCCGGGCTGGTATTTACGCAGCGCACCAGCGGGCGCTACATTACGGAGGATAGGAATATGGTGCAGGAATTAAAGAACACGCTTGCTCTTGAACAGATTAAAGAGTTTTTAGAGAAGATGAACCGTCTGGGCTTCAGCAGGCAGCAAACCGTCGAGCTCATGACATCGGTGAAGGAGGAGACCATTCAATGAACCCTATTTTAGAATGTCGGGCGCTCAACAAAAGCTACTCCGGCAAGGGCGCCTTATGCGGGGTGAACCTGACGGTGAACCGCGGGCGCATCGTGGGGCTGCTCGGGCCCAACGGCAGCGGCAAAAGCACCCTCATCAAGCTGGCCAACGGCCTGATTACCCCCACCAAGGGCGAGATCCTGATTGCCGGACAGCAGCCGGGCGTAGAGACCAAGCGCATCGTCTCCTACCTGCCGGAGCGCACCTATTTAAGCGACTGGATGCGCGTGTGCGACATGATCGCCTTCTTTAAGGATTTTTATGAAAACTTTAATTCCGACAAGGCCTATGATATGCTTAAGAAGCTGGGCATCAACGCCGACGACAGGCTCAAGACGATGTCCAAGGGCACCAAAGAGAAGGTGCAGCTTATCTTAGTGATGAGCCGCGAGGCCGACCTCTACCTGCTCGATGAGCCGATCGGCGGCGTAGACCCCGCTGCCCGCGACTATATCCTCAATACCATCATCACCAACTACAACGAGAACGCGACCGTAATCATCTCCACCCACCTGATCGCCGATATCGAGCAGGTGCTCGACGATGTGATCTTTCTCTCAAACGGTTGCGTGACCATGACGGGCAGTGTAGACGATATCCGCGCCCAGTACGGGAAATCGGTGGACGCCATCTTCAGGGAGGTATTCAGATGTTAGGAAAACTGATGAAATATGAGTGGAAGGCCACCGCAAGGCTGTTTCTGCCCTTCTACGGCACGGTGCTGCTGTTCGCACTCATCAACAGGCTCTTTTTTCAGCTGGGCGGCAGCAAAATAACCAGTATTCTGGCGCTTCCCGCCGGCTTTTCGATGGTAATCTACATCATGGCAATCATAGCCACCTTTGTACTCACCGTTGCGGTGATGATACAGCGCTTTTATAAAAACCTTCTGGGCGACGAGGGCTACCTGATGTTCACACTGCCCGTCAAGCCCGAAACGCATATCCTCGCAAAGCTGCTGGTTTCCGCCGCGTGGATCGTCATCAGCGTGATCACCGTTATCCTCTCGCTCATCGCCATGCTCGCGCGGGAAGGCTTTTATGCAGAGGTGCTTAAAGCGGTTGATGCATTTTTCAAGTGGAATGCCCCGTTTAACAAGGGTGCGATGCTCACATGGTTTGTTATCACCATGATTGTATCGCTGTTTGCCGGTATCCTGATCATTTACGCCGCTGTGGCGCTGGGGCAGCTTTTTTCCCGCCACAAGCTGGCTGCCTCGTTCGGCGCGTTTATCGTTATTAACATCGCGTCGCAGGTTCTTTCGGGCATCCTGCTTGCTATTTGCTACGCGGTAGACCCGCAGGCTTTTGCCGTCAATGCGGCAAATACCATTCCGTCAAACGCCTTCTTAAATACGATATTCTGGGGCTCGCTTGTGCTCAACATTATTATGGGTATAGGCTGCTATATCATCACGCATGTTATCTTAAACAGGAAGCTGAATCTTGAGTAATGTAAGCACATCCCCCAGACCCTATGCAGCAGCACCCCAGCCCACTATTACCGAAAGGATGTGTTGTGAACATGAAAAAAGTTGCTTTTTTAACCATGCTCCTGCTGCCGCTGCTCCTCCTTGCGGCCTGTACGAGCGGCAGCTATTCTGCCCTGATGGCGGTTGAGAACAACACCTTCACCTCCATGCAGATGCGCTATCAGCAGTTTAATGGCTATAAAGCGAAGGAGCTACGCCTAAATGAAGGTGAAACCTGTGAGGTAACGGTGGATATCGTCTCCGACGAAGGGAGCCTCAGCCTCTCTATCACCGATCAGGACGGGGAGTCGTATTATCAGGGCACCGACCTGCCCACCTCCAACTTCTCGGTAAGCCTTGACAAAGCGGGCGATTACACCATACGCATAGATGCCCAAAAACACAGCGGCAGCTACGACATCTCGTGGGAGACCGCAAAGGCTTAACCGATTTTTATATAAGTTTAAAAGCCGATAAACCCAAGCAAAAGGGTTTGTCGGCTTTTTGGGTGACAAATAAAGCCCTAGCTCATATTACCACATCATTAGAGGAATGGGTGCTTCCTTCCGGTCATGTCCGTATGGCAACTTAGTTCTAAACTACAGTGATCTCAAAAAGTTAGACGAAAATATTAAGAAACCGAATGTGAATGGTATAATAGTTTTGACACCAAGTTAAAAACAAATGAAAAGGTGGTTAGATGGTTATGAAATGAGTGGTCTATGTTAAGCAATCTCATGCTCTGGCTACTATTGTGACTTTTACAACATAAGAAGAGTAAACAAACCATTGAAAATGAAGCGTAGACAGAAATGATGAAGATGTTTTCACGAAAACAATGGGCGTTACGGCACGAGACGAATTCAACAGGTGCTAGAGTAGCAAGGCGTTAAGGTCAACTAAAAAAGAAATTCTAAGTTAATGGGCGAGCATAGTCTAATCGCAAACAAAACTCTGAAAACATACCTAAGGTACCCAAATGGTAAGCTAAATGAAAACAAAAAGAACATTCATTTGGGGTGCAGTTTAATTCTTTTGTGTCCAATTCTTATTGATTCCTCAACTGCAAGATATAGTAGGCAGCTGAAATATATTTGAAATTTCAATTTAAAGATGCTATGATAATTTTATTAAAATAAAATATAAAGGGTTAAAATATGCTTTCAATAATTTTAATTAATTACAATGCAAAAGATTTAACTGCACAAGCGGTAAAATCCATTTTTGCTGTCGAGCCTAAAATACCCTTCGAAATCATTATTGTCGAAAATGGATCGGATTCTACACAGAACTATACGGTTTATCATAAGCAAGTTCGCATTTTGAGAAACGTTGAAAACAAAGGCTTTGGACATGCTTGCAATGTGGGAGCGAGGCAGTCTGCCGGTGATATTCTTCTGTTTTTAAATAATGATACCATTATGCATAAAAACACACTTGAACTATGTACTAAATATTTAGAGGAACATCCCCAAGCAGGTGTTTTAAGCGCAAGAACATTATTAGCGGATGGAACATTGGACCATGGTTGTAAGCGCGGGTTTCCTACTCCAATGGCATCACTATATTATTTTATGGGTATGGATAAAAGATTTCCTAACAGCCCAAAATTCGGTTCTTATCGTCAGACTTTTGTGCCAGTTGACACAATTTGTACTGTAGATGCAGTAACAGGTGCGTTTATGATGATGCCTCGAAAAATTTTTAATGCAGTACAGGGATTTGATCAAGAATTTTTCATGTACGGTGAGGATATTGATATTTGTTACCGAATTCATCAAATGGGATATCAAGTAGTTTACTATGGTAAAGCAACACTTACTCATTTAAAAGGACAAAGTGGTTTGCATAAAAATTCTAAAACAGTAATATACCATTTCTATTCTTCTATGAGATTGTTTTACCGCAAGCATTTTCTAAAAAAATATAATCCTCTGGTAACAGCGATTGTTTATTGTGGAATTCAGCTTAAATATTGGTTGACGCTTGCTCGGATGGAATGGGGGCAAAGAAACATATGATAACCATCTTGCTAGCTGCCTATAATGGAGAACGATATTTGGCAGAGCAAATAGAATCTATCTTATTACAAACTGAAACACGGTGGAAGCTAGTTATTCAAGATGATTGTTCAACCGATGGCACATTTGTAATAGCGCAAAATTATGCAAGCATTTATCCAGATAAAATACGGGTTGTTCAGCGCGGCACTCCTTCGGGTTCAGCTAAAAATAATTTTTCCAGCATGCTTGAATACGTAGATACTGAATACTGGATGACATGCGATCAGGATGATGTCTGGCTCTCCAACAAAATTGAGATTACGTTCTTTGAAATGCAGAATTTAGAAAGACAAAACAAAGGAATTCCTTTACTTGTACATACTGATTTAACTATTGTCAATGAGAATAAAAATATACTTGCTAAATCATTTTTTACATACCAGAAACTAGATTTTACACACGATGCCTTTGCGTATTTATTAGTACAAAATATTGTTACAGGATGTACGGCTATGATGAACCGTACTTTGCTAAAACAAATGAAAGCTGTTCCTATGGATGCTCTAATGCATGATTGGTGGTTTGCTCTTGTAGCAGCAGCTTTTGGTAGGATAGGTTTCGTAAACGAGCCGACAATACTATATCGGCAGCATAACGATAATTCGGTTGGCGCGAAAAATGCCAATAGTATTTTTTATCTTTTAAAAAGGGTAACCCAAATTCAAGAAGTAAAAAAAACGTTTACAAGTACTTATTTGCAAGCCAAGTGCTTTATAGACAGTTATCAAAATGAATTACCTGATTACGCATTAAGAATATGCAAAAAATATATCGAGCTGCCTTATTTAAGTAAAATTCAAAAGATAAAACGTTTAGGACAATATGGCTTTTGGAAAAGTAGTTTTGTAAGACAGTTAGGACAGTTACTTTTTATATGAAATACTAAAAGCAAAGTATATTTGTGAATTTAAACTCTGTTGTGTAGGTATACCTGTTGGCCAGAATCAGAGAAAAAATAGCGAGCTTTTACCGGTGTGTCCTATTCCTACGCTTGTTTTTTATCTACAATATGTCTTGTAATCCTACAGTTGTAACATTTAAAACTCTGTCGCTTATTGTATACTAATTCTTTATATGCTATAATAATTATGGTAATTTATGTTTTTGTTATTCTATTTGGAACAGGAGAAGTTGAATGAAGGGGATTGTTTTAGCTGGAGGGACCGGAACACGCTTATACCCACTTACGCTTGTCACCTCTAAACAGTTGCTTCCGGTTTACGATAAACCAATGATTTATTACCCCTTGTCTACTCTTATGCTGGCGGGTATCAAGGAGATTCTTATTATTTCCACTCCTCACGATTTGCCCAACTTTAAGAACCTTCTGGGGGATGGTTCCTTATTTGGAATTAAGCTATCCTATGCCGAGCAGCCTTCGCCAGATGGCCTTGCTCAGGCTTTTATCATCGGTGAAGAATTTGTGGGTGATGATACCTGCGCCATGATTTTGGGTGACAATATCTTCTGTGGCAGTGGGTTGACCAAGCACTTACAAGAAGCGGCTACACGCACCCACGGGGCGACTATTTTTGGTTATTATGTCAACGATCCCGAGCGATTTGGTATCGTTGAGTTTGACGAAAACGGCAAAGCAATTTCTCTTGAGGAAAAGCCCCAAAACCCCAAATCCAACTACTGCATCACTGGCCTGTATTTTTATGATAGGCGGGTATGCCAGCTCTCAAAGCAGGTCAAGCCATCTGCCCGTGGCGAGTTGGAGATTACCGACCTCAACCGCATGTATCTTGAAGATGGCAGTCTAAATGTGGTGACATTGGGACGCGGCTACGCTTGGTTGGATACCGGTACGATGGATGCACTCAATGAGGCCGCCGAGTTTGTTAAGGTGCTCGAAACCCGTCAGGGTGTGCAGATTGCGGCTCTGGAGGAGATTGCCTACAAAAACGGTTGGATTGACCGTGAGACGTTACTTAAATCTGCCGAACATTATGGCAAGTCCCCTTATGGCGCTCATCTGCGTGCTGTAGCGGAAAATAAGCTACGCTACTAAATCTTATGAGGTGTGGAGAAAATAAGATGAATGTAATTAAGACCGATGTTTCGGATGTTTACATATTGGAACCCAAGGTTTTCGGCGACCATCGTGGCTGGTTCATGGAAAGCTGGTCCACCCGAGCCATGGAGGCGGCGGGATTGCACTATGATTTTGTGCAGCACAACCATTCTTTTTCAGCTGTCAAAGGCACCCTTCGGGGCATTCATTTCCAGCGGGGTGATACCGCCCAAGCCAAGTTGGTGCGTTGTATAAGCGGGGCTGTTTTGGATGTTGCTGTGGATTTCCGCACAGGCTCTCCCACTTACAAGAAATGGGTCGCCGTGGAACTTTCGGCGGAGAACAAGCGGCAGTTGTTAATTTCAAGGGGCTTTGGCCACGCTTTTTTAACATTGACCGATAACGTAGAGTTTCTGTACATGGCGGATAACCCCTATTCACCGTCCACCGAGGGTGGCGTACGTTGGGATGACCCTGCGTTGGGAATCAACTGGGGGAGTTGGCTGGCAGAGCCCATCGTCTCGGAGAAAGATCGCCTTGCGCCCACGCTGGAGGAGGCAAATCTTAATTTCGTTTATGAGGTGAAGGTATGAAGATTCTTGTAACGGGCGGCGCCGGATTTATCGGCGGAAACTTTGTTCACTATTTGCTGAAAAAATATCCGGATTATCATGTGATTTGCTTAGACAAGCTGACCTATGCTGGAAACATGGAAACATTGGCGTTGGTCACCCAAAATCCCCGTTTTACATTTATGCAGGCCGACATTGCAGACCGAGATACAGTTTATGCTTTGTTCGAAAAGGAAAAACCAGATGTAGTGGTGAACTTTGCAGCTGAGACCCATGTTGACCGCTCGATTGAAGACCCAGGTATCTTCATCAAAACTAATATTACGGGTACGGGGGTGCTTCTGGATGCCTGCTGCAAATATGGCGTCCAGCGGTTCCATCAGGTATCTACCGACGAGGTGTATGGCGATCTTCCTCTCGACCGCCCCGACCTCTTCTTCACCGAGGAGACTCCTCTGCATACCTCTAGCCCCTATTCGGCCTCCAAAGCATCGGCAGATTTGCTGGTACTGGCTTATCACCGTACCTTTAAAGCGCCGGTGACTATTTCCCGTTGTTCCAACAACTACGGTCCCTATCATTTTCCCGAAAAATTAATTCCGCTAATGATTGCCAATGCGCTGAATGACAAGCAGCTTCCTGTTTACGGCAAGGGTGAAAATGTGCGTGACTGGCTCTATGTAGAGGACCATTGCTCAGCCATTGACTTGATTATTCACAAGGGGCGTGTGGGTGAGGTCTATAATATCGGTGGCCATAATGAGCGTACAAATCTGGAGGTGGTTAAGACCATTTTGAAGGAGTTAGGTAAGCCGGAAAGCTTGATTCATTATGTGACCGATCGCCCTGGCCATGATATGCGATATGCCATTGATCCAGCCAAGATTTACAACGAGTTGGGATGGCAGCCAGCTACAAAGTTTGATGATGGTATTAAGAAAACCATCAAGTGGTATTTGGAGAATAAGCAATGGTGGGAGAATATCCTCAACGGAGAATATCGAATCTATTATGAAGAGATGTACGGAAAACGGTAAATCGTCTTTGATTATCTTAACTGACGCATTGGACTGCGATTTTGGAAGACGATCTTCGCGTTAATTACAATGCATACAAAAGTTGCTGTTCCGTGTTGTTGTCTAATGCCTCGCCCGTAGATTAATGAAAAGGATCAAGACTGTAGCAGTCACAGGAGCGTGTTTATGAGGATATTTGTAACAGGGGCCAGCGGTCAACTGGGACATGATGTATGCCGAGAGTTGGAGATGCGAAACATTGACTATTTAGGAACATCTTCACGAGAGTTGAATATCGTCGATGGCAATGCGGTTAGATCAATGCTGATGGATTACTATCCCGATGTGGTGATTCATTGCGCTGCTTACACAAAAGTGGACGAAGCAGAAACAAAACGAGATTGGGCTTTTGCCGTCAATGCTCAGGGCACACGGCATATAGCTGAAGCTTGTCGCAATATCAATGCCAAGCTGCTCTATATTTCCACAGATTATGTGTTCCCTGGTACAGGAGAACAGTTTTATAAAACGGATGATGCTACAGCTCCAATTAATGTTTATGGTGCGAGTAAGCTGGCAGGAGAATTAGCAGTGAAGGAAACGCTGCAGAATTATTTTATTCTTCGTACTTCTTGGTTATTTGGTGAAAAGGGAAATAATTTTGTTTCTGCTATACTGCTTCTTTCAGAGAGACAGGATATAGTCTCCGTGGTAGACGATCAGGTGGGTAGTCCCACCTATGCAGCAGATTTGGCAAGTTTGTTGTGCGATTTGTCAGTAAGTAATCGATATGGTTTATATCATGCAACGAATCAGGGAATCTGCACACGAGCGGAATTTGCGCAGGAGATACTCCGCCAAGCTAGCAGAAACATAGCGGTAAGGACAATGGCGACAGCGGACTACCCTTCTTCAGCAAAACGGCCGTTGAATTCTCGATTGGATCAGTCCGGGCTTTGTCTGGCAGGATTCAAGCCGCTCCCTTCTTGGCAGGATGCATTGTCTCGATATCTTTGTATATAATGCATCCGTCTGTGTGTTCTTTACGTCGAGGGCAGACTGTGTTGGAACGACCTTGAAGTGGCACTGGTTGGTCGCCTAACTGATTAGGCCGCTTCTCAGCGAAAAAGACAAAGAGCTTACTCTGTTAAAGGATTTGGTGAGTCTGTTTTGAAAACGCATAAAAAATCTTTGTTCGTCTTGGTGTTGTGTTTTGGTTTGTTCCTTATTGCGCTAGCAATATTAAAAATAGCAGATGTGTCCGTTGTTGAGCGCAACGAAATTTGGTTGCGGCTTGGCGATAATTCGGGAACTAACGCAATCTATATTGACGAAAACACAGTTACAACTACGGATGTTGACCCGCAGATTACATTTGACGTTCCTGAGGGCGTTAAGTTTAAATATGTTGAAATCAACATAGCTGAGGTAGCCTACACAGGTTCAGAGCCCGATTCGGCTAATTGTCAAATTTTATACGCATATTCTGGGCATCAGTTCGTTCACGAACAAGCTGTATGGCAAGGCATAAAGGTTGGGCGTAATTTTATCGAATTGCCTGACGGCCGATACTCAGCCATTCGTATCGACCTGACGCAATACAGCGGGGCGACGTTTCGTATAAATACTATGGGGCTTACTACCGGGTTGCCGCTTCGTATCCGGCACATTATCGCTTTCCTGTCCTTCGGCGTATGGTGGTATGTCGTGTGTTGGATTCTTTTCTGCTATCGGCTGTCTTTGATTATCGTCAGGTTGCAAGGCTTCAAGAAGTATTCGTACCTCTTATTTAACCTTGTCAAAAAGGACTTTACCACAAAGTACCGCCGTTCAATACTTGGTGTGCTGTGGAGTGTTTTGAACCCGCTCTTAATGGCTATGATTATTTCTGCGGTATTTAGCAAGATATTCCGGGTGCAGACTGAGAATTTTGTGGTCTATTACCTGACGGGTTCGCTGATATTCAACTTCATGTCCGAGGCGACGTCGGGTGCGCTTGTCTCCATACTTGGTTCAGCGGGTCTTATAAAGAAAGTCTATATTCCTAAATATATTTTCCCCATTGAAAAATGCCTGTTCGCTTTAGTCAATACGCTATTTTCCCTCGTTGCGACCCTCATTTTGATGCCCTTCCTCGGTGTACCGCTGAAAATTACGGTATTGCTGTTTTGGGTTCCGCTTATGTATGTGTTTGTGTTCAGCGTGGGGGTTGGTATGCTCCTTTCTGCGACAAATGTGTTTTTCCGTGATGTAGGGCATCTTTACAGCGTATGGATTACGGCTTGGATGTACGTTACTCCGATTTTGTATCCAAAGGAGTTAATTCCAGACAGCGTCAAGTGGTTTACAAACGCTAACCCGATGTACTATTACGTTGATTATTTCCGAAGCCTTATGATGTATAATACTGTCCCTGATTTGAAGACAAACGTGATTTGCGCTGCGTTTTCAGGGGCATTCCTTATGATTGGGTTAATTGTATTCAAGCGCAAACAGGATAAGTTTATTCTTTACATTTAGTAAAGATTACACAGAGGCAGGTACTTTATGCAGAATGTGATAGATGTTACGGATGTTTCCATGGTATTCAATATGGCTGAAGACAAGGTAGGCAGTTTGAAAGAATATCTGCTCAAGCTTGCTAAAGGTCAACTTAGATATCGCGAGTTTCGCGCACTGAACAATATAACATTCTCGGTTAGTAAAGGCGATGTGTTTGGTATAGTGGGCTTAAACGGTTCGGGTAAGAGTACGCTCCTTAAAATTATATCGGGGATACTTAAACCGACAAAGGGTGAGGTAGCGGTAAACGGAAGCGTCGCCCCGCTGATTGAACTCGGCGCAGGATTTGATATGGAACTAACCGCCCGAGAGAATATTTATCTTAATGGTTCGGTATTGGGGTACAATAAGAAATTTATTAACGAACACTTTGACAGTATAGTAGAGTTTTCGGAGCTTAGCAATTTCCTCGATGTGCCAATGAAGAATTACAGTTCAGGTATGGTTGCCCGTGTTGGATTTGCGATAGCGACAGTAATCAAACCGGACATACTCATAGTTGATGAAATACTCGGCGTTGGGGATTATCTGTTCCAACAAAAATGCGAACGGCGTATAAATGAGCTTATGTCCGGCGGGACTACCGTACTGTTGGTATCGCACAGCATCGAACAAATTCGCAGTTTATGTAAACATGCGCTATGGCTCGAACACGGCGGTATGAAGATGATAGGCGAATGCAAAGACGTATGTGAGGAGTATCAAAGACTGACTAACTGAAAAGAATAAAGTTGTTTTCAGACAATTTATAAGTTTGAAATAATTAAGGGGGGCATAAGCAGTGACAAGGGTGTTGGTTACAGGTGCTAACGGATATATCGGCTGCCACGTTGTTCAGGCCTTGCTTGACAAGGGCGCAGATGTTGCAGCGGTTGATTTTGCCGTTGATGGTATTCCTGATGGTGCGGACAAGTTTATGCTAAATATTTTTGACCCAAGCCTTAACGTTTACACCGAAACGGGCTCGCCCGACGTAGTTTTACATATGGCGTGGAAAGACGGCTTTGTACACAACTCACCTGCACATATGGAGTTATTGTCCGACCACTGCAAATTTTGTAACCGCATCGCCGACAGCGGCATTAAAACGCTTGCCGTGATAGGCTCAATGCATGAAATCGGCTACTGGGAGGGCGCAATTGACGAGAATACCCCCTGCAATCCGCTTAGTCAGTATGGCGTGGCAAAAAATGCACTACGGCAATCCATTGCACTTGCGTTGAAAGATAAAATTAACTTGCAATGGCTGCGGGCGTACTACATCTATGGCGATGATAAACGCGCAAGTTCGATTTTTGCAAAAATTACTGCGGCGGAGGAACGTGGCGATGAATTATTTCCGTTTACTTCTGGTAAAAACAAATACGATTTCATTACCGTAAACGTGCTTGCCAAACAAATTGCTGCCTGTGTGTTGCAAGATAAAGTGAACGGGATCATCAACTGTTGTACAGGAGAACCGAAAAGCTTAGCTGAACAGGTAGAGACATTCTTAAAGGAACACCACTTTAATATTAAATTGAAATATGGTGCTTTTCCGGATCGACCTTATGATTCTCCGGCAGTTTGGGGTAACAGTACAAAAATCGAAAAGATAATGAAGGGAACAGAGCAAAATGCCCGAAAAGTTTGAGAAAATCGGCGGCGTAATAATAAACTACGAATTTTTCGATGAAGCAGACAGATATAGTGAGGGCGATGAAGCTGAAGAGTATATTCTCGAGGTGTTGAAAAGCAGTAGAGATATTTTTGATGTGCTACGAAGCGACGACCGCTTTCAAATTCTCTATCAGCTTTCACCGCGCAGAAAATTTATTACCTCTCCAATGGATATCGGTGAAACCGATGAGGTACTGGAAATCGGTGCAGGCATGGGCGCCGTAACGGAAGGTTTGGCTCAAAAGGCAGGACACGTCGATTGCATTGATTTATCTGTACGTCGCTCACAGGCAAATGCTTATAGAAATAAGAATAGAGATAATATCACTATATATGTTGGGAATTTTGAACGAATTGAGATCAAAAAGACTTACGATGTCATTGTGCTAGTAGGTGTTTTAGAGTATGCGCAGCTTTATATAAATAGCAAAGACCCATTTGTCGATTTCTTAAAGCGTGTACGCACGCTTTTAAAGATAAATGGCAGGGCATACATCGCTATCGAAAACCGTTTGGGTATGCGCTATTTTGCTGGATGTGTGGAAGATCATTGGGGCAGCCCGTTTGTTGGTATTGAGGGCTATCCCAATGATATTAACAAGAATCGGGCCAAAACCTTCAGCAAATCCGAACTGGAACAGCTCTTTCAAAATGCGGGCTTCGGTGAGTTATATTTTTACTATCCGTTTCCGGACTATAAGCTACCAGAGGTTATCTACAGCGATGGTTTTTTGCCTGAAGCGTCTTCGTTGATTCCCATTGGTACGGTTTACGGATCGGATAGCAGTTATATGTATGATGAGCTTAGAGCCGTTAAAAGCCTTGCTGGAACAAAGGAATTTACGATTTTCGCAAATTCCTTTTTGGTGGAGGCGAAAACTTTATGAGAATCCTTTACGTAAAATCAAATGTACTAAGGAAAAGGGAATTTGCGATAAACACCAGTATTATCGAAGAAGACGGTAAAAAAGTCGTTATTAAAAAAGCCGTGCATTCAGAAGGGGCTGAGCACCTCAAACAAATTTGCGCAAATCAGGAACTTCTAAAAAAGACCTTCCCGCATGTGGAGATTAATAAAGCTTGGCTGTTGCAAGATGTGTTGTATGCAGAATTTATTGAGGGTGTTTCTCTCACTTCGTTTTATAGCAAAGCAGTTAAAGATAGAGACAAAGATGCATTCTTAGCGTTATTTGACTGGCATTTGAATCTGTTTTCTGATGAAAGTAATATATGCTTATTTGAGCAGACTGAGGAATTTGTCAAAGTTTTTGGAGATATAGGAGCAATTTATACTGGAGAACCGGCTCTAAAGGTTATGAATTTTGACGTCTTGTCAGATAATATTTTATTTCGAAACGGAGACATTGGCAAACCAGCATTTATTGATTTTGAGTGGGTGTTTGACTTCCCGGTTCCAATATCTTTTCTTCATTTCTTTATTGCAAATGCACTATATAGATATATAAATGAATTGGAGAAAATTGTTGAACCCAAGGAGCTTATAGCCCATAGTAAGCTATATAAACCTAATATCGATTACTCAGTGATGTGGAGTAACTTTAGTCAGTATTTTCGCGTTGAAAATTCACTCGATTTGGATAGGCTTAACGAGCGGTTTACGAAAAATAGTGTTTCATCTGCGGGAAAAAACTCGTATATTGTAGAGCTTGAAAATTCCATAGCATGGCATTCTAATTATTTGAAAGAGCAGCAGGCTTACATCGAGTATCAGAACACTGAAATTAATAGGCTAAACGGAGGAATCCTCTGGCATCAGCAACGTGAGAAAGAGCAACAAGCGCACATTGAGTATCAGAACACTGAAATTGACAGGTTAAACGGAGGAATCCTCTGGCATCAGCGTCATGAAGAAGAACAGCAAATGGTAATAGAAAAACTGAACCAGCGGATTGTCAATCGTCTTATTAGAAAAATTAAAGAGGTAGTCTCCTAGGGTTATGTAGTTAAAGGGAGCGAAAATCAGGGAATTTGAGGTGCTTTAGTTGTGGGGAAGATAGTTGTTGTAGGAACAGGGTTCTCGGGGGCAGTACTTGCGAGAAAGATTGCTGAGGAGTTAAACCGACCCGTTATCGTGATTGAGAAACGCGCACATATTGCAGGAAACATGTACGATGAAACAGATGAACACGGTATATTGGTGCAAAAATACGGGCCGCATGTTATTGTAACGAATCGGTGGTTGGTAGTAGATTATCTTTCGCGCTATTCGGAGATGTTTAAGCATACTGTAAAAGAGCTAAGTTTTATTGATGGTAATTATGTGCGTTTACCATTTAATTTTGAATCTGTTCAACAACTCATTGGAGCGCAACGCTCTGAAATACTTATTGCGAAATTTCGTATTAAATATCACGGACGTGACCGTGTTCCGATATTGGAACTGGTCAATAATACCGATGCAGACATATCGGGTTTTGGGAAAGTACTTTTTGAAAAAGCATATCGTACATATTGCGCTAAACAGTGGGGGATTCCTGTTGAAACGTTAGATACAACCATAATGGATAGAGTACCGATGGCGATGAGTTATGACGAGCGTTATATGGATAAGGATTTTCAATATATCCCCAAAAACGGTTTCACTAAATTATTCCAAAAAATGCTGAGTCATCCTAATATTTTGCTTAGTTTAAATGATGATGCACTTACGCATGTTAAATTAGATAAAGAAAATAAAAAAATTACATTTGACGGCGAAAAACTGGATTTGCTTGTTTATACCGGAGCCGTAGACGAACTGTTTGCATTAAAATATGGTGAGTTACCATATCGGTCACTGGATATACAATACCAGTGGTTTGATAAGGAGCAAGTTTATCCTGAAAAGATTATTTCATTTCCGCAGGCAGAAGGATATACGAGAAAAACAGAATATAAGTTCATGATGTACGATAACTCTGCTACAAAAGGGAGTATTATTGCTACGGAGTACCCTACTGCATATATTAAAGGTGGAAAACTGGCTCCTTTCTACCCTGTGATAACAGATGAAACAAAATCGCGTTATGAATGTTACCGCAAAGAAGCTGAGAGTTATGGGAATATTTTTCTTTGTGGACGACTAGCGGATTTTAAATACTATAATATGGATGACTGTATTCTGCATGCCTTTGAGGTTTTTGATGACATCAAGAATTATTTAACTGAAACAGGGCAAATGGAGGAGCACTCTAATGGATAATGCCGAAAATTTCAATACATTAATTTCGTTAAATGCTAATTCCGAGATAATAGCCCCTGAATGTAAATCAATAAAGCGAATTGCAATTTACGTTATATACGATAAAGATGGGATCCTTGATGGTTTTCGCAAATATTACTTGCAAGAACTTCGCAAGGTAACTGATTATATTGTTGCTGTTGTAAGTGGTACAATTACTCCCAAAAGTCGACATGAGTTAGAAGATCTTACAGACGATTTCTTTGTTCGCGAAAATACTGGTTTGCTTGCCTATAGTTGGATAGAAGGTATTGAGCATATTGGTTGGGATACCTTGTATGAGTTCGACGAACTGTTAATGCTAAACGATAGTTTTTTTGGTCCGTTTTTTCCGTTGGAAGAAATGTTTGGGGCGATGGAAAAGTCAGATGCAGACTTTTACGGAGCTATGAAAAATTTCGAAGAGAAATCTTATACACAAATTGCTGGTAGATCCTTAAAACACGGATGGTTCAGAGGTTCTATCTGTTATTTTTATGTTATTAAAAAAAGGTTATTGCATTCCTATGAATTCCGCAAATATTGGAGTACGAAGCCTTTAATTAAAGAAGATTGGGATACATATTTTTTTAGTGAAATAGATTTTTACGATTATGTCCGTGACGCTGGTTTTCGAGTTGAGGCTTACCAAAGTGATAAGCTGGAAGGCTACTTTTTCGACAATTTGACACATAATATGGCTAAACTGGTCAGTGATGACAGAATTCCGTTCGCGAGAATACGTCCATTTTGTACTGATATGAAAGACCAAAGTTTACAAGTTCACTATGGAAAGGATACACGTCAAACTTTAGAGTATATTGAAAAGCATACGAGTTACGATACGAATTTAATTTGGGACTATATTCTTAGAACAAAGAACTTAACACATATATGGAATCAATTACAACTTGAATATGTAGTACCAAAAGATAGCATTGAAAAACCGTTTGCATATCAAAATAAGATTGCTGTTATTTTACATATTTACTATGATGATTTGGCGGAAGGAATTGCAGGGTACTGTGAGAATTTTATTCCCAATACCGATTTCTATATTACAACCACAAGCCCCAAAGCAGAAAAGGCCATAAATGAAGCGTTTAGTAAGAGAAAGTTGAATTATATCTGCAAAATAAGACCGAATGTCGGGGTAGCAATGTCCACTTTGTGGGTCACTTATGCAGATGTTATAATAAATGGACAATATGAATATGTTTGTTATTTCCACGACAAAAAGTCACCTTATTCACAATTTGGAATACAGGGTGAGCAATTTGCAGTAAGGTGTTATGAAAATCTATTTGGCACGCAAGAGATAGTGAAAAATATAATTAACTTGTTCGAAGATAATCCGAGGCTGGGTGTTTTAGGCCCTCCAATGGTGTATCATGGAGATTACTTTTCGGTTGCCTGCAGAAGTTGGTATGTAAACTATCAAAATACTATAAACCTAGCGATAAAATTAGGACTTAATGTGGATATCAATATAAATATAGTACCTGTGACAGCATATGGCGATATGTTTTGGTTTCGGACTGATGCATTGAAAAAAGCAATTGGATATGGCCTGAAATATGATGATTTTAATGTACCATATGCTCCTGATGGTACGTTCATGCATGCCATTGAGCGTATATATGGTTTTGCTGCTCAGGATTCAGGTTATTACTATGCCGATGTGATAAATAGCGATAATGCAAGAAGCGATCTGGTTAATTACCAATATATGTTGTATCAGCTTTTTGAAATTATGTTGCAAAACGGTCATCATCCATATAGTTTTGAAGCAGCCAAAGCGATTCTGCGCCAATACAAAGGGCAGTCACAACCCACTAACTTAGCTAAACGCTTTCTTCAAAAGTTACTTATTAACAAAAGGACTCATCGTTTTGGTATGTTCCTTTGGATGACATACAAAAAACTGATTAAGAAAAAATAATCATACAGTATTATGATTAATCTAAAGCAGTTTTCATTCAAGGTATTATCTTAGATGGGCGAGCGATTATTCTTTAAAGGAGAGTCCCCATGGTCTTTTCGTCCAGTATATTTCTTTTTGCTTTTTTACCAGCTACCTTGGCTGGATACTATTTAATAAACCCCAGATTTCGCAATTTTTTTTTAATGTTTGTTTCTATTTTCTTCTACGCTTGGGGCGAGCCGAAGTTCGTATTTCTTATGTTGGCTTCTATCTTGGCCAATTATGTATTTGCTTTGGTAATAGATCGTTACCGACAGCACAAAGCCTTGGCAAAAGCTGTTTTAGCTGTGATGGTACTTTGCAACGTCACGTTTTTCTTTATATTTAAATATTTGAACTTTACGGTAACAAATCTGAATTCATTTTTCGGCTTGCAGTTACCTCAAACGCATATTGCGCTGCCCATAGGCATTTCATTCTTTACCTTCCAAATCATGTCCTATGTATTTGATGTGTATCGGCAGCAGGGAGATGTGCAGAAGAATCCGATTAATGTGGCGCTATATGTATCATTATTCCCGCAGCTGATTGCCGGGCCTATTGTACGTTATGAAACTGTGGCCAGGGAGATTAACTGCCGCCACGAAAACATGCAGGATTTTAGCAAGGGTGTATGCAGGTTCATTATCGGTCTTGCAAAAAAGGTGATTATCTCCAACACCGTTGCCGTGGTGGCAGACCACGCTTTCGCCTACACGGATTTTTCTGCGTTATCGGTTTCTATGGCTTGGCTGGGAATCATCTGCTATACCTTGCAGATTTATTTTGATTTTAGCGGTTATTCCGATATGGCTATCGGTTTAGGGTTGATGTTTGGATTCCATTTTTTAGAGAATTTCAATTACCCATATATTTCACGTTCTATCACTGAATTTTGGCGTAGATGGCATATTTCCTTGGGCACTTGGTTCCGGGACTATGTATATTTCCCCATGGGCGGCTCGCGCGTAAAGTCTAAGTCGCGGCTGATCTTCAATTTATTTGTGGTATGGGCGCTCACCGGCATTTGGCACGGTGCCTCCTGGAATTTTTTGGCGTGGGGCTTGTTCTATTTTGTTTTACTGGCAATTGAAAAGCTGACCGGATTCCCGGAAAAGTGTTCTAAAACGTGGGTGCGCAACCTGTATTGGGTGCCGACAATGCTGTTTGTTATGCTGGGCTGGGTGCTATTCCGCGCGCCGGATTTATCTCATGCAATGAATTATATGGGCAGTATGTTTGGGTTGATGAGTAATCCTGTAACCAGCGTAGACATAAGTTTCTTCTGGCAAGAGTATGGATTTTTTATCCTGCTTGGTGTATTGTTCAGCTTTCCGATTGTCGCAGCACTTGCAAAGCCTGTTAAAGCGTTCCTTGCTCTAAATAATATGTCAAAGGTATTAATCCCGGTATTGTATGTTACGTTATTTTTTATAGCTGTCACTTATGTTGTCAACAGCACTTACAATCCTTTTATATATTTTAATTTTTAACATCCTTTGATTAAAAAGTGGAGAGAGTAAAATGAGAAATCGAACCAAGCAAATTATTGCGATTTGCTTTTTAGGTATACTATTTTTGCCCATATTATTTATGAATCGGGTGCCCAATAAAGTCTCCGAATTAGAGAAGCGTCATTTGGCCGCTTTCCCTGCACTTTATACGAATGGAGGGGGAATTGCCCCGGGTATTCGTGGCGCTTTCGAGACTTGGCTTAACGATAATATAGGATTTCGGGATTTGTTTGTATCGACCTACGGTAATATACAGTACAATGTATTTGGCCGTTCGCCTAATAGTACGGTACAGCTTGGGCGGGATGGCTGGATGTACTACACGAAGGATAGAAACCTGCAAATTGCAAGCGGGGAGTATGTGCTCTCCTCGAAGGAGCTTGAAACGATTTTTAAGCAGCAACTGCAGATATATGATAAGCTGAAAAAACAAGGCATTGAATATGTGCTGGTTTTGCCAACTAGTAAAGTAAGCATTTACCCTGAATATATTCGTAGTGGAGATTATCATGTACGCGAAACCCCTGTAGATCAGCTTGCGCAGTATATACAGGAGCATTCCGATATACGGGTAATTCCGTTAAAGAAAGCCCTTTTAGACGCAAAAAATGAAGGGCAAGTTTTTTTTAAGACAGACACCCATTGGACGGAATTTGGAGCATATATGGGCTATTGCGAGATCATCAGAAAACTAGGTGACTTTGGAATGTTAAGCGATGCTCCCGAAGAAGTAACGTTTAAGCCCTTTGAATATCAAGGCGAAATGGGTGGCCTTATGGGTAACTCGAAACTTGTTCCTCCTGAGAAAACGACCAAAAGTATCATTACAGCTAATGACGCGCATAGAGTTGAAGAAGGGGAACTGTATCAGTCTTTTTGGGCTATTTTGGGGCAATATCAAGTTAAAACCCCCTGCTACCTATATGAAAATGACAGTAAGACCAATACACTTTTAATGTACGGGGACTCAATGTTCGGCTCATGGAATGCTACAGAGCTTTTAGCAGAACATTTTAACCATATGGCTTACGTATGGGGCGGTGATATTCAGCAAGAATATATAGACTTACTGAAGCCTAAAATTGTGATATTTGAATTAACCGAAAGATATTTAAACCAATTGGCGAACAGGAATAGGGATTTTGCATATAGGCTTGATGACTTTCAAGCAGAGGTCATTTCGCAAGATGCGCCAACAACGATTGACCGTTCGAGTCGGTACAGCATAAACATTACCGTAGAAAACACCAGCTCCGATTCGTGGAGCGAAGAAAAGCAGGTGCGTCTGTGCATCTGGCAGGACGGACAAGACCATGGTTACAGACTGTATATTCCCGAAGACGTAGAGATAGCGCCAGGTGAGCAATACACCTTCCGTTTGGACGGCTTTGTCGCACCAGCGAGTGAAAGCACATACATAGAATTTCAGATGTGCCAAGAAGGGATAACTTATTTTGGTGAAAAAGAGCGGGTAGATATTAAAGTGAACAAATGATACTTTGCGTTGGTTCATATAGAGCAATCGCTTCCACATCTCCAGTTCCCCCGTGCATCCTCGTTTTTTATAACATTTCTGATAATATTCAAAAGCCGATAAACCCAAGCAAAAGGGTTTGTCGGCTTTTTTGTGCCCACAATTTTTATTTTTAAGGTAATACCCGATAATATATGGTATCTTATCGGCGCATATTAATGATTACGGAATAGTTGATATTCATTTACACGTAAGGCAGGTATCTGACGAAAGGCGGTGGTTGGTACGGATGAGAGCATAGCCTTTTCCCCTCCGGACATCTCGCAGCGGGAGATCGACGAGGTAACCGAGGTATTGCGGTCGGGCTGGATTACGACGGGCCCCAAAACCAAGGAGTTTGAGAAACGCATCGCACAGTACTGCGGCACCGAACGGGCGGTGTGCTTAAACTCCGCCACCTCGGCGCTCAGCCTTGTGCTGCGCATCCTCGGCATCGGCAAGGGCGACGAGGTGATCACCACGGTCTACACCTACTCCGCTTCGGCAAGCGTCATCTGCCATGTGGGCGCCACGCCGGTGCTGGTGGATACGGCGCCCGGCTCGTTTTTGGTGGATTACGACAGCGTCGAACGCGCCGTTACCGAAAAAACCAAAGCGATTATCGGGGTGGACATTGCGGGCATGATGTGCGATTACCCGCGCATCCTCGCCATCGCACAGGAAAAGTCGGGGCTGTTTCACCCCACAAGCGGGCTGCAGCAGGCACTGGGGCGGATTGCGGTAATCGCCGACGCTGCGCACTCCTTCGGGGCGGAATACGGCGGGGTGGTCAGCGGCAGCGCCGCCGACTTTACCTGTTTTTCGTTCCACGCGGTCAAAAACCTGACCACCGCGGAAGGCGGCGCCGCTGTCTGGCGCAACATCGAAGGGGTTTCGAATGAGGAAATTTACCGCCTGTTCATGCTCTTTTCGCTGCACGGCCAAAGCAAGGACGCCTTTGCCAAGACCATGCTCGGCAACTGGGAATACGACATCGTGGCGCTCGGGTTTAAATGCAATATGCCCGATATCCTCGCGGCGGTCGGCCTCGCGCAGTTTAACCGCCTGCCGGAACTGATGCAGCGGCGTTTGGAGATCGTAAAGGGCTATGAGCGGGCGCTCAGTGACGACCGCTTTATCCTGCCGCCGCATTTTGTGCCCGGCATGCGCTCAAGCCTGCACCTTTACCCCGTGAGGCTGCGCGGCGCCGACGAGGCCAAACGCAACCGCGTCATCGAGCAGATGGCACAAGGCGGGGTATCCACCAACGTGCACTACAAGCCGCTGCCCATGTTTACTGCCTACAGGCGCCTGGGGTTTGCCATAGAGGATTACCCCAACGCCTTTGCGCAGTACCAAAACGAGGTGACGCTGCCGCTGCATACGCTGCTCTCGGACGACAACGTGGCGTTGATATCCAATACCCTCAGGAAGGTGAGCAGTTAATTCCTTGCAGTAAAACTTGTATAATGTACGTCCCAGTGCAAATAATACTATCAACGACAAAACTGCCGGTACAATTCAGTGCGGATAACCTAAGATACTAAAACGTTAATAAGATAAGGGAGGAACCAAAATCAATGAAAGCTACCGGGATCGTTAGGCGTATCGACGATTTAGGACGTGTGGTAATACCGAAAGAGATCAGAAGAACAATGAGGATTAGAGAGGGCGACCCCCTTGAGATATATACCGACAATGACGGCGAGGTTATCTTTAAAAAGTATTCCCCCATCGGGGAGCTCTCATCCTTCGCTACCCAGTATGCCGACGTATTGTATAAAACAGGCGGCGAGCCTGTGGTGGTATGCGACCGCGACCACGTGATCGCCGTTTCGGGCATTCCCAAGAAGGAACTAATCGAGCGCCGCGTTTCGCCGCAGCTCGAGGAGCTGATGGAGCAGCGCAAGACCTATGCCTATACCGCCAAGGAGCAGCGCAAGATGCAGCCGGTGGAGGGCGTGGAGCGCTACGCGCTGGTGTGCGCGCCCATTATCGCGGCAGGGGATGTCGCGGGCTCGGTGATGTACCTGTGTGGCGACAGCCCCAACCCCGCGGGGGATGTGGAGGTAAAGCTTGTTCAGGCGGCCGCCGCGTTCTTGGGCAAGCAGATGGAGGAATAACAGCTATCCTTCCTGCTATGGTTTGCTCTCGCAAACCGTGGCAAAGGTATGGCAAACGCCTTACTTTGCATCGCTGTTTTCAAACAAAGGATGTTTTTACACTTAAAATGGTATTTTTATGCCGTTTTGCCCTTGCAATTGGGGCACAGATGTGGTATCGTAATAAAAGTAATGATGTTAGTGTGAAAGAGTGGGATGTCCCACTCTTTCATGCGTATTACGGGCATTGTGCAAACTGCCGCGCTTCAGGTGCGGCGTTTATGCTGTAATCTTCGCAAAGGGGAGCTGGCTTGCGGCCCGTAACGGAAACCATTAACAGCCGCGCTGTGGCGAACGGAGGGTTTGTTTGGCAAAGGATAAAGGGAAAAAGAGCACGGTAGAGCTGGTTTACGGCATCTGCGCGCCCGTGGCGGAGCGCATGAAGTTCGAAATCTGGGATATCCGCTTTGAGAAAGAGGGGGCGTCCTGGTTTCTGCGGGTGTTTATAGACAAAGAGGGCGGCATCACCATCGACGACTGCGAGGCCTTCAGCCGCGCCATCGACGCGCTTATCGACGAGGCCGACCCGATTGAGCAGAGCTATTACTTAGAGGTTTCCTCCCCGGGGCTGGACCGTGAGCTTGTTAAGCCTGAGCATTTTGCCCGCTACATCGGCAGTGTTGTGGATATACGCACCATCCGCCCTGTGGACGGCGTGCGCGATTTTACAGGTACGCTTGAGGGTTTTGAGGGCGGGCAGGTGACCGTCGCGCTTATAAACGGCGAGACGCGCGTGTTTAAAAAAGCCGACACCGCCTTCGTCCGGCTGAATATTGATGATATAGACCTTGATACCGATATTGATTTTGGAGGAATAGACGACAATGAATAACGAGTTTTTTGACGCGCTCAATCTGCTCGAAAAAGAAAAAGGCATTCCGGCGGAGCATTTGATCGAGAAGATCCGCAACGCCATACTTAACGCCGTAAAACGTGACTACGGCGCGTCCGATAATGTGATTGTAGACATCGACCCCGTTGAGGGCGTTTTTAATGTGGCTATCCGCAAGCAGGTGGTGGAGGTGGTGGAAAACAGCGCCACCCAGATTCAGACCGAGGAGGCCAAAAAGCACAGCAAGCGCGCAAAGCTCGACGAGTACGTGGATGTAAAGCTTGAGACCAAGCAGTTCGGGCGCATCGCGGCGCAGACCGCCAAGCACATCATCCGTCAGGGCATCCGCGAGGCGGAAAGAAGCCAGACCTTTAAAGACTTCCAGAGCAAGCACCACGAGATCGTCACCGCGGTGGTGCAGAAGGTAGACCCCAAGAAGGGCAGCGCGACCCTTGAGATCGGCAAAAACGAGGCGGTACTGCCCAAGAGCGAGATGGTGCCCGGCGAGGTGCTCAGGGACGGCGATCGCGTGAAGGTATACATCGTGAACGTGGAGGAGGGCGACAAAGGCCCGAAGGTGATGATCTCCCGCACCCATCCGGGGCTTGTCAAGCGCCTGTTTGAGATGGAGGTGCCCGAGATCTACGACGGAACCGTCGAGATTAAGGCCGTTTCGCGTGAGGCCGGTTCCCGCACCAAGATCGCGGTATTCAGCAAGGACGAGAACGTAGACCCGGTGGGCGCCTGCATCGGCCCCAAGGGCACGCGCGTTTCGAGGATCGTCGACGAGCTGGGCGGTGAAAAGATCGATGTGGTACGCTTTAGCGAAAGCCCCGAGAAGTTCGTGGCCGAGGCGCTTTCGCCCGCCGACGTGGTGAGCGTTGAGGTGCTTGACGCCGCGGCGCGCTCCTGCAGGGCGACGGTGCCCGATTCGCAGCTTTCGCTCGCCATCGGCAACAAGGGGCAGAACGCCAGACTCGCGGCAAGGCTGACAGGCTATAAGATAGATATCCGGCCCGAGAGCGGCTTCTACGGTGAGGAACCCGAGGCGCCCAAGGCCGACACCGCGCAGGAGTAAGGCGTGATACTGATTCTTGATTAAAAAAGTGATAAAATTGCTTTTTTAACCCCCGCCTTTGGCGGGAGCAACCATGCTTTGCGTTGTTGCAGGATGAGTATAGGGTTTAAAAAGCAGGGATTCAGGCTAAGGAGTGGTTGTATGGTGCAAGCGAAACGTGTGCCGCTGCGCATGTGCACAGGATGCGGCGAGATGAAGCCCAAGCGGGAGCTTGTTCGGGTGGTTAAAAGCGCCGAAGGCGAGATATCGCTGGACCTGACAGGGCGCAAGGCGGGCAGGGGCGCGTATGTATGCAAAAACCCGGACTGCCTGAAGAAGGCGCGCAAGACCAAACGCATCGAGCGGGCGTTTTCAAGCGCGATTCCCGACGAGGTTTACGACAGGCTCGAGGAGGAATTGCGAAAGGATGGATAGGGATAACGCAAAGCTGCTTGCCATGATCGGCATGAGCAGGCGGGCGGGCAAGCTGGTGCTGGGCTTTGACATTGTAGCGGACGGCGTGCGCACAGGCAAGATACCCAGCGTGTTTTACGCAAGCGACATCTCGCCCAAGACCTTGAAGGAATTAAACTTCCTTTGTGAACGCGAAGGTGCCGGCGCGGTTGCCGTAAACGCCACGATGGATGAGATCGGGCATATCGCCGCCAAACGCGCGGGGATATTTGCGGTGACCGACGAGGGTTTAAGACGCAAGATATGTGAGCTGGCAAATGATGGAGGTAAGATATGATAAAACATAGATTGTTTGAGGTCGCGAAAGACCTCGGTCTGCAGAGCAAGGATTTAATGGATTTTCTGGCCCCGCGCATGGAGCTGGATAAAAAACATATGACGGTGCTCGACGAGCCGACCATGAACCTGATATACGACCACTTTACAAGCCTTTACGCGGTAGAGGGGTATACCCTTCCTACCGGGGGCGGTAATGCGCCCGCGGCGACCGCGGGGGCTGCTCCTGTAAATACCGGGGCAAACCCGGCGCAGAAGGCACCCGCTGCCGGTGGGCAGCAGGGCGGGTTTGGCAATGCGAGGCCCGCACAGCCGAGGCCCGACAACGCACAGCAGAACCAGAATAAAGGCCAGCCCAAAGTGACGCGCCATGTAGACACCCGCGCCGCCAATGTAGACCTTGAAAAATATAACGAAAAGTACGAGAAGATCGCCCCCGCCACCACGGTGGTAAAAGACACGGTTGTTCAAAACAAGCAGAAGCTAACGCAGAGGTCTGCCCAGCGCGGCAAGCAGAAGTACGGCAAGCGCGAGACCGAGGCCGATAAGCTTAAAAAGCTTGAGATGATCAAGAAGAAGCGTCAGGAGATCAAGGTGGTCATCGCCGACACCATCACGGTGGGCGAGCTTGCCTCAAAGCTGACGGTCACCGCCTCTGAGGTGATTAAAAAGCTCATGCAGCTGGGCATTATGGCCAGCATCAACGAAGAGATCGACTTCGACACCGCCGCCATGGTGGTGCTCGAGTTCGGCGCGAAGGTGGAGAAAGAGGTTGTCGTTACCATCGAGGAACGCCTCATCGACGACACCGAGGACGCCGCCGAAACCCTGGTGGAGCGCAGCCCCGTCGTGGTGGTTATGGGCCACGTAGACCACGGCAAAACCTCGCTGCTCGACGCCATCCGCAACGCGAACGTTACCGCCACCGAGGCGGGCGGCATCACACAGCACATAGGCGCCTACCGTGTGAAGGTAAACGACCGCTACATCACCTTCCTGGATACCCCGGGCCACGAGGCGTTCACCGCCATGCGCGCCCGCGGCGCTCAGGTAACCGATATCGCCATCCTGGTGGTTGCGGCCGACGACGGTATCATGCCCCAGACCATAGAAGCCATCAACCACGCCAAAGCGGCGGGTGTTTCGATCATCGTCGCCATCAACAAGATGGATAAGCCGGGCGCAAACCCCGACAAGGTGATGCAGCAGCTCACCGAGCACGAGCTGGTGCCCGAGGAATGGGGCGGCGACGTCATCTGCGTGCCCGTTTCGGCCAAAAACCATCAGAACATCGACAAGCTGCTTGAGATGGTGCTGCTCGTTACCGACGTAAAAGAGCTTAAGGCCAACCCCGAACGGCTTGGCCGAGGCACCGTTATCGAGGCGAAGCTGGATAAGGGCCGCGGCCCGGTGGCCACCCTGCTGGTGCAGAACGGCACCATGAAGGTGGGCGACTTCATCATCGCGGGCACGGCGACCGGCCGCGTTCGCGCCATGCTGGACGACCGCGGCAACGCCATTCTTTCCGCCGGCCCGAGCGTTCCCGCCGAGGTCACCGGCCTCGACGAGGTGCCCTCCGCAGGCGACGTATTCAATGTGGTAGAGGATGAGCAGCTCGCCCGCAAGCTGGTAGACCAGAGAAAGCATACCGCCAAGGAGGAGCAGTTCAGCCGTTACACCAAGGTGACGCTCGACAACCTCTTTGCGCAGATAGAACAGGGCGAGATGAAGGATTTCAATATCATCATCAAGGGTGATGTGGCAGGCTCGGTAGAGGCGGTGCGCCAGACCCTCGAGAAGCTCTCGAACAGTGAGGTGCGCGTGCGCGTGATTCACGGCGGCGTGGGCGCCGTCAACGAGTCCGACGTGATGCTCGCCAACGCCTCCAACGCCATCATCGTAGGCTTTAACGTGCGCCCCGACCCGGTGGCGCGTTCCAACGCCGAGAACATGGGCGTGGAGCTGCGGCTTTACAGGGTCATCTACGACGCGATAGACGATATCAAGGCCGCCATGAAGGGCATGCTCGCCCCCAAGTTCAGGGATGTGGACCTCGGACGCGCCGAGGTGCGGCAGACCATCAAGATCACCAATGTCGGCACCATCGCGGGCTGCTATGTGGTGGAGGGCAAGATCACCCGCACGGCGCAGATACGCATTGTGCGTGACGGCATTGTCATCGCCGACGATAAGATACTCTCGCTCAGGCGCTTTAAAGACGACGTAAAAGAGGTTGCTCAGGGCTTTGAATGCGGCATCGGCCTGACCAAGTTCAACGACATCAAAGAGGGCGACATGCTGGAAGCCTACATCATCGAAGAGTACCGCGAGGATTAAGCAAGCCTTAGCCCTCGCACTTAAATACTAGGAGCTTCGGTTGGAAGAAATTCTTTCAACCGTGGGGAGGACGTGAAACCTATCGTGGCCAATCATAAAGTAGAACGAATCAGCGAAGATATTAAACGCGAGCTTACCGACATCATGCGCTCGCTCAAAGACCCTCGTATCACAGGCCTGCTCAGCATCGTGAAGGTGGATTTGTCGGGCGATATGTCCCACGCCAAGGTGTATGTAAGCTCGATGGGCGGCTATGAGGCGGCAAGGGAAGCGGTAAAGGGCCTGCAGCACGCGGCGGGGTTTATCCGCCACGAGATCAACGAGCGCCTAAGCCTGCGCACCTCGCCCGAGCTTAAGTTCTTGGCAGATAACTCCATCGAGCACAGCGCGGAGATCAGCCGCCTGCTCAAAGAGATGGCGCCCGACCACAGTGAGTCGAAGCCCGAAAGCCCGGGAAACGCCCCGCAGTAAAGCCCGCAGGGGAGCGCGTTGCATCCCCCGCGGTTTATATTCCTTTAGCGCTTATCTTCAAGTGGGCTTTGTGCCTTGCCGGCATAAAGCAGGAAAGGCATGGATAAAATCGATGAATATCGGCATGAAAACGGCCTGCAAAACGCTCCTTGCACATGACAATATTCTGATCATCACCCATCAAAGCCCGGACGGAGACACGCTGGGCAGCGGCTTTGCCCTCTATTACGGGCTTAAGCAGTTGGGCAAACGGGTTAGAGTCGTGTGCTCCGACGAGTTTCCCACGCGGTATGATTTTCTGTTTGAGGGGTATGCCGAGGAGAAGTTTGAGCCCGATTTCATCGTGGCGGTGGATTTGGCGGACAAGCAGCTTTTTGGTGCTAAATACAGCCCCCTCGCCGACAAGGTGGACCTTTGCATCGACCATCACCCTTCCAATACCCGCTATGCCCGCCACCTGCTTTTAAGGCCCAAGGCGGCGGCCACCTGCGAGATTATGTATGAGGTGCTCAAGGGCATAGGGGTTAAGTTTGACGAGCGCATCGGCACTTGCATCTACACGGGCATCGCCACCGATACCGGCTGCTTCCGTTTCTCCAACACCACGGTAAACAGCCACCGCATCGCCGCGCGCATGATGCAGTGCGAGGTGAAGATCGGCAAGATCAACCGCCTGATGTTTGAAACCAAGACCCAGAGCCGCATCGCCATCGAACAGCAGGTGTTAAGCTCCATCGAGTATTATTTCGACCGGCGCTGCGCCGTTATCTCGATCACCAAGCAGATGCTGCAGTCCTCCGGCGCCGCCGAAAGCGAGCTGGAGGGGCTCTCCACGCTGCCGCGCCAGATCGAGGGCGTGCAGATCGGTGTGATGCTGCGCGAGAAGGATTCAGGCGAGTTCAAGGTTTCGATGCGCACCAACGAGGGCTTCGACGCCTCAAAGATCTGCGGCCTGCTCGGCGGCGGCGGCCATGTAAAGGCTGCGGGCTGTATTGTCGAGGGTGACCTTGACCGTGCCAAGAAAACCGTGCTCGATACCATCGCGCGGTTTGTATAACGCTGTCCTATCAGCGTTTACTGTAGGGGCGAACTGTGTTCGCCCGCAATGGTTCAACCGCCCCCGCGTTAAATATGTAGGGGCGGGGTTCTCCCGCCCGTTTTACCTCGCGCGCATGCAATGTGGACAGGGACCGGCCCTGTCCCTACAGCGCAATTTTCACGTTCGCGTAGGACAACCTTTGCGGTTGTCCGAATGCTCACGGGTGGTGTAGGGGCGATTATCAATCGCCCGCTGTTTCCCCGATGATTGTTCGCTGTACCTTAAGAGTAGATTCTTATTCATTTTAGATTGTCGCTCAGGCCGCGACGGGCCCCTACTTTTCCTGTTCGGGAAAGAGAAGCAGCTTTTCAGCAAGCTGAAAAGCCCAGCGAAACAGGGAGTTCCCTGCACCCCGCGGCTTACGGCTGCGGAGGGATAACTGATACACTATCGCAGTAAACTCGGCAAAAGTATGACATGCGGCCCCAGCCTTAGGTCATGCTTTTGTAGCTGTAAACTGCGGTTTGCAGCTATTCCCTCGTTCACTCAATCGTAGAAAGGCGTATCCGCATCCGTAAGCCGCCACTTTCTTTTGGATTTGTACGAATCTTGGATAGAGAGCGGCGCGGGCAAACAGGCGGCTACCCGCATCATTTGGTACAAGTGCGGGATGTAATCTTCTGCCGTCTGTCCTCTTATCTCTGCCCTCTGTAGAGGGCGGCGTCCTCGACGCCCCGCGGTCTGCATAACATATGTCAAGACCAAATGCGGACAGGGGCAAGCCCTGTCCCTACGGCGACAACAATATGAAAGGAGGTCGGTTTGGTGGATGGAATCCTTTTAATGAACAAACCGCAAGACTTTACCTCCTTTGATATGGTGGCAAAGCTGCGCGGCATCTTAAAAACCAAAAGGCTCGGGCACGCGGGCACGCTCGACCCCATGGCGACGGGGGTACTGCCCATATTTGTGGGGGGTGCCACCAAAGCCTGCAACCTGCTGCCCAATTCGGATAAAACCTACGTCGCGTCTCTGCGCCTTGGCCTTACCACCGATACGCAGGATATCTGGGGCACCGTGATTCATACGCGTGAACATGCCGTTACCGCCGAACAGTTTGCCGCTGCGGCAGCGCGCTTTGTAGGCGAAATCCCCCAGCTGGTGCCGATGTACTCCGCCGTGAAGGTGGACGGCAGGCGCCTGTACGACATCGCGCGCAAGGGCGGCGAGGTAGAACGCCCCACGCGCACCGTGACAATCCAAAGCCTGACGGTGCTGCACAGCGACGGGCAGGCGGGGGAGTACACCATCGAGGTGAGCTGCTCCAAGGGTACCTACCTACGCACACTGTGCCACGATATCGGCGAGGCCTTGGGCTGCGGCGCGGTGATGACCGCGCTCAAGCGCACCAGGGCGGCGGGGTTTGTGCTCAAAGACTGCCTGACCTTTGACGAGGTGCAGCGGCTGATGGAAGCGGGGGAGCTTGAGCAAACACTCATACCCATTGAAAAGGCGTTTGAGAGCCTGCCTGCGGTACAGTTAAACGAAGAAAACACCCGCCGCTTTTTAAACGGCGTTAAGCTCGATGCGGTAGCCCTTTCGCTCGCCCCGACGCGGGAGAATATTAGGGTGTACGCCCATGACGGGTCGTTTCTGGGCCTCGGATATATCGAGGAGGAAACGCAGCTGTTGCGTGTACGCAGCTTTTTTGGGGCGAAGCAGCTTTGATTTGGTATTTGTCGGCGCGCGTGCTCACGCCGCGCCGTTTTTGTTTATCTTGGTTTGCGCTCAGTTTGGGTATGACATGCAGGCGCAATAAAGAAAGGATGTCTCGGCAGCGTTGATTACGGTAGATACATTAAGCGGTTCCCCTCTTTCACAGCCCTGTGCGGTCGCGCTCGGCTACTTCGACGGGGTGCATCTCGGGCACAGGGCGGTTATCCGCAAGGCCAAAAGCTACAAGGCAAAAGGGCTTAAAACCTGCGTCTTTTCGTTTTCCACGAACAAAGCAAGCCCTGAAAGCGGCAAGGGCAGTAAAAACCTCACCGCCTTCACCGTCAAAGAAAGGCTGATGCGGCGTTTGGGCGTCGATTACCTGTTTGTGCCCGACTTTGCCGAGTTTAAAGACTACGAGCCGGAGGCGTTTGTCAAGCAGGTGCTTTGGCAGAAGCTGCAGGCGAAGGTGCTCTGCTGCGGCGAGAGCTTTCGCTTTGGCAGGCGTGCCGGCGGCGACGTGCGGCTGCTCGCCCGCCTGTGCGGCGAGTGCGACATCACGCTGCATGTGGTGCCCGATGTGGTGGCGGAAGGCGCCCCGGTGAGCTCCACCCGCATCCGCGCGCTGCTGGCGGCGGGGGAGGCCGTGCAGGCCGCAAAGCTTTTGGGCAGGCCGTTTTCCTACGATTACCCCGTTGTCGCGGGCAAGCGCATCGGTAGGACGCTCGATTTTCCCACCATCAACCAGCGCTTCGGCGCGGGCATGTTCCTGCCGCGCTGCGGGGTTTACGCCGCTTATGTGACCTTGCATGGCAAACGGCTGCCCGCGGTCACCAACATCGGCGTGCGCCCCACCATCGAGGGCGGGCTTTCGCCCAACAGCGAGACCTATATCCTCGATTACTCGGGCGACCTTTACGGCAGGCGCGTGGAGGTGCATTTGATCCGGTTTTTACGCGATGAACTGCGCTTTGACACCCTCGCACAGCTTAAAGACGCCATCGCCGAGGATACCGCCGCGGTGCGGGAGCATTTCGATCTGTGGCTCAAAGAGGCGCGGTAGGGTGCTTGCAGGCCTGTCTGCAAATATTGCACACAGCAGGGTATTTACATAGAAAACGGGATATGCTATAATAAACCAATAATGCACTTGCGCATAGCGCCTTTCTGTGCGCCGCGTGAGGCCGCGTTATGGTTGCCACGCTTTCTTGGCTTAGGGGTTACGCCTTGTAATCAAGGAGATTTACCCGCCCTAGGCTATGATGCGGTGGACTATTTTAAAGAGGTGAAAGACCATGTTAAAAGAAGAAAAAACACAGGTTATTCTTGAGAATGCCAAGCACGAGGGTGACACCGGTTCCCCCGAGGTGCAGATTGCGATTCTCACCAAGAGGATCAACGACCTCACCGGCCACTTAAAGGAACACAAAAACGACCACCACTCCCGCAGGGGCCTGCTGAAGATGGTTGGCCGCCGCCGTAATCTCTTAAACTACCTTATGAAGAAGGATATTGAGAGATACCGCGAAATCATTAAGAAGCTCGGTCTTCGCAAGTAATCCTTGTGACAATGAAGGCAGGCGGAAGGCTCCGTCTGCCTTCAAAACGTTCAATGAGATAGCGCATGACGTCTATCTTTTATGTAAACCTTTCCCGCTTGTTTTTGGGTAGCGCCGTTTAGGTTTTAGCAGTGAATCGGATGCTTTGACGTTGCCTTGTGTGCCGGAGCATCGGATTTATTGCTAAACCGCGGCTGCCCCCAATGCAATATAATTAAATAACGGAGGTAGCATATGTCTCAGTTTAAGACCTTTGAAACCACCTATGCAGGCGGCAAGCTTGTGATAGAAACCGGCAAGATGTGCGGGCTCTCCAACGGCTCCTGCCTTGTTCGCTACGGTGAAACCGTGGTGCTTTGTAACGTTACGGCATCCCAGAAGCCCCGCGAGGGCATCGACTTCTTTCCCCTTTCGGTAGATTTTGAAGAGAAGCTCTACGCCGTGGGCAGAATCCCCGGCTCCTTCTTAAAGCGCGAGGGCAGGCCCACCGATAAGGCCATTCTCGCCTCCCGTCTGGTAGACCGCCCCATCCGCCCGCTGTTTCCCAAGGACATGCGCAACGACGTATCGGTGGTTATGACCGTGATGAGCGCAGACCCCGACTATTCCCCCGAGATCGCGGGCATGATCGGCACCTCGATCGCCATCTCGATCTCCGACATTCCGTGGAACGGCCCCATCGGCGGCGCGAATGTCGGCCTGGTTGACGGGCAGGTTGTTATCAACCCCAACGCCGAGCAGCGCACAAAGAGCGAAATGAGCGTGACGGTAGCCGCTACCCGCGGTAAGATCGTTATGGTAGAGGCCGGCGCCAACGAGGTGCCGGAGGATGTAATGCTCGACGGTATCATCAAGGCGCATGAGGAAATCAAGGGCATCATCGCCTTTATCGACGGCATCGTTGCCGAGATCGGCAAGCCCAAGTTCACCTTCGAATCGATGGAGGTAGACCACGACCTGTTCGAGGCCGTGAAGGAGTTTGCCATCGACAAGGTAAAATACGCGCTGGATACCGACGATAAGAACGTGCGCGATGCACGCCTCGCCCCGATCGTAGACGAGGTGACCGCCAAGTTTACCGAGGAATACCCCGACCTCGCGGCTCAGATTCCCGAGGTTATGTATAAGCTGCAAAAGTTTGTAGTTCGCCGCTGGCTGCTTGACGACGGCAAGCGCGTAGACGGCAGAGGCATCGACGAGATTCGTCCCCTTGCCGCCGAGGTTGGCCTGCTGCCCAGAGTGCACGGCTCCGGCATGTTCACCAGAGGCCAGACACAGGTGCTCACCATCGCCACCCTTGGTCAGGTTCGTGACGCGCAGATTCTCGACGGCATTGACGAGGCCGAGAGCAAGCGCTACATGCACCAGTACAACTTCCCCTCCTACTCGGTAGGCGAAACCAAGCCCAGCCGCGGCCCCGGCAGACGTGAAATCGGCCACGGTGCGCTGGCAGAGAGGGCGCTCGAGCCGGTTATCCCGCCGGTAGCGGAGTTCCCCTATGCCATCCGTATGGTGTCTGAGGTGCTTTCGTCCAACGGCTCCACCTCGCAGGGCTCCATCTGTGCCTCCACCCTCGCCCTGATGGACGCGGGCGTGCCCATCAAAACCCCCGTTGCGGGCATCTCCTGCGGCCTTATCACCGAGGGCGACCGCTTCATGACGATGGTGGACATTCAGGGCCTCGAAGACTTCTTCGGCGATATGGACTTTAAGGTAGGCGGCACCCACAAGGGCATCACCGCCATTCAGGTAGATATCAAGACCGACGGCCTTACCCCCGAGATCATCAAAGAGGCGTTTGAAAAAACCCGTAAAGCCCGCCTTTACATCCTTGACGAGATCATGGCCAAGGCCATTGCCGAGCCGAGGAAGGAGCTTTCCAAGTACGCGCCCAAGATGCTTACCCTCAAGATCGATGTGGATAAGATCCGCGACGTGATCGGCCAGGGCGGCAAGGTGATTCAGAAGATCTGCGCCGAGTGCGACGTTAAGATCGACGTGGAGGAGGACGGCAGCGTATTTGTTTCCTCCATTGACATCGACAACGCCCGTCGCGCCGTTCGCGTTATCCAGACCATCGTGATGGACCCCGAGGTAGGCGCGTTCTACAAGGGCAAGGTTACCCGCCTGATGAACTTCGGCGCGTTTGTTGAGATTGCCCCCGGCAAGGAGGGCTTAGTGCACATCTCCAAGCTCGACACCAAGCGTGTGGAGAAGGTGGAGGATGCCGTTTCGGTTGGCGATGAGATCGTGGTAAAGGTTACCGAGATCGACCAGCAGGGTCGCATCAATCTCTCCCGTCGTGACGCGCTGCTTGAGATGGAAGCCAAGAAGAAACAATAAATCCTCATTGTAGGGGCGAACTGCGTTCGCCCGCGGTATAAGAACAATATTCACGGAGGACGATGCAAAACGCATCGTCCTCCGTTTTTTACAGGCAACGGGCGTGGCTGCTTGCTATATCGGCACGCCTGCTAGCACGCCGGATACTCGTTGGGCTTACAAAGAGGGCTGCCTGACCGTTCGCGGCCATACCCGTCGGTAAATGCCGCTAGGTTGATGATTCCTGCAACCCAATTGAACCAAAATTTTCATTATTTTATAAGTTATATATAATAAAGGTTGATATTACCATATATAAATGGTAATATCTATTATGTGGGGAAGTAGTTTTTTCTAGGGGGCAGCAAAGATTCTGTATTATCGACAGTAAGTAAAAGTTTTAGGCCTTAGCTGTTGGATGCAAGGCATGAAAGGTGTGTGGAAGAAGATGTTAACAACGTTGGCGAAGAGAATAGCACCCGTACTGGTGACGGTGTGCATGGTGTTCGAGTTGCTCCCGGGGGGCAGTTTGGGCATAAACCTGAATGCGGTTACTCCGGGCGACAGTGGCACCTTCCAATTCGCCGCCACTGCGGTGAATGTGGATGAAGCGGCGGGCAGCGTGACGCTTACGGTTACCCGAACCGGCGGCAGCGGCGAGGTAACCATATACTACGACACCCTAAATATACTCGGCGGCGGTGCGGTAGCGGGCAGCGACTATACCGAAAAGCACGGCACCTTAATCTTTACGGACGGCGAAACCAGCAAGGATATTGAGATTACGCTGGCAGATGATACCACCCCTGAGGCGGCTGAAGCCTTTATGGTTGTTTTAACTTTAATGTCACCCGCCGGCGGAGCCGCACTCGGAATGAACAACCCGGCCACCGTCACCATCCATGATTATGCGCATTCCATAACCGTTGCGGGCGCGCGTGGCGCCACCACCGTGTTAAACGGCGGCGCCTTGCAGATGTACGCTACGGTTTCGCCCGTTGACGCGAACCAGGAAGTTACTTGGAGCGTTATAAACGGCACGGGTGTGGCGGACATTGGCATAGACGGCCTGCTTTCTGCTTTCCGAGCGGGTACCGTTACGGTAAAGGCCACTTCCAGAAGCGAGCCTTTAAAATCGGGTACCTTCAATGTTACTGTTGTGCCGAACGTAGAGTCCTTTCAATTTAGCCCTGCCGCCTACAGTATCAATGAGAATGGGGGCGTTGTTACCCTTACCGTTACGCGCATCGGTGGCAGCGACGGCGGTGTGACGCTCGATTATGTTACCGCAAACGGCACCGCGACAGCCGGAACGGATTATATGGCATCCGCGGGCAGGATTACCTTTGCGGCGGGAGAAACCAGCCAACGCATTTCGGTACCCATTGTGGATGATGCTGTTCACGAGAGCAACGAGACCTTTTCGGTAACGCTCAGCAATATAAGTTCGGGCATCATTAGTACACCGACGGCGACCGTAGCCATTGTGGATAACGACAGTTTCACGGTAACACGGGTAAGAGTGTCGCCCTCCTCGACATCGGTACGCAAAGGAGAAAGCAAAACCTTTACTGCCACCGTAACCGGTACGGGCAACCCGAGCCAGGCTGTTTTATGGAGCATAGCGGGCAACAAAAAATCCTCTACCTCCATCAGCAGCAGCGGAAAATTGAGGATAGCCAATAACGAAACCGCCAGAACTATTACGGTAAGGGCGACCTCGGTGGCCGACCACAGCGAATACGGCACCGCGAAGGTAACCGTAACGGCGCGCTCGTCGGATGACGATGACGATGATTACGATGATGATGATGACGATGATTACGATGATGATGATGACGATTACGATTACGACGACATTGAGATAACCGACTCCGACAGCGATGTCAGCTACGACCTTACCCGTCTTTCGCTTCCCTCGGGCGTATCCAGCATTTCAGTAGGCAGCAGGCAGGTGAGCGGCACCGTTATAAACAGCGATATAAAAAACCTTGCACAGCGCATCGGCACGGTTGGCGGCGTAAGGGTATACGACCTGTCGCTGCTTGACGAGGACGACGACGAGATAAGCGATTTCAGCGGCAGAATCCGCGTGCGGCTGCCTGTTCCCTACAGTTACAGCGGGGATTTGAGGGTTTACCGTTACAACGAGTTCAGCGAAACCCTCACCGATATGGACACGGTGAAGTCCGGCGGCTACCTGGTATTTGACACCTCGCGGCTGGGCTATTTCGCAATCATACAGTATACGGGCACGACACGCCCCGCCATCCCCGAAACGGGCGCGCGCAGGCCGCCTTTTATCCCCATAGCGGCTGCGGCACTGGTTGCCGCGTTCGGGATAGCGCTGTACCGCGCGAAAAGGCGCAGCGTGTAACGCGGCCAAGATCATCGTATCATAAAAACGCGCCATCCAAACAATGTCGTTTTGGATGGCGCGTTTTCTCTTTATATGTTTAAAGTCTATAGTTGCGTGGATATACGTTTCCCGCCGAAGCAGTGAATCGTGCGCGTACCCGCGATGCAGCTGCCGCCCTGTAACGTCCCTTTCGGGATCAACATCTCGTCGCCGGGGTTTAGAACGATTTCCTCCCCGTTTACGGTGGCGGTATACCGGCCGCTCACGCAGAGCATGTATTCGTCAAAATCGTGCGTATGCTCCTGCGATACCCTGTCCGCAAAACAGGTCCAGAAGGCCATCCGGCTGCCGTCGGAGCCCGTAAAGTAATAGCCCTCGATGTCTTGGGTATTCTGCGCCGAGGCGGGCACGCGGTTGAGCGGGTGTTTCATGAAGTCGGGGAACTCGTTCATTGCGCGGTCTCGTCCTGTGCGGCGGGGATGGGCTTACGCGCGAAAGCGGTATAGAGCGCGGTGCTCAGCATCACAATGGCGGTAAGCAGGTCGGCAACGCGGGTGATGTACCAGTCCGGCTCAAGCTCGTAAAAGGCGTGGGCGGAGGCGGCAGTGAGCATCCCCAGCGTGTTGGTGGCAATCAGCACAAAGCCGGTAATGCCGAAGATGAAGAAGCAGCGGCGCGAAAGTTTGGTTTCGGTACCCGCCACGGCAAAAGCGAAGTATAAGAAGTAGATCGCCATCGCCACGAGCGAGAGCAGGGTGAGCAGGTTTTCGCTGATGGGCAGCACCGTCGCGTTGTGCATGAAGGTGATGAGCAGCCGCACCGTCGCCCATGCCATGGGCAGCAGCGGCAGCACGCGCCCGCTGGCCGAAAGGCTGTGGCCCGTGATAAGCCGCACACCGTAATACAACAGCACGGCGGAGGCGGCAAAGCCGAGGATGACGGCGATCATCGTTTTAGCGTCGCGCGAGGCGTTTAAAAAGGCGTCCGGCGTGCTGAAGGCCGACGAAAACATGTTCGCGGCACCCGCAAGCAACAGCACAAGCCCAAGGATTCGGGCGCGCGGGGGCAGGGAAGGCAGATCGATTAAAAAGGTCTTGTCCGCAAAGGCCGCAACGGCGGAGATTACAAAAACAGCGCCCATAATCCCATACATCACGGGGATGGTCGGGCTAAAGCGGGTAAAGAACCCCGAAGAAACATCAATAATCCATAGATACTGCCACAGGCGTAATGCTACAAGGGCAGCAGCGGAGGCTACCGCAATACCGCATACAAAACGATACTTCATCAACGCACCATCTCCCAAACACATTTAAACTGGTTTCCGCAAAATGGTCCCAATACGATCCAGCGTATTGAAACTTAAATTTTTATGATGTCCTTTGGTATTCGCAGAGATTATCATACCATAGTTTAGTGGGAATTTCAAACAAAAAAAGGTCGCCTGTTTGACGGGCGGCCTTTCATGATATTTTATACTTAAATTTTTAAACGCGCCTTTATAAAAACAGCTCAAAGCCACCGCATTACATTGAATACACCTGCTGCCATAACACCAAGTACTGTTGCTTCCCTAGAAGGGCAGAAGAATGAGTATTACCGCTTACTTAGCGCCACGTAGGAGCGTTCCTGCGCGATGGCCTTGTAGGCGGGGCGCATGATGCGGTTGCAGGTGGTCAGCTCCTCGATGCGGTGCGCGCACCAGCCGCCGATGCGGGCAACGGCAAAGAGCGGGGTGTACAGCTCGGGCGGTATGCCCAGCATCTTGTACACCAGGCCGGAGTAGAAGTCCACATTGGCGCACACCATCTTGCTGTCGCCCTTGTGCTGGTAGAATACCTCGGGGGCAAGGCGCTCAATCAGCTCGAGCAGCTTAAACTCCGCTTCGAATTCGCTGCCATTGGCAAGGTGGGTGGCATTTTCCTTTAGGATAACGGCGCGCGGGTCGCTCTTGGTGTAGATGGCGTGCCCGATGCCGTAAATAAGCCCCGAGCCGTCGCCCGTCTCCTTGCGCAGAATCTTGCGCAGGTAGTCGGCCACCTCCATCTCGTTGGTCCAGTGCGCGACATCCGCCTTGATGAAGTCGAGCATCTGCATCACCTTGTTGTTGGCGCCGCCGTGCTTCGGGCCCTTGAGCGAGCAGATCGCCGACGCAATGGCCGAGTAGCAGTCGGTGCCCGAGGAGGTAAGCACGCGGCAGGTAAACGAGGAGTTGTTGCCGCCACCGTGCTCGGCGTGCAGCAGAAGCATCAGGTCTAAGAGCTTGGCTTCTTCGTCGGTGAACTCGCGGTCTACGCGGATGGTGGAAAGGATGTTCTCCGCGGTGCTGTGCTCCTGCAGGCAGGGGTGCAAGAACATACTCTCGTTGTCATACGCGCGTTTTTTTACCTGATAGGCGCTCACCATGATGCTGGGCAGGCGCGCAATCAGCTCAATGCACTGGCGCATCGTGTTTTCAAGGCCGGTGTCGTCCGCCCTGTCGTCGTAGGAGTAAAGGGCCAGCACCGAGCGCGCGAGCTTGTTCATGATGTTGGGCGACGGCGCCTTGATGATGATATCGTCCACAAACCCCGAGGGCATCTCCCTGAAAAGGCAGAGTGTGCGTTGGAAGCCCTCCAGCTGCGCCTTGGTGGGCAGGCTGCCGAAGAGCAGCAGCCATACCGCCTCTTCGTAGCCGAAGCGATTCTCCTGCTTGCAGCCGTCAACCAGCTCTTTTATGTTAATGCCGCGGTAGATGAGCTCGCCATCGATCGGCACGCGCTCACCCTCGCTTACCACATAGCCGTGTACGTTGCAGATATGGGTGAGCCCCGCCACAACGCCGGTACCGTCCGGGTTGCGCAGGCCGCGTTTGACGCTAAATTTATCGTTGAGAGACGGGTCGATGCTGTTATACTTTATGTACTCCTCGCATAGTAATTTAATGGCCTTCTCCTGCTCCTGGCCCATCGTGAGGCCGGTGTTTAAGGCAAGATTCATATCGCTTCCCTCCATACCCAATAATAATGATTCTTCCAAAAGGTAAACCCGCTGTGAAAGAGTTCACAAAATGCAGAGACTTCGTGCTGTTCCTGCATTTTTCACAGGAACTGTGATGAACGCAACGCCGTAAATCTGCCAAGCCTACCCGCACAAAACCTGCCCTTAAGCACGGAATCGAAGACCGAATATAATACTATTCTACTCCGCAAACAAATAGTTGTCAACCTTACAGGAGCCTGTTTGCATAATGTTCATTTTTCTCCTTCAAATCAGGCGCGTTTGCCCTGCCGAAAAGAAGATCACCGGCACCGCGGTATGGCCAAGCGTATAACCATAAATGGAAAGGAATGAAAATAAAATGAAAGAAAGTCTCGCGCTTGCGCTGTTGTTGCTGTTGGCGCTCATCCTCATCCCGCTGCTGGCCATGGGCGGCGATATCGAGCTGCTGAACCCCTTTAAAACCGCAAGCGCCCCCGAGGACGACAAAGTGAGTACCTCCTCCACTCCGGCAGACCCCGCGATGATAGACCCGAATGCCGACGCGCAGCAAAAGCTGGCCGAGCTTCTGGCGGGGCAAAGCTCCGCGCCCAGCGGCCCGGATACGGAGAGCACTGCCCCGCAAACAAGCGCGCAGACAGTGGACGAGTTTAAGATACTAAACCTCACCACCGGCGAGGTGGAGACGGTCTCGCGCCGCGACTACATCATTGGCGCGGTGACGGCGGAGATGCCCGCCTCTTTCAGCGAGGAGGCCCTCAAGGCGCAGGCGGTTGCCGCCCACACCTACGCGCTGCGCAGAAGGCTTAACCAGCAGGCAGAGCAGGACGATACCCTTAAGGGCGCCGATTTCAGCGCCGACCCCTCCAAGCTGCTGGGTTATATGACTGAGGAAAGCGCACACGAGCGCTTCGGCGATAACTTTGATATCTACTGGGGCAAGATCACCAAGGCGTGCGACGAGGTGCTGGAGAAGGTGCTGGTGTATGATGACCAGCCGATCGTGGCGGCGTACCACTCAATGTCTGCCGGCAAAACCGAGGACGCGACGACCGTGTGGGAGAACGGCGCGCCCTACCTTATACCGGTAGAGAGCTTCGGAGACACCCTCGCCAAGAACTACGAGGCGGAAACCGAGATCGCGGCGGATGAGGTGCAGCGGCTGCTCACCGAAAAGTATACGGATATCAAGCTGCCCACCGACAAGACGAAGTGGTTTGCCGTTAAAGACCGCACCGAGTCGGGCACCGTTACCGAGCTGACGGCGGGGGACGTCACCATGACGGGGCAGGACGCCAGAGCGCTGTTTACGCTGCGCTCAGCAAACTTTACGGTAAGCTACGCCAACAAGGCATTCACCTTTACTACCCTCGGCTACGGGCACGGTGTGGGGATGAGCCAGTACGGCGCCGACTACATGGCGAGGCAGGGCAGCACCTACGAGGAAATCCTCGCGCACTACTACCCCGGCACTACGCTGATGGACGAGAGCGAGCTTGCCGCGGCGGAATAGTTTGAAAATGATTTGCTTACCGGCCGGTTCATGGATATAATAAGATAAGGATTCTAGCTGTACCGGACCATTGGTTTTGCATAAAGGCCATAAAGGAGGGCTTATGACATGAAATATTGTGAGCAGTGCAAAAAGGAATACGACACCGACCAAAAGGAATGCCCGGTCTGCGGAAAAGAGCTGAAGGAGGGCTTATCGGAGGAGGAAATCGCGATTATTGTGGCCTCAACTACCTTGCTGCTGTAGGGGCAAATTTTCAGATATCTTTCAAGGTAAAATCCGCTTTTTTCGAAAAAGCGCGGACAAGCAGGCAAAATGTAAAAGAACAGAATACTATTGCATTTTTGCTCGGTTGTGGTACAATAAAACCATACTACAAGGAGGTGTTTTGTTTATGGCTTATCATATTTCTGATGATTGCATCAGCTGCGGCGCTTGCGAAGCTGAATGCCCTGTTTCCGCTATCTCGGCCGGCGACACGAAGTTTGTAATTGACGAGAGTGCTTGCATTGATTGCGGTGCCTGCGCAGGGGTTTGCCCCGTGAGTGCACCCGCTCCGAAAGAATAATCTCCAAATTACATATAAAGCGGATACCTCGAAACGGTATCCGCTTTATTTTTTATCGTCTTATTTGTCGACCGGATACATGCAGCCTGTCCTTGAGCCCTTCCTGTAAGACTTGTGAAAAGTTAATGCCTGATTTTTCGGCTAAGTCGTTTAACCAGCTAGGTATGGTAACGTTTTTGCGTACGGCGCGCTGGTCGTTCTCCCGCCGATACGCCTCAAAATCTATATCCACCATTGTTCCAATTCGTTCGGCTTGTGATCAGGGTAGGCTATTATAGACTCTGGAATCTTCCGCCCGAACTTTTAATCTAACGCAATATTGTAGGTTTGTCAAACATGTTGGACAGTGAAGTTGGCGAGGACCTCTTTGGGAGAGCACCAATGAAGGGGACGCATCGGGATGTTGTTGGAACGATTTTGGTGGGCAGCTAGCTGCCCACCAAAATC
>JAEYNX010000029.1 GCA_023412215.1 Bacillota bacterium | reverse complement strand
TACGCCACTTTTCGGCTTCCGTTTTCCTGCCGTCCGTGTGGCGCTTATTTATAATATCACAGCACCTACCCTATGTCAACACCTTTTTTCGCTTTTTTTGCTTTTCTTTTTACTTGCACTTTACCCGAAACTCGCTTAGACGTTGATACTACCGTGTTTTCGCAGGAGATATCAGATTGAAAAAAGCTTGATACTTGTCGGTTCATGAAGCATTTTCGCGACAGTTGGGATATATTCTCCTATTAAATTGTGGTTTCAACGCGAGTAAATAAAACGAGGGCGGATATATTATATCCATTGCCCTCGCAAATATACTATAACTAATGCATAAACTATCGGACGATCTTCAACGGTGTTTGTTTATGGCCTGAAGAACTCAAAGATAATAACATCAAAATGCTTAAGGCAATCGTTTATATCGTCGGTATCGCGCACCGTCCAGCACACGAGCTTGCCGCCGAGCCATTTAAACAAACGCAGGCGCAGCTTGTGCTTGGCATCCTGATGGCGGTAGGCCACAAAATGCGGGCGGGTAATGACGTTGGTGATTAAAGAAGATAGCCCCACACTCTGGTACAGCGGCAGGGTGGAAAAATCCTTGCATCCTGCCGAGAGCTGCCCGCGCACGACCTCCGGCCGGTTTTTATAAAACCACCGCACCAGCGCCGGATGAAACGACTCAATGCAGTATGGGCCGTGATACTCCTTGAGCAACTCCGCCGCCCTGCGGCAAAGCTCCCGGTTGCGCTTTGTCGCTTTCAACTCCACGATCAGCGGTACCCGCCCGTTTACGAGCGCCAATACCTCCGAAAACAGCGGGATTCTTTCGGTTGTGCCGCACAGGCGGTACTGCTGCAGTTCATCGTATGTGCAGTCCGGCACCTGTTTATCCGCGCCGCACACGCGCAGCAGGTTATCGTCGTGGAACACAACGATTCTGTCATCGGTGGTCAGGTTTAAATCAAGCTCTATGCCGTAGCCCGCTTCCACCGCACGCGCAAAGGCGGCCATGGAATTCTCCGGCACGGTTTTATCCTTGCTGTGCAGGCCCCGGTGCGCGTAGTAGGCCTTCCAAAGGCTTGGGTCTGCGGTTTTGGGGAAATCCCCCGGGGCCAACAAAAACAGGTACAGTAAAAAAACTATTACAATAACCGCTGCAATAATGAAAACTGTCATAAACAATCACCGACCAAGCTTAATATTATAGTAGCCCTATGAGAAGTCTTTTAATCCGCCGAGTCGAAGGCCTCCAGCTTGGATACCGGCGCCACCGGCTTGGAATCCCCGTGCTTTACCATCAGCATGGTAAAGCAAGCGAGACCGATAAAGACAGCGCCGTACGGCAGCAGGGTGTAGTATCCGACATGCTCCAGCAGCGCACCCGAAAGGATGGGCGTAACTACCTGTGCGGCCATCGAGAAGGTATAGTAATAACCTGTGTACCTGCCTACGTTCGCGCCCTTCGACATCTCCAGTACCATCGGCAGCGAGTTTACGTTGATCGAGGCCCAAGCAATGCCCGCCAACGCAAACGACACGAACATCAGCGGAGAATAAGCGGTGTAGAAGGTGGCTGTGGCGAACACGAGAGTTAACACTGTAATACCGAACAGGATGCTCTTTTTGCGCCCGATCTTGGAGGAAATGATGCCCACCGGAATGAAGGAGATGATGGCGGTGATGTTGGCGATCATCAGGATGAGCGCGGACTGCGACTCGGCGATATCCAGCGCCTTGAGCGCATACTTGGAGAACGCAGTGGTGATGGCGTTGTAGCCCATAAACCACAGCGCGATGGAAACAAGGATGAGCACAAGGCTCTTCTGCACGTCACCGGGCAGCTTCTGCTGTACAGGCGCGGCGTCGATATTCTCCTGCGCCTCCTCGGCATCGATGCCCATCGCGGCGCTGTCCTGCCGCATCTGCTTTACCTGCTTTGGTTCGTTGGTGGTAACAAACAATACCACGGTACCCGCGATCATGATGCCCGCAGTGCATAAGAACAGCGGCCAATAGTTGACGTTGCTTTTATCGGGCGCCAAGAACGCAATCAGGCCAAGAACCAGAATGCCGCCGACCGAACCCATGAGGTTGATGACCGCGTTGCCCTTGGAGCGCAGCGGCTTGGGGGTTACATCCGGCATCAGCGCCACTGCGGGGGAACGGTAAAGGGCCATTGAGATGAGGACAAAGCCCAGCGCAACCATGAATAGAATAAACTGCTTTTGATTGGCCGCATAGGGAATGAGCAGCATAAAAACGACCGCGGCGGCGGTGCCCACCAGGACGTACGGCATCCTGCGGCCCAGTTTGGTATGGGTTTTATCCGAGAGCATCCCGAACAGCGGGAGCATAAACAAGGCGAGCACATTATCAAGCGACATAACGACGCCGGCCGCGGTATCACCGACATTGAAGGCCTTGAGCATAATCAGTGGAATAACGAAATCATAAAGCTGCCAGAATGAACAGATGGTCATGAACGCAAGGCCTACCAGCATGGTGCGCTTGTAATTAAGCTTCATGTTTATTCTCCTTTATATGTATACAACTGTTAAATTTTATTATAGCATTCAGCACCGAAATTAGCAATTGTATCACGTGTTTTTTACAGGGTTCGATATTTTTATAGGCAACATTTCTAAATTATATTCGCACCAATTACAATGAAGTATATATTTTAATACTCGTATCGTCGTACCTGCGCATGTAGTGTGAGCGTCATGTAAAATGAATGTCCGCAATATGTATATAAACTTATCGTACCTTTGAAATTATTGATACACCGAAAACCTTAAAAATCCTTGTTTTGACGCTGCGCTTTAGCATTGCACTTTGTTACAGTCTCTGCTATAATTAATGTCTGCTAAACGAAAACTGTCTTTGACACGAAGACAGTTAATCGATTCTATCTATGTAAGATGCCGTCTTTATCAATATTTAGGGCGGCGGAACGGAGCGCGACATGCCAATTTGTATTCCGAATTCACTTCCCGCAGCAAAGGTGCTGGAGGCTGAGAATATATTCGTCATGTACGAGGATCGTGCGAAAACGCAGGACATCCGTCCGCTGAAGATCATCATCCTAAACCTTATGCCCAAGAAGATTGAAACCGAAACGCAGCTTTTGCGGGTGCTGGGCAATACCTCGCTGCAGGTGGATATAGAACTTCTGCAGACAGTGACCCATACCTCCAAAAACACCCCGCAGGAGCACCTTTTAAACTTTTATAAAACCTTTGACGAGGTTAAAAATGAACGTTATGACGGCATGATTATCACCGGTGCACCGGTGGAGCAGATGCAGTTTGAGGAAGTCACCTACTGGAATGAGCTGTGTGAGATATTAGAGTGGACCAAAAACCATGTTTACTCCACCTTTCACATCTGCTGGGGTGCGCAGGCCGGGCTTTACTACCATTACGGCGTACCGAAATACCCGCTCGATGGGAAGATGTTCGGGGTGTTCCCCCACCGCATACTGGTTGAAAACCAGCCGCTGCTGCGCGGGTTTGACGAGGTATTTATGGTGCCGCACTCCCGCCACACCGAGGTGAAGCGCCGCGATATCCTCAAGGTGGAGGAACTGACGCTGCTCACCTGGTCGGAGCAGGCGGGCACGCACATCGTCAGCTCCAACAACGGGCGGCAGATCTTTGTGACGGGGCACTCGGAGTACGACCGCATGACCCTTGCCGAGGAATACTTCCGCGACCTGAATAAGGGCCTGCCCATCGAGATGCCGGTAAACTACTTCCCCGATAACGACCCTTCCAAGCTGCCGCTTTACACCTGGCGCAGCCACGCGAACCTCTTATATTCCAACTGGCTCAACTACTATGTATACCAGAACACCCCCTACGATCTTTCAAAGCTGGGCTAGGGTGTTTCTGAAAACGGAGAATCGCGGGATATTTCGCTACACAAGAGCAGATTCAAATTAAAAAGCACAGGAATACTGTATGTATTCCGAGCATTTTTGATGCCGAAGATGCCTTGTGTAGTAGAAATAGACAAGAATTCGAAGTTTTCAGATAGCCTCTAGTTGCCTACACGAAAAGGGGGCTGCGTTCTTTGAGCATAGAAGGAATCGTTCGTCTGGTATTCCATACGGTCGCCGTCGCCGCTGTGCTGTTTGCACTCTGGGCCGCGGCAAGACTGTGGGTACTGCGCACGGAGCGCCGTAAGGGAGCGCTGCCGCCGAACAGGGTGACTGAGGTGCTGCTGTGGGTGTTTGTGTTTTACCTCATCTGCCTGTACCAGATTACGGCCTTTCGCTACGGCATACGCCTAGACCTTTGGGCCGACAAAACCTCGCTGCTTGAAGGGGTAAACCTCACGCCGTTTGTGCATACCATCAAGCTGTATTTTGCCTATACCAAGTGGTTTTTTATCTACAACCTGCTCGGCAACATCCTGTGGTTTGTCCCGTTGGGGGCACTGCTGCCCGCCCTGCGAAAAAGGCGGCGCGGCTTCTGGTTTTGCCTGCTGATGGGGGCACTGTGTTCCCTTTCGATCGAGCTGCTGCAGTACCTGTTTGTAACGGGCATCAGCGATATCGACGATATCATCTTTAACTCTGCCGGAACCGCTCTGGGGTACCTGCTGTACCGGGGGGCCGCCGCTTTGATAAAGCCATCCCGCCCCAAACAGCCACTGCCCTCAAAACACCCGTAAATATAAAACCGGCGTAAGCGAAGCTTGTACCCCTCTTACGCCGGTTACTGTTTTTTATAGCGCTTTATTTATGCCTTGGCTGCCCAAAGACCATGCAGGTTGCAGTAAGCATAAGCCGACACCAGCTCTTCGCCGTCTGCCAGTTCAAATACTGCCTTCGGCTCCGCGCCAATCTCAAGGCTCTTGCGCTGGCCGCCCTTGCTGGTGTTGATGTATATCCACTCGATGTGGTGTTCTGCCAGCATCGGATGCGCAACTTCGCCAATCTTCACCGTAACGGTGGTGCCGTCCACGCTGATAACCGGCAGGTGCTTCTCGGTGGAAGCCTCCACCGTGTTGGGGATAAGCTCCAGCATCTTCTGCCCGCAGCACTCCAGCTGGCCGCTGCCATGAAAGATCATACCCATCAGATTATTACATTCTTTGCACAGGAAAAACCTCGGTTCGCCTCTCATAAATATTACCTCCTCTAAACTATTTATAATACCAATTTGGTATACTATGTATTGTACTATAAATCCCCAATTTAAGCAATAGGGATTTGTAAGAACTTTAATTAATTTTATTGTAAAATTTCCATGTAAATTTTACGCTGCAAACCGCTCCACTATGCCACTCGGCATCTTGACTATTCACTTTTTAGGTGCTATATTTTTTTTGGCACCAACTTTTGGCGATAACGATAATAACGGTATTTTGGCTCATCCCTGACGGTATATGCGGCAACAACCTTATTCGAACAGATTAAGGCCGATAGGATACGGCGGAACGGAGCACAAAGATGGCCAAGGGTAAATTTGTGATTAAAACTACCCCCTCCGGCGCTTTTCGTTTTAACCTTGTAGCAGCCAACGGGCAGGTTATCGCCACCAGCGAGAACTACTCGTCGCTGGCAAGCTGCAAAAACGGGATTGAGAGCGTTATTAAAAACGCGCCGATTGCTTATTATGAAGACCAGACGGTGGAAGGGTATGCGAAAACGGTAAACCCTAAATTTGAGCTGTATTCTGACCGCATAGGCGAGTTCCGGTTTCGCTTAAAGGCCCGCAACGGCGAGATCATCGCGGTAAGCGAGGCCTACAAAGGCAAGCAGAGCTGTGAAAACGGCATCGAGTCGGTGCGCAAAAACGCGCCGGAGGCTGAGATTATTGAGCCGTAACAGAATCTACATAAAAGGAATAGACAAGCATTTGGGCGGAGCGCGTTGCGTTCCGCCCTTGTTATTTTGCTTAGCGCACGCCTGAATAATCCTGTCGGCTTTCAATATTATTTGGAAGCTTTGTTGAGCAAATATGGGTATGGTGGTATAATAAGTGAAAACAGTTGTTTTCGCTTATTATACCTTTATGTACACCCGCCCCGCCCCCGCGGGGCGGGCGGCGGAAAGGACAAACACGGCCCTGTTGATGTGCGATTAAACCCATGAAAGGATTGTTGCTGCATGAAAAGAACATCTGTATTGCTCTTTACCCTCGCAGTCAGTCTGGCACTCAGCGCCTGTGCCGGTGCCGAACCCAATACAGCCTCGCCGGATTCTTCCGCCCTTTCGCAAAGTGCGGAAAATTCAGCCGCGGTAGACACGTCGGGCACATCCGTAGAGGAGCGCGTGGAGGCGGTACTGGCACGTATGACCCTTGAGGATAAGGTCGGCCAGATGGTGCAGGGCGAGCAGCTTGCCGCTGGCCCCGCCGAGGTAAAGAAATACGGGCTTGGCTCGATATTGAGCGGCGGCGGTTCGATACCGGGCGGCAAAAATACGGTGGAAAACTGGCAGAATACCGTTAACGCGCTGCAGAAAGCGGCAATGGGGCGTACCGTTCCCATACCGTTTTTGTATGGCGTAGACGCCGTACACGGGCACAACAACGTTTACGGTGCGGTTGTTTTCCCCCACAACGTGGGGCTGGGCGCCGCGAATGCGCCCGATTTGATGTACCAAATGGGCGCGGCGGTGGCCGAAGAGATGAAGCTTACCAAAACCCTATGGAACTTTGCGCCGTGTGTGGCGGTGGCACAAGACCCCCGCTGGGGCCGCACCTACGAAAGCCTTTCAAGCGACCCTGCGCTGGTATCCACCCTTTCGTCCGCCTACATAAAGGGGTTGCAGGAGCATGGGGTGATCGCCTGCGCGAAGCACTATGTCGCCGACGGCGGCGCCGAATACGGCACGGGGGAAGGCGACTACCTGATTGACCGCGGGGACTGCCGGATATCCGAAGAAGAACTGATGCAGCTGCACATGCTCCCCTATAAGGCTGCTATCGACGCCGGCGTGAAGACCGTTATGGTGTCGTTCAGCTCGTTTGACGGTGTGAAGATGCACGAAAACAAGCACCTGATCACCGATGTGCTCAAGGGGCAGCTGGGCTTTAAGGGCTTTGTGGTGTCCGACTGGGAAGCCACAAAGGGCCTAAGCGGCAGTTCACTGGACGAAAACATCATCCTCGCCGTAAACGCGGGGATCGATATGCTGATGCAGCCTTACGATTTTGCAAACACGGTAAGCGTAATACTAAAGGCGGCGAAGGACGGTGTAATCACGGAGGAGCGCATCAACGACGCCTGCCGCCGCATCCTCACCGTGAAGATGGAGACCGGACTGTTTGACGACCCCGACCAGCAGAAGCTCACCCATGAGGTGAACGCCGTGGGCAGCGAACAATACCGCAGCCTTGCCAAGAGTCTTGTTGAGAAATCGCTGGTGCTGTTAAAAAACGAAGGCGGACTGCTGCCGCTTAAAAAAGGGCAGAAGGTATTCTTGACCGGCCCGGCCCTTGAGGATATCGGCGTTCAATGCGGCGGCTGGACGATTACCTGGAACGGCGAGCCGGATAAAAACGGTCGCAAGCTCACCGAGGGTACCACCCTTCTCGAAGGGTTTGAGGCCTATGCCAAGGAATACGGGCTGGAGCTGATTACCGACAAGAATAAAGCGCAGCAGACCGACGTGGTGATACTGGCGCTCGGCGAGGCCCCTTACGCCGAGTTTAACGGCGATACCGCGGACCTTTCCATCACCGGAAAGTGTGCGTTGCCGGGCAACAAGGATGCCATTGCGCTAGCAAAGAGCCTGAATAAACCCACCGCAGCGCTGCTGATAACCGGGCGCAACGTTATCATCAACGATTCTCTGCCCGACTGGGACGCTGCCGTTGCGTGCTACCTGCCGGGCACCGAAGGGGACGGCGTGGCGTCCGTATTGGTTGGCGAGACCCCCTTCAGCGGAAAGCTTGCCATGCCTTGGTACCGCAGCGTTGCGGATATCGGAAAGCAAGACGCAAAGCCATTGTTTGATCTGGGTTATGGGCTAACCTACTGATTCAATCTTTGCTTAGGTTAAAAAAGCAAACGTAAAAGACGTACGGTTCGTTCCGCACGTCTTTTCATTTCTACAGAATTAATTATGCTGCCGGTTACTGTCACCGTTTTTCTCCTTATGATTTTTGTGCCTAAAGTCAATGCCACCCAATAATTCTTTGATTCCCAGCGCCAGTAAAAACACCGCGAACACCTTCGATAGTATCTTATCCCCCAGCTGCCGGGCCAAGAAAAAACCGGCGAAAACGCCCGCCGCACCCGTCAGCACGCCTATTGCCGCCAGCCTGTAGTGAACCAGCTTGTTTTTGCTGTGCAGAATGAGCGCAGTAATGGCGACAGGCACAAAAAAAATAAGGTTGGTGCCTTGTGCCTTGGTTTGAGACATCTGCGCGACAGCGGTAAGGTAGATGAGCAGCACCCCGCCGCCGCCCATGCCCAGCGCGCCCAAAAGCGCCGAGGCAAAGCCCGCCAGCGCCTGTATCAGCATCCCGGTCATCGCATCAGCAGCCGCACGGCTGCAACGATCACCAGCGCCCCAAACAGCCGCCGAAGCAGAGTGTTGGAGGCCTTTTTCAGCAGCAAGGCGCCCACCAGCGCGCCAATCACCCCCGCGGGGATAAACGGCAGGGCGTCGCTGAGCGCAAGTCCGCCCGCCTGCAGGTATAAATAACCACTGAACACCGAGAGCGGCATGGTGATGGCGATGGAGGTCGCGTGAGCGTCCTTCGGCTCGAGCCCCGCTTTTTTGAGCATCGGCACGGCCACCATGCCGCCCCCCGCGCCGAAGAGGCCGTTGAGCAGGCCCACCGCAAGGCCGAGTAATGCGCCGCCGAGCTTTTTCATACCGCCACACTCCCCTCGCATCGCAATACTAATTCTTCTGCCGTCGCCTCCGGAGTATATTAAGCGACAATTCGGCGGCTTAACGCCACCCGCGCCGATGCCTTTTACACGAAAAGCGAGCCACGGAACTAGTGTTCCATGGCTCGCTTGTATTTATTCTGCGGCTTTTTGCGTCCCTGATCGCCTTAATAGGTACACCAAGACGATTGCTTTTTAAAGGTTAACCCGCCCGGCCGTTGTACGACTACATTAAACCCGTCACACGACAGGGTGGGTACGCTCCTGGAGGGTTTTCGCTCCCTTCGTCCGCACATACCCGAAACCGGTATGGCGGGAGGTCTGCAGGCCGCCTTCAGAGCCGCGTTCCCGTTTAATGCTTGTTGGATTTATATACGCCGCACTATCGCACTGGGCAGGATACGAAATCCGCTTGTTTTACATCTTAGGCTTAAACTTATTCTTCAAAGTCATATTCATCCGAAAGGCGCTCCACGAACATGGCGGCAATCCGGTTGAACTCTTCTTCGTCCTCTATATAAGCGAGAAACTCCTCGCCGTCTTCTTCCTCGCTTCTCAACACGATCAGCTGGCCATCGTCCTCGTCGTCCTCGAAGTCTTCTTCGCTCGCAGGTAACAACGCAATATAGTGCTTATCGTCTACATCAAGCTCGTCAAGTATCTCAAACTCATGCTCATTACCGTCTTCATCGGTAAGGGATAAGATGTTCGGGCCAAATTCCATTTCTTCTGACATGATAACCTCCATCGGCCTAAATATAAGCCTAATAACATTGAAGAATAAGCCTTGCTGAAAGTCGCGTTAGCAGTTTCTCTGCATGCTTAAATTGTAAGGCAAATGCCTAGCGTTGTCAATAACAATTATTAGTACCGCAATATATATATTTTTTCAACGAAATGTTAATAAAATATATTGACTTTGTATAATTATTGTGTTATATTAAAGACACGGAAAGAGAGGTAACATCTTTCAATCAATAATAGGGAGGGCGGGTCCAATGTATCAGATAAAGGGCGGGCTTAAACGGTTTGCACGATCATTTAGGCCTGCCGATAAGTAAGCCTGATCGTTTTACGTTCTTCGTGGCTTGAGCGCTGAACAGTGAACAACCCCCGCGCAGATTAAATCGCTCGGCACATTGCCCCAGCAGGTACAATAATATCTGCAAACCAGGCAATCAGCTTTCCTTAGCGGTTTTCTTCGGTGCCGGCATCGGGTTTCTCCTTAATGTTCTTCCCTTCTGTACACACTCCAGAAGTTTTACTCAGGCCGCGCGGCCAAACAAAAAGCGATTTCGAAAGGCGTTTTAAGCACCTATTTCCATCTTACTCAAAAGGTGATGCCAATGTTCTAGGTTTTACGTTTTAACTGTCAACATATCGTGGTACTCCGGCTTGCGCAGCCGGAGTACCTTTTTTAGTTTGAACGCCCTTTTGTCTGTAAAACTTCACCTTTTAATGCTTGCCAGAGCACGCTTAATAGGGTATAATAAGCACATTGTAGGCTTAAAAAACAGAGAGCCGTTTTTAAAGCTTACGTTTTATGTCCAACGCCTCGCCCCTACAGGGCAACCGGCGGAAACGGACAATTATCTTAAACGCGTTTGCGTTTATAAGATAATAAGCAAAGCATTTGTCAAGAATCTCCGAGCTGCCGTTTGCGCGGCAATATCGGTGTTTACAGGCATTTTATCGTGTAAAAATATACGTACAGGAGATGTGGTTAAAAATGAAACGCTTACATATTCTAAAGGCAGTGCTCGTAATGGCGGCAATGTCCATATTTTTATTATCAGGATGCGGAGGAAATTTAGTGTTAAAGCAGTATAAAGAGGTTAAGGCCGACGCCCCTACGGCGGTAATCAAAACCACCATGGGAGATATCAAGATCGTTCTCTTCCCCGACGAGGCACCCAAGGCCGTAGAGAACTTTCTCACCCTTGCCAAGGACGGCAAATATAACGGCGTGCGTTTTCACCGCGTGATCAAAGACTTCATGGTGCAGGGCGGCGATACCGAGGGCCTTGACGGCATGGGCGGCCAGAGCATCTGGGGCACCCCCTTTGAGGATGAATTCTCCGATAACCTGTGGAACTTCCGCGGCGCGCTCTCTATGGCAAACAGCGGTGCAAACACCAACGGCAGCCAGTTCTTTATCGTACAGGCCCCCACGGTGGACGACCAGCTGATTGCACAGATGAAAGACGCCGGCTTCCCCGCGCAGGTAATCGATAAATACAAGGAAAACGGCGGTACCCCTTGGCTGGACAGGAAGCACACGGTATTCGGCCAGGTGATCGAGGGGATGGATATCGTGGACAAGATGGTAGAGGTTAAAACCGATTCCAACGACAAGCCCCTTGAGGATATTACCATTGAGAGCATTGAGGTAACAGAGCCCCAAAAATAAGCCCGCCGGAGTGAAAACCATCCGAAAGGGGCAAACTCTATAATAAAGTCTAAGAAGGGCCACGGAACAATGTTTGTTCTGTGGCCCTTTGTGCGCATAACGCTCATAATCGCCAAACCAAGGCCCTTCTTTGTGTCTGTGCCACACCGATTATTTCAATAAAATTGATATGGAATGAAACACTAAGATTATTCCGATAATGCCAACAACGATTGGGACAATGATGGCTGCCCATTTCGTCATTTGCTTTTTTATCATCCTATATAGACGGTCAAACTTATCTTGGACCTTGATATAAACAAAGTACAAAATCATCAATGGCAGGGTGTAAATCGTATTATACACAACAAGAATGAACGTTACTTGAATCAGTGAGAGCTGGTAATTTGAAAGGATCGCGAGAAATGCGAAATAAGGTATTGCGGTTGTTAATTCAGAAATCGTTGCACCAACACCCAAGGCCAGTAACGCCGCTGGAGATACCGATTTTATTTTGCGAGCGGCTTCTGCTTCGTCATTGTTCTCGCGCTCACCGGAATTTAAGGCACGAATTTCGCTTTTAAGTGATTCAATCCTAGTGCTCTGAATTAAGTAGCAAACCGCGATAAGACAGACGATCCCTAATATCAGCTCGCAGGTAAACACCATTTTCTCATGCTTTTCCATAAGCGTTTTAAAAAAGTCGCCAACAAAAGCAGTCAGGCCGAAATACGCCAGAAACCCGCCTGCCAGATTTGTAATCCCGGTTGGTAGAATAAAATACCAAATGTGCTTTGGCCTTTTCACCATACCCTGCAGGACAAACTGCTGTGTAATGGCAATTGGATTAAGGCTGTCTGCCGCGCTTGTTAAAATCGTAGAAACCAGCAATCCCCACATGTTATCTCCTCCTGCTCATGGACAAAAAAATAAGCCCAGGAGTATTAAAAATAACTCCTAGGCTTTTATCCCACCGTGTACACAATCTGCAAGATTGCGCGTTTTCTCTCGGACCAGACTAATAATCGCTATTACGGAACCCTAGAAAACTAAAACAATATTCAGATGTATTGTAATAATGGTATCAAAAAGCACCAGCTATGTCAACAAGTATCTTTATGGATTTTGTAACGCCCTATTCCATACCAATAAGGAAAACCGTATAGCCGATGCGATTCTTCCGTATTTCTTTGCTGCGTTTTTATCTGACTGCTATTTTACCGCCTACTTTTCTTTTTAGGTACCGCTTCCTCCACCGGCAGCACCTCCCGGAATACCGCGTGCTGCACGTGGCTGAGTTTTCTGTCTACATGGTAACAGCCGAAAAACCATTTTTTATAGCTGCACTCTCTAAGCACCCGCTCAAAAAAGGCGTTTAAAGGGTTGATGTTCTCCATCTCTTTTACCAAAGAGCCTTTTATGGTGGTGGCCGCCTCGTATGTAATGACGCAGTCCACGGAATAGTTTGCATCCTCCAGACGAAAGGCCGCCTGCTCGATCTCGGCTTTGGTGGGCAGCTCCCGCGTAAGATAAGCGGAAGTGGTATCTTCTACCTCGCGGTCCGCGCGCTCACCGCCGCCCATGGCAAAGATCTTTTTGCCCTCCAGCTCAAACACCTGCCCGCGCTCAAGGTAAAAGAGGCGCTTCCCCAAACAGCGCACCTTACCGCCGAACAGCTCCTGCTCGGGGTAGGCGGCAAGCAGCTCGAAGTTTTCGTGCACGCCGTCGATAAACAGTGTGGTATAGCGGCGGCGGGCAATCCACTTGATCTTCTTCTGCTCCTGCTCGCTGCCGTCCCACACAAACCCGAAGTCGCCGCACACGATCAAAAAATCACTTTTTTTCAGCTTCCGTAACGCCTTGTGCTTAAACCTGCTTATATCTCCGTGCATATCGCCCGTTACATAGATCAAGAATAACCACCCTCATCTAAGTGATACCTGCCGTGAATGCCCCGAGCCAACCGAAAGTTTACCGTGCACCCACCGCAAGCCGAATAGCGTTGTCAAGGTCGGCAATAATGTCGTCGGGGTCTTCAAGGCCGATGGAAAGCCGCACCGTTTCCGCCGTAATACCCGTTGCCTTCAGCTGCTCGTCGCTGAGCTGGCTGTGGGTGGTGGTGGCGGGGTGGATGACCTGTGAACGCACATCCCCCACATTGGCGACGTTGTGGATAAGCTTTAAGCTGTCGATAAACCTTGCGCCGTTCTCCCGGCTGCCCTTGAGGCCAAAGGTGAACACGGCTCCTGCGCCCTTGGGCATGTACTTTTGCTTTAAGACATGGTAGCGGTCGGCGGCAAGACCTGGGTAATTGACGAAAGAAACATGCTCGTTCTTGCTTAAAAATTCGGCCACCTTCTGTGCGTTATCGCTGTGGCGCTGCATGCGAAGCGACAGCGTCTCGATGCCCTGCAGAATCATAAACGCGTTAAAGGGTGAGAGGCAGGCACCGAGGTCGCGCAGCATCAGCACGCGCAGACGGGTAATAAAGCCCGCGTTGCCGCAGTCCTTGCCGAACACCACGCCGTGGTAGCTTACATCCGGCTCGTTGTACTGCGGGAATCTCGGGTTGCCCAAAAACTCAAATTTGCCGCTGTCAACCACCACGCCCGCCATGGAGCTGCCGTGCCCGCCCAAAAACTTAGTGGCGGAGTGGATAACGATATCCGCCCCAAACTCAAACGGCCTGCACAGGTAGGGGGTGGTAAAGGTGGAGTCGGCGATAAACGGGATGCCGTGGCGGTGCGCAATAGCGGCGATCCCCTCGAGGTCGGCCACGTTGGCGTTAGGGTTGCCCACCACCTCCGCGAAAAAGGCCTTGGTTTTATCGGTTACCGCGGCTTCCCACGCGCCTAAATCGTCCGGGTTTACAAACTTTACGTGGATGCCGAGGTTTTTGAGCGTAACTCCCAGCAGGTTGATAGCCCCGCCGTAGATGTTCATGGACGAAACGATTTCGTCACCCGCCTTCGCTAGGTTTAAAAGGGTGGCGAAGATCGCGGCATGGCCGGAGGCCATCGACAGTGCGCCTACCCCGCCCTCCAGAGCCGCTACGCGGCGCTCTAAGGTGTCGCAGGTGGGGTTCATGATGCGCGAGTAGATATTGCCGCCGCGCTTGAGCTCAAACAGCTCCTTGGCATACTCCGAGCTTTCAAACTCATAGGCATTCGTCTGATAGATGGGGGTGCAAACCGAGTGCGTTTCGCCGTCGGTTACCTGGCCCGCGTGAATCATCAGCGTATCAAAGCCCAGTGTTTTTTCATCCATTGATTGGTTGCTCATGGCGATACTCCGTTCTGTTTATGTGTAGGACACATTTTATACTGTTTAAAAGGGATTAAAGTTTGTGCCAAAACAAACTTCCTATTTGTACAAAACTCTGTTATAATAAAATACAGATGTTTTGCCAAGGATGACTCCTTCATGCTGCCTGCGTATTCAGACAGAGTATCCCTTCCATCACAATAACATGTAGGGAATTGTCCGATAAACTGGCAACATATATATAATACACACTTGTGGAGTGATTGTCTATATGAGAAAATTCAGCATAGCGGTATTTTTAAGCTTTATTATAATGCTTATCGCCCCCTTTACCACCGTCTTCGCCGAGTATACGCCGCCGTTTGAGGTAAATGCCGACGCCGTATATATGGTAAACCTAGACACCGGTACGGTGGTGTACCAAAAGAACGCCAACAAAAAGGAATACCCCGCTTCGCTCACCAAGCTTATCACCACCATTCTGGCCATGGAGAGTACCCCAGATCTTGACAACACGATGGTGAAATGCACTTCGTCAATATTGGATGAGTTTTACGGCATGAATGCCTCCAATGCGGGAATGCGTGCGGGCGAGGAACGCTCGATGCGCGACCTCATTTACTGCATGCTGCTTCCCTCCGCGAATGAGGCCGCCAGCATGGTGGCGGATTATATCGGCGGCGACAGAGAGACCTTTATCGATATGATGAACAAAAAGGCGGAGGAGCTCGGCGCCGTAAGCACCCACTTCGTAAACCCCCACGGTCTGCACGACGACGACCATTACTCCACCGCGCAGGATATGTATTTAATCGCAAGATATGCCATGCAGTTGCCCGGCTTTATGGACATGGCCTCGGCTACCACCTACACCCTAAAGCCCTCTAATAAAAGAGACACAGAGTATATTAATACTACAAACAAGCTGATGGTTACAAGTTCTCCTATTTACGATAAAGATGTGCGCGGTATGAAAACCGGTACCACCGACGAAGCGGGAAGATGCTCTGTAACCACCGCTACCAGAGACGGCTATACCTACATGTTGGTGGTAATGAATGCGCCATATAACCCGGACGAAACAAAAGATGAAAACCAGGCGCTTATATTAAGCAAGAATTTGTTCGACTGGGCGTTTAGCAGCTTTGAAGTGAAGGAACTAATCAGCACCGAAAACCCGATTGCGGAGGTTCCGCTCAAGCTCAACTGGGATAAGGATTTTCTTTACCTGCGCGCGGAAAGCTCGTTTACCGCGCTGGTGCCCAAAAGCACCAGTGAAGGAGATATCATTCAGCGCCTAAACATCCCTAAGTTTATAAACGCCCCCATCAAAAAGGGGGATGCCATCGGCACGGTGGAGCTGATGGTAATGGGTGAGAAGGTGGGCAGCGTAAAGCTCCTGGCAGACGAGGACGCGGCCCGCAGCGAGGTACTGTACATCCTTGAGGTGCTCAAGGCCGCCACCAAAACGGTGTGGTTCTACGTCGGCATCGGTACGTTTGTCGCGATGCTGCTTGCGATGATTATCGGTTCGATTGTCGTCAATCGCCGCAAAAATTCTCGTTTTAATTCACATTCACGCTTCTAAGACATAAAAGCCCGCCGGTTGAATGCCGACGGGCTTTTGCTATTAAAACTGTCAAACTTCGATACGGTTTTTGCCGCCGGTCTTGGCAAGGTACAGCTTTTCGTCGGCACGCGCTATCAGCGTATCCAGATCATCGCCCTGCCGATATTGCGCCACACCAAAGCTGCAGGTAACCTCAATGCCCTCCGGGTAATAAAGCTCTTCTATCTGCAGGCGGTACCCCTCCAGCATCGCGACTGCCTGCTCCAGCGGTACACCGCACAACAGCAGGATGAACTCTTCCCCACCCCACCGGAACAGCATATCGGTCTCGCACAGATTCTCACGAACGGTCTCCACAATGTCGATAAGAACCCTGTCGCCCATCAAGTGCCCGAAACGGTCGTTGATGGCCTTAAAATCATCAATGTCAAAGATGGCAAGCGTAAAGGTATCCTCCATAGTGCTGCAATCCGCAATGGCGGCATCAATGCGCACATTGAGTGTAGCCCGGTTATAGATGCCTGTCATCGGGTCTATCTTGGAAAGCTGCTCTAGCTTTTTGCCGTTTAAAAACAGCATCTTGCGGTGGTACTCGTTGTTATAGGAGCCCACTGCCCTGAGAATGATGATGAGCAGCGGATAAACAATCGCCGCCGAAAGCTCGGAGGCCTTGATGTTGGAAAAGGAAAGCAGCCCATAGAGGTTAAACCCCACCATGATAATGAGCGCGGTGATCACCCTGCCCATCCAGTAGTTCGGCAGCATGAAAACAATCATCAGAATGACTATCAACCCAAGTGTCTGTACCAGATAGTTGGGATCCTCATAAAGCTGGCACACGCCCAAAAAGGCCAACGACGCCAGTACCTCTCCCACGCTGTAGAGATAGTAAAACAGATGGTACCGCTTGGATTTATGCAGGACATAATAAAAGGCGAACAGACCAAGGCAGACCATCGCACGGTTTAGCAGTATCAGCAGCAGGATTTGAGGGCTGGAAACGAGAAAATAGTCGGCAAAAATAAAAAGAAAGTACAGTATACCCAAGGCGAATACCGTAAAGCGCGCGTATTTCAGCGACCCGATGACCGCATTCTGTGTATATTCCCTTTCAAGCTGCTTATCGGTAAACTCCTGCATCCAGTTCAGCTTGCCGACCTGATTTTTGTCTTCCATTGTAATAAAGCCTCTTTTGTTTTTGTCGTAGTGGCAATCGATCAGGCTTGAAACTGTAAAAATAACCCTTTCCAATTATTATAACATATAAAAAGCCGCCAAACAATGCTATTTGTGCATTATTCGGCGGTTTTTTACAATATTCTTACCGATACTCATGTAAAAAATGATAGAATCTTACAATTTATAAGCATCCAACCACGTGCGGAACTCTTTCTCACTGATAAGGCCCTGTGCGCATTGGTCGCGCAGCATCTTCGCCTTGCCCTTCCACGTGTCAAACTGTTCGCGTGTGATCCTCCTTGTCGACATCCTGCCGTGCAAACGCTTGTACTCTTTATTGTATATCGCAAGTGGGGGGCACTCGCTAAGCTTCTGCGCATACTTGCCGGTTGCGGCGATGGTCTGGCAGGACCTGCTTTCTCCCTGCGGTATCTTATCGCAATAATCGGTGGGGTAATTGCCCTTTAACACAAAATAGCGCCCGCAGTTTTTACACCGCTTCATACGCAGGTTCATGCGCAGCATCTGCTCAAACTCCAGCACCAAGACTTCGTCCAAACGGCTTAATTCGTACTCCACATCCAGTATCGCGGGCAGCGCGATGTTCAGTTCGGTAAAGGTGACCGGAAGATCGTACGCCTGCTCGAAACGGTTTGGCGTAGTGCGGCCGACGTTCTGTGTATCCTCAAGCGTTTCAAGGTATTTCTTATAGCGCGCGGCAGGCAGCGATTCGGTGACATCGGTGGTAAACGCACATCCTTTTTTTTCGCCCACACACTTTTCCACCCTGCGGCAGGTATAATGATAAGTTAAGCTATGAAAAAGGCCGGTGTTCTGCATCATGCAGTAAAAATAAAACCTTGTTGCGGCGGTAAACTCTTTTATCTCGGCATCGTACGGGGTCTCGGTAAAGCAAGCAGCGATGAACTGCTTATACTCCTGCTGCAGCTCCAAAAGGTAGGTGAAATAGTCCTGGGCCCCCTGCGCGCAAACCTCGGTGAACGCGGGCGGAAAGGCCCTTGTATAGTGGCTGAGGTTTATCACGCCGCAAACAGCCTTTACAATCTCTGCTTGAAGGGCTTCGCCGCCATCGTTCGTGACCGCACTCGAGATCTCGCTTTTGGCCGCTGAAACGGCTTGCTCAAGGGGGGCCTCTATAAACTCGGCAAGGCCATCCCCCACCGAGCAGGCCAATGTCTTTTCACAGAGCGGCTCGCCCGCTTCAAAGAAGCCCTCGCCGCCGTTTACGGTAAGAAAAAGCAGCTTGTTTTCCGCATCTACCGTTGCGGTATTGCGCAGCGTCGACAGCCTCACATAAGGCGTATCCGCGCGTTTGCTCCAATAGGTCTCGAAGCCTTCCAGCTGTTCTTCGTAATTGTTTGGTTGTGCCATAATTCCTCCGGTGGTTAAATGTTAGTCCGATGAAAATAAAGTCTGTGGGATTTGTCCGTTTCTATTTTATTGTACCCTTTTCACAGAGATAACGCAAGTGACTCGACAGAATACAACAAAAGGCGACCCAAATTTAATCGGGTCGCCTTTTAAAGTGATTCTATTGTTTTGTAATCAGCTCGGTGAGCAGCCTTTCGGCAGCAGCAGCGTCCGCCCTGCCCTTGGTCGCGCGCATCACTGCACCAAGGATGGCCTTGAGCGCCTTCTCCTTGCCCGCGAGGTAATCCTTTACGGCTGCCGGGCTCGCCGCGATGGCCTCCAGGCAGTGGGTGCGCAGCGCATCCTCGGTAAGCCCCGCCATATCCTCCTGCGAGAGCAATACGGTCGCCGGTTTGCCGGTTTCCAGCATCTTATCGAGTGTGGACTTCGCCATGCCCATGTTGATTTTTCCGCCCTCGAGCAGGCTGATGAGCTCGGTGAGCATATCTGCGGTTACCGAAAGCGCAAGCTCCTCCTTGGCCACCTCGGTGGAAAGCACCTTAAAGATCTGCCCGACGATGAAGTTGGAGGCGGTTTTAGGGTTTTGTATCTTCTGGGCCACCGCGTCAAAATACTCGGCAACCTTGCGGTATCTCACAATCAGCTGCGCGTCGGCCTCGGGGATTCCGTAATCGATGATATACCGCGCGAGCTTCTGCTCCGGCAGCTCCGGCAGCAGCTTACGAAGGCTTGCGATATCCTCCGGGCCGGTCTGGATGGTGACGAGGTCCGGCTCGCGGAAGTAACGGTAGTCGTGCGCATCCTCTTTGCCGCGCATGGCCTCGGTCTCGCCGGTCTCGGTGTTGTAGCGCCGGGTCTCCTGCACAACCTTCTCGCCGCTCTCGAGCAGGTCTACCTGCCGTTCAAACTCATATTGCAGTGCCTTTGCCATAAAGGCAAACGAGTTCATGTTCTTGATCTCCGCGCGGGTACCGAGCTTCTCATCGCCCTGCTTGCGCACCGAGATGTTTACGTCGCAGCGCAAGGAGCCCTCCTGCATCTTAACGTCCGAAACACCGATGTATTTCATGATAAGCTGCAGCTTCTCCACATACTCGATGGCTTCGTCGATGCTGCGGATATCCGGCTCGGTAACGACCTCGATCAGCGGTACGCCGCCGCGGTTGTAGTCTACATAGGTATCCCCGCGCTCGTGCACCAGCTTGCCCGCGTCCTCTTCGATGTGGATGCGCGTAATATTGATGCGCTTGCCGGAGGAAAGGGTAACGTAGCCTCTGCGGCAGAGCGGTTTATCATACTGCGAAACCTGATAGGCCTTCGGCAGGTCGGGGTAAACGTAATTTTTACGATCCATCTTCGAGATGGGGTTGATCTCACAGTTGGTGGCAAGCCCCGCCAGAATGGCGTAATCCACCACCTTGCGGTTGAGCTTTGGCAGCGTGCCGGGCAGGCCGATGCAGATGGGGCAGCAGTTGGTGTTGGGCTCGGCGCCGAACGCCGTGGTGCAGCCGCAGAATATCTTGGTGTCGGTGGAAAGCTCGATGTGGGTTTCAAGCCCTGCAACCATTTCGTAGCTCATAGCCTTACCCCCAAATCCAAATCCTTATAGATTTCGGCGCACTTCTCGCTTTCAAAGTGATAAGCGGCCCGAAGGATCGTGCTTTCGCAGAAGGTGTTGCCGATAAGCTGCATGCCAATGGGCAGACCCTTGGCGTCGAAGCCGCAGGGGATGGAAACGGCGGGCAGCCCCGCGATATTGATGGGCACGGTACAGATATCGGTGAGGTAGGTTTCTACCTGATCCTTTGAGGTGAAGTTGAGCTCAAACGCCGTCATGGGCACGGTGGGCGCGAGGATGACATCACAGGCCTCAAACGCGCTGCGGAACGCCTTGACGATGCTGCCGCGCAGGTTCTGCGCCTTCTTGTAGTAGGCGTCGTAGTAGCCCGAGCTCAGCACATAGGTACCGAGTAGAATGCGGCGCTTTACCTCGGCGCCGAAGCCCTCGCTGCGGGTTTTGCAGATCATCTCGTGCACCGAGTTGTAGCTCTGGGCGCGGTAGCCGTAACGGATGCCGTCGTAGCGGCCAAGGTTGGAGGAAGCCTCCGCGCAGGCCAGAATATAATACACCGGCAGGGCGTACTTCAGAATAGGCAGGTTAAAGTAAACGATCTCGGCGCCCATGCGCTCGTAGGTTTTAACGGCGTTCTCCAGCGCTAGCTTTACATCGTCACGGATGCCGTCGAAATACTCGCGCGCAACGCCGATGCGCATGCTCCTGATGTCGCCGCTAAGCTTATCCGCCGTGGTTTCCCTGGCGCCACTGGAGGTGGAGTCCATCTCATCCTTGCCCGAGATGGCGTCGAACACCAGCGCCGCGTCCTCTACGGTGGAGGTGATGGGGCCGATCTGGTCGAGGCTGGAGGCGTAGGCGATAAGGCCATAGCGCGAAACGGCGCCATAGCTCGGCTTTAAGCCTACAAGACCGCAAAAGCTCGCGGGCTGGCGGATGGAACCGCCCGTATCGGAGCCAAGCCCGAAAACGGCAAGGTTGCCGCCCACCGCGGACGCAACACCGCCCGAGCTGCCGCCCGCAACATGCGCCTGATTGTGCGGGTTGAGCGCGCCGCCGAAGCAGGAAGTCTCGCAGGAGGAGCCCATCGCGAACTCATCCATGTTGGTTTTACCCAGCAGCACAGAGTTCTGGCCTTTGAGCGTCTTCCATACCGTCGCGTCGTAGATGGGCACATAGCTCTTTAAGATATTCGAGCAGCAGGTGGTTTCAATGCCATCTGTCGAGATGTTGTCCTTAAGCGTCATGGGAATGCCTTCGAGCGGCGAGATTTGCCCGCCGGCCTGAAGTTTTTTATCCACTGCCGCGGCAGCTGCCAGCGCCCGTGCGGGGGTTTTATTGACATAGGCATTCAGCTTTGCGTTATCCGACTCAATCTTATCGATATATTTTTGAGTAAGCTCGGTGCACGAAAGCTCCTTTTTTGTTAAGAGCTCGTGCAGACGGCGTATCCTGCTTTCATTTCTCTGCATTTTCATAACCAACCCTTTCCGATAAAAGATGCAACGGCTACATACGCTTTTTTACGGGGAAATAACCGTTTTCGCCGCCGTTTACGTTCTTTAGGATGAGCGCGCGGTCGCAGGAAGGCACTACCGTATCCTCCCTGAACACGTTGGAAAGGTTATTGATATTGTCAAACTCCTCGGCAGATTCGCCTACGGCATTAATAGTGTCGGCGAACGCGATAATGCCTGCCATGTCCTCGGTAAGCTTGTCCAGCTCCTCCTCGGCCACCCACAGCTTGGAGAGCAGCGCGATGTCGAGAATCTCTTCTTTGGTTACTGCCATAGCTTTATCTCCTTCTCAGCCTAGCGAAGCTTGATATGCACCTCGCGAAGCTGTTTTTCGGTTACCTCGCAGGGGGAGCCCATCATCAGGTCCTGCGCGTTGCTGTTCATAGGGAACGCGATAACCTCGCGGATGTTCTCCTCCTCCGTAATCAGCATCACCATGCGGTCGACACCGGGCGCCATGCCCGCGTGGGGCGGCGCGCCGTATTTAAACGCGGTATAAAGGCTCGAAAACTTCTCTTTGATGGTCTCCTCGGTATAGCCCGCGATTTCGAACGCCTTTACCATGATATCCAGATCGTGGTTTCGCACAGCGCCGGAGGAAAGCTCCACGCCGTTGCACACGATGTCGTACTGGTAGGCGAGCACGTCGAGCGGGTTCTTGTTGTTAAGGGCGTCTAAACCGCCCTGCGGCATCGAAAACGGGTTATGGGTAAAGGCCGGCTCACCGGTCTCCTCATCGAGCTCGAACATCGGGAAATCCACCACAAAGCACATGCGGAAGGATTCTTTATCGATAAGGTTTAAACGGCTGCCAAGCTCGGTGCGTATCTGCCCCGCAAGCTTGGGCGCCTCGTTTTTCGTATCGGCAATAAAGAACAGCACACACCCGGGCTTTAACCCCGCGCGCGTTTTCAGCTCCTCGCGCTGCGCTTCACTTAAGAATTTATTGATGGGACCGAGGTAGTTCATCTCGTCGTCCACCTTGATATAGCCGAGGCCCTTCATGCCGATGGAGAGCGCGAAGTTGAGCATGTTCTCAAAAAAGCTCTTCGGCTGCGACCCGCAGTTTTCTACATTGACGGCGCGAACGGTCTTGCCTCGGAAGGGGGCAAAGTCGCTCTCAACAAACATGTCGCTGATATCGATAATCTGCAGCGGGTTGCGCAGATCGGGCTTATCGCTGCCGTATTTGAGCATCGCGTCCGCATAGGTGATGCGCGGGAAGGGCGGCTCGTATACCTTTTTATCGGTGAACTTCGCAAAGGTGGCGTAAAGCACCTCTTCGGCAATTGCGAAGACATCCTCCTGCGTCGCGAAGGCCATCTCAAAATCGAGCTGATAAAACTCGCCGGGCGAGCGGTCGGCCCTTGCATCCTCGTCGCGGAAGCAGGGAGCAATCTGGAAGTAACGGTCAAAGCCCGACACCATGAGCAGCTGCTTAAAGAGCTGCGGCGCTTGCGGCAGCGCGTAGAACTGGCCCTGATGCTTACGGCTTGGGATTAAGTAATCGCGCGCACCCTCGGGCGACGAGGCCGTGAGGATGGGGGTTTGTATCTCTAAAAAGCCCATTTCGGTCATCTTGCCGCGCAAAAACGAAATGATATTGGAACGCTTGACGATATTATCATGAACCTTGGGGTTTCGCAGGTCGAGGTAGCGGTATTTAAGGCGCAGCTCCTCCTTGGTTTCTTTGGAGGCGTCCACCTCAAAGGGGAGCATGGAAAGCGCCTTGCCCAGTACCTCCAAGCGCTCAGCCACAACCTCGATGGTGCCGGTGGCGATCTTGGGGTTGTAGGTATCTTCATCGCGCCTAATAACCGGCCCGCTGATGGTTACGGTACATTCCTTGGTGACATTCTCCAGCATCGCGTCATTTTTTATAACCACCTGAACAACGCCGTATTGGTCGCGCAGGTCTAAAAACAGGATACCGCCGTGGTCGCGGATATTTGCTACCCATCCCGCCACCGAAACGTTACTGCCAATGTCCTTCTCTCCCAATTCGCCGCATGTGTGTGTTCGATACCTGTTTACCGAAATCATTGTTTCACTACCCTCTCGCAAGCTTGTATGATGATAAAGCCAAATTTAATAATAATATATTTTAGTTTCACCTGCAATCTCGCAGGCCAACAATTTTAAGCAAAAGTGAACCGCCATTAAAAATTACGCTACCCCATTGCTATTTTAGTGTACAAAAGCGCCGAAGTTTTACAAAAAAGCGCAAAGGCACCCAAAAAAAGAGAGCGCCTTTGCCACCCTTTTTATGTTACTACACTATGAATTTGTTGTCAAGGCAAAAATGCTCTGCAAAGCCGCGCGGTAGACGTGTTTCCAGTAAAAGGGTTGTTGGTTTGCAGCGTTGATTTCTCGCGCAATAATGCCATTTTCCAGCGACTTCTTGTTGAAAAATCTGTTAATCTGGTGTAGAATAATAGGTGAAAGTGAAGGGAATTGAAACTGACGGAAAGAGAGCGAGCAAACACCTATGGAAATCACGAAAATGAAGGCCCTTGTATGCGATGATTCCATTTTGGTAAGAAAGAAGTTCAGAAATTTGCTTGCCAAAATCGGCTTTGGCATCCTGCTGGAGGCCGTAGACGGAGAAGAAGCCGTTAGAATATACGGCGAGCAACAGCCGGACATTGTTTTTATGGATATCATTATGCCCAAAAAGACCGGCCTTGAGGCACTAAAAGAGATTCACGCGATTAACCCCAATGCCAAGGTGGTGATGGCTTCTTCGGTAGGCACGCAGAGCCACCTGAAAGAAGCCGTAGACTTTGGGGTGTACGATTTTCTGCAAAAGCCGGTGGAGGACGAGCAGGTGCTCAAGATTGTTAGCAATCTCTTAAACGGCAAATAATCTCGGGGTGGGAGAAAAACGATGTTTACACAGTTTTTCGGCAACTATCTGCTGAACAACCATTTGGTAACCCCACAGCAGCTCTCGGCGGCGCTTGAGCTGCAGCAAAAGATACATATCAAGCTCGGCGTGCTGGCTATCAACGCGGGGTATATGACCGCGGAGCAGGTGGACAGGCTGCACCAGATGCAGATGCATACCGATAAGCGCATCGGAGACCTCGCGGTGGAGCTTGGGTACATGACCACCGAGCAGGTAAACGAGCTGCTCTCTGCGCAGAAAAGCGGTTACCTGCTGCTGGGACAGGCGCTGGTGGAAAGCGGCAGCATGACCAACGGCCAGTTTGCCATAGCGCTGAAGGCCTACAAAGAGGCCACGAGGGTCACCGACAATGAGTTTTCGGATAACAAAGCCTCCGAGGTGCGTGCGGTTATCTGCGATTTTTACGGGCTTCATCTGGCGGGCAGCAAAAAAGACCTGTATGCGGATTATGTCTCGTTGCTGCTTAAAAATATCATCCGCTTTATCGGCGACGACTTTACGCTGCTCCCCTCTTCGGTCGAAACCGCGTACCACTGTGAAGAGGCCGCCATACAGCGCATCAAGGGCAGCGAGCAGCTGTTTACGGCAATTGAAGCGGAAAGCAAGGCGTTTACCGCCTTTGCCTCCCGCTATGCTCAGGAGAGCTTTACTTTAAACGACGATTATACCAAGGCCTCGGTGGGCGAGTTTTTAAACCTGCACAACGGTCTGTTTGCGGTGAACACCTCGAACTCCCTCGCCGTAGAGCTGGACCTTGAGCCGCAGGTATATGAGAGCAACAAGCGCTTAACCGGCTTTACCCACGCGTTTGTGATAGCCGTCGGCTTCCCCTTCGGAACGGTCCATTTCATCTTATCCGGCGAGGACCCCTGCGCTGCGGAATAGGCCATATCAGCAACGGACATTATGTTCTGCATAACAAGAAAAGGCCGCTTTGCCGGAATAAAACCGGTGAAGCGGCCCTTCTATTTATTCTCTTCGCAATACGACTTCCAGATCATCTCAAACAGTTCGCCAATGCGCTGCTGCTCACCCTTGAGGTACAAGTAGCCGAACAACGCCTCCAAGCCCGTCGCCATGCGGTAATCGGCGGGGTTGGCATTCTTGGGTACCGTGGTGCTGTTGGCGTTGCGACCGCGCTTTAAGATTGCTGCCTCCTCCTCGCTGAGCTGCTGTGCAATAATCTCGGCGGCGTGTGCCTGCGCGGATGCGCGCACCAGCTGTACCGCCAGCACGTGCAGCTTATGGGCAGGCATGCTGCCCTGCTGAGACAGATGCGCGCGCACCAGCAGCTCATAAACCGAGTCGCCCAAAAAGGCAAGCGCCAGCGGGCTTTTCAGCTTTGGGTTCGAGGCCTCTTCAAGGTTTAACTTCGTATGGTATTCCTCCCGTTGTATCGTTTTTGTGTCCGTCTTTTAGTTTACATAATCAAATTCAAAGTCATAGATACTTACGGTGTCGCCCTCGCGCACACCCATCTCCACCAGCTTATCGATGATGCCGGTCTCCACCAGCACGCGCTGGAAGTATTGCAGCGACTCGTAATCCTCCATGTTGCAACTTACGAGTATCTTAAGAAGCCACGGGGCCTCCACCACAAACACGCCGTCGTTGTTGGTGATTTCAAAGCTTCTGCTGTCACCGAATTTTTCGGGCGGCGCTTCCTCCACCTCGTACCGCTTGATGGGCGGCAGCCCCTTTAAGCGGGCAGCGACATCGTATTTAAGCTCGTCCACGCCCTGACGCGTCGCGGCGGCGATGGCGAAGAAGGGGTAACCCTGCTCCTCTACAAAACGCTTAAATGCTTCTATCTGCTCGGGCTCGGCAATGTCGCACTTGTTGGCCACCACAATCTGCGGGCGCTCTGCAAGCTCCGCGCTGAAGTTGCGCAGCTCGTAGTTGATCTTTTCAAAATCATCCTGCGGGTCGCGCCCCTCGGAGCCAGAGACATCCACGATGTGCACAATCAGCCTGCAGCGGTCTACATGGCGCAAAAACTCATGCCCCAGCCCGACGCCCTCGGAGGCACCCTCGACCAGCCCTGGGATATCGGCCATTACGTAAGAATTGCCTTCGTCTATGCGCACAACGCCCAGCACGGGGATGAGGGTGGTAAAGTGGTAGTTGGCGATCTCGGGCTTCGCGTTGCTCACCATCGAGATGAGGGTCGACTTGCCCACATTGGGGAAGCCCACCAGCCCGACGTCGGCAAGCAGCTTAAGCTCGAGCAGCAGGTCGTAGCCTTCGCCCGGGATACCGCTTTTGGCAAAACGCGGTATCTGGCGCGTGGGGGTGGCAAAATGTGCGTTGCCCCAGCCACCCTTGCCGCCCTTGGCCACCGTCACCGGCTCGGAGCCCGAAACGTCCGCCATAATGCGCCCGGTTTGAGCGTCGCGGATGATGGTGCCCTGCGGCACCCGTATAACAAGGTTTTCAGCGCTTTTGCCAAAGCAGCGTTTCGCCATACCGTTTTGGCCGTTTTGGGCGATGTATTTCTTTTTATATTTAAAATCGATAAGGGTGGAAAGGTTGGTGTCGGCCACAAAGATCACGTCGCCGCCCTTGCCGCCGTCACCGCCGTCCGGCCCGCCCGCCGCAACGTATTTCTCGCGGTGAAAGGACACCGCGCCGTTGCCGCCGTCGCCCGCCTTTATGCTGATTTTCGCCTTGTCTATAAACATCCCGTTACTCCTTCTCGTGCCAATCGCTTACGCAATACTAATTCCAATAAGAAATATTACGTAATTGAAATAAGTATAAGCCGTACACCCTACGCTATTTACAGGGAAATAAAGCTGCCCTTCTATTCTTCCCAAAAAGGCAGTGTAACAGTCAAAAAATCCCGAGCGAGCGGCTCGGGATTTTTACTGCAACAAAAATCAAACGCGAAGGCTGGCTTATTGCTCTACAGCGTAAACGCTAACCTTCTTGCGGTCTTTGCCAAGACGCTCGAACTTTACCTTGCCGTCGGCCTTTGCAAACAGTGTGTCGTCCGAACCGATGCCCACGTTCTCACCGGGATGGATGTGGGTGCCGCGCTGACGAACAAGGATGTTGCCCGCAAGCACGAACTGGCCGTCCGCACGCTTTACGCCAAGGCGCTTAGACTCGGAATCACGACCGTTCTTGGTGGAACCAACGCCCTTTTTATGAGCAAAAAACTGAATACTGATTTTAATCATGGGTACTGCACCTCCGTATATGTGTGTTTAGAATTATTCCGTTATCACCTGTATGGCGTCCTTATAATCCTCCGCCAAAAGGGTAAGATGAAGATACAAAGCGGAAATAAGCAGCTCGCAGGCGTCGCTTGCGCAGGCATTTGGCAGGGTAAGCGAGATATTGTCTTCGTTTACCTTTACCGTAGCCTTAATGCCCGCTACCTCGGTAACCGCATTAGCGGTAAGCTGCACGGCGGATGAAACCGCAGCGCACACAATGTCGCTGCCGCTTTCGGCGTATCCCGAATGGCCCGAGACCATAAAGGAACAAAACCTGCCGTCTTTTTGAGCAAACCTGGCCGTAATCATGCTGTTTTACCGCCCCGCTTTAAGCATCCAACCATTTTATGCGGTGATTGTTTCAATCTGCACCTTGGTATAGGGCTGTCTATGGCCCATCTTGCGCTTCTCGTTCTTCTTGGACTTGTAGGTAAATACCGTAATCTTCTTGGCCTTACCGTTCTTTACAACCTTAGCGGTTACAACGGCACCGTTTACGGTGGGGTTGCCGAAGGTTACACCATTGTCGTTTGCCACGGCAATAATCTTATCAAACTTAACGGTTTCGTCAGGCTGAACGTCAAGCTTCTCGATGAATACAACGTCTCCCTGAGAAACCTTGTACTGCTTGCCGCCTGTTTCAATAATTGCGTACATCTAACTGAGGCACCTGCCTTTTTCTAAACTCGCTGCCAGTCGGGCGGAGCAAAGCTCGCTTGAAAAGCCCACAGCATGCGGCATTACACATATTAGCACAGTTTGTCAAATAAGTCAACGGGTAAAACCGTTTTATAGTATATCCGCGTTTTGCATCCTCGCGGCCGCAAGGGTGTTCTTTAATAAGGTTGCTCTGGTCATAAGGCCCACGCCGCCGGGAACGGGGGTGATATAGCTAGCAACCTCTTTTACCGCTCCAAAATCCACATCCCCGCAGAGCTTGCCGTTTTCGTCCCGGTCCATGCCCACGTCCACCACTACGGCGCCGGGTTTTACCATGTCGGCGGTGACAAACTTCGCCCTGCCTATCGCCACCACCAGCACGTCGGCGCGGCGGGTCACCTCGAAGAGGTCTTTGGTTTTGGAGTGGCAGATGGTCACGGTCGCGTTCTGGTGCAACAGCAGCATCGCCATGGGCTTGCCCACGATGTTGCTGCGGCCTATCACCACGCACTCCTTCCCCGCGAGGGATATCCCCGTTTTGGCGAGCATCTCCATGATGCCCGCGGGGGTGCAGGGCAGGAATTCGTAGTCGCCGATCATGATCTTGCCTACATTTACGGGGTGGAAGGCATCCACATCCTTCTGCGGCAGGATCTCGTCGATAACCGCTTTTTCGTCAAGGTGCTTGGGCAGCGGCATCTGAACCAGTATGCCATGGATATCCTTCTTGCGGTTAAGCACCCTGATAAGCTCCATGAGCTCCTCCTGCGCGGTTTCGGCGGGCAGCGCGTATTCCTCGGAATAGATGCCCACCTCGGCGCAGTCCTTTTTCTTGCTGTTTACGTAGACGCGCGAGGCGCTGTCATCCCCGACAATCACCACCGCAAGCCCCGGCGTGATGCCCTTTTCACGCAGCGCCGCAACCTCTGCGGCCACCTCGGCCTTTACCTGCGCGCTGATCACCTTGCCGTCTATAATCTGTGCGGTACCCATACCGTACTCCTCCTTTATGCTGTCGCGCTTAATCGTCCGCTTTATCGCCCGCGGACTGGTCGGGCGCGGCTTCGGGCTCCGCTTTAGTTTCAGCCGCTTCCGTCTCTTCTTCATGAACTACCGCGACAACGGATGCATCCTCCTCAGCGGTATCATCCGCAGCTTCGGTATCGGCATTCGTGGCAGGCTCCGCTTCGCCCTCTTCGGCAGCCGATTCTTCTGCCTTAGCGCCCTTCTTGGACTTGGACTTGAGCTGCTCGTCGATCTCCGCCAGCGCAACCGCGCATTCCTCGGTTTTGCAGTAGGGCTTTAAATAGTCGTCGTCATGCTCGGAGGCGATTTTGTAGCGGATGACGATCTCGGCGATGATTGCCGCGAACATCAATGCCGCCGCCAGCACCTGAGAAACACGTACCGAGCCGATAACAAGGCTGTCGGTGCGCAGGCCCTCGATGAAAAAGCGGCCGAGGCCATACCACGCGGTGTAAAGCAGGAACACCTCGCCGTCATATCTGCGGCGCTTAAAGTAAAGGTGCAGCAGCACGAAGCCGATGATGCACCACAGCGACTCGTATAAAAAGGTGGGATGTACCGGGTCGTTGGTAACCACCTTCATGCCCTGCGAAGCCAGCTTATCCGCATTCTGGGCAAGGTATAACATAATCTTGTTGCTGGTCATGCCCCAGGGCAGGGTGGTATTGCCGCCGAACGCCTCAATATTTACAAAGTTGCCCCATCTGCCGATGGCCTGGCCGATCAAGAAGCCCATTGCGGCGAGGTCCAGCACCGGGAAGAACTTTACCTTGCGCCATTTGCACATAAAGAAGGCAACCACCAGCGCACCGATCAGCCCGCCGTAGATGCCGAGGCCACCGTGCCAGATCTTATAGATCTCACCGAGGTTCTCTTTGTAATAGTCCCACTCGAACACCACATAGTAGATGCGCGCGCCGAGGATGCCGCCCACGAAGCTGCCCATGACAACATCGATGAGCCTATCGGGGTGAGCGCCGTTCCTGCGCGCTCTGGTGAGCACGTAGGTAAGCGCCAGCGCAACGCCCAACGCGATGAGGATACCATACCAGTACACCGGGATATTGCCTATCTGGAACGCCACCCGATTGATGTTGATAGAGATTCCAAGGCCCGGAAAGCTAAGTACTTCAGTCATAACACAAGCTCCTATCCGTAGTTTTTTCTCTTGTTTATGTTTGTATGTATCAGCCGGCGAGAATGATGCCCCTGCCGGCGTGAAGACAGTTACACTTTGGGTTTTACCACCGAAAGCGCTTTGTACTGCATATTAAAGTTGCGGTGCGCGACGCTATTGACATCCTCTTTGGTGATGTTTACAAGTGCGTCGACGATATCATAGCCGTTGCGGCCGTACAGGTAGGAGGTAATCAAGGCGGAGGCCACCGATTCCACGTTGTTGTAGGCAAACACCAGCCGTCCGTAGTAATACTTCTTGGCGCGCTCAAAGGTCTCGGTGTCGATGCCGCTTTGCTGAATGGCCGCGATCTCTTTCGCGATCTCGTCGCACACCTTCTGCGGGTTTTTGGATTCTCCCGAAAAGACGTTCGCCACGCACTCGCGCTCAATCATGCCCTCGTAGCTGAAGCTGTCGTTGATAAGCCCCTGCTCGTACAGGCGGGAATAGAGCGGCGAGGCCTCGCCTGCCACCGCCTCGAGCAGGATGTCGTTGGCCACGCTCAGCTTTAACCGCTCCGCATCGGAATAAGGCGGCACCTTAAAGCCGAACTGGAACAGCGGGATAGACACCTCGAACGTCTGCTCGATGTAGTCCTGCGCAACGGTAAGCGGCTCTTCCGGCTGGCGGCGCTCGATAAACATCTCCTCCGCGGGCTTTAATACCCCGTCGCATACCTTGAGCACGCGCTCGATCTCGAAGTTGCCCGAGACGGCGAGCACCATGTTTTTAAGGTTGTAGAAAGTGTTGTAACAGCGGTAGAGCAGGTCTTTATCGATCTGCGCAATCGACGCAGCGGTGCCCGCGATATCGATGCGTAGCGGGTGATTCACGTACATCGCGCGCAGCAGGTTAAAGAACACGCGCCAGTTCGGGTCGTCGTTATACATCTCGATCTCCTGCCCGATAATACCCTGCTCCTTCGCCACCGACTGCTCGGTGAAGTAAGGGGTGGTCACCATCCTAAGCAGAATCTCAAGCGCCTCGTAGATATTGTCGGAGGACAAAAACTCGTAGGCCGTGCGGTCAAACGAGGTAAAGGCGTTGGCGCTAGCGCCCGTTTTCGCATACTTGGCAAACGCGTCGCCGTCCTCGTCCTCGAACATCTTGTGCTCTAAAAAGTGCGCGATACCCTCGGGCACGGTGACAAAGTCATTGTCGTGCTGGGTTTTAAAGCAGGTGTCGATGGAGCCGTAGCGGGTGGCAAACAGCGCGTAGGTGGAGCTGTAGCCCTGCATGGGGCAAAGCAGTATCGTAAGCCCGCTCTCGTGGTTGTAGCGGTAGTACTGCTCGCCTATCGTTTCGCTCTTTATAATCTCTCTATTCATGCGTTCTCCTCCTCTGCGGTGAGGAAGTATACGGTATCCAGCTGGACGCGTTTCGCCGCGTTTTGTACATCCTCTATGGTGACGCGCTCGAGCTGTGAAAGTACCTCGCCGGGGTCGTAATCGGTGCCCGAGAAGATCTGCCCGAGGTAGTAGGTCTCCACCGACTTGGTGGAATCAAACACCGCGTTGTAGCCGTTTTTAATGGCGAGCAGCGCGTGGTCCAGCTCCTCGGCAGTGATGCTGCCGTTTTGCATCTCGGCAAGCTGCTTTAATATTTCGTCCTTTGCCTTTTGCATGTTGCCCGCTTCAATGCCGCAGTCTACCATCAGAATGCCCTTGTAACGGTCGTAGCGGGAGGCGCAGTAGTAGCAGAGGCTTAATTTTTCGCGCACGTTTAAAAACAGCTTGGAGCTGGGTGTTGAGCCGTAGATGGCCACCATCATGAGCGCCGCTAAGTTCTTTTTATTGTCGGAAACATCCGAGCCCGCGCGGAAACCCAACACAAGCTTGGACTGCGCGACATCCATGCGCTCGGTAACATCCTTTACTTCCTTTACTTCGCTGATCACCTCGGTGGAAAGGCGGTAGTCCTCCCCGCGGTTCACCTCTTTAAAGGCACTTGCAAAAATCTCCTTGGCGGCATCGGGGCTGCCGCAGCCGGTAAAGAATATCTCCACCAGCGCGCCGGAAAGGGCGCTCTGATAGGCTTCTACAAGGCTTTGCGCCGTGATGGCAGGCACCTTCTCTTTATAGCCGTAGCGCGGGATGGAAAAACGCTCGCCCGCGCACATGTTCTTGGAGCACTGCATCACGGCGTAGCTGCGCTTCTCGTTGATCTCGGCCTCTATCTCGTCGATGAGCACCTGCTTTTCAACCTCAAGCTCCTGCTCGTTGAAGGCGCCGTTTTTGATGTTGGGCTTGAGCAGCAGCGAGCAGAGCAGCCTTGCAAGCTCGGTGGTCAACGGCTCGCCGTTTAAGGCGTAGCGGTCGTCTATCGCCGTAGCGTACAGGCTGATGCCCTGATTCTCGCCGATCTTGAGCACCTCGGAATCGAGGTATGCGCCATAGAGGTCGGAGAGCTTTTTGCTCACCGCCATAAAGTTTTCATACTCGGCGCTGCTTTTGCGCAGCATCGCGCTAAGCAGGGCGTTTTGCGTCGCCGTCTCTTTTGCAAGCGGCAGCATCAGGTTTACCGATATCCGGTTGGTTTTGTAGCGGCTGTCGGTAACGCTGCTGAAATATACGTTTTGCGCTATCTTTTCGCGGCAAAGTCTATTCCCCATACATGTCCTCCGTTTATTTTTCTAAAGCGGCAATCTCTTACGAGTGCCGCGGATATCGTACCGGTGAATGCGGGCGGCGGCAGACCGCCGCCGCTTACACACTTACGCTATATTTTACCACACATCCGCATACAGCGCCATACCTGCCAGAAAAATTAACAAACCTTTCAACTTTTATGCCTTAATAACGACATCATGCGTTTTGCCGTCCAGCGGTATAACAGTTGGCTTACCATCGCCCTCGTTCTCCCTTGCCACCCGCACCTTGAGGATAGTTCCTTTGATCTCCAGCCGCAGGTTAAAGCCCTCCCACGCCTCGGGCAGGCGCGGGGTGAACAGTACGCTGTCCCCCTGAATCTTCACGCCCAGAAGGTCCTCCAGCACCGTACGGTAGTACCAGCCCGCGGCGCCCGTGTAGATGCTCCATCCGCCCCTGCCGTAGGCGGAGGGGTTGGAGTAGACGTCCGCCGCGATATAATAGGGCTCCAGGCGGTAGGCCTCCGCCGTCAGCTCGTTTTTATACTTGTTGGCGGGGCTCAGCAGGCTTAAGAGCTCATACCCCTGCTCCGTCATGCCAAACTTAAGCAGTGCCTGTGCAAGCCATACGGCGGCGTGGGTATACTGCCCGCCGTTTTCGCGCAGCCCGTAGGGGTAGGCCTTTACATACCCCGGGGACTGTGCCCCCTTATAAAAGGGCGGCGTAAACAGGCGCACGATACCGTTTTCGCGGTCTGTGAGGCGTTCGTAGGCATTCTCCAGCGCGGTTTTCACGCGCTCTTTATCGGGCATCTCCGCAAAGACGGCGAAGCTCTGGGGCAGCGAATCGATGCGGCATTCGTCGTTTTCGGTGCAGCCCATCTTGCTGCCGTCGTCGTAGAACGCGCGCAGATACCAGCCGCCGTCGTAGCAGTACGCGTCCACATTCTGCTTGAGCATGGCGGCCCCAGTGCGGTACCGCTCAGCGCGCGCGGTGTCCTGCCTTTTATCACACACCTGCGCAAACCGCTCGAGCGTCAGGGCCAGAAACAGCGCAAGCCATACGCTTTCGCCCTTGCCCTCCGCCCCCACCAGATTAAAGCCGTCGTTCCAGTCACCGCTGCCCATAAGCGGCAGGCCGTGCTCGCCGAGGCGGGTAGCGCGGTCGACGGCGCGGCAGCAGTGGTTGTAAACATCACCCGTTTCGTCGGATATTTGCGGCTCGAAGTAGCGTTCATGCTCCTTAAAGGTAAGCTCATCCCCCGAAAGGTAGCGCACGGGGATTTTGAGGATGCCTTCATCCCCCGTTTTCTCAAGATATTCGCACACCGTATAGGGCAGCCACACGAGGTCGTCGGAATAACGGGTGCGCACGCCGCGCATGCCGCCCTTCTCCTTGGGCAGGTTGTGCCACCAGTGCAGCACATCGCCCTCTTTAAACTGTGCGCCGGCGGCCCTTATAATCTGCTGCTTGGCAAGCCGCGGCGAAAGGAGCATATAGGCGCAGACATCCTGCAACTGGTCGCGAAAGCCCCACGCCCCGCCGCACTGATAGTAGCCCGTACGACCCATCAGGCGGGCGCGTGAAATCTGGTGCGGCAGCCAGACGTTGAACAGGTGGTTCAGGGTTTTATCGGGGGTATCGATCCACAGACGGTTCTCTTCAAACCTGCGCTCGGCGGGACGGGTGTAGCTCTGGTAGTTACACGCGCCGGTATTCATGCCATACGAAAGGATGAACCGCACGCTGTAGCGCCCGCTCGGCGGCAGCTTAAAGGGGTGGATGACCGCCGCGCAGGGGTCGTCGCTGGTATATACGGCGTTAAGGCTCAGCTCGCCCGAGAGAAACGCCGCGCGGTCGCAGCAGAAATGCACGTCCTCTTTGTCGCAGCCCAGCGCCATGCTGCCGCCCACCGCCGTGTTAAACGGGTTGTGCACAAGCAGCCGGCTGCCGCACTCGGTGGGCACCACGAAGCGCGAGGTGCGCCGGTTTACCCCCAGCACCGGCTCGGTGTAATAGGCAAGATTGATGGTCATCTCCTCCTTTGTAGTGTTTTGCAGCGAAACGTCACAGGTTTTGGTGCAGCCGGTATTGGATACGGCAACCGTCGCGATGGTTTTTAGCCCGCCCGCAATCCCCTCGTAGGTGGCGTCCGCGGCGGAGAAGGAGACGAGAGAGCCGTTTACCAGGTCGTAAAGTACGCCGTCTACCTCGGCCAACAGCATCTCGCCCACATTGTCGAGCGCAAGGTCGTTAAACCACGGGGTGAGCTTGTTTTCGCGCGAGTTCACCGCCCACGTAAAACCCAGCGCCCGGTTGGACACCAAGGTGCCGAACGCGGGGTTTGCGAGGATATGGCACCACGGCGCCTTGGGGGAGCCGGTAATATAAAAGCGCTCTTTGGTAAAGGCCCCGCCGAGCACCCTGTCCTCCCCCACGAGCTGGACGCGCGGCTTTTCAACCGGCTGTATCTCCGCGGGATGATAGGGCTGCGTGTCTACACTGGTGCGCACCAGATTATCCTCCACCACATGGCTGGCCGCGGCGTACAGCAGGGTTTTGACGCGGGTATCGTGGTGCGAGAGGTTCACCGCGTGGATACCCACCCGCGCGCCGATCAAATCCTCGGCGATGCAGGCCTGCGCCGTTTCGTATAGCACGTTTTTCACCGCACCGCTGTTCTCGCTCTCATGGTAGGTCACCACAAGGTCAAAGAACACGCTGCACAGCCGCAGCTTCTGCATCAGGCGGATATACCCCTCGCAGCGGCGGACATCCTCGGCGTTCTTCGCCTCGAACAGCACGATGGGGTAGTCGCCCGAGATGCTCAGGCCCCACAGGCCGTTGACGCCCAGCTCGTTTTCCTTCGAGGCCTTGATGCTCTCCGCTTTTTCACGCTTCGGGTAAAACAGCAGCGGCAGTACGCTCTGGCCGATGCGGTCCTCCAGCTTGGTGGTGGCAACCGGCGATTTCGCCGCCCGAGCGGCGCTGAGCAGCCCGCGCCGCTTTGCCGCGATGGCCCTTGAGATAGCGCCCTCGGGCGTATCGTCTACGGTGAGCAGAAAGGCGAGCTCCTTTTGGGCGTTCGGCGCCAGCTCCACCTCCACCCGGATGGCGCATACCGCGTCCGGGATCCCCTCCTTGCCCGCAAACGGCCGCTCAAAGGCCTTATTAAGCGAGGCGATGCCGTAGGGGAGCTCCAGGACATCGGACTTTACCGTTTCATAGTCAAACGCCGTATCATCCAGAAAGCCCGCCGCGATGCTCACATCGCTTTCGGAGGGCCGGGTGCGGCGCGTAAACACCAGCGTATTGGAGGCGCGGTCAAAGGACGCCTGAATAAACATCTTGGTAAAGGCGGGGTGCGCCTCCATATCCGCCCACTTGGCGAGTGCGGGCTCCAGGTAAAACATCGCCTGCGCCTTTACCCTGCGGGAGGAGTTGTTTTTAATCACCCCGATATACTGGCAGGCCGGAAAGTCGTTGCCCACGCACACCTGCAGCCCCGCCTCAAACACACCCTTTGACCCGAAGTACTCCACCGACGACGCCTGAAAGCGCGCTGTGTACTTGGACTGTTTATCATAAAACGGCGCCTGCGTAGCGGAGAGGACGCAATCCCCCGCTTTCACCACAAAGTAGATGCCGAACGGTGCGCGCAAAAGGTCGGTGGTGCGGCGGGTGACGTCCACGCTGCCGAAGGAGATATGCTGCGCGCCGACATCACTCGCCACCAACGTAAGCTCGCCGTTTGAAAGGATCTGTACATGCGGGGTGATGGGGGTAATCTCGGCAAAGGCCTCCCCGATCGGGGTCTCGCGCCCATGCTTGGGGGGTTCTCCCCTGTCGGGTACATCCTCGAATATCAGGCTGCCCACGGCTATCTTCTCCTTTAGCAGCTCCTGCGCCGCCTTTATGGTTTTGTCGGACATAAACCTGCGCTGCATACAGTTGTCGTACACCACATTGCACACCGAAAGCAGGCTCATGCCCACGTGGTGCGCCATGTAGCTGCGCACAATGCCCTTTTTATAGTCGCCCGTGCGCGAGGTGGTGTAATCGCACGCCTCGTAAAAGCCCCATTTGCCGAGCATGCCGGTTTTTTCAAGCTCCGCGAGGTTTTTTAAGGCACCGTGCAGGTCGTGCTGCATGGTGAGAAAGGTGGAGTAGGGCGACACCACATACTCGGTGTTCAGCCCGCGCATAAGGCCGATCTTCTGCACGCCATGCGCCTTGTAGCGGTAGTTGAGCATATTGTCAAAGGCGTAAAACCCGCTTTCGGAAACACCCCACGGCAGCGCGAGCTGCTTGGCGCGCAGCCGTTGACAAAAGATAGCAAAGCGAAGGGCCTCGTAGAGCAGCGACCCTTCGTACACCGGCAGCAGCAGGTGCGGCATAAAGTACTCAAAGATGCTGCCGCCCCACGACACCGGGCCGGCAAACGCCCCCTGCCGCGCAAGGGTGCGCTCCAAAGCACCCCAATGCTTCTTGGGTACCTGCTCCTTGGCGATGGCAAGGTAACTGGTGAGGCGCGCTTCGCTCATGAGCAGGTCGTAGTGCGAATGGCTAAGCTTGCCCGTCTTGCAGTCGTAGCCCACCGAAAAGAGGTTTTTGCGCTTGTTATAGAAGATGGTGAGGTCGGTGTTATCTATCAGCGTATTCAGCCGCTCGGTGAGCCTTGCAAGCCGTGCGGCATCGGCAATATACTCCTTAATGCCCTCCTTGAGCGCGATAAGGCAGCACACGAAGTTGGCGCTGTCCACCGACGAAACAAAGCTGGGCTGCAGGAGGGCCAGTGTTTTGGTGTCGTACCAGTTATAGAGGTTACCGTTAAACATCTCCATCTGCTCGACCGTGTCGAGGGTGCGCTCCACGCGCAACGCCAGCTCCTCGCCGGTGATGAAGTGAAAATCACGCGCCGCGAGGGTACACAGCAGCATCAGCCCGATGTTGGTGGGCGAGGTGCGGTGAGCGACGACGTAGGTGGGCGCTTCCTGCACATTGTCGGGCGGCAGGTAATTCTCGCGCGCGGTGCAGGTTTTTTCGTAGTAACGCCACATCATCGCGGCATAGGCGGTGAGGATATCGGCGGTTTGCAGATCCGGCTGCTCCTTCTGCACGCGGCTTTCGCGCGAGGAATAGACCGCGACAAAGGGGGCGAGCAGCATGATTACCCCGAAAAGTCGCAGGATACTGTAGCCGGAAAAAATCAAAAAAGCGCCGACGGCAATGCCCGGCAGCATGTCCAGTGCCTTAAAAACCGTTTTTCGCCTTCGCTGGTCGGCCTCGGCGGCAGTCGTCCACTGCAAAAGCTTTTCTTTGGAGATAAGCATGCGGTAGAGCGAGCGCAGGACGGCGTCGCCCGCCACAAAGGCGTGCTTTGGCAGAAACACAAAGTAAAAAAACGCCTGCGACAGGCTCTCGGCAGCGGCGGGGAGCGCCTTGGAATAATACTCCCGCGAAAGGGCAAATCCCCGGCTTACAAAGATGGCTACAAACATGGCGAGCAGCGGCGGTGCCGTCATCGCCAAAAAACCGGTGAGCGAGAGCGCGTAGGCAAGCCGGCGGGTGCAGAAAAAGGCCGCGATAATGCAGATGAGCGCCATAACGGGGGTAATTGCCCTGCGGATATTGTCAAGCAGCTTGTACCGCGAAACGCGGCCCAGCACGTTTGTTTGTTTAACGCCGTTTTGCGTGATACCGGCGAACATAAACCCGATATTCTGTACATCCCCGCGTATCCAGCGGTGCAGGCGCCCGAAGAAGCCCGCCGCGTCCTTGGGGAAGTTCTCGGTAAGCTCGATGTCGGAGACAAAGGCGGTGCGCATATACTCGCCCTCCAGGATGTCGTGCGAGAGGATTTTGCCGTCGTCAAAGCGTCTGTCCATCACCGTATGAAACGCCTTGACGTCGATAAGCCCCTTGCCCGAGAACACCCCGTGCCCGAACAAATCCTGATACAGATTGCCGCAGGCGGTGCTGTAGGCGGTGATGCCGCCGCTGCCCGCCATCACCTTGGTAAAGCCGGTTTTATAGGCGGAGTCGAGGTCTACGCTGATGCGCGGGGCGAAGATGCCGTAGCCCTTGGTGACGGTGCCGGTTTCGGGCGAAATCTCGGCGCGGTTGAGCGGGTGCAGCGCGGCGCCCACCAATTGCGGTACCGTGCCGAGCAGCAGCCCCGTATCGGCGTCGAGTGCCAGAATATAGCGCGTTTTTTTGATGGCTTCCATGTTGCCGCAGAACAACTTGATGGGGATGCTCTCGCCGTGAATTAAACGCACAAGCTGAATGAGGGCGCCGCGCTTGCGCTCCCACCCGCCGAAGCTTTTGCTGGATTTGTTGTAGCTGCGCTTGCGCACCAGCATGTAAAAACACCCGCCAAAACGGGCGTTGAGCTTGGCTATTACCGCCTGCGCGGCGCTGAGCATCGCTTTATCCTTGGGGTTGTCTACCGCTTTATCCTCTTTAAAATCGGCGAGCAGCATAAAGCCGACGTTCTTGCCGCCGTTTGTAATATACAGGTTTTCAAGGCGTTCCTCCAGCTTTTTGGCGTCCTCCGGCCTCGGCAGCAGGGTGGATACCGTAACCAGCGTAAAGGCGCCCTCGGGCAGGTCGCGTTTCAGCTGCATGCGCGGCACAAAGCTTACCGCAACCCCGCGCAGCGCGTACAGCTCAATGAGCGGGCGCAATATCTCCCAAAGCGGCAGGTAGATGAGCAGTGCCGCGAGGACGCTCTTTAAAAACACGCCCACCGCCGCGGTGATGATAAGCGGCAGAAGCCAGCTGATGACCAAAACGCACTCCCCGCGGGCCTTTACCTGCTGCAGGGTTTTATCGAGCGCAAAAATCGGCTCGCCGATATGCTTTTTGTGCCTGCCGTCACCGCTCTGCGCGAGCAGCAGCACCTTCTCGGCGGCTTCTTTTTCGCTTACCCCCTGCTGGGCGGCGATGCGCGTAATCTTACAGCGGTAGAGGTTCTTGCTCTCCTCGTCCATCCCCGCATAGTCGCCGGTAGGGTCGCGCTGCAGTATCTGCTCCACCACACTCTGGTTTTCAAGGATATCCTCAAAGCTTACGTCAGAGATGCCGCGGATAGAGGTGATGCCGTAGGCAAAGCACTCCTCGCTGTTTTTGTCCTGCCGCTCGCAGGACCCAGCGCACAGCCCTATCAGGGCGCACTTCAGCGCTGTGGGCAAAAAGCAAAGCTCCGCCACCGAAAGCGGCGCGCTCTGCTGCACCTTAGAGAGAAACTCCTCAAGGTTTTCACCCGTAAGTTCTATACGTTTACCCACAAACAATTCGTTTACCAAATGGTATACCATGGGTATGGAGGCATCGCTTAAACAGGGCAGCTCGCTTTCCTGCCGCAGCACGCGCAGCACCGAGCGCCCCTCCGCCTGAAGGGTATAAAAATTATCATACAGCCATTGCCACGCGCCGGGGCGCGAACGCTCCTTTGAAACGCACCGGTACATATTCCAGAGCAGCGACAGCTCTTTGGCTACCTTTTTACGAAGCGCTGCCGGTTTTTTAAGCGGCTGATTGCCGGGGATTTCTATGACATGGCCCTGAATATCATCAAAAAATTCTGGCTTCACGGCAAACCGCTCCTTAATTGCATTAGTTATGGATATTGTTGCCGAAGCGGTTTTAAAAAATTCACCGAACAATTTATGCAAACGGGTGCAATCGACTGCCGGGGCTGACAAAAGAAACATCAATTTTTATTTTTAACCCCGATGTGATATAATAAGCGCATTGTAGATGAATCCATCAATAACAGTTGTTTGCGCTTATTTAAGTTATTATGTCAACTCACCTCTGCGGGTGAGAATGCTGGCATTACAGAAATGGCGGTGCACTTTACCAAATGAATGAATTGAAACTTGAAGATATCGTTTCGCCGCTGCTGCGGTGGTACGGCTCGGCGGCGCGCGTATTGCCGTGGCGGGATATGCCCACCCCCTACCGCGTATGGGTTTCGGAGATCATGCTGCAGCAGACGCGGGTGGATACGGCGCTGCCTTACTTTGAGCGGTTTACACAGGCGCTGCCCGATATCGCCGCTCTTGCGGCAGCCGGAGAAGAACGGCTGCTCAAGCTGTGGGAGGGCCTTGGCTACTACAGCCGCGTAAAGAATATGCAGAAGGCCGCGCGCGCGGTGATGGAGCAGTATGGCGGCAAGCTGCCCGGCTCGTTTGACGCGTTAAAGGCCCTGCCGGGCATCGGCGCCTATTCGGCGGGGGCAATCGCCTCGATCGCGTTCGGTAAGCGCCACCCCGCGGTGGACGGCAACGTGCTGCGCGTGATATCGCGCATTACCGCAAGCAGCGAGGACATCACCGATGCGGCGGTTAAAAAACGCATCGAGCAGCAGGTGACCGAGATTCTGCCCGACGAGCGCGTGGGCGACTTCAACCAGTCGCTGATGGAGCTGGGGGCCACCGTCTGCCTGCCAAACGGCGCGCCGAGGTGCGAAACCTGCCCGCTGAATGAGCTTTGCAGAGGGTACGCAGCGGGCATTGCGGCGCAGCTGCCTGTCAAGGCCGCAAAGGCCGCAAAAAAGGCAGCGGATAAAACCGTACTGGTGATCGTTTATAAAGACCGCCTCGCCTTAAAAAGGCGCGAAAAAACCGGCCTCTTGGCCGGTATGTGGGAGCTGCCCAATGTGGACGGCAAGCTTTCGCGTAAGGAATGCGCGGCCCTGCTGAACGATTGGGGCATCCCATTTACCGAGATTACACCCCTTCCCGCCGCCAAGCACATCTTTACACACATCGAATGGCGGATGACGGGCTTCCTGGTGAAGACCTACGAAAGCACAGGCGCCGAGGGCATTACATGGGCAAGCCCCGAACAGCTGCGGGAGCAGATGGCGCTGCCTACGGCGTTTAAGGCGTACCGAAGGCAGTATGATACCTACCTTGCAGATTACCGCCCCTAAAACGCACAAAAGCGGCTGAAAGGTTTTGCCCTTCAGCCGCTTTCATTATTAAATACCTTACAGCACTTTTTTCAGGAACTCGATGGTGCGTTTATTCTGGGGCGCCCCGAAGATCTGCTCGGGAGTGCCTTGCTCCACAATCACGCCCTCATCCATAAATATTACCCGGTCGGCCACCTCCCGCGCGAAGCCCATCTCGTGGGTCACCACGATCATGGTCATGCCCGCGTCGGCCAAGGTGCGCATAACACCGAGCACCTCGCCCACCATCTCGGGGTCGAGCGCGCTGGTGGGTTCGTCAAACAGCATAAGGTCGGGGTCCATCGCCAAGGCTCTGGCAATCGCTACGCGCTGCTGCTGCCCGCCGGACAACGTAGCCGGGTACTCGTCCGCCTTATCCGATAGGCCTACCCGCTCCAGAAGAGACAGCGCCTTTTTCTTCGCCTCTTCCTTCGATAGCTTTTTGCGGTCTAGCGGAGCCATCGTTATATTCTTAAGAACGGTCAGGTGCGGGAAAAGATTGAACTGCTGGAACACCATGCCGATATTCTCGCGCAGCTTGTTGATATCGCTGTGGCGCGCCGTCATTTCATTGCCATCTACCACAATCACGCCGTCGGTGGAGTCCTCAAGGCAGTTGATGCAGCGCAGAAAGGTGCTTTTACCGCTGCCGGAAGGGCCGATGAGGCAAACCACCTCGCCCTCCTGCACCTCGATATCGATACCCTGCAGTACCTTAAGCTGGCCAAAGCTTTTATGAAGCCCTTTAACGCTTACCTTTACCATATGCTATGTTCCTCTCAATGTATTTCGACAGCTTGGAAAGCAGCAGGATGATAACGAGATACATCACTGCCACCATTGCCCAGACCTCAAACGACCTGAAGTTGCTGGCAATGATGATCTTGCCCGCCTGGGTAAGCTCCCTAAGGCCAATCACCGAGATGATAGAGGTATCCTTGAGCGTGATGATGAACTGGTTTACCAGCGACGGAATGATAATGCGCACCGCCTGCGGCAGAATAACCTTTGTCATGGCTCTGGAGTATGGAAGCCCCAAGCTGCGGGAAGCCTCCATCTGCCCCACCGGCACCGCCTGAATACCGCCGCGGAATATTTCGGAGAGGTATGCGCCCGCGTTAAGGCTGAGCGTAATCACACCGGCTACCTCGGAGGAGAGGCGGATATTGAGCGCCTGTGTAAGCCCGAAATAGATAAAAAACGCCTGCACCAAAAGCGGCGTACCGCGGATGATATCCACAAAAACGGAGGATATGCCCTTGAGAACCTTAATGTGCGAAATCGTCATCAAGCAGGAAATCAGGCCGATGACGATTGCGAACAAAAGAGACACAAAGGTCATGACGATGGTGCTCCCCAGGCCTGCAAGCAGGCGCGGAAAGGCTTCGGCCAACAGTTCAAAAAAGCTCATACGCTTAAGCTCCTAACATGATACCCGTTATGTAATACTCTTTCTTATACCCCGCCTTTGGCGGGGAGCAACAGCGCAAAGCGTTGCAGAATGCGTATCAAACGGTAATTCGGCGGCTTAAGGCCGCCCACGGCGTTTTTTATAACGGCGTGCTTGAAGGGGGCTTTCATCCCCTTTTCAAAGGATACTTTAGAATAACAGCCGACGGCGATTACATGGCATAAACCCGCCGCGCACCTGTATGCGGCACGCAGCGGGCAGCCGGTTAGGGGCAGAAATTATTTCTGGATGTACTTGTCTAATATCTCCTGATACTTGCCGCTGGCCTTTAAGTGCTCAAAGCCTTCGTTGAACATCTTAAGAAGCTCCGCATCCTCGCCCTTGCTTACCGCAAAGCCGTAGGAAGAACCCTGTTCTTTCTCGGTAACGATCTTAAGGCCGACGCCCTGTGTGATGGCATAGCCAAGCACGGGGTAATCCTCGAAGCAGGCCACGGAGTTGCCGGCCTTCACCTCTTCGTAAAGATTGGCGGAATCCTCAAAATAGGTGGTGGTAAAACCGTATTGATCTTTGATGCTCTCGGCAAAGGAGGCGCCCTCGGTACCGGTTTTAACCGCTACCGACTTGCCTTTTAAGTCGTCGTAGCTCTTGATGTCGTTGTTGTCGGCTGCGATACCCATCACAACGCCCGAATCAAAATACGGGGTGGAGAAATCAAACTTCAGCTGGCGGTCCGGCTTGATGCTCATGCCCGCGATAACGCCGTCTACCTGCTTGGCCTCCAGCGCCTGCACGGCGGCGTTAAAGCCTAAAATCTGAAGCTCATACTCAAAGCCCTGATCCTTGGCGATGGCTTCAAGAATTTCCATATCAATACCCACGAACTTGCCCGACTTATCCTCAAACTCGAACGGGGCGAAGGTGGTATCGGTAGCGATGATGTATTTGTCGCTTTTCGCGGCACAGCCTGCAAAAGAAAGAACCATCATTAAAACAGCCAGAACAAGTGCCAGTTTTTTAACCATTTTCATTACTCTTCCTCCCAATATTTTTTATATGTATCTCGCTTTAAACTGTTAGCGCAGTAAACAGCGCCATAAAACAAAAAGAACGCCACCCCACGCGTATCCACGCGTGAAACAGACGACCATTTTGCATATGAAATCACTGCGCCTTCATCCTGCAAGGTGAAACCGTCTCACCCCTCAGGCTTCGGCAATCAGCCCTAAAAAACGATTTACTTATGCAATAAATTATAGCAACGGATGCATAGGCATGTCAAGTAATAATGCCGCCTGCGATTGATAAAAATAATGAAACATGCTACAATACCCCTGAATGGGACAATCTTCAAGCATTCACGTATAATAAATAACATTCTTCCTTCCTCAATGGGTAATCAAGACGTTATATAAACGGAAATTAGGATAAAAGTATGGTGGTAATAGGTTGAAAGAAAATCTTTCAACCCTCGAAAAACTGCCTGTAAAGACGATGATGGGTTAACCCCTTTATCGTCATGCAGAGCCCTTCCTGCCGCTATACGGCACCGGCATTTTTAAAATTTGGTTTTATGCCTTTTTTGGGGCGTAAAGCCCAAAAGAAAGGGCATGGGTCTGGGATGAATCATGGATTTGTAAAGGTGGGCGCGGCTACCCCGGCTATCCGTGTGGCGGACTGCGACCATAACGCGCAGCAGATTATCTTAACTATGCAGGACGCTGCCCAAAAGGGGGTAAGGCTGCTGGTGCTGCCCGAGCTTTGTGTAACGGGCTACACCTGCGGCGATTTGTTTTTGCAGCGCACCCTGCTAAACGGCGCCGTAAATGCGCTTAAAAGTATTGTGAAGGCCTCGGCAGGCCTAAACCTGCTCACCATTGCAGGGGCACCGCTTGAGCATGAGGGCAAGCTGTTTAACTGTGCCGTGGTGATCTATAACGGCACCCTCTTGGGCGTGGTGCCGAAAACGAACCTGCCCAACTACAGCGAGTTTTATGAGATGCGCCATTTCAGCACTCCCGAGGCACATGGCGACACGATTTCTATATTAGGCCAAGAGGTTCCCTTCGGCGGCAAGCTGCTGTTTACCTGTACGCAGCTGCCGGAATTCTGCATAGGGGTAGAGATCTGCGAGGACGTCTGGGTGCCCGCGCCCCCCTCGCTGGCATTAGCGCTCGCGGGCGCGACCGTGTTTGCGAACCTTTCGGCGAGTGATGAGACCATTGGCAAGGACAGCTACCGCCGTTCGTTGATCACCGGGCAATCCGCGCGGCTGGTGTGCGGCTATATCTACGCCGACGCGGGAGAGGGCGAATCCTCCACCGACATGGTGTTCGCCGGGCACAACCTGATTGCCGAAAACGGCGTACTGCTGGGCGAAAGCAAGCTGTTCCAAAACGGTTTGCTTGTCAGCGAGCTGGATGTGGGGCGGTTAAGCGGCGACCGCCGCAGGCTCACCTCCTTCCCCTTTGCCGACGGCGGCTGCAAGAGGGTGTTCTTCAGCATGCCGCTCGAAGAAACCGCGCTCACCCGCCCCGTGGAGCGTCAGCCGTTTGTGCCGTCCTCGGCGTACGACCGCAACAGCCGTGCCGAGACGATCCTCTCCATGCAGTCTCAGGGGCTTAAAACCCGGCTTGCGCACTCCAAAAGCCAGACCGTTGTATTGGGCATCTCGGGCGGGTTGGATTCCTCTCTTGCCCTGCTGGTGGCGGTGCGCGCCATGGATATGCTCGGCCGACCGCACAGCGACGTGGTGGCAATGACCATGCCCTGCTTCGGCACCACCCGGCGTACGAGAGGCAACGCCGAACTGTTGTGCGAGGCGCTCGGGGTCTCGTTTAAATGTGTGGACATCACTACCTCGGTAAAGCAGCACTTTACCGACATCGGGCATGATATAAACAACCACGACGTGGTGTTTGAGAACGGTCAGGCGCGCGTCCGCACACTGGTGCTGATGGACCTTGCCAACCAGACCGGCGGCATCGTGCTCGGCACCGGAGACCTTTCGGAGCTCGCCCTCGGCTGGGCCACCTATAACGGCGACCACATGTCAATGTACGGGGTGAACGCCTCGGTGCCCAAGACCCTGATACGCCATATCGTCCGCTATGCCGCCGACACGGCACAGGAGGAGAGGCTTAAGCAGGTGCTCTACGATATTCTCGACACACCGGTGAGCCCCGAGCTGCTGCCCGCAAAGAACGGCGAGATTGCCCAAAAAACCGAGCAGCTCGTCGGCCCCTATGAGCTGCATGATTTCTTCCTTTACTACATGGTGCGCTTCGGGTTTTCCCCCTCAAAGATATTCCGTCTGGCCGCGTATGCGTTTACCGGCGCGTACGATCGCGAGACTATCCTGAAATGGCTGAGGGTATTTTACCAGCGCTTCTTCGCTCAGCAGTTTAAACGCTCCTGCCTGCCGGACGGCCCGAAGATCGGCTCGGTAACCCTGTCGCCGCGCAGCGACTGGCGCATGCCCAGCGACGCCTGCGCCGCGCTCTGGCTCAAGGAGCTAGATTCCATCAAGTAAAAAGTACCGCCCTCTGCCGCATCAGGCAAAGGGCGGTTTTCTATAAAAAGCAGGGCGAAGGCCCTGACTATTGCTGCGCAATGTGGGCGAGCACCTTGTCGGTGCTCCAGAAGAAGCGTTCGTGCCCGATGTCCTGCGTGAGGCCGCAGCGGTCGAACATCTGCAGCACCGAGGGCTGCACGCTTGAGAAGTAGATTGAGATATCGCTTAGGGAGAGCCGTTCGCACAGCTCAGAAAGTCCCTGCACTCCCGACATATCGGCAAACGGCACGCCGCGCATCGAAATGATGAGGATCTCCTTCTTGTTAAGCTCGTGCAGTTTTTCCTCTAGCTTCCCCACCGTGCCGAAGTACAGCGGGCCGGTGATATACGCAACGGCCGCGTTGTTAAGCTGCTCGCAGCCGCAGACGTCGTCCGCAAGCTTTTTGCCGTCGATATCGCTCACCGACACCTGCATATCCGACACCTTTACCACGAACACCACCACCGAGAAGACGATGCCAATCATGATCGCCATGGTGAGGTCGAACACCACCGTCGCCGCCATGGTGATGATGAACTGCGCCATCGCGGTTTTGAGGCGCTTTTTAAAGATGGACTGAATGGCGCTCCACTCGTTCATGCGCCACGCCGTCATGATCAGCACGCCGGAAAGCGCCGACAACGGGATAGCCGACATGACGGGCGCCAGCAGAAACATCGAAAGCAATAACACCGCCGCGTGGATGATGCTGGTAAGGCGCGTCTGCCCGCCCGACTTAATGGCTACGCTGGTGCGTGCAATGGCCGCCGTAGCGGGCACGCCCCCGAAGAACGGGATGAGCATGTTGCCGATGCCCTGAGCAACCAGCTCGCGGTCGGCATCCAGCTTCTCGTTTTTCATGCGCCCCGCGCTCGCGCCGCACAAAAGGCTTTCGATAAGCCCGAGCGCCGCGATGCTGGCGGCGGGCGCCAGCAGGCTTTTAACCGTTTCAAGATTTACCTGTGAAAAGGCAAGCCGGTTTTCAAGCAGCAGTGTACGCGGAATCTCGCCCACCGCAGCAACGTCAAAACGGAATATCATATTGGCTGCCGTCGCTAAGATGATGGCAAACAACGAGCCCGGAAAGTATTGGTCAAGCTTTTTTGGGTACACCGCCATGAACACGATCACCGTAAGCCCGATGACGATAGCGATGATATCCGGCGACTGGGGCGCCATAAAATAACCCGCGAGCTTTTCTACCGTTGTTTCACCCGAGGTGGTAAGCCCTGTGAGGTTCGTGACCTGCCCTAAGGCGATGATCACCGCGATACCGGAGGTAAAACCTGTGATAACCGGCGCCGGAATGAACGAAACCAGCGTGCCGAGACGCAGCACGCCGCACAGCAGCAGGATAATGCCCGAAATAAAGCAGGCGATAAACACCCCCTGCATCTTATACTGCGCAACAAGCGGCACCAGAATAGCCGTCATCGCCCCCGTGGGGCCGGAGATTTGGTAGGAGCCGCCCGAAAGGGCGCCGATAAACAGCCCGGCCAGTATGGCGGTGATAAGCCCCGCCGCGGCATCCGCGCCGCTGCTTACACCAAAGGCCAGCGCCAGCGGCAGTGCAACCGCCGCAACGGTAATGCCCGCCAGCACATCCTTGCCGAGGCGTTTGCTGTTGTAACCGGAAAATTCTTTTTTGAGTGCATTTACATATTCTTTAACAATCACTAAAAGCCCACCCTATTGAATACCTTTTTAATCATCCAAGATTGGATTGTACACCCTGCAACGGTACCTTGCAACCGTTAACCTGTTTTTCAGGCTTCTATACAATACTCGCTGTGTACTGTTGATTATTTTTAGTGACAAAAAAGATAACCTTTATGGTATACTATAGGCAGAATCTGCTTACGCCTAAAACAACTTTGTGAAAAAATGATGGGAGGCTTTGCTATGGCTGTAATCAGCAGGCTGATTGACGAAATGACGGCGTACTACAGTGGAGACCCGCGAAGGATAAACCATTTTTTGAAGGTGCACGCCTTCGCCAAAACCATCGCCGAGCTGGAAGGCGTGGACGCGCAGACCCTCTTTACCCTCGAGGCGGCGGCTGTGGTGCACGACGTGGGCATCAAGCTCAGCGAGCAGAAGTACGGCAACAGCGCGGGCAGCTATCAAGAGCTGGAGGGCCCGCCGATTGCGCGGGAGATGCTGCACGAGCTTGGTGTAGACCTACCCGTTATTGAACGCGTGTGTTACCTGGTGGGGCACCATCACACCTACGGGCAGATTGACGGCATTGATTACCAGATACTCATCGAGGCCGATTTTCTGGTAAATATCGATGAAGACGATCTCACCGTAAAGCAGGCTGCCGCCATACGCGATAAATATTTTAAAAACAAAGCCGCCGTCACCCTGCTTAATAGGCTCTACCCCGCCGAAGAAAAGAGTAATTAATAAGAACACATGAGTAAAGGCGCACCCTGCCATAGCATAGGCGCGCCTTATATTATTAAAGTATATCAAAGCATTTGATTGAGGGAATCCATGATCAAAATCGTCGTTAACGCCAATGTAAAGATGCCGCTTGCCACAAAATAGGCCGCCTTGGTTCTCTTGGAATGAAAATGCTTTAAGAAAACCCCCGCCAGTATGACGAACAACAAAAAACCCACTATATCCATGGCAATAACAATATCGATGGTGGGTAAAACGGTGCTGAGCCACTTGGAAAGTGGAATGCCCAACAGGTGCATTGCGGGAACCGCCATGAGCGGTATGGTCGATAAGGCGGATTTCGGCTTATGCGACCGCAAAAACACAAAGAAAATCGCCACTATGATGATTAAAATCGCTATGCACTCCACAACCATGCGTAGCCCCCCTCACCGCTTAAGCCAATACTTAAAGGCAAATACCGAAAAACAAATTCGTACCGTAATTATTTGAACATCTCATTAAAGGCCGCAGGCGCCTTGTCGCTGTCTGCCGCGGTGGTCATCATGATATAATCGCCGTGCGTCTCGGTAACGGCGCTGTCGAGTTTAGGAATCTCCTCGGGAACGTAATCGACAAACTTATCGCGCAGATCGGTTAAACGGCTTTCGATCGCCTGCTGCGCCGACGTGATATCCGCCTCGCTGTTTACGCGGATAATGCACAGTTCGTCTACCGCGGCGCCGGAGGAGCAGACATAAACCGAAATCTCTTTGACAATATTTTTATCGAGCTTATCATACTGATTATAAAGCACGTCGTCTTTAATTTCAATCAGTTCATCATAAGTGCAGGTATCCATCAGCTTTTGCGCAATCTCCTGTGTGGAGGGGGTTTTGCCGCCGCTGCCTCCCGAGCAGGATGCAAGGGCAAGCGAAAAGGCCAGAATAAGTGCGGCGCATGCCGTTTGTACCAAGTAAGCGCGAAATCTTTTCATAGATAGTATAGTTCCTCCAGTATGAAAATAGACTCTCGTTGATATGTATTATTAAGCCTTTATGAAATACCCTCTACGGTATGGGTGCGCAGGTAGCTAAACCATTTTTCATAATATTTCTTGCCAAAGTGGATGCCGTCCTTGGGGCTGGCCTCCTCGGGCAGCGCGCCGCTCTCATCCTTTAATGCCTCGCCGATGTCAACAAAGTAAACCTTCTTCTGCCCCGCCAGTGCAAGGATATCGGCGTTAAAGCTGTCGATCTTCTCGTTTGTTATACCGTAGGTGTTTTCTTTGCTCGTCTCATAGGCGGTGGTAACGGGGGTGATGGGCTGCACATAGATGGTGGATTCGGGATGCTGTTCTATAATCTCATCAAGCATCTTCGCGTAGCTTTTAATGAAGGCTTCCTTCTCCATCCCGATAGAGTTGATGCCCATCATGATGTAGATCTTGCCGGGGTTCTCGTGTTTAAGCGCTTCTATCATGGTAATTCTGGTGTCGCCTTCCGCCTTGATAGCCTCCCGGGTAAGGGCCGTTGCGGGGTTGATGCCGGTGTAGGCGATCACCTTAGCGTTTGACATAACATCGTAAAGCGAAACACCGTCGGTTACCGAGTCGCCGAAAAATACCGCGTCGTTAAAGTAGGTGCTGTTTACCGCCTTGCTTTCGGGCAGCGGCGTACCGTAGGGCGAGGGCTTTTGCGAGCTTTCGGCCGAAGAGGTCTCCTGCGGGGTTCCAGCGGAGGAATCGGTTAGCTCAATGTCTGAGATAACATTGTCGGTACCGGCTTGGACGGCCTCAGAATCGGTCAGGCCGCTGTCCACCATCTCTTTGCCCTGCAGCACGGAAACCGTAAGCGAGCCGAGCGCAATCAGTAAAAACAGGACGATGGCTATGGGGAACCGGGCGTGCCGCTTCCGCTTATGACTATATTTTCCTACCCTCATTACTTTGGGCATGTGTTACAACTCCTTAGTCAAACTCCGACGATTTACACGGTAATGATACAGGGTACATACAAGTACTATAATATCATAAATTCGCATAAAGTGGAATGGTTCATTTCAAATTATATCAAATTATTTCTGGCAGCGACATGCCATACTTCTTGGGGATGGTTTACATAATATTGTTTTTGCCGTATTTTTTCAAAAATGTCTTGACCAAAGGCCAAAAATTGATATAATAGTTTGTGCGGGTTTTCACAGTTTATAATTTTACAGGCTAGTATGGCTCAGTTGGTAGAGCAGCGCATTCGTAATGCGCAGGTCGTCGGTTCGAGTCCGACTACTAGCTCCATGTTAAAACGCATCAGGCAGATCATCTGCTTGGTGCGTTTTTGTTTGTATCCCTGAAATCCCCAGCGACGTACTGCGCTGATGTACTTTTCCTGTGCTTTAACAACGCTTCATTACTTATGTTTTACTTCTATACGATAGATTACAGCCTTGGACGATGATAAAGTTATAAGGGATACATCGTATTAGAACACAATCAGTACTTACTAACTTGTAAAAGCAGGACAAAAATCATTGCTTAAATGTTCAGCAAGCATCTGCTTACTCTTTATTGCATTAATACGAGATAAAAAAGGATGTTGGCGATCCGGAAAGAAGGTCTACATGAAAACGTTACTAACAAAGAGAAAAAATTTATCCTACCAGATTACGATGAAAACAATATCTGCAATTGTCGCACTTCTACTTATTTTGATTATCGGTACGCTTTATATGACCGTTCTCAGAACCGAAAAAAGCACCAAGCAAAGCCTTGAGGTAATCGCAGCTAAAAACGCCGGTGTCGCCGAGCGGTATGTCGACCGGATGGAAACACAGGCAAGGTCGCTGGGCGCAGCCCTCGCACAGCTTGAGGAGCTGCCGCCGGAGCAAGCGCAAAAAATCACGGAGAATATTCTTGCTTCTCTATTGGAGCAGGAGGATTTTTACGGCGTATATGTCGCGTGGGAGCCCAATGTGTTTTTCCCGAATACGCCGCAGGGGCTCTCAACCTACGCATTCAGGGACGGGGATACCGTTAAGCTGGAAACCCTTACGGACTATGATGACTACAGCGGCAGCGAATATTACGCCGCGTCGAAGCAGACAGGTACCATACATATCACAGAGCCCTATCTGGACGAACCGGAGACCGGCGAGCCCGCGTGGATTATCTCCATCAGCAGCCCCATCTACAACGCGGAGGGCACGCTTTTGGGGGTGACGAACTGCGATATCCTGGCAGACCGCATCAACGCTCTTAAATTCGATATGGGCGGGTATAAAACCGCTTACAACTATATTCTCAGCAACAAAGGTACTTATATCGCGAACTCCTTGGACGGCGATAAAATCGGGGCTTTGTATAACGAACCGGGAGAACTTACACAGCATGTGCTGGAGCTGGCCGCAACGGGAAAGACGGATTCCTTTGAGTTTCAAAACACAGTTTTGGGGGAGACGGCCTATCACCTGCAGGTACCAATCACCATCGAGGGTTCCGATAACCAGTGGTCAAACGTCTTTGTCCTCACTAAATCGGAGCCGCTGGCGGAAATGTGGAGAAACGTGATTTTACTGTCGGTTGCGTCCGCATTCGGCGTGGCCCTGTTGGTTATCATCGTGGTTTTGATTATAAAACGGGCGCTGCGACCCGTCGAACCCATTATGGGCCTTGCCCGCAACATGGAGGCGGGGCGGCTGAGTACCAATATCTCGGTGGAAGCGGATAACGAGCTGGGCGAGCTCGCCGACATATTCCGCAAAACGTCGGCGGTGCTCAACAGCTATGTGGGAGAAATATCAGAGGTGCTTGGCGAAGTGGCCCAAGGCAACCTGAGGGTGAAGATACAGCGCGAATATATCGGGGACTTTGCGCCAATCAAAGCAGCACTTCACAAAATCTTGGCGGGCTTAAACCATACCCTCTTCGCCATCAACACCTCCGCCGTACAGGTGAACGTCGGCGCCATTCAGGTTTCAAGCGGTGCTCAGGCGCTCGCGGCCGGGTCTACCGAACAGGCGGCCACGGTTGAGGAGCTAAGCGCCGCCATTACGCAGGTTGCCGAGCAGGCCCAACGAAGCCTTGAAAATGTCAAGACAGCCACCGAATATGCCAGACAGGCCGGCGAGGGCATTAACACCGGAAACGAGCATATGAAGGAACTGACGGAAGCGATGGCAAACATCGATTCCGCTGCCAAACAAATCGCCAATATCACAAGAACCATCGAAGACATCGCTTTTCAGACAAATATCCTCGCCCTTAACGCCGCCATCGAGGCGGCCCGCGCCGGAACCGCCGGAAAAGGTTTTGCGGTGGTAGCAGATGAGGTTCGGAATCTGGCCGTAAAATCGGCGGAGGCGGCCCAGCAAACCGCGCAGCTGATTGAGCGCTCGGTAACCACGGTGTCGGATGGCTCTCAGATCACGGTACAAACCGCTCAGATTTTGCAAAAGGCCAAAGAAAAGGCGATTTCAGCAAGCGAAAGCATCGCCGAAATCGAACGGGCGTCCTTTGAACAAACCGGTGCCATTGAGCAGATCAGGCAGGGGCTTAACCAAGTTTCCGCCGTAGTGCAGGCCAACGCGGCCACTGCAGAGGAAAACTCCGCCACAAGTGAGGAAATGTCCGCACAGGCCGCCCTGCTGCGGGAATCTGTCGGCAAGTTCAAATTGAGTGCGGAATATGAGACGCAACATGCCGCAGAGGCACCCCCGTTTCTGGGCACCGACCAAAACGATGCATTCTAAGCTAAGTTATTTTCTTTTGAATAGCTACTCATAAACAGAACCCGCCGGTCCGGCGGCTTGAGTTTACTGCTAACTATAGAATATTTATTGAAAAAGTCGGTTTTGAGTAATCGACTTTTTTGCTTATAAAGGGTAAAATATAATTTGGATTGCGGCAGAGCAATACATTGGAAATCCGAGGTGAAATGGCATGGAGAAATATACAGGAGAAGAATTAGCAGAAGCGCTGCAGGTTGTTTCTTCGACCATCGGCAGATGCGAAAAAGCACAGCCCAAATTTGCAGAGAGCACCTCCCAACACACCCTCCTTAGGAACAGGATACAGGCGTTGTATATTTCAAAAGCGTTGATAACAGGCGAAGATGTTGCGCATAAGTATACAAAAGAGGAATTAATAGCCGCACTGCCGCCCGTATCTTCAGTTATCAGCAAATGCGAAAAAGCGCAGCTGAAGTTTGCGGAGGGCACCTCTCATCATACCCGCTTTAAGAAGATGATAAACGCCATGTGCGTTTCAAAAGCATTGATAACGGATGAGCTTGGTAAAAGAGGTTGAATTCAGATGAAAAACAAGAAAGACAGCTACATGGGCGACGTAAAAATAATAAAAAAGATTGATGACATTCCGGAGTTAAATGAATGCTTTGATATCAACTGGAAATGGCAGGAAGGAAAAGCAAGATTTCAAGAGGCGAGGCAGGTGGCGTTTATGATAAACCGATTAGCATGCGAAGAAAAGGACCCCGTCAAAGCAAAGGTTTTGAGAGTTTTGGGGCAAGTGGCGGCCACGCCTCATGTAAAGCGGCACGCTTTAATCGCTTCGGATTACGCGGTAACCTTAATAAATTTAATGTACCCTAAAAATTTAGAGGAAGTAAGAAAAGAAAGAGAAACTCAAATCGAATTAATGAAGAGTGTTTCATAAAAAGATTTTAAAAGTAGTAAGAAGGATGAATATGCTGGAACAGTATAGCTTAAAAACGGATACCGAGGGGTTTTCGAACATTACGCAAACAGTGGAACAATCATTGGCAAAGAGCGGCGTAAAGGACGGCCTCTGTGTCGTGTACTGCCCGCATACGACAGCGGGTATTACAATCAACGAAAATGCCGACCCTGACGTTGTCCGTGACCTCTTGCTGGGGCTTGCCCGCGCAATGCCTGATCGCCCTGAATTCCGCCATGCCGAAGGCAACTCCGCCGCGCATTTGAAAGCTAGCTTTGTCGGTTCCAGCGTTACGGTTATCATAAAAAATGGACGGCTTGCTCTGGGCAGATGGCAGGGGATTTATTTTTGCGAATTTGACGGCCCGCGCAGCAGAAATTATTTCGTTAAAATAATGGAAGGCTGATGTTTTTAATAATAACAACGGCAAAATGTACATGAAAGGGGATTCCCGTGGACGTTCAAACAGTATTACAGGAGCTTGAAGCGTTGGGTACGGAGCGGACCAAAAAAATATACCTGCAGCAGGGCGCACACGAGCCGCTTTTCGGGGTCGCGACAGGTGCGATGAAGCCGATTGTCCGGAAGATCAAGATCGATCAGGCGCTTGCGGAGGCGCTTTACGCGACCGGCAACTACGACGCCATGTATCTGGCCGGTATGGTCGCCGACCCCAAGGCCATGACGGAATCGGATTTTGACCGGTGGATGGAAGGCGCCTATTTCTACATGATCTCCGATTTTATCGTGGCGGTAACGCTTGCGGAGACCGATATCGCACAGGCCGTTTCCGACCGGTGGATTGCAGGCGGCAGCGAATTGTATGTGTCCGCCGGTTACAGCTGCTACTGCTGGCTGCTCGGCAACCGCAAAGACGAAGAGTTTGACAAGGAAAAGCTAAATGCCCTGCTCGAAACCGTGGAAAAAGAGATTCACTCCTGCCCCGACCGCGCCAAATATGCCATGAATAACTTTGTGACAACGGTAGGGGTTTCTTATCTACCGCTGCATGAAAAAGCCCTTGCCGTCGCAAAGGCCATCGGAACCGTGGAGGTATTCAGGGGCAAGACGAAGTGCAGCGTCCCTGTGGCGGCGGAAGAGATTCAGAAAGCGGCGGAGAAGGGGCGGCTGGGGTTTAAACGCAAGAATGTGCGGTGTTAGGCCGTTTGTCGCTTTGCGTTTATGAAAAGAAGATCTGAGCCGTTTTGCCATCTAAAACACGTCAGGCGGATGAGTATCTGCTTCACGTGTTTTCTTTTATATCACTCATGCCGTATATTGACTGCCGTACAAGCCTTGCCGCTTCTATTTCTTACATAAAAATCATACCTTTTTGTAAGAAAATATGCATTGGTGATGAGGGCTCATGGGTAAAAGGAAGATTCCCTGGTTCTGGGTGGCCGTGGTGGCATTAAGTGCCGCCATTATCGTAAACCTAGCCTGTATACTCGGCAGCACACGCGCGATACCGGCAGAAGCCGAAGCCGGTAAAACCATCACCTGGGTGGATTTTAAGGTTTCAACCTCCGCCATGGAAAAGGCGCTGGAGCTTGACGCAAAAAGCCACAACACCGATAGCCCGCTCAACTGGGCAGACCTGCTCGCCTATCTTGGGGCAAAATACGGCGGCAACTTTAAAAAATACAAGGCCAAGGATATGGACGCTCTTGTGCAAAAGTTAAACGACGGCCAGACGATGGCCGACCTTACCAAGGACATGAAATACTATGCCTACTACCGCGAGGCCTACGGCGCGGCGCTGGACGGCATGGTGGGCACCTATAAGATTCAAACCGCGGAGTCGCTGGAAAAGGGCACCAAAGAGTATGAGGAGAAGTACGGCCTAAAGGCCTACTCCCCCATCGCCTACGGCTACAGCTTTTCGCATTACGACGACTTCGGCAACTCCCGCTCGTTCGGCTTTACGCGCAATCACCTCGGCAACGATTTGATGGGCAGCATCGGCACGCCGATTGTAGCCGTGGAATCGGGCGTGGTGGAGGTGATGGGCTGGAACCGCTACGGCGGCTGGCGCGTGGGCATACGCAGCTTCGACGGTAAACGCTATTACTACTACGCGCACATGCGCAAAAACCGCCCTTACCACGCCGACCTCAAGGAGGGGGTGGTGATAGAGGCGGGCGATATCATCGGCTATCTGGGGATGACGGGCTACTCCGACACCGAGAATGTCAACGGCATGAACGTGCCGCATCTGCACTTCGGGATGCAGCTGGTATTTGACGAATCGCAGAAGGAAAGCAACAACGAGATCTGGATAGACGTTTACTCGCTGGTGAATTTCCTCGAACATCACAAATCTCCGGTGGTGCGCAACGACGAAACCAAGGAGTACTACCGCAAATACGCGTTTATCGACCCCACGGTGGAGGCGCTTGGCGGAAACATCCCGCAGTTCCCCAAGCATGAGCAGGATTAACATCATAGCGTTTTGCATACTCAAAAATGTCCGTCTACGCGATAACTGCGCAGACGGACATTTTGTTAATAAATATTAAGATTTAACCGATAACCGTCTTCAGTGCCTGCTCCTGTGCGGCGATCACCTTATCGCACCACTCGTCGAATTCCTTATCCTCTCTCTGATATTCGGGATGGGCGAGAATATACTCTATGGTCATCCGAACACCCTGATCAAACCTTACGGTAGCGGCATACCCCGGCACCAGACGCTTGAGCTTTGTATTATCAAACACCACCGAGTTGGCTTTATCCCCCAGCAGTCCGCCGGTTAAATCCATACCTGCCTTTTCGCCGCAGGCGGCGAGAAAATCAGACGCAATATGCACGGCGTTAAGCTTTACACCCAGCACGGCCGCGATGCTTTCGTAAACCTGATTCCACGTAACGGTTTCATCCGAGGTGATCTGTACCGCCTCGCCGACGGCATGGATATTGCCCATCAGCCCGATAAATGCCCGGGCAAAGTCGCTGTTGTGCGTCATCGTCCAAAGCGAGGTGCCGTCGCCGTGGATGATTACCGGCTTGCCCTCCAGCATACGTTTGGCAACCGACCAGTTGCCCTGGTTGCCGTGCAGGCCAAGCGGGAGGGACCGCTCGTCATAGGTGTGGCTCGGCCTTACAATCGTCACAGGGAAGCCCTCCTCGCGGTAGAGCTTCATCAGGTACTCCTCGCAGTCTATCTTGTTGCGGGAGTACTTCCAGTAGGGGTTTGCAAGCGGGGTGCTCTCGGTAACACGATAGTCGGAAAGCGGCTTCTGGTAGGCGGAAGCCGAGCTGATGAAGATGAACTGACGGGTCTTTCCTTTAAACAGCCGGTAGTCACGCTCCAGCTGCGCGGGCACAAACGCGATAAAGTCGGCAATCACGTCAAAGCTTAAATCCTGAATGAGCGCGGCTACCGCCTGCTCGTCGTTGATATCCGCCCGCAATTCCTTTGCACCTGCGGGCAGCAGGGCATTGCGGTTGCCGCGGTTAAGCAGGTAAAGCTCGCATCCGTTTTCTATAAGCTGCTTGGAAATCGCTGCACTGATCGTGCCGGTACCGCCGATAAATAGTGCTTTCATAGAACTTCCTCCGTTATTGCATCAATGTGGAACACTAACTTTATTATAATACTAAATTCTTCTTTTAAAAAGTGATAAAATCACTTTTTAGAATCCTGCCTTCGGTAGTCACTTTATACCTTTGCCTTGGCTGGCTTTGGCTCGAGCGTAATCTCACCCGCCTTAACCAGCGCGGCCTTGGCGACGCTGGGGCCGACAATGGAATAGATGAAGGTGGAGCAAAGGATGACCGTGCGTATCTGCTGTGCAAACTCCGGTACGATGGATTCCGCCACCAGAATAAGGCCCAGCGCAACGCCCGCCTGAGGCATTAAGGTGGGGCCGAGGTAGCGGCAGACCTTTTTTTCGGCCTTCATGATCACGCCGCCGAACCATGCGCCCGCCATCTTGCCCAGCACGCGCATCACCACATAGGTAATACCGATTACCCCGATGCCTGCGATGGCCTTTAAATCAAACCCCGCGCCCGACATGGCAAAAAAGAGCATGTAAACCGGAGGGGTGAATGCCTCGGACACCTTTACGATACCATCCATATCCTTGACGATGTTGGCGAGCACGCCGCCCAACGTCATACAGGTTAACAGCGGCGAAATGTCCAGCCGGTGCGCCGACCATACCGCCAAAAGAATAAAACCGCAGATGATGCACAACACATTCGAGGGCTTTTTGAAAAAGCGCAAAAACAGGCTCATAACCCCCGCAACGGCACCGCCGAGGATTAAGGAAAGCAGTATTTCTTTAAACGGGGCGAGGATAGACAGGATGTTGATGGCCTGATGCGCGTTCATGGCCTTTACGGTTGCCGCCGCAAAGCCAAAGGCGATGAGCGCCACCGCGTCGTCCAGCGCCACTACGCTGAGCAGCGTTGAGGTAAGCGTCCCCTTCGCCTTGTACTGCTGAATAACCATGATGGTCTGCGCCGGCGCCGTTGCGGCGGCGATGGCGCCCAGCAGGATCGAAAGGCCGGTATCAAACCGCAGCAGCAGGCAGGCGGCAATCACAAAGATCACCGCGCCCAAGCTCTCGGTGATTGCGATAACAATCGGCGTGATGCCTACCTTTTTAAACATGCTGAGCTTAAACTCACTGCCGATGGAAAAGGCGATGAACCCCAGCGCCACCTCGGAGATAACGTTAAAGCCCTGCACCGCATCGGCCGGAATAATCTTTAAAACCGAAGGGCCCAGCAGAAGGCCCGCTATCAGGTAACCGGTTACATTGGGCATTTTCACAAGCTTGGCCGCTCGCCCCAGCAGCAATCCGGCAATAAGTGTAATGGCAAGATAGAATAACGATATGAGCTCCACGAGAAGATACCTCCAATAACTAAACATCCGCTTTGCGCGTTTTCGCATAAATCAGCCCCCGTGCGGCAGCACAGAGGCAAAATTTATTTTTTATTATCGGGCTACGCCCTTATGAAAATCGACCGGCACGGTAAAGAGGATGCCCGTATCCGGCAGCGAGAGATCCCCCACGGTCTGTTCTATCACCGCTACGGCGGTCGGCACCTTATCCTCCGGCAGAACCGCCAGTATCGTCTTGTTCTCCTCCCTGTCCGGCGAAAGCACCGCGCGAAGGGAACCTAAAAAGGAAGCGTCGCTGTAGTCGGACAGCGCACGGGCCATCCCTTTGCTGTTGATGACGGTAGCGCCCTTAATACCCGCTTCCGCAAGCTTTTCTAACAGTTCGTCGAGAACATCCACTTTGTTAAGAATAAGAAACAAAAGCTTCATTGCTTCTCCTTTCCAACATATGGTGCATTTTTTCTTTATTATTAGCATAACACCATTTGTCCCACACCGCAAGGTTTTATGCGGTTTTTAGTTTTGCTTGCCCGAGTAAGGTAAGATTTCTAAGTATAGACCTAACAGAAATAAAAATATTTAAACAGAGAATAACACACCGGTCAAATTATAGCGCCAACAGGAAAAAGCTGTTGCAAAACGGCAATATCAAACGTATAATGATACCGTTAAGTTTTTCACATGGCATTGATGAAAGAGAGAGATTTACATATGAAGTATTTGGTGTTGCTCTGCGACGGCATGTCAGACTACGCGGTGGAGGAGCTGGGCGGAAAGACCCCGATGGAGGCCGCCGACAAGCCTGCCATGAACCGTTTGGCCGCCCGCTCGGAGGTGGGGCTTTTGAATACCGTTGCCGAGGGGTTAAAGCCCGGCAGCGATGTCGCCAATCTTTCGGTGATGGGGTACGACCCCTTTCAATACTACTCCGGCCGCTCGCCGCTGGAGGCCGCGAGCATCGGCATCGATTTAAGCAACGACGACGTCGCCACCCGCTGCAATCTGGTAACCCTCTCGGACGAGCCGGGCTTTGCACAGAAAACGATGGTGGACTACTGTGCCGACGATATCTCCACCGCCGAGGCGGATATCCTCATCAAGTACCTGCAGGAGCAGCTGGGTGACGAGGTATTCTCCTTTTACACCGGCGTAAGCTACCGCCACTGTCTGGTGTGGAAGAACGGCCCCGACGAGATGGGTACGCTCACCCCGCCGCATGATATCACGCTGCAGAAGATCACAAACTACCTGCCGCAGAACGAGCAATTCTTAGCGCTCACCAAAAAGAGTTATGAGCTGCTTAAAAACCACCCTGTAAACCTTAAACGTGCTGAAAACGGGCACCGCCCCGCGAACAGCATCTGGCTGTGGGGCAGCGGCAAGAAGAAGCCGCTCATGGATTTTCAGCAGAAATACGGCGTCAAGGGCTCGGTGATCTCGGCGGTAGACCTGATCAAGGGCATCGGCAGGCTCGCGAATATGGAGGTTATCGACGTAGAGGGTGCAACCGGCTATATCGACACCAATTTTGAGGGCAAGGCGCAGGCCTGTATTGACGCGTTTGCGCGCGGGCAGGATTTTGTATACCTGCACGTGGAGGCACCCGACGAATGCGGCCACCGCGCCGAAACGCAGAACAAGGTAAAGGCCATCGAATACATCGATAAGCGCATTCTCACCCCCGTGCTTAAAGCGCTGGACGGCTACGACGATTATAAGGTGATGATCCTGCCCGACCACGCCACCCCGCTTGCACTGCGCACCCATGTAGGCATCCCGGTGCCCTACCTCATCTACCATAAATGCGGTGAGGCGGAGAGCGGCGTGACCAGCTTTAACGAGCAAACCGCCGCCCAGACCAAGGTTTATTTCGACACCGGCTACCTTCAGATGGACCGGTTCTTAGGCAAGGCTTAGACATCGAAAAGAATAAGATATACGCCGTATAGCGATAGGCGCTGCGGGCATAATCTCAATAATCAGCCTTATATTTACTACAATCAATGTCTGCCCCTGCCTCTTACCAAAGGCGGGGGCGATTATTGTCAAGTTTAAGGTATATGGGGTTTTACCGGGCAGGTTATTAAACAATCAGCGGCGCGGCTGTACCGACAGCAGTAATATTTTGCAGGGAGGATATGTATGCAGAGGGTTATCAGCGGCTTTGAGCCTGATAAGGTATTTGAGTATTTCGAACAGATCAGCGCCATCCCCCGTTCCTCGGGGGAAGAGGAGCGCATCAGCGGTTTTCTCGTAAATTTCGCGAAAGAACACGGGCTTGACTACTATCAGGACGACATCTGGAACGTCGTCATCAAAAAGCCCGCCTCCAAGGGGTATGAGGGACTGCCCGCCGTGGCACTGCAGGGGCATATGGACATGGTGTGTGAGAAAAACAGCGGCACCCTGCACGACTTTACCTGCGACCCCATCCGACTGGTGGTGCAGGGTGACCGGCTGTGCGCCGATGGCACCACGCTCGGCGCCGATAACGGCATCGCCGTGGCGATGATGCTGGCGGTGCTGGCGGACGATACCCTTAGGCACCCGCCGCTGGAGTGCATCTTTACCGTAATGGAGGAAACCGGCCTTACGGGCGCCGCGATGATAGACGGCACGCAGATAAAAGCCGCTTATATGATCAACCTCGACGCGGAGGAAGAAGGGATTGCCACCGTGAGCTGCTGCGGAGGCATACGCACCCACCTCAAAAGAGAATTTGACTTTGTCCCTGCGGAGGGTAACTGCGTTGAAATAGCCGTCGGCGGCCTTGCGGGTGGGCACTCGGGCATGGATATCCACAGAGGGCGCGCCAACGCCAACAAGCTGATGGCACGCGTGCTCACGGCACTCTCGGAGTATGGTGAATTTTATTTTGCCTCGATGAACGGCGGCAATAAGGATAACGCCATCCCGCGCGAATGCCGCGCTGTTGTGGTACTGCCTGCCTCTGCGCAAGAGGCAGCGGCCTTTTTAGAGAATACCACGCAGGCCGTCGCCGCCAAGCTGGTGGAGGAAGACAACGGCTTTACCCTGACGGTAACGGATGCAGATGCCAACAGGATGCTGACTGCGGAGGACACTCGCGCTATATTGACGTTCATGAATGAATCGCCAAACGGGGTACTTTCCCGCGGCGCGGAAGGGTTTATCGAAAGTTCGATCAACTTTGCCTCCATCAACACCACCGGTACCGGCATTGAATGCGTATTCTCGGCGCGCAGTGTTTTTGAGGATAAAAAGCATGATATTGTCTCGGCTCTTGAGCAAACCGCGGCAAAGGCTGCCTTTACCGCGTCCAGCACGGGCGACTACCCCGGCTGGGCCTACGACCCCGCGTCCCGCCTGCGCGAGCTTGCCTTTACAAGCTACCGGGAGCTGTTTAACAGCGAGCTTGAGATGAATGCCATCCACGCGGGGCTGGAATGCGGGCTCTTTAAGGCGAAGAACCCCGCGCTGGACATCGTCGCCATCGGGCCGAACGTGGTGGGATGCCACACCCCCAGCGAGTACCTTGACCTTGCCTCCTGCAGCAAAGTATGGCAACTGCTGCTCGCTATCCTTAAAAAGCTGCGCTAAGCGGCTTGCTGTGAGTCGCAATATGAGCGTAATAGCCCTAAAAAGGCGTAATTACGGGTGATATTTACATATTTTCTGTTTATTCAGACGGCGTAACATGCTATAATCGCATAATAGAATATCTGCACGCAGCCGCGTGTGGACAAACAAAATACTGCGTAGGGAAATTGACGATGGATCAATACAAAAAGCTGCTCTCCAACACGTTAATATTTGCGATTGGGGCCTTCAGCTCCAAGATACTTGTGTTTCTGCTCATGCCCATCTACACAAGTATCCTTGCGCCTGCCCAGTACAGCACCGCCGGGCTGGTGATCGATACCGCCAATTTCATCATCCCTATCACGGCGGTATGCATCGGCGAGGCGGTTATCCGCTTCGGGTTGGAAAAAACCGCGCGCAAGTCTGACGTGTTCTCAAGCGCGATCCTCACCGTTTTGATCGGCTTTGCGGTGTTTCTGGCGTTTTACCCGCTGATGAATCTTTTCCCTTTTACCAAAGATTACACCTATCTCGTTTATCTGTATGTGCTTGCATCCTCCTTCAAGGGCATCTGCGCGCAGTTCATCCGCGCGAAGGGGTATGTGCGGCTGTATGCGTTTGACGGTATCTTCAGCACGGTAATGGTCATCCTGTTTATGATTCTCGGGCTCGTGGTATTCAAGTGGGGAATCGTCGGCTATGTGCTGGCCACCATCCTCTCCGATTTTATCTCCGCCCTTTTTCTCATCTGGATTGCGGGGCTGTGGCGGTACTTTAGGATTAAGCGTCTGGACAAAAGCCTGTGGAAGATCATGCTTTTTTACTCGTTGCCGCTGATCCCCAACGCCGTCTTCTTCTGGGTGACCAATCTTTCCGACCGGTATATCGTTACAGCTATTTTAGGCTCCGATGTCAACGGCTTGTACACCATCGCTTATAAGATTCCGAACCTCTTAACCGTGATATCATCCATCTTCATGCAGGCGTGGCAGCTCTCCGCGTTCTCGGAAACCGACGAACGTGTGCGGACGCGTTTCTTCTCGACGGTGTTTGACGCCTACCAGTCGCTGCTCTTTGTCGCCGGTTCCGGCATTATTCTGCTCATTCAGCCCATCACCCGTATACTGGTGGACAAGGAGTACTTCGATTCCTGGAGGTATGTGCCCTTTTTGATTATCGCGATCGTATTCTCCTGCTTCGCCACCTTCTTTTCAAGCATCTACATGACCGAAAAGCGCAACACCATGACCATGATTACAACCTTCTGTGGTGCGGCGATAAACGTGATCTTGAACTTTATCCTCATACCGATCTATAAAGCGAACGGCGCGGCGTTTGCCACCTTCTTCAGCTATTTTATCGTCTTTTTATTCAGGGCATTCCATTCACGGCGCTACATCCAGGTGAATGTGCGCTGGATTCGGTTATGTGCAAACCTGATTGTGCTGCTGGCGCAGGCGATTATCATGATCTGGCAGCCATCGACATGGGTATTCTTTGAGATAGGGCTTACAGCCGTTATGATTTTGATCAACGCCAAGACATTGTTTACCGCGCTGTTTAAGCTGTTTGAGCAAAGGCGGAGGCCCGCATGAACATTTTTAAGGCTACTGTAAACGACCTTCAAACGGTTGCTGCCATCGTTACCTCTACCATCAAGGCGGTTTACCCCAACTACTACCCGGCGGAGGTGGCAGACTTCTTTTTAAACCACCACAGCGAGGGGCGTATTTTTGCCGACCTGCAAAAGGGTGCCGTGTACCTGCTGCGGGAGGACCAAGATATAGTAGCCACCGGCAGCGTGGAAGCAAAACATATCAGCCGCGTGTTTGTACTGCCCGCCTTTCAGGGTAAAGGATACGGCTCACTGCTGATGGACTTCTTGGAAGAACGGATTGCGCAAAGTCACTCCGCCGCCATACTGGACGCATCCCTGCCCGCACAGGCGTTCTACATAAAACGCGGTTACCTGCCTGCCTCTTACCATCAAATTAAAGCGGCGAACAACCGGGTATTATGCTACCCTGTGATGCACAAGCTGCTGCCTTACCTGCCCCGCGAAGCCGCGGCAGCGGGCATAAGCTATGACGGCAAGCGGTTCACGGCGATTGAGAACAGCGAAAACGGGGAGGTATCACAGGCTACTGTCTTTTGTTATCGCCAAGAAGACAACCTGCTGTGGGCGGATTATTCCGGCGGCGAAATCGTCAAAGGGTTCTTGGTAGGCAGTATAGATACATATGGCAATCTGTCGTTTACCTACCAGCACGTAAACCGTCAGGGCGATGCCCGCATGGGGAAATGTTACAGCGTACCCGAGCTGCTGCCCGACGGCAGGCTTCGGCTTCACGAGCGGTGGCAGTGGCTAAACGGAGACTGCTCCTGCGGCTCTTCCACCGTGGAAGAGATAAAGACAGAATTGGATAGCAATCGGAGGAAGACATGAAAACCATCGGCTTAATTGGCGGTATGAGCTGGGAGAGCACCGTCACCTATTACAAAATCATCAACACCACCGTCAAGGAGCTGCTGGGCGGATTACATTCTGCCAAATGCCTTCTCTACAGTGTGGATTTTGACGAGATCGAGCGCTGCCAGTCCTCCGGAGACTGGGAAAAAAGCGCGCGGATATTAAGCGACGCAGCGGTTCGCCTGCAGAACGCGGGCGCGGACTTTATTGTCATCTGCACCAACACCATGCATAAGGTTGCCGACAGCATTCAGCGGGATATTGCCGTCCCGCTGCTGCACATCGCCGAGGTGACCGCCGATGAGTTGCTTAAAAACAGCGTTCATCGAGTCGCCCTGCTGGGGACAGCCTATACGATGGAGCAGGAATTCTATAAATCCAAGCTAATTGAAAAAGGCGTTGAGGTGCTTATCCCCAAGGAAGAGGATCGCGCTTTTATCAACCGTACCATCTACCATGAGCTTTGCCTCGGCGTGGCCTCGGCTGCCGCGAAGGAAAGATTCCTTGCTATCATAAATGAACTCGCCAAAGAGGGCGCGCAGGGCGTGATTCTGGGCTGCACCGAAATAGGGCTGCTGGTGTCGCAGGCCGATACTGCAGTGCCGTTGTTTGATACCGCGCTTATCCACGCGCAGAAGGCCGCCGAGTTCGCGGTGAAATAAAAGCATTTTTGTATATATAGAAACGGAACGGAACCGATCGGTCCCGTTCCATTTTTCATTGCAGCTCCGTTTTATACTCATTCTGCAACAACGCAAAGCGTTAAAGAAGAATTAGTATTATTCACAGGTCTTGAATGTTCATGCGCTCGAGCTCTTTATTTTTCTTGCGCTTTACCCCTTCGCGGCCTGCGGCATAGATTACAAGCAGAACGGCGGTTGGGATGTTATACAGCAGGAAGGTGACAACCGCCTGCACGGCTGCCTGCCAAAAGGTCGTTTCGCCAATAGATATCCAAGAGGACGCGCTGTTAACGGCGGTATAGCTGGTAAGCCCGACTACCACAATCAGCGAAAGCAGCAAGGTAATGCCCGGCAGTATCAGCCCCAGCCACTTGTTCTTAGCCATTGAAAGAAAAACCTGCAAGACGATCATACCGATAAAGACAACTGCAAGAATGATGATATTCATTAAGTAAAGCAACCTGTTACTCCTTCTCCCTGTTCTTTTTGTAGGCGGCGATTAAGACCTTGGCCGTGTCAAAGTCCAGCTTTTCGTTGACGGCCAGCCGTTTGATAAGCGCTATATAGGGGTCGCTTTGCGTATCCTCGCCGATCTGTATCTTCTGTATCAGCCGGTCCAGCCGCAGCCGCACGGTGGGATAGGTTACCCCATAGACGGCGGCAACCTCCTTGAGGGAGCCGGAAGCGAGAATAAACTTCTTCATAAAACCCACATCCTCGTCGTCGAGGTTTGCAATCCAATCCGGCATAAACTCCATCGGCAAACCCTCCGTTTCTTTAACAATATTAAATATAACATTTAATATTGTTAAAGTCAATATCAACATTCTATTTAAATTTTATATGATAACAGATGATAAAGCGGCAGGAGCATAAAACATTCCTGCCACTTAACCAAAAGATATTTATTTTTTTGCCTTGCCCGCGGGCGGCTTTTTGCGAACCGAATAGCCAAATGTGCCGAGCCGCTTGCCAAGCTCGTAATACGAGCCGTGCGCGTAGGCGGCAAGCCCGCATTTGTAGAGCAGCAGCTTACCTTGCTCGTCGATATACTGCTCCTCCACATCCACGCACAGAATCTCCGCCAAGAACATGTGGTGGCTGCCAAGCTCCTTTACCTCCACCACCCTGCACTCCAGGCTAACGGGGCTCTCGCCGATAATCGGCACTGAAAGCATTGCTGCGGGAACGGGGGTGAGCTTCATCTCTTTGAATTTATCGGTATTCGAGCCGCTTTTCACACCGCAGTAATCCGCAGCGCGCACAAGCTTCGCGGTGGTGAGGTTGATGGCAAACTCGCCGGAAGCCTTAATGAGCCCGTAGGAGTAACGCGTGGGGCGCACCGAGATATAGGTCATGGCCGGGTCGGAGTTGACGATGCCCGTCCAGCCGATGGTAAGGATATTGGGGGATTGCAGGGTGCCGCACGAAACCATCACGGGGGGCACGGGGGAAAGCAGGGTTCCGGGCTTCCAAACCGCCTTGCTCATAGGGTAAATCTCCTTACGAAGCTTCAATTTATGTACATTGTAACACACCAAAGCGCATATTGCTACCTGTGGCTACTGAGTCCGGACTCTTACTTTGCAGAAAAGCCTAACCGAACTGCCAGCAGCGCGGCCTTATCACGCACCCGTTTTCATAGGGCAGCGTAAACACGGGGATGCCGGAGGCGTAAGGGGCGATTTCGTACTGCTGATAATAGATGACCACCCCGTCCATGGTGAGGTAAAAGCTGCGCGGGTTAAAATAGCGCGCAACCAGCTTTTCGTAATCATCAAAATAGCTGCCGCTTTCATTTTTTATCTGCGCGGCAATCTGATTGTTGATGGTTTGAATGCTGTAGGATTTGTAATTCGCTGAGGAGGCAAAAAAATCACACAGCAGCATACAGCATTCGCGCTGCAGGTTCCATGTGTCGGAGTAACGGGTGGTTCCGCCGTGGGCCCCGCCGCGAAACTCGTAACGGTCAAAATACAGGCTTAAGGTACAATCGGTGTTATAGGTTACCTCAAAGGTGACATACGCCTCAAACATATGAAAGGGGTAGTCGTTGGCCTGCGCCTCGTCATACTGCGCCGACGCGTCGTAAAACAGCTGCTGCATGCAGGCCTGCTGGTAAGTCAGGGCGCGGGCTTTATAAAGCATGTTCAGCTCACTGAGCATCCGCTGAAAATAGATGCCGGAAAACTGCGGGTATTCTATTTTATAATGCAATACCGCTATGCCTTTATAGCTCAGCTCGCTTTCCAGAACAACCTTTTCTACCACTACTGTGCGCTTAACCACTTTGCAGTCACCTCCACCATCAGCATATGCACTGATAATGCGGTACATGCCTGCCAACAATAATAGTGCCTCGTTTTTAAGCCGTTCATATATCTTTGGCGGGGACGTCTGCGCTTATATCGTATCTTGCGCTTCACAAGGTAACGTGATAAAATAATCCTAATAATTAAAGCCTGACGGATTATGGCAGATATGCTGCTAGGTATTGCCTGCAGATTTACCGTTTCGGGTGGCGGCGTGTCTTATCAAACCTGTGCGTGATAAGCTTTACCACTATTTCAGGCCGGCGCACAGCGGCGGAATGGATGAAGTTATGAACAACCATATGCGCGTGTACCGGATGGTGGTTGCGGCACTGCTCTGCGCCATCGGTATTGTAATCCCCATGTTCTCTCCGTTAAAGATCATTTTAGAGCCCATGTCGTTTACACTGGCGAGCCATGTAGCCATTATGGTGGCGATGTTTATCTCCCCCACCGTAGCCATTTCGGTGTCGCTCGGGACCACGCTGGGCTTCTTTTTAGGCGGGTTCCCCCTCGTGGTGGTGCTGCGTGCACTCAGTCAAGTGATATTTGTCGTGATCGGCGCGCTGTGGCTTAAAAAGCACCCGTATACATTGGCAAGCGTCGGCTCAAATATCGCCTTTAACTGCGTTATCGCGCTTATTCACGCGCTCGGTGAGATTGTCGTTGTAATGTACTTCTACTTCGGTAACCTTCTGCCTGAGTCGAACTACACCAAAGGCTTTGCGGTTACGGTACTGCTTTTGGTGGGCGTGGGCACCTTTGTGCACAGCACGGTGGATTTTTACATCTCGGTGCTGCTGTGGAAGGCGCTGGGCCGCAGCCACTATGTATCCGAGCTGTTTACGGCAAAGGTTAAGAAGCCCGCATAAGCTTCAGGAAAATTTTAAGCCGCCCGCGCGCAGGTTTGAACACCCGCGCGGGGCGGCTTTTTTCACAGTACCTTGTAGTGCGGCCGTTCTTCCCCAAACAGCTTGTAGCGCAAAAAATCGTCGAGCACGATGGCGATAAGCGAAAGGAAAAACCACGCGCAGAAGAACACCAGACAGATCTGCCCGTTTACGTTATAGGGCATATCGCTGTAGTTCCATACCCCCAAACCGAACCACTCGTTTATCACGGTGCCGGAAACAAACTCGATGGTTGTGACGATCACCGCGGAAAGAAACATCTGGCTCACAAGCGCAAACTCGTAGGAGAATATCTCGTTGATGGCTCCGATGAGGATAAAGCATACGCCGCCGACAATAAGCATTGTCCAGTGTGTATACCCCCGGAACAACACCTCTATCAATGCGTAGGCCACCGCGCCGAAGCCAAACAGGTACAGTTCTTTAAAAAATGTCTTCATCGTCTTTTCCCCCCTTCAACTGACAGGTTGTTGTACCGAATTAGTATCTGCCGCATGATATCGATTTACAGCCGTATATCTTCGGTAATTCTAGCCGTATTCGCTACACATTGCTATGTATGAGTGTACGTATACCGAAGAAAATCGGGCAAACTATGTTATGTCTATCAGGTTTTAAAATGGTAGAACCAAACAGCGGTATCGTGATGAAAGGATGGATTAAAATGATGAATGAAGAAGATAAACGTAGCCTTCCGCTCGGCCTTGGGATGGCGCTTGCGCAGAACACAGAGGCCATGAACCATTTCGCCTCGCTGAGCAAGCAGGAGCAGCAAAGGATTATCGACCACACCAAGACCGTTTCCTCCAAAAGCGAGATGCAGCAGTTTGTTCAGCAGCTGGGCGAAAACCCTTCCGCCTTTTTTTAATGAGAGCGGAACGGATGATTGGGGGGACAATACATGACCATTTACGATGAGAGCATCCCCGGCTTTCGGGAATATTTTGAATCGCTCCCCATTCAGGTAAAAAACCGCATTTTAGAATCGGGGGTTGAAATCTGCACACTGGGTGAATTGATGCAGGTGGCGGAGCATTTTAAGGCGGAAATGCAGCCATAGCGCTGTCGAAGAACTATCATCGACGTTATATTATGGAACATTATAGATTAATTGGGCATATGATGCATTAAAAGGAGATGAACATATGCCCGAAAACAGAAATCCTTGTGATTGCTCCGATTTGATATGGCGGCGTCGTTTTCCGCGCCGCAGGCGACCCTGGCCTTGGTATGGGCCATGGGCGCCCTATTGGCCACCGGGACCGCCGCACAGGCCGCCGTGGGGAGGCCCTCCGTTCCCACCGCCGGGAAGACCCGGCTGGCCGCGTTAATAATGCCGGCTTAAAGCAGCAAAGCTTCCGCCTTGCTGCTTTAAAATTGCCCATAAACTAATCCATTTAAAAAATTTGACAATTTGCATTTTATCCTGTATACTAGGTATCAATGCGGAGCAAATTCCGTCATAATAAAAAAAAGAGGTATTTCCATTGATTCATCAAGACAAAACACTGGTATGTAAAGAATGCGGCCAAGAGTTCGTATTCACAGCAAGCGAGCAGGATTTCTACGAGGAGAAGGGCTTCACCAACGAGCCTCAGCGTTGCAAGAACTGCCGCGATGCTCGTAAGAATAACGGCAGGCCCCAGCGCGAAATGTTCGACGCTGTTTGCGCTTCTTGCGGCAAAACCTGCAAGGTTCCTTTCCAGCCCAGAAACGATCGTCCTGTATACTGCAGCGATTGCTTCTCCAGCCAGAGATAATTACCCCATATTGCACATCAATACGCCCCTCTACGGGGCGTATTTTTTTGTTTCTTCTGCATAGAATTACCCTATCGCATCAAACGATAGAATTATCATTCTCTTTACAACCAGTCTGTGAAGCGTTAACAATTGTTTTGTATCTTAATACTATATTCCATTAAAATGGCGATATATTCCCCGTTTAACACGCCATTCAATACACATTACTCAAGAGAGGGGTTACTGTTATGGGTTTCTTTTCACAGCTGCGCTACCGTCTGCAGGGGTTCATGTATGGAAGAAACGGGGTGGATGCACTATCCCGCGATTTGAATGTTTTGGCGTTTATCCTCATGCTGCTGGACCTTTTTTTGCGCACCAATATTATCTATTGGGTTGGGCTGCTGGTTTTCGCGATATCCCTTTTTCGTGTTTTCTCCCGCAATGTGGCCAGACGGTCGGCGGAGAACTTAAAGTACTTAACTCTGCGAAACCGTATCAAGGATTGGTTTACCTCCAAACGCCGCCAGTTTGCCGACCGGAAGTACTACCGGTATTATACCTGCGCCACCTGCAAACAGAAACTGCGCGTACCAAAAGGCAAAGGAAAGATCGAGATCTCCTGCCCGAAATGCGGTAACCATTTTATTCGCATAACCTGATATCTTATCAGCAAGGAAATGCGTCTGCTTGCGCAGACGCATTTCTCATTTTTTATGGTCTTGACTTCCTGCGGCTAAAGGCGTTCACGATCCAAAGCAGGATCACCGAGCCGAGTACAGCAACCAGCAAGCTCCACAGGTTAAAGCCCGTGATGCCGTAGCCGCCCAGCAGGTTCATTACAAGCCCGCCGATAAAGCCGCCGATGATACCGACAAGGATATTTTTACCGGCGCCCATCTGTTTGTTGTTACCCGTTATCATACTGGCAATCCAGCCCGCAAGCGCGCCGATGATCAGCCAACCAATAATGCCCATTGTAAAACCTCCTTCATAGATTAGTTTGTCGGGTTTTCATGCTTTTAGTCATCGTGTCGTTTAATGCGCCCATGGCACTATTTTGTGAGTAAATTGGCATCCTCTTTTTTCTTTTTTACTGATTAATGTATTGTTTCAAACTGTTAAAGCGACTTACTCTGATAGGTATATTAAGTACGGGCGCAGGTTTTGCGGAAGATTACTGAGTATTGCCGCTTCAATAAAGTCGGGAGATTCCACACAGTGGTTACAAATCCAGTAATAAAGTAAATAGGTAGTACCGCCGATGAACATCCTTACAGAACAAGCGACTTCATCAGGGATATCGTCAGGACCAAGCTGCCTTCGAATGAGATCTATACACGCCTTTTGCCCATATTCCAGCAGAAACTCCACAAAAGAATTTTGCCCTTTAAACTGAATAATCTCTTGAAAATACCGTCGCTTTTCTTTAATAAAAGACACGATCTCCAGAATAGAGCGGTGCTCTTTTTTATTATCCTGCAATATCGCATCCATTTGACTTTTACAAATCCAGTTCATCAAATCATATTTATCTTTAAAATAGCGGTAAAAGGTTGTGCGCGAGGCCCCGCAATAGTGAATGATGTCTTGAACCGATATTTTTTCAAAGGGCTTTACCTCCACAAGCGCTTCTAGGGAATCGGCTAATATTCGTCGTGTCTCTGGCCTGATTGTCATGCGTCCATTGCTCCCTATATTAATCAGTCAATACCTGCACAAGGCAGTGGAAATAAACGGCACTTTATGGTATAATAAGCGCATTATAAGCAAATAAGGTAAGGACTTGTACTGTGTACTTTTATACGTCTTATACCCGCCCGCCTCTCCTCGGCGGGATAGCTGGTGGGTTTCTACGGTTTATTGAAAAACAGTAATTATCATCCAAATTTGAAAATATCCAAAAGATATGAATATCCGGAGGTAAAAGGGATGGCGGTTGAGCAGCAGTATTTACCGGACGTTGAGGCGATATTGTCGCACAGATATGAGAACGGAGGCGACCTTTGGACAACGCCGGACAAGCGCCTGCTAAAGGGGGCCCCTTTCTCAACGCTGGAGAGCGTGCTGCTCCTGTTGGAATTGGGTATGGAGCCTGACGAACCCTTGCTTAAAGAAGCCGCCGATCTGATCTTTAGCGTCTGGCAGAGCGATGGCCGCTTTAAGATGTACCCGCAGGGCAGCATTTACCCCTGCCATACCGCCCACGCAGTCAATGCACTTTGCCACATGGGGTATGCCTCTGATGCCAGAATACAAAAAACCTTCCGGCACCTCCTGGATATCCAATATTGCGACGGTGGCTGGCGCTGTAATAAGTTCAGCTTTGGCCATGGCCCCGAAACGGAGTATTCAAACCCCTTCCCCACCCTTACCATTTTAAATGCATTTCGCTTGAGCGATTACCTTAACAAAGAACCGGCACTGGACAGAGCGGTGGGTTTTCTGCTTGAGCATTGGACCATCCGAAAGCCGATCGGCCCCTGCCACTATGGAATCGGAACGCTGTTTATGCAGGTCGAATATCCCTTTCGTAACTATAATCTGTTTGAGTATGTCTATGTTTTGTCCTTTTATAACCGCGCCAAGGAGGATGAGCGCTTTCTTGACGCATTGAGAACGCTCGAATCCAAAATGGTGAACGGACAGATTGTGGTTGAACGGGTTAATCGAAAGCTTGCCGGGCTTACTCTCTGCAGGCAGGGTGAAGCCAGTGCGTTGGCAACAAAACGCTATCGTGAGATTTTAGAAAATCGGGGCTCGAAAAGATAACGCACGTCTGATGATGGATAATCTTAGCCAAATCTTAATAAGGTGGAACAGGCCAAGTCCGCACTGCGGAACCTGGCCTGCTTTTTTGTTGCAAGCGAAGGATGCTGTAAGTATATTTTAGGGGCTTTTTATAACTATAAAAGATTACCCCATTATTTTCATGGCACAAAAGGTCCTTTCTGTTCCGAAAAGTGATGATTTTTAAAAAATGTTTCTTTCATTCGCTCTTTTAAACCAATAGAATTAAAAATAATAGAAAAGGGCAGAGTCTTTAATAATTATAAACGGCAAACCTGCTTAAAGGCAGGGACGCAAAGCCACGGGTCTAAGACGCAATGTTATGACAGCCGGGTTGCAACAGAAGCGAAACCGTGGTTTGTAATCACGGTTTTATTTTTTACGACGTTTTAGGAGGAACAATGTATGTCGTCTCAATACTCAACGAATAACGTCTATAGCCAAGACGGGGTTTTATTAATTGCAAAAGGGCAGGAATTGACTCAGGATATTCTTGAAAGGCTGCATAGCCGAAAGACCGTTGAAAAGGATGAGATCATCCCCGCAAACAAGTCAACCACCATAAGTTCTTGTGTACATGACATTAAGAAGCGGTTTCACGCAATCGACCAGCGCATTATAAAAAAATCCAGCGCACTATTGGGCGAAGTGGTTTTTTGTTCCCGCTCCAGTTCACTGTGGTTACCGGTTCATGCCTTAAGCAATTATGTGGACTGGCTTTACGCCCACTCCATCGATGTCTCTTTGATTGCTTTGCTGATTGCCATCGCTTCGGGGTTCAGTGACGAGGATCAAAAGGATTTATGTCTGGGCGCGTTGCTGCACGATGTGGGAAAATTGCTGGTACCAAAGAATATTATTGAAAAGCCGGATAAGCTCACACCGCAGGAAATGGCGCTTGTAAGGCAGCATTGCGAATTGGGGTACGGGATTGTAAAAGACTTAGGGTTATCAAAAAATTGCACCGATATTATACTGATGCACCATGAACGTCTCGACGGAAGCGGGTATCCGCACGGGCTCACTGAAAACGAAATATCCGAGTATGCAAAGATTGTTATGATTGCCGACGTGATAGACGCCATGACCTCTTACCGGCCCTATAAATCGGCTCAGGATTTACAGGCGGGTATTCAGGAGATGCAAAAAGACGGGCATAAGTTTGACCAAAAATATCTTGATTTATTGTCGAAATACCTTACTTAATCAGTATGTTATTACATATTGTCAATCATACACCTTAACCTGTTTTATTTGAATAGTTTCGTACCCTTTCGTGGGTAGCAACGCTAACTACCGCATAAGCACACCTATCTTATACAAAAAATAACGGGGGCATTGTGCCCCCGCCATAGGATTTGTTTACTGGTTAAGTGCTTTATCAAGCTGCTGCTTTGCAAAGGCCTGAATGAGGTCAAAGGTCGTCTGCACGATTTCGCCGACCTTTTCCTTGCTGATGAACGGCTGCACGGCCTTCGGAATCATGGCATAGAGGTGATCGACCACCCACTCAAAGCGCTTTCCTCCCGCTTTGGTGGTGTCGGTATACATCCCCTCAGCCGTATTGATCAGCTCCGCGGCCTTCGCCTGAAGCTTTGCGCTGGACTTATAGTACGCTGTAGCGGCACCCAGCACCGCCAGGCCTATTACCATCAGAATAGTTATGAAGGTACTCATATATATCTTTAGGCTCCTTAATTTTTATTATTTTAACAGCAAATAACGGGTACGTTCTATAGATATGAAAACATGGCGGCACAGGGCACGACCTTTCATGCTATGTACCGCCATACGACGTAATCAAGGCCTATACTGGGTCACTTAGGACGATTTGCAGGGCCATAAACATTTAAGGCCCCAAACATATTGGCATAGGGGTTCGTCGCGCCCGCCGCATTGGAGGCGCCGGCCACATTCGGCCTGCCCATGGCATTGGAGGCTCCGGCTATATTTGAAATACCCGCCACATTCGAGGCACCCATTACGTTCGAAGCGCCCGCCGCACTCGGCCTGTTCATTGCGTTGGAGGCTCCGGCTACATTCGAAGTACCCACCACATTTGAGGCACCTGCTGCGTTGGAAGGCCCGGTAACACTCGGTCTGCCCACGGTGTTGGAGGCTCCGGCTACATTCGAAGCACCGGCCACATTCGAGGCACCCGCTACGTTGGAAGGCCCGGTAGCGCTCGGTCTGCCCATTGCGTTAGAGGCTCCGGCCACATTGGAAGCGCCTGCCATATTCCAGCCGCCCGCCGCATTAGTGGTGCCTGCCACGTTAGTAGTTCCGGCGACACTCGGCCTGCCCATGTTGGGGGCACCGGCCACGTTCGGAGTGCCCATCATCGAGGTGCCCGCAACATTCGAGGCACCCATTACATTGGAGGCACCCATTACGTTCGAAGCGCCGGCGACATTCGAGGCGCCCATCACGTTTGAGGTGCCCGCTACGTTGGTAGCACCGGCAACACTCGGTCTGCCCATGGCGTTGGAGGCACCGGCCACGTTCGGAGTACCCATCATCGAAGTACCCGCAACGTTCGAGGCACCCATTACATTGGAGCCACCCATTACGTTTGAAGCGCCGGCGACATTCGAGGCACCCATCATATTTGAGGCGCCCGCCACGTTGGAAGCACCGGCCACGTTGGGAACTCCATAGATATTAGAACTGCCGTAAACATTGGATGCGCCAAAGACGTTGGAAGGATTGGCGCTCATGGCCGCCCCCTTCGGCTTATCGAAGGCCGGGTTAAACGCGTAGAAATTTGCGGAGTTCAGGTGGTCCTGTGTGATCCGCAAGGCCTCTCCGAACCGCTGAAAATGTACGATCTCGCGTTGACGTAAAAACTTAATGGCATCTCTTACATCAGGATCGTCTGCCAAGCGTAAAATGTTATCGTATGTTAATCTCGCCTTTTGTTCCGCAGCCATATCCTCGTGGAGGTCGGCGATAACGTCGCCGGAGGAATCAAATGTTTGTGCGTCGAACGGCACACCGGAGGCGGCTATTGGATATAATCCCGTAGTATGATCGACAAAGTAGGTATCAAACCCACTGGCTTTAATATCCTTCTCGGAGAGGTTCCGCGTAAGCTGGTACACTATGGCGCTGACCATCTCCATATGCCCTAGTTCTTCGGTGCCATGAAGATATAAATTATATCTTTAAAGCAATAAATAGATGCCTTTTGTCAAGTTACAAATAACCATTTTTGTTACTTATATTTAATTGCAAAAAAGAGCAAGAGCGCAGCGAGGTACATGCTGCGCTCTTGCTCTCTATTTGATTAGTCTAAGAAATGGTTGACTAGGCCGCAGCTGCTCATTGGCTGCAATTTGAAGTAGCTCTGAGGATGTTCTTACCGCTGTTAAGGTGAGACACTTATAAATTTCATCATGGTTAGTTGCAATACAGTCTTTGCAGTGGGATAATCTTGATTTTAGCGGGCAATATTCGTATGCTTGCATGCTTAAGAAACTGTACGGGTGGGGCTATACATGGTAGTGCATTCTGTTGTGCCCTTATATGTAACCCCGTGGTAAGTTACAAGGCGATACTGACCTGCAGGCACAGTGACTGTTTCACTGAGTGAAACATAGTCCGGCCAACTCGTTGTTGAGTTTCTCGTCCACGACTTATAACTTGTCCAACTTCCATTTACCTTCCTTTGCAATTGTCCAATAACATAGCAGCTATCTACGCCAAAGTAGCCGGAAGTAAATCCAGTAGCAGTCAATTCACTGCCATCGACATATAGGTCATTACCCGTTTCGCATATTTGATACCAATTTGTAGTTACCGTTCCAGCATTAACGCCTACGGTTAACACTGTGCAGAGGAGAACGAGCGATAAGATCACGGCAAAGATTTTTTTCGTTTTCACGGTATAACCTCCTTTAAAATTTGGATTCATAATTATAAACTCCACGACTCGACAAAATGTTACACAAGTTTTTGCTATTTATAATATTCTACGCTTTGCACAATTCTAAGGATTTCATTTTTACTTATTGACGAGACCATTGAGAAGTTTCTATTGTTACTTCTCCATACGATCATACAACTTGAAAAATCATCGTTTTTCTTTTCTAGGATATAATAGTTGTTCCCGCTAATTACAGTAATCGTATAGTCGTCTAGCTCATAATCAGCAGTCAGTCCCATACTTGTTTCGGTTTGTGTAAATTTAATGATCCGCCCATCTTTATTATAAACCAGAGTTTGTATTCGAGGCTGTATGTCATATTGTTGCAATACAAAACCTTCCGGCAACCACTCGGGCAGATATATATCATTATATTGAGTTTTAATTGCATAATTGATATCGGCCGCCTCTATTTGTTCATCGTTAGCATCAGCAGAAAAGCTCATGTATTTCTCAAAGTATTGTGTGATAAAATCCCAAAGTCCCTTACGCGAAGCTTCGACGGAGAGTGTAGCCACTAAGCCTAGGCAGAGCACAAAAGCGATGCACGCCGCTACACGCCTAATAACCTTTATCTTTTCTTTGGCCTTGCTTGCTTTATTGCAGTTTGTAAACATAGTCTGCATATTATTCTGAAAATGCGCAGATGTTTCAATGTTATCGATAGCCTCTTCTGAAATATCACTCGCAATTTTTTGTGCTTGTTCAGACGCACCGAGAGATAGGAGTAGATCAAAATCTCTATTTCTAATATCTGAATTTTTCATCTGCTTACCTCTTTATCGAACATTTCACGGAGCTTTGCTTTTGCACGATGGACACGTACCCTCACGTTTTCTTCCGTGATATTGAGTAATTTCGCAATATCACTTTCGGTTAAATCATAATAATATCGGAGCACCATAAGTTCTCTGTAATTATCGGCTAAACGGTTCATCAGGTCATAAAGTGGGGAGAGGCCGGGCTGAGACAATGCGTGCTCCTCTGTATTGTTGCTATCTATTAGTTCATCGGTTAAATCATCTATATACAAGACTGTTCCCTGCCTTAAATTCTTTAACAGCGTTCGTGCGCAGTTTTTACTAATAATAATGAGAAACGGTTTTAATTCGTCCTCAGGAATACTTAACACTTTGTCTGAGTACTTGATGAGACGCTCAAACGCGTTTTGAACTGCATCCTCAGCTTGATCCTGCTTACCTAATATCGAATAGGCAGCAGAAATCATTACCTTATGATATTTGAAGTAAATCTCCTCAATATTATGGCTATTCATCATATTCGCTCTCTCATTCTGAAACTATACCAATTATATGCGAATTTTGTCATTTTTACTATAACAAAATAGAAATATGTAGTCAAACAAATTAGTGTAAAAAAGCACTACAAAAACCCCGCCTACCAAAAGTAAGCGGGGTTAAACTAATCAATTAATTAGTTGTGACTGAATTAGGAACTCAGTCAAGTTTTACAGGGATGATGGCCGGCAAATCACATGCTTCTACATAACCGGTCAGATGACCTTTCATGACGGAAGGAATCAGATTCACAACCGGGGCCGCCGAAGTGACATACCCTTCACGATCCGGAATCAATCCATTGATGGTAGCATCAACAACGGAAGGCAGCCCTTCGATATGAATAGTATTATCAATAGGAAGTTCTGGAGTCTGCTTATGGCACACTTTATGAACATAACGCAGCACAGATACCTCTTTGCCCTTGTTCATCAGCGCCATGGTAAATCTGTGACCGTAGATGGTTCCCTTATTGACTGGCCCCTTAATGGTTTCCAAATCGCATGATGCTGTAAAGATCTCATGCTTTGTCTTGAATTCATCGTACTTCAGGCCGATTCGGTCAGCCAACTCATATACACCAGAAGAGTAATAAGCGTAGATAAATTTAGCAAGCAGATCCTTGTCAGAATCCAACTCCGGATATTGCTTAGGATCTCCGCCATACGAGAATACGGTGACCCATCCTGACGTGTTGTGCCAGTCGTCTTCGCCTGACTGCACAACGATCTTATCGACATGGCCCATAGTTCCTGCAATAACTAGCGGAATATAGGAAGCATAATCGCCCGGCAGCAAGCCAAACGGGACAAAAGCAACATTATGCTCTTTAGCATGCTTGTTCAAGAATTCATAGACCTCTGGCTGACTGTCCTTGCAATGATAGACAGGGATAGTTGTTACAACGTTTTTCCCAGCATCAAGGGCTTTTGCCATGCCCAAGGCGGACGGCATGAATGTCCCGTTCTTATCCATCTCGGTCGGGCAGAAGTCCATGACGACATCTGCATCCATTTTGAGTGCGGCATCAATATCGGAGGTGACCTTGACACCTACCGGAGGGAAATTAAATACTTCGCCGGCGTCCTTGCCGACTTTCTTTGGATCCACATCCACAACAGCTACCAGTTCCAGCGTTTCCTTTCTTTCTGCGATCATACGGATAGCGGAACGGCCGACATTGCCAAGACCCCAGACAATAACCTTATACTTGTTCATTTTTGCATTCCCCTTTCTACCTACGCCCAGATGATAGCCGCATAACTGCGTATTTATTTAACAAGCTTTCTAACCTCTATAGTAATCATTTTTATCCCGCTCTTCAATTCACAAAATAGCCTGAATGTGAAAAAAATCACATTTGACTGCATCTGCGATTACCCCCAATCTTTTTAGTGAGCAAAGTCTCTGCAGAAATTGTGCAGGGAATTCTCAAGCAGTGACCTCCAACGCATGACAAACTCCTCAGATGAGAAGTTATATATGCCCACAATCCACTTTTTCACTAGACCCATATAAGCATTATAATAATATTCTGTAAGGAAAAGTCTATCCTTATTGGAAATTTCTCTTCCGCCCAGCGCCTCAGGAATCAGCAGTTCCATCTGCATTTCTGTGAGCTTATGGAATTCCTCTTGCAGGCAGTTCTGTCTCTGCAGCGGAAGGATCTTCATGTAGTAGGATTGATTCATTCTCAGATAATTGCAGATATAGATTGAGCCTCTATACCAATCATTGATATTTGTAACATTCAGAACAAAGGGGAAAACATCTTGGTCAAATATCTTATTCACCAGATCATATTTATCTTTGTAATGGTTGTAAAAGCCACGCCTTGTAATTCTGGCGCCGGCGGCAATTTCCGCAATGGAAATTTCGTCGAAATCGTGATCACACATCAACTGCTTAAATGAAAAAACAATGTCTTGTTCTACCTGTGAGTAATTTGCCATATCCAATTTTGTATAATGAAAAGTGGAGAACTTTCATTATCCTTTCTTCGAAAAATTCAATAAAATTCTATCTTCTTGATTTATGAATTCAAATCAAGTTTAGCACAATAAACACTAAATTTGAAGTCGAGAACCATATTGCCTTGTATGGGGTTTCATTTTAGCTAACCGTTCACCTTGCATCAGTGGCTGTAATTGTGATATAATAATGTCGCATAGAACAAGAGCAGTTTACACCTTGGTTTAAACTGGAGTTTTAGACCTATGTATACTAAGTTTTTAGTATACGATAGGTTTTTTTCTTGTTTAGTAAGCTTGCAGACAGGAGGATGAAACGATGTTAAAGAAGAGAACGATGAGGCATGTGGCGTTATTGTTGTTTTTCTTGCTCATAACGTTTCAACTTATGTCTGGCGTGTATATGAGTAACAGTTATTCAAGCGGTGATATGTATAATCCTTCATCCCTTCAATCCCAAAAAGTTAACCATATAGAAACATCTGCATGTTTATTTACAGAGGATTGGCCGAAAATTAAATTTGATGCTGTATCTGCAGAATTATATGGCTGCTTAGTAGAGAAGTTGTACTATATTGAAGGTTCTGAAAGCACTATTTTCTATCGTAAAGAACTTCCTGATTGTCGCAAACAAATAAAAAAAGCCATACAAAATCATTTTCACGGGAGTAAGTATAAGGAAGGTAGCCTTGTTATCTAGTCAATAGATAAGGAGGTTAATTTAGAAGTGCTTATTAAATTGATTATAGTAGTTGCCATTTCCGTTGTCTTTTTGGGAGTCGGTTTTTATTTTGCCTACCGCGGAAAAAAGGTTAATGAACAAATAGCAGAAGAAGAACGTAAAAAGAATAATAAATAAGAAACAGGGAAATTAAAAAAGCCGGAAGCATAATGCCTCCGGCTTTCCTTATAAGTTGATCCTAATTTCAGTGAATCCCTGCCCCCGCAGCTTCGGGCAGTCAAGGGTATAAATCTTCTCAGTGGGGGCTGGAGGGGCAGCGGAATAGTCCACCCATGGCAGCTTACCGTGAGATGTCCATGTGCGGGTGTTCAAGCCACTGATATTCCCGATGTTTCCCACAGCGGTGATCTGTACACCGCCGGCCCATGACGGTGTACACTCAACGGCCTTTCCATCACCGATATAGATACCGATGTGCCCCTTCATACCAAGTGCCTCGCCGATTTCAACATGCGCGAAATCTTTAGACACTCCCTTACACAAAGACATCATAGTATCTGCATTGACGTCGGGCACGTCGTTGCTTACATACTTTGCGCCGCCGTATGTTTTCGCTGCGTCCCCGACCCATCCCCACAGAAGTGATTTGATAAGGCAGACGCAGTCAAATGCCCATACATTTTTACCTATCTGAGCGCGTAGGGTAGCTTGCACCGAGGGCGTGTAATAACTGGGGTATT
>JAEYNX010000003.1 GCA_023412215.1 Bacillota bacterium | reverse complement strand
AAAGAAACATAATAATAATATTGTTTCATACTTTACAAATATTTTCACATTACGATTATCGCCTTCCAATATTATCACATAAATAATTGGATAATCGCTAATTTATACTTTATTCTTGCTATTCTTTCCCTTTTTTAATATCCGCTCACCAACAAAAGGCATCCGTGAAAACGCATTGTTTTCGCGGATGCCTTTTGTCATGTATTAAGGATTGCTTCAAGGGTCCACATTTCTATTGACAACCGCAGTTGCCGAACCTACAATGAAAGTACTTGTAATGTTGAGGTGTTTTTATGCTTACTACCATTGGCAGCCATAACTGCTTGTTGGGCGAAGGCCCGCTTTGGAACCCGCAGCAGCAGCTTTTATATTGGACTGACATCTTAAACGGAACCATTTTCACCTATAATCCTGTTGACGGCGCAATAAATACCGTATTTCACTGCGAAAATACTACCGGCGCTTTTCTGTTCACAGAGAACGACGATCTTGTGGTTTTTACCGAGAAAGGCGTGCTTATCGCAAACAGGCGGGAGAACCGCTATGCCTTAAATGAGGATCGCCTGCTGTTTTCTGTAGAGATGCGGGCTGGGGAACGCTTTAATGATGCGATCGTCGACCCCGCAGGGTGCATGATCGCGGGTACCAATACCAACGAGAATGTTGATGGCAGACTTTACTCTTTTTTCAAGGGAAAAAGCCCAAAGGTTCTACTCGACGGGCTGCGTATTACAAACGGCATGGGCTTTTCACCCGACGCCAAAACCTTTTATCACACCGATTCGCCTACCTACACCATCACGGCCTATGATTACGACAGCGAGGAGAGTAACATCTCACACCCGCGCCCCTTCTTTACGCTTGACCAGCGCTTGGGGGTACCGGACGGCATGACCGTTGACGCAGACGGCAACCTGTGGGTGGCGTGCTGGGGCGGTGCGTGCGTGCTCCATCTGTCCTCCGCCGGTAAGGTGATCGGTACCTACCACACACCGGCGATGCAAACGTCCAGCGTATGTATCGGCGGTAAGGAGATGGATACCCTGTTTATTACCTCTGCAGCCAAGGGGTGTACGTCGATTACAAACCCTGTGGATAGCCAAGGGCGCTATCTTGGCGGGTTGCTTTATATGCAGCCTATTGGGGCAAAGGGAGTGCCCGAGTACCGTGCTCGTGTATAAAAATGTTCGAAAACGAGGATGCATTAAGTCGTTTTTCTTAATCAAGCTTAGGCTATCCTACAGATCAACTCTTATCGGGTAACTATAGAATCCTTCTAAGGCATATTATGAAACAAGCAAAAGAGCTTACGAAAAGTAAGCTCTTTTGCTTATAATATCTAAATTACTGGTTGCGGAACTAGGATTCGAACCCAGACAAACAGAGTCAGAGTCTGTCGTGCTACCTTTACACAATTCCGCATTACTGACAGGCGACGAAATACATTATACGTGCTTACTAAAAAAAAGTCAACTCTTTTTCGCAAAATAAACTTAGAATTCCACAAGCAGTTCCTAAGAATAACTCATATCATGACTTGATAAGGGCAAAAGTGATGTAATCTCAAACAACAGAATTTTTTGTCGTTCATTTCTTCCCAAAGTTAAACGGTGGGCATATTAAAGGCGCAAATTGACATGGAAATTACGAGCGCATATAATACATTTAATAGGTTATTGTCAAAACAAGATATTTAATGTAGTGGAACTAATCTATAGCAGTATTATAGCAGTAACAGACGAAATTTAACAGCAACAGGATGAGACAGAAAGGGTATGAAGACCTTATGAGAATCAGCGAAGCAAAACAATGCATTATCGAGCTCTATAAAAACACCGATTGCGTAACGGCACTGATCAGCGAGCGCGGTGTTGGCAAAACCTCCGCTTTTAAGCAATGTGCGCAGGAACTCGATATCGGCTATATGGGGCTTTATGCCGCGGCGATGGAGGGCCCGGATTTTATGGGCCTGCCGGATAAAGACCGTGACAAAGGCATCACACGCTATCTCGCGCCGCAGTTTCTGCCCACCTGTAATGCTGTAAAGGAGGGGCTTTTCCCCGAAAAGGGCCTGCTGGTGCTGGAGGAGATCAACCGTGTACCCACCGACACCGTTTCGGTGCTCTACCCGTTGCTGCTCGAGCGCAAGATTAACGGTCACAGCCTTGCAGCGGGTTGGAAAATCGGTGTGACCATGAACCCCGACACACTCAATTACGCCGTTAATTCGCTCGATGATGCCATGCTCGACCGGTTTGTTTCGATTGAAATTACGGCAAACCTCGAGGACTACATAACCTATTCCCTGCAAAACGATCCCTGTGACGATGTGCTCGCCTACCTTACCGCCTGCCCCGATATGCTGCTGCGTGTTAAAAAGGCGGCCGACAGCACCGCCACCGCAAAATCCCCGACGCCGCGCGGCTGGTCGCGGATTCAACAGCTACTGAATAACTGCTCGCTGCCCGAAAAGCTTATTCAGGAGCTGATTTCGGGTATTCTTGGGCCGGAAACCGCCGCGTCTTTCTTTGGCTACCTGAAAGACCGCGAGTATACCATCCCTTCCGCTGACCTGCTGCTCGCCGATTATCGAGCGGTGCGCCCGCAGATTTTAAAGCTTGTTCAGGGCGGCAGGCTGGACCTTCTCGGTCTTGTGCTGAAGAAGGCTGTCGCTTTACTGAACGGAAGCGATCTGCAGTGCAGAAATCTTGACCAACTGTTAAACGATCTGCCCGAGGAGTTTCAGTTACTGTTCTTTAAAACGCTTGCTGGTGGGAAGCCGGAGCTGTTTTTAGAGGTTGCGCAGCAAGCTCAGGTGTTTTCCAAGCTCTCCGACCAGATTTTGCAGCTGTTAGCTTGATGATTTACTGCCAGAAGCGGTCGGGGGGATGATTATGTGTATACAAGATTCAGTGATGAAGCTGCTGCTTAGCCAGCCCTTCTACGGGTCGCTTGCCGCCACCATTTCGCTGCGCGAAAGCAAGACGGTGCCAAAGATAAAAATGGCCCTGTTCCCTTCCCCTGTTCTCCAGTATAACAAGGAATGGTATGAGGCCTTAAACGACACGCAGGCTATGGGGGTGCTGTTACACGAACTGCTGCACCTGCTGCTATTGCACGCACTGCGCCGGGGTGAGCGAGACCCTCTGCTGTGGGCAGCCTGCTGCGATATGGCGGTCAACGATACTCTCCCGCCTGAGATGCGACTGCCGGACGCCGTAACCACCGAGAAAATCGAGCGGGAAATCCATCACAAACTCGAGTGCTTCAAAAGTGCCGAGCATTACTATGCCGAGCTTTCCAAACTGCCGAACGATATGCTCAGTTTGCTGCAGCGTGAGGATTCGGTTACCCTTCGTTGCAGCGATGGAAGCCTGCTCGAAGCTGAATTGCACGTCGATGAAGACGTTTCGCAAATGAACGAGCAGGCCCTTAAGAGCAAGCTGTGCGAACTGATTGACGAAGCTCGTCTGGGCGGCGAACTGCCGCAGGTGCTGGATGGAGAGCTCGATACGGTTTATGAGCAGGCCCGCATTGACTGGAAGACGATGTTCAAACGGTTTTTAACCGGCAGGGGCCGTATGCAATCCCGTGCGACCTACAAACGCGAATCCCGCCGTTACGACAGCTACCCCGGCAGCAAGCGCAGTGTGGGGCTGCGCGTTCTCATTGCGCTGGATGAAAGCGGGTCGATTACCAACGATCAGCTCCAAACCTTTTTTAATGAACTTATGGCGATTAACCGTATTACCAACGCGCAGATTCTGGTTACCGAGTTTGATACGGAATGCACCGAGCCCAAACCGGCCGAGGAGTACCGGCAGGTAAAACGGCGCGAGAAAAGCGGCGGAACCGATTTTAGACCGATTTTTGAGCTGGCGGACCGTATAAAGGTCTCTTTAGTCGTCGTTTTTACGGACGGCGACGGCAGTGCCCCCGACCATGCAAGCCAGAAAGTGCTTTGGGTACTCACCAAGGGCGGAAGGCAGCCCGCTCCATACGGCTACGGTGTAACATTCGAGTAATACGGATAGGGTTTTATATGCGCTGATAACACCTTTCCCGACGAAATGAGGCGAGAGGAACCATGGTATTGGACTATTTTCTAACAGGCGGGAAGCTTCGGGTCGGCAAAAAAGAGTTTACGCTTGAACTGCTGCGAAAAGACAGCGTACTGCGCCCCTTGCTCGGATACAGCGCGGGCGAGTTAAAGTCGCTGGTGTCTGAGTCTTCACACATGAACGCACAGGAGGATTTTATCCTGCTTGATTTCAGCAGCGCCGCCGAGAAAAAGCTCAGTGACGACCCCACCCGCATGCTGAATGAACTGAAACAGCGTTACGGCGCCTCGGTAAACGGAAAGCTCTTTTTTAAGAGTGTTTATACAACGTTCATACAGGTTATGTACTTCGAAGCCGACATGGATATGGACGAAATCAAACTCCGCATCGCGAACAAAACGGCACCGTAAAATCGACGGCATTGTTTGCTGAGAAGCGGCCTGTTTAATTTGAAACGGTATCCATACAGGGTTTAAACCGGTCCGGTTTAAGCCCTTTACTATTATTGCGTTTATGGTATAGTAAATTGGAGCGTATCACTTGAAATGGGGGCATTTTAACGTTGAACAAACTGGAAGTCTTTTTCGATTATGCTTGTCCCTACTGCCTAAGGGGGCACCAGTCTCTGAGTGAACTGCATGCGCTATACCCGCAAGTCGAGATAGTGTGGCGCCCGTGCGAAGCGCACCCAAGGCCTGAACGCTACGGGCCGCACAGCGACCTGTGTATCCAAGGCATGTTCTTTGCCCTGGACCATGGGGTGGATATATGGGCCTACCACGACAGAATGTTTAAGGCAGCGCTCACAGACCGGATAAATATCGAGGATGTCGGGGTGCTGTCTGAGGCCGTGAAGGGGCTGCTGGATGTGGATACCTTTCGCGAGTCGCTTCAAAACGGCGAGTATGTAAAGCTGCAACAGGACGCTAATCATTATGCCTATGATCTCTCCGGGGTTTGGGCGGTGCCGTCTTACCGTATGAACGGGAAGAAACTCGACTCGATAGAGGACATCGGCATCACGAAAGAACAGCTTAATAGCTTTTTGGAGAACAGCAAACAATAGAATTATCACCGCCCATCAATAATGATTGAAAAGAAAAGGATGAAAACATGATACGATTCGAATGTGATTATGCCGAAGGGGCTCACCCGCAGGTGCTGAAGCTCTTAAATGAAAGCAACATGGAGCAAACCCCGGGGTATGGGGAGGATATTTATTGTGAAAAAGCCCGTACGCTCATTAAAGAGCTGTGTCTGGCAGAGGATGCCGACGTGCATCTTCTGGTAGGCGGTACACAAACAAACCTGACCGTGATTGCCGCCGCCCTGCGGCCTATTCAGGGAGTGATATGCGCCGAGACCGGGCATATCAATGTGCATGAAAGCGGAGCAATCGAAGCCACGGGGCATAAGGTGCTGGCGCTGCCCAGCGACGACGGCAAGATCACAGCGGAGCAGGTGTGCTCCGTTTATGAAGATCACTGGAACGATGCCACCCACGAGCATATGGTACAGCCGGGCATGGTCTATATCTCTTACCCCACGGAAAACGGCACGCTTTACACAAAAGAGGAGTTGACCGCTTTAAGTGCGGTATGCCGCAAATACAATCTGCCGCTTTATTTAGACGGTGCGAGAATGGGCTACGGTATTATGGCAGAAGGCAATGACCTGACCTTGCCGGATATTGCGCGTCTGTGCGATGCCTTTTATATCGGCGGCACCAAGGTGGGCGCGCTGTTCGGTGAGGCGCTGGTGATTACAAATCACACCCTTAAGCGCGACTTCCGCTACTATATCAAGCAGCGCGGCGGAATGCTTGCAAAGGGCCGGTTGCTCGGCTTACAGTTTATCGCGCTGCTGCAAGACGGCCTTTATTTTGAGATTTCCGCCCATGCGGACAGGCTGGCCTGCAGAATTAAAGACGCGTTCGCTAAAAAGGGCTATCCCTTTTTGTTCAACTCTGTCACCAATCAGCAATTCCCCATCGTGCCGAACGTGCAGCTGCAAACACTGGCAAAGAATTATGTCTTTAGCCATTGGAAGCAGATGGATGCGGAACATACCGCGGTTCGCTTTTGCACCAGCTGGGCGACAAAAGACGAAGATGTGGAGCAGCTGCTGAATGACATCGGCAATCTTGGATAAGCCCAATAATCGGTGGATAATCGGCTTGCCATGCGGCGTAAAAGCTCGGCAGTTTATGAAAATTAATTTTCATTTTTGTTTACATGAAAATTTACTTACTATTTACCCAAACATTATTGTTGCGGTAAGGCTATTTTGGTACACTCGAGATGTAGCAAATAGTCTTTAAAATGTATTGGGGGAGTAAAAAAATGGTACAAACAAAAACGCAACAGACCACGTCGGCACAGAAGATGATGATCTTTGTACTTACCATGTCCCTGTATGGGCTTGCAACGCTGTTCTCGGAGCTGATACCGGAATTTCACGTTGGGATCGTGGAGCTGTCGGTAGAATACTTTCTGTTTATCCCGCTGACACTGGGCATATTGTTCGATCCTCTTTCCGCCGCACTGGGCGCGGCAACCGGCGAGTTGATTTTCAGCGAGATCATGCTTGGCCAGTTTGGCGGCCTCGGCGAGCTTGAAAAATTCCTCACCCTTACTATTGCGCTGTACATCGCGGGCAGAATGGTAAAAGACCCGAAGAACATCAAGATGGTGGGCTTTGCCTCTATCCTCTCCGTAATCATCCAGCAGGCAATGAGCTGCACGGTAGACATTTTGAAGGTTCAGTTTGCGGTAGAAGACTTTGAGGCGGTAGCAGGCCTCCCCGAAAGCGTTTTCTTAACCGAGGGCTTCTCCTTCTTAAACGACGTACTCTTCTCCGGCATCCTGTTCTGCCTGCTGCCCACACTTTATCTGGTTCCCAGGCTGTACGGCAAGATCGAGCCGCTGCTTGGCCTTAAGCCGAGAGACGAGCATACCGTTTTGGGCAACGATAAAGTGCTTACCCCCAAGGTTGTTCTGCTGAGCATAATAGGGTTTGCGGTATCCATTGCGGCCGAGTTTTTATCTGAATCGGATCTCTCGCTCATCGACTGGGAGGCAGAGTGGGCCGAAAGCAGCAACGCAATCATTATCAGTATTGCGGCGGCGGTGGTTGTGGCAATCATACTGATTGCGGTAATGAGGAAAAAGGCGCTGGACAGTAAAAATGACTAATAACGATCCAACCATCCGAATCAGTAACCTCTCTTTTACATACCCCGGGGCACCGCGGCCCAGCTTAAACAATATAAGCCTTGAGATAGAACGTGGAGACTTCCTTGCAGTCATTGGTGGCAATGGCTGCGGGAAGTCCACCTTCTGTAAAGCCCTCAACGGGCTGATTCCCCATTTTTTCTCAGGGGAGTTTGACGGCAGCGTAGAGCTGGACGGGCTTGATACCCTAAGCCACGGCGTAGGCGAGCTTGCAAAGAAAATAGGTTATGTGTATCAGGACTTTGAAAACCAGATTCTGCGGCCCACCGTACTCGACGATGCCTCCTTTGCCTGCCTCAATTACGCCATGAAGGATTATCTTGCACAGGGACGAGAGGCTCTCGGGCAGATCGGCCTGGCGGACAAGGAAGAGGATTATGTCTGGCAGCTTTCGGGCGGGCAAAAGCACCTGCTGGCGCTCGCGGGCGCGGCGGCCTTAAAGCCGGATATCCTTGTGCTCGACGAGCCGGTCGCGCAATTAGACCCACAGCATGCCTTCTGCATTTACGACCTGCTGCGCGAGCTCAACGAAAAGTATGGCAAGACGATCCTTGTGATAGAACACCACACCGAATTCATCGCCCGGTACTGCAAGCATGTTATGCTGATGAGAGACGGCGGGATGCTGTGGAAGCTTCCCGTAAATGAAGCGCTCAACCGCGTGGACGAACTACTGGAGAATGATATCCACCCCCCGCAGATAACACTGGCGGCGCACCGCTTCATTCATACCGGCGCCGCTTCTGCCGACACCCAACTACCGACCACGCAGGAAGATGGCAAGGCCTTTTTTGAGAGCTTTACGCCGACAGGCTATGCTGTCGCGCGCCAAAAAGCCGCGAAACCGCTGGCCGAAGCGGCCATACAATTTCGCGACGTCTGCGTAAAATACCGCGCGGTGAAGGGCAAAGACCCCGTTATTCTGGAGCATTTTTCGTTGGATGTTCACCGCGGCGAAAAGATCGCGCTGATCGGCTGCAACGGTGCGGGCAAAACCACCATCTTAAAGCTGATGACAGGGCTGCTCAAGCCAAAAGGCGGCGTAGTGGCTGTGTGCGGCGCGTCTACCAGCGGGCGCTCTCCAGAGGATATCTCTCGCGATATCTCGCTGGTATACCAGAACCCCGAGGAGATGTTTATCCGGGACTGCATCCGCGATGACATCGAGTACGCGATGCGCGTGCGCGGGATGAAGGACTATGAGCGGCGCGCGCAGGAGCTGATGGCGATGTTCAATCTGCAGGGGCTTGCCGAGCGGGACGGTCGTCTGCTCTCCGGCGGGCAGATGCGAAGGGCGTCGCTGGCTGTTGGCATTGCCCTAAACCCCTCCATCCTGCTGCTGGATGAGCCCACCGCCAATTTGGATATCTCCACGCGCAAGGAGATCGCCAAAACGCTGGAGGCCCTGAATGACGTGGTGGAAACCGCCATCATCGCCACCCACGATATGCAGCTGGTGGCTGAATGGGCAGAGCGTATTATTGTGCTGTACCGTGGCGCCATTATTGCCGACGGCACACGGGAAGAGGTGTTTGGCGATTCACACGCCGTAGAACTGGCGGGTATTCGCCCGCCGGATATCTACCTGATGGGTAAGGCGCTGCAGGACGGCGCGCAGTGCTTTACGGTGGACGAGTTTGTCGGGTACTTCAAACCGGCCATGGAGGAGGAGGTTGCTTATGTCAAAGCTCGGTGAGAATATTGTTGATAAAATCTCGATTGACAACCTGAGAAACCAGGTGCTGAAAAACGCATACGGCAACGACGACACCGCCATCGCCCGCCTGGATGCGCGCACCCTGCTGATATGGTACCTGTTTTTCGGGCTTGTGCCATGGTTTTTAACCGACATCACCATATTGCTGAGCCTGTTTCTGTTCGTAGCCGTCACCGCATTTCTTGCGAGGATTGCACCGCTCGTTCTTTTTCTCTTCTCTATGGGCGTGTTCTCTCAAACAGGTTATCTGCTCGTGGTTTCGCTGCTGTTTGGCGGCAATGCGTCAACGATCGTTCCGCTGCTTATCCTGACGCTGAAAGTTACGGTGGTATCGCTCGCATCGGTCACGGTGTTTTCGGGGCTTGACCCCGACAAGCTGGCAAACGGACTGTTGTACTTTGGGTGTCCGGACCGATTGTCGTTCAGTATCGCATTTTCATACCGTATTCTGCCCATTCTGACGCAGGAGTTTGAGAATATCCTCTTATCCTACCGGATACGCGGGCGCGCACCCGATTCAAAAGGGTTTGTGGGGAAGATTCGCTTCTTAATCTATCAGGTGAAGATTGTGATACTGTCGTTTTACCCGCTGATGCTCAATACCGCCAAACGTTCACGCACAACGGTGGAGGCGCTGGAGCTGAAGGGCTACCACTATGCCGCCTCCAACCCGGCGGTAAAAAGGATCAAGCTTTCCATGCTGCGCATGACCTGGCGGGATGCGGTATTTGTGGGTGTATCGGTCGCATATGTAGCCGCGTGCCTGCTGCTGACGTCAAAAATGAGTATTTAGGAGCCGAATAAATGAAAATAGATTTTCACACACATGGCAAACTGGCAAAGAAACTCCCCTTTTCCGCGGATTATATCTCATACATGTTTCAGGCGGCCAGAAAATCAGGGCTGGACGCGCTGTGTCTCACCGAGCACTTCAACACCGACGGATTTGAGGAGCTGTGCGAATTTTTATATAAAACATACCCTCAAACCGGCGACGCCTTCTCTGCGGAAGGCATTTTGGTGTTTCCAGGCATGGAGGTGGATATCGCCGAGGCCGGGCATATCCTTGTCCTCGGAAAGGCGGAGGATATCCTGCATATGAACCGGGAGCTTGCGCCCTATAAGGCGGAGCGGCATTTTCTTCCTTTCTCCGCCCTTATGGAAACCGCCGCATCCTATCAGGTGGTGACGGGCGCGGCGCACCCCTTCCGCAAGGGGAGCAATATCCCTGCCCTTCCCGACCAAGAGTTAAAACGGCTTGACTTTATAGATTTAAACGGCAAGGACTATGCGACAGCCGGAGAGCGCGCAAAAGATGAGGTGCTTGCCCTCGCGCAGAGGCTGGGCCTGCCCGTAGTAGCGGGCAGCGATACCCATTGCTTTCTGCAGTTCGGGTGCGTATGGAACGAGATGCCCGAGTGTTCGACCATCCTGCAGCTGGCGGCCCATCTGCGGGAGGGCAGCATCAAGGCGATGGTCTCCGACAACGCAGCATATATCGTTAACGCCGCAGGCCTGCTAAAAAACGCGCAGAAGAATATTCATGCGCTGGGCGGGGATTATCTCAGCAGCCTGACAAAGGAATAAAAAGAGCTTAGGGTTATATCGTCAAAACAAAACCGCCGGTTGTGCTGCCATTTTTAGCACGACCGGCGGTTTTTAACGCGGTATGATATCCGCGTATTTTTCTTTGAGCTGATAAAGGTCGGAAAGGCTCTGCACCGGCTCCCCCTCCAGCTCCCGGGCGGTAAGAACCACCAATGTGTCGATTAAGGCAACGGCGGCGGCCATGGAATGGTACTCCCTCAGCTCGCCGCGGTAGACATACAGGTTGATGTCGCCGCGCTGTTCTTCATCCGAGTATAGCCTGTCGGTGAACAGCAGTGTTTTGCAGCCAACCTCTCGGGCCTGCTCCAGAGTCACCCGCGCCTCCACCGGCATTTTATAGAACCCGAACAGGATGACAAGATCGTTCTGCTTGACATCCACAAGGCGCTCAAAAAGCTCCGAGCCGCTTGGCGGCAGGGTGACCGTGCGCTTTTGAAACCGGCAAAGCCGGAAAGAGAACAGCTCCACCAGCCCGCGCGAGACGCCTTTGCCCAGAAAATAAACCGTTTCCGCATCCCGGATGGCTGCCACGGCCTTTTTGACATCAGGCTCGGACAGATTCTCCCTCGTCTGCGCAAGGCAGGCCTCCTGACGCTTTAACAGCTGCACGGCGGTGTTGGCATCGGCCATCGACAGCGTTTTCTGCAGCTTCCCGGCCGGGGTAGTAACGTTTTCATGCTCCATGATGGCGACCTTAAGGTCTTTAAGGCTCTCGTAGCCCATATGGCGCACGAACCGCGACAGGGTCGCGACGCTGATATTCAATTCCTCCGCAATCTTGCCGATGGACAAAAACGGAATAATGGAAAGATGCTGGTAGATATAGTTGACGATCTTCTCTTCGCTTTTGGTAAGCGTGCGCCCGTCCAGATAAAAGCGGAAATCCCCCATAAAATATCCCCTTTACATTTAAGGACCTTCATCGATTTATCCCCATATGTTAGTTCTTTATATTCTATTTTAAATTATACTATTTTGCTTTCCGGTACGTCAATCTAAAGAAATGCATACATTAGAGCATTACCACATTAAATTAGTAAATATATTATATCTATAGGGTTAATATACTATTGACAAGGCCTGAGGATTTAAATATCATTAAATACATATATTATTAAAACAATGGTCTGGATCAGCATTTTTGCACTATATGGGATTGGAGACAGTACTATGGATTTTACAACGGCCTGTGTTCACGGGAGCGATGATTGTTACGACTGTACGGGTGCCGTAAGCATACCGATATTTCAAACCGCCACCTTTGCCCACCCCGGCGTCGGGCAGAGCACGGGGTTTGACTATTCGCGAATGCAAAACCCCACGCGGGAACACCTTGAAAAAACGGTTGCCCTGCTGGAGGGCGGCGTGGATGCCATGGCCTTTTCTACCGGCATGGCCGCAATCTCCGCGGTGATGGAACTGTTCTCGCCCGGCGACCACATCATTGCCTCCGACGACCTATACGGCGGCTCTCACCGCCTGTTTTATACCGTCTCGATGAAAAACGGCGTCACCTTCGACTTTGTGGATACCTCCGATCTCTCGCTTATAGAACCGCTCATCCGCAAGGAGACCAAGGCCGTTTTCATTGAGACGCCTACCAACCCCATGATGCAGGTAACGGATATCGCGGCGGTATCGCGCCTTACGAAGGAGCACGGCCTGCTGCTGATTGTAGACAACACCTTCTTAACCCCCTACTTTCAGCGCCCGCTCCCACTCGGCGCCGATATTGTCACCCACAGCGGCACCAAATACCTTGGCGGGCACAACGATACTCTCGCGGGCTTTTTGGTGGTTGGGGATACGCTGCTTTCACAGCGCCTGCGCTTTATCTACAAAACCATCGGCGCCTGCCTGTCGCCGTTTGACAGCTGGCTGCTCATACGCGGCATCAAAACCCTTGCCGTACGGATGCGCCAGCAGCAGGAAAACGCCATTTTACTATCTAACTGGCTGAGCACACAGCCAAAGGTAAAGGCCGTGCACTATGTGGGGCTGCCCAGCCACCCGAGTTATGAGGTTTCTAAACGGCAGGCCACTGGCTTCGGCGCGATGATCTCGTTCGAGACCGACAGCGAGCAAACGGCCAAAAGGCTGCTCGAGCGTGTGAAACTGATACAGTATGCCGAGAGCCTCGGCGGTTCCGAAACGCTGATCACCTACCCCATGATGCAGACCCACGCCGACGTACCCAAGGAGGTGCGCGAGGCCAAGGGCATTAACGAGCGGCTTATCCGCCTGTCGGCCGGGCTGGAGTCCGCCGACGATTTGATTGCCGACCTTAGGCAGGCACTGGAGGACTAAAACGTGAACTATAATTTCGACGAGCTCATCGACAGAACAAACACCGATTCCATCAAATACGACTTCTGGGCGGAGCGTGGCAAGCCGAAGGGCGTTTTGCCGCTCTGGGTGGCGGATATGGATTTTCAGGCCCCCACCGCCGTGATTGACGCGCTGGTGGAGAAAAGCCGCCACGGCATCTTCGGCTATTCCGAGGCGCGGCAAGATTATTTCGAGGTGCTAAAGCGCTGGTTCTCACGCTCTTTTGGGTGGGATATCCACCCCGAATGGCTGGTGAAAACCCCCGGGGTGGTGTACGCCATCTGCACCGCCATCCGCGCATTGACGCAGGAGGGGGACGCGGTGCTCATCCAGCAGCCGGTTTACTACCCGTTCTCGGAGGCAGTGACGAAAAACGGCCGCAAGCTGGTGGTAAACCGGCTGGTATTCGCGCAGGGGGAGTATGCCGTCGATTACGCGGATTTTGAAGAGAAAATCATTCAAAACAGGGTCAAGCTGTTTATCCTGTGCAGCCCGCACAACCCTGTGGGGCGGGTGTGGACAAGGGAGGAGCTTACCCGTATGGGCGATATCTGCCTAAAGCACGGGGTCACCGTCATCTCGGATGAGATTCACGCCGATTTTACCTACCCCGGCCATACGCACCATGTGTTCGCCGCCCTCAAACCCGAGTTCGCCGAGCACACCATCACCTGCACGGCCCCCACTAAAACCTTCAACCTCGCGGGGCTGCAGATTTCGAATATCTTTATCGCGAACAAAAGCCTGCGGCAGCGCTTTAAGCAGGAGCTTGTAAGAAGCGGCTACAGCCAGCTTAATGTGATGGGCATTACCGCCTGCCGGGCGGCTTACGCCGAAGGCGGCGAATGGCTGGAGGCGCTGAAGCTGTATCTTCACGAGAACCTGAGCTTCGTAAGGGCGTTTTTGGCGCAGCGCCTGCCGCAGATCAAGCTTGTGGAACCGCAGGGCACCTACCTTGTGTGGCTGGATTGCAGCGGGCTGAACCTCAGCGACGGGCAGCTGGAGAACTTTGTGGTAAACAAGGCGCGCCTGTGGCTGGACGCGGGTACCATGTTTGGTGAGGGCGGCAGCGGCTTTGAGCGCATCAACATCGCCTGCCCGCGCAAAACCCTCGAGCAGGCGCTCACCCAACTGGAGCAGGCCGTTAACGAAACGGTTTAGCAGGCCCCTTTGTACTATCCCTACCCTGCCCATTACTTTTCCCCACACAGTGAAATCCCTGTGTGCCATCGCGAATTCTTGGGGGCTGTCTCCTTCGGTTATCCTATACCTTACATACACAACAGGCCGCCTTCGGTATTGAAAGCCGAAGGTGGCCTGTTATTTGTTGTAGTTGTATGCAGGATCATTCGCCGCGTTTTACGCAGCCGTCTTCCCTTTTAAGCTCCCTTTGTATAAACTCCGCCAGCACCGCAACCGCGCGGCGTATCTCATCGGGGGTAAGGTGCCCGTAGCCGATTAGCAGCTTGTCGGTGTGCCTGCCCTTGACGATGCTGTGCTGTTCCACCGTCGCCAGCCTTATGCCGCTCTGCCTGCAGCACAAAACAAAGGAGGCGTCAAAGCGCAGCCGCTCAAACTGCAGCGCAAGGTGCAGCCCCGCCGCGTCCCCCCAGGTGCGCCAGCCGTCGCCGAAGTGCTCACGCAGCGCGTTGAGCAGCACCTGCCGCCGCTCACCGTATACCTTGCGCATCTGCCGCACGTGCTTATCCAGCCTGCGGGCGTGCAGAAAATCGGCGAGGGCGGCCTGCTCCGCCACGGGGTTTTGCACGTCGGTCTGGGTGCGCAGCTGGCTAAAACGGGCCTGCAGTGCCCTTGGCACCACCGCGTAGCCGATGCGAAGCGCGGGGAACAACACCTTGCTGAAGGTGCCCGTATAGAGCACGCGCTGCGGGTCGGCGCTAAAGAGCGGCGCCACCGGCTCGCCGCTGTAACGGAATTCGCTGTCGTAGTCGTCCTCCACGATATACAGGCCGTGCTCCCGCGCAAAGCGGATGAGGGCGGCCCGCCTTGCCGCGGGCAGAATACCGCCGAGCGGAAACTGATGTGACGGGGTGACGTATACCGCCGCGGCGTTTTGCCCGCTGAGCAGCTCGGTTTGCAGCCCCTGCTCATCCGCCGCGACAGGGTAAACAGGCACACCCTTACTCTGCAGTGTGCGCAGCATCCCCGTGTGGCAGGGGTCCTCCACCATCAGGCCCCTGCCGCCCTCTCCGAGCAGCTGCGCGATGATATGCAGGGCATGGGTGGCTCCCGCCGTGACGAAGATATCCTCGGGCGGGGCAAGCATCCCCTTACTGCGAAACAGCCATGCCGAGATCTCCTCCCGCAGCTGCGGCAGCCCCTGCGGGCCGGTGTAGCCAAGCTGTGAAAGCGTCAGACCCTCGCAGGCCCTGCGCATCGCCATACCCCACTGGAAGGCGGGGAACAGCCGAAGGTCGGGCTGGCCGGTGTGCAGGTCGGCGACAACGGGCGCAGTGTGCGCCACCGGCTGGGGCTTTGGCATCTCGGCATGCGATCTTTCAAGAACCAGCCCCTCCGCCACACGGGTGGGTGCGCCCCGGCGACTGACGACATAGCCCTCGGCAAGCAGCATCTCATACGCTTCGCACACGGTATTGCGCGAAACGGCGAGCTGCTTGGCCAGCTCCCGCGTGGAGGGCAGCGCCTCCCCCGCCGGAATTCGCCCTGAGGTTATGCGGTCCCGCAGGGTTTGGTACAGCCGACGTTTCAGGGGCAGTTCGCTTTCTGCTAACTCTATATCACACATAAGCCCTCCATATATGGCTAGTTAGGTCCAGCGCAACTGGACTGACAAAATTCCATCAAACTGGCGCTTTAAATAGACCAGTTTCCTGCTATGATTATAGCATAAATTATACAACTGGGAAATGGTAGGGTGACTATGAATCGTGACGGAATGATTGGGCGCATCTGTTTTTTCTTCGGATTTGCGCTGGCGGGCACCTCGGTTATCGCGGCAAGGATCGCATCGGGCAGTATTGGGACGTTTACTATCACCGCTGTGAGCTTATGTTTTACATTGCTGTTCTTGCTGCCCCTATGCGCAAAAGACCTTGTGCGGACAGTACGACGCATGGCGGCAAAGGAGTGGCTGCTGCCGTTTTTGCAGGCACTTATCGGTATATTCTTATTCCGTATGTTCTTGTTGCAGGGTCTGCTGCATACCAGCACCGGAGAGGCCGGAATCCTCACGGGCGCCACGCCTGCCGTGACGGCGATACTCGCCTGGGCGGTGCTGAGAGAACCGGTGCGTAAAAGCAGCCTGCTTGGCATCCTGAGCACCGTCTTCGGCATACTGCTGCTGCAAGGGATATTGGTTGCCGCAAACGGTTTTTCGGCGGGACACTTTTGGGGCAACCTGTTGGTACTGGGTGCCGCCTGCTGCGAGTCGCTGTTTAACATCCTCTCGCGCGTAAATACCCTGCGGGCAACGAAGGAAGCGTCCATCAATCCGCTGGTGCAAACCACGCTTGTGGCGGGCATGGCGCTGCTGCTCTGCCTGGTGCCTGCCCTCTTTGAGCAGCCCGCTGCGGCGCTCGCCGCCCTTTCGATGCAAAAGTGGCTGGCACTGGTATGGTACGGCGTTGGGGTAACGGCGCTCGCGTTTATTCTGTGGTATTCGGGCATCAAGCGGTGCAGCGCGCACACGGCCGCCGCCTTCTCGGGCATGATGCCGTTTACCTCGTTCATCCTTTCGGTGACGCTGCTCGGTGAGCGTGCGGGGTGGCAGCAGTGGCTGGGCGGCGGGCTTATCATCCTCGGCCTGCTGCTGATCGGCGGGCAGGAGGAGAAAGGAGGGCACACTGCAAAAAGGAAGCCATCCGATACAGAGAGCTTACGGCTATGAGTTCTCAGATACTATTCCACAAGCAGGACTTAAACCCCCAGCGGCTTAAGTCCTTTTACTTCTGCCCTGTTTATGCTATAGTTAACTTAAACCTAAGCCGCAGCAAGGATATCTTACTATAAGGTTTTTATCTTGCTTACGACTGCCGCCGGTCTCATCAAACGAAGCGAAGCGGATTTTTATAAACGAAAGGATGGACGACATGGCGCAGATGACCATTGGGAGCACTGGGCTGCGGATAGAGCAGAACGGTTTTGGAGCGTTGCCGATTCAGAGGGTGCCTGTTAAGGACGCGGTACATATCCTTAAAAAGGCATATGACGGAGGCATCACCTTTTACGATACCGCCCGCGGCTATACCGACAGTGAAGAAAAGCTGGGTAAGACCTTTGCCGGGATGTGGGACAAGGTGGTTCTCGCCACGAAAACCCCCGCAAAAACCGCCGAGGCGTTTTGGTCCGACCTTAATACCAGCCTGCGGATGCTGAAAACCGACCATATAGACCTCTATCAGTTCCACAACCCCGCCTTCTGCCCTAAACCGGGCGATGAAAGCGGGCTGTATGACGCTATGCTGGAGGCAAAACGGCAGGGCAAAATCCGATTCATCGGTATCACCAACCACCGGCTGAATGTCGCGTGGGAGGCGATAGAATCGGGGTTATACGATACCCTTCAGTTCCCGCTAAGCTACCTGAGCATAGACAAGGATTTGGAGCTGGTTACGGCCTGTGAGGAAAAAGGGATGGGTTTTATCGCCATGAAGGCGCTCTCCGGAGGGCTGATTACCAACTCGGCCGCCGCCTGCGCGTGGCTGACCCAATTTGACCAGCTTATCCCCATCTGGGGCATCCAACGCGAACGTGAGCTGGATGAATTTCTTTCCTATATCCATACCCCACCCGCACTGGATGACGAGACGACGGCCTGCATTGAGGCAGACCGCAGGGAGCTGCAGGGCAATTTCTGCCGTGGCTGCGGCTACTGCTCCCCCTGCCCGCAGGGAATAGTCATCAACATGTGCGCCCGGGCGTCGCTGCTGATAAGGCGCTCACCGACGGAGACGCTGCTTTCGGAGAGCGGCCAAGCGATGATGAAAAAGGTGGAGGACTGTATAGAATGCGGCCAGTGCTCCGCCAGATGCCCCTATGGTCTGGACACGCCCGCCCTGCTTAAGAAGAATTATCAGGATTATAAGGAGATTTTGGCCGGGAAACCGTTGTAAGCCAAAACCCATATATTTTCTATGAGAAGCAACAGAAACCATACCTGCCGGTTGGTTTCTGTTGCTTTTTTATCGTATAATTTCGGAAAGTAACGTGATAGTTGATTTTGTATACCAAAATCAACTAAGAATCCATTGTATCGATAAGAACGCCGCTCTATAATATAGGCAAGTGAGGTGGCAGGAATGAGAGAAATTAACATCGCGCGGGTACTGGTTAACAAGCGCAGGGAAAAAGGCATTACACAGGACGATTTGGCCTATTATATGGGCGTTTCAAAGGCTTCGGTCTCCAAGTGGGAGACCGGGCAGAGCTACCCCGATATTACCTTGCTGCCGCAGCTGGCGGCCTACTTCAACATTAGCATAGACGACCTGATGGATTACCAACCCCAGATGAGCAAAGAGGATATCAAAAAGCTGTACCTTCGCCTCTCGGACGATTTTACATCCAAGCCGTATCAGGCGGTGCTAAGCGAGTGCCAAGGGATCATCAAAAAGTATTACTCCTGCTATCCCTTGCTGCTGCAGATGGGCATCCTGCTTTTCAATCATCTTCAGCTGGTAACGGACGCGAAAGAGGCGACAGCCCTGTTTGTGCAGCTCAAGGAGCTTTTTAACCGTATCCGAACCGAAAGCGACGAGCTGCAACTGAACAAGACGGCGCTGTTTCTGGAGGCCTTATGCTGCATCTCTTCGGGCGACCCGAACAGCGCGCTGGAGCTCTTGGAGGGGATGAACACTCCCGCCCTGCCGCCCGAGACGATACTGGCCTCCGCCTATCAGATGCTGGGACGCATGGAGGATGCGAAATCGGTGCTGCAGGTAGGCATCTATCAGGATATTGTCACCCTGTTTAACTTCTTCCCCCTTTACCTCATGCTGTGCACCGACACGCCGGAAAGATTTGATGAGGTACTAAACCGAACGTTAGCGGTCGCACAGACGTTTGATATGGCTCATCTGCACCCCACGCTGCTGGTACAGCTGTATCTCTGCGCCGCGCAGGGATACCTGCAGCAGGGCAGGCAAAACGAGGCGCTCGATATGCTTGAACGATACACAAGCCTTGCCGTCGGCGACATCTACCCGTTAAAGCTTCATGGGGATAGCTTTTTTGACCGCATCGGCAGCTGGCTGGAAGAGCTGGATCTGGGTACGGGGCTGCCGAGGAATGAAAAGGCCATCCAACGAAGCATGGTGGATATGGTCACCCAGCTTCCTGCCTTCGCGGTTCTTAAAGACAACCCGCGTTACAAAAGCATAATCGAGAAGCTACAGGGCATTCAACTATAAAATATGGAGGGAATGGCATATGACCGGTACCGAGAGAGCACTCACCAAAAAACGGATCATCCTCTTTGTTATCATTACGTGTATAATCGCATGGCTGATATTCTTATCCATCCCATTCTTCGGGTTAAAAAGCGGGAGCATTACCGTGGTTGTCATTCTTGCGTGCGCCATGTTCGCGCCGACTATCGGCAACCTGCTTACCAGAGTAATAACCAAAGAAGGCTTTCATAACATGTACCTTCGCCCGCACTTAAAAGGGCATATACGACTCTACCTGCTGATATTCTTTGGCCCGACCGCGTTACTTTTATTTAGCAGTGTGTTTTATTTTCTTGTATTCCCTCATTCGTTTGACCCCGAATTCAGCACACTCAACCAATTGATCGATCCCAGCGGCGCGGGCAAAGTCTCCGCAAACAGCATGTTTATTGCATCGCTAATACAGTTTATCCTGCTCGGCCCGATCATTAACCTGATACCGACACTGGGGGAGGAGCTGGGCTGGAGAGGCTACCTGCTGCCCAAACTGCGCGAGCTCTTTAAAACCCGTACCGCACTCATTATCAGCGGCGCTGTTTGGGGTATATGGCACGCGCCGATCATTGCGCAGGGGCATAACTACGGCACCGAGTACCTTGGGTTCCCCTGGCTTGGGATACTGGCCATGGTTGTGTTTTGCCTCAGCCTAGGGATCATAGAAGGGTACATATCCATCCGGTTAAACAGTGCGATACCCGCCGCGATGATACATTCGGCGGTAAACGCCGGAGCCGCGCTGCCAAACTATATGATTAAAGGCCCCTACAACCCGCTCATCGGGCCCGCGATTACCGGTATTGTCGGCGGGCTGCCGTTTATCATACTGGCGGCAGTACTGCTGATTAAAGCGGAAAAGCTGGACGAGAAAAAGGCAGATTAAGTCTGCTTATGTATATCACGGATCAAAAAATTCACCTGCAAGTATAATACTTTCCCCTATCATTCTTTTGAACAAACAAATTTGTATTTCTGGACATTTCCCCCGCGGCCTTAATCTGTTATTCTATATGAAAAGGCAAACGATTGGGCAATGACGCTGTTTTATCCGCCTGCGGTACAGGCAGATAAGATGGCGTTTTTTATTTCATCACCACACAGGCAAGTGCATTGTTTGCCCGGTTACTTTGCCCGAGGTTCAGGGCAAAACACTTTAAGCTTAGTTGGGGTATGTTTTTAAGTAAAAGCAATCCCTCTTACTTTATGCAGGAAAGGAATGGTCAACAATGATTGAAGAAAAGCTGCCGCGCATCGTTACAAACACCATACCGGGGCCAAAATCTCAAGCGCTGCTTGAAAAAAAGAATAAATGCGTCGCCAAGGGGGTAAGCGTGGGGCTGCAGGCTTGCATTACGGAGGCCAAGGGTGCGCTGCTTAAGGATATTGACGGCAATGTCTACCTCGATTTCGCCGCGGCAATCGGCGTACAGAATGTCGGGCACTGCGACGACGCGGTGGTTGCCGCAATCACAGAGCAGGCACAGAAGATGATTCACCCCTGCTTTCACGTGGCGATGTATGAGCCGTACATAGCGCTTGCAGAGCGTCTCTGCGCGCTCGTACCGATCACCGGTGAAAAGCGCGCCATGCTGGCGAACAGCGGCGCCGAGGCGGTGGAAAATGCCATCAAGATTGCCCGCAAATACACCAAAAAAACGGGTATTGTCTCGCTGGAATGCGCGTTTCACGGGCGCACCTACATGGCAATGTCAATCACCAGCAAGGTAAAGCCCTATAAAAACGGGTTCGGCCCCTTCAGTGCAGACACCTATAAAATTCCTACCCCCTATTACTACCGAAACGGCCACGGGTACGACAATGAGGTGGATTTTGCTCTGGCCTGCGCCGAGAGATTCGCGACGCTGCTCAAGGGCGAATGGTCGAAGGATACCATTGCCGCGGTGATTGCCGAGCCGCTGCAGGGCGAGGGCGGGTTTATCGCGCCGCCTAAGGAGTACTATCAGGCGCTGCAGAAGATTTGCAGGGAGAACGATATCCTGCTGATCATCGACGAGGTGCAGGCGGGCTTTGCGCGCACCGGTAAATTCTTTGCCTGCGAGTACTATGGCATCGACCCCGACATGATCGTGATGTCGAAGTCGATTGCGGCGGGCGTACCCTTAAGCGCGGTGGTGGGCCGCGCCGAGATTATGGATGCCACTAACCCCGGTGAAATCGGCGGCACCTACGGCGGTAGCCCCCTCGGCTGTGCGGCAGCACTTGCGGTAATCGATAAGATTGAGCAGGAGGACCTGTGCGCCAAGGCCACCGAGATCGGCGCCATTCTCATGCAGAGGCTTAATGCGATGAAGGCAAAATACCCCGCCATCGGCGACGTGCGCGGAATGGGCGCGATGGTGGGTATCGAGTTTGTGAAAGACCCTGTCACCAAAGAAACCGACGCCGACCTTGTAAAGCGCGTTATCGCGTACGCGCAGAAGAAGGGAGTTATCCTCCTCGGCGCGGGCATCTTCAGCAACGTGTTGCGCTTCTTGCCCCCGCTGGTGATGACCCCCGAACAGGTGAACTTCGGTATGGATGTGCTGGACGAGGCGATTGCCGCTTCCCTATAGTTAAGTATACGGATACGCGAAAGGCTTTTAAGAGTGAACCTCTTAAAAGCCTCTTTTTATCGTGTATTCATAATCAATACACCATGCGGCACTCACTCCCATTATTGACTTCCCCGCCGCGCATATAGTATGATGGTGCTAACCTATAGGGCTTATCCGTTGAGAGAACCCCCCTGTAACGGTACCCGCTGAGAGCGGGGTATCCGGCGAAAAGAGGACGCTTATGGCAATGATGTGCGGGGAAATATTAAGCCTCCCCTCCCTGCGGGAGATGAAGGTGGTAGCGGGCGCGAACGGGCTTAACCGCCCCCTGCGCTGGATTTATATCGCCGAATGTCTGGAGGACATGCGGCAGATCGTGAACTGGATTTACGGCGGCGAGCTGGTATTTGTTTCGGGCTTAAACGTGAAAGGCGACCCAGGGCAACTGCTGGACGTGGTGCGTATGCTCATCGATAAAAAAGCGGCGGGCATGGTGGTGTACATCGGGCCGTATATCCGCGAGGTGCCCAAAGCGGTGCTGGAGGAAGCCGAGGCGCACGCCTTTCCGCTGTTTGAACTGCCGTGGGAGGCGCGGCTGGTTACGGTGAGCCAAGACATCTGTCAGGCGCTTACCATGAAGGAGATGGAGGAGAAAACGCTCGATAACCTTCTGGTGAGCATCCTGTTCGGCGAGCGCACACTGGAGGCACATATCCAAACACGCGCGGAATACTACGGGTACCTCCCCGACAAGCCCGCGCGCATCTGCATCGCCGATATCAACGCCTTCTCGGATTACCTCAAGCAGCACGGCATCATCGACGAAACCTCCATTGTGGAGCTGAAGCTGTTCATCAAGCGAACCATCCAGAACGCGATTGTAGACAGGGGCAAGGCGCCCATCCTCATGCTGCGCAGCGATTCATTCATCTGCCTGGTACAAACGCGCAATGAGACCGCCGAGACCTTCGTCACATCGCTGTTTGACGAGGTACAGCGTGAGGTGGATAGGCATTACCCCGGTCTTGCCCTGCGCCTTGGCATCGGCAACGCTTACCTTTCCCTCGATGAGATGCACGAAAGCCTCAACGAGGCCGAGCTTGCCTTAAAGGCGGGTAAATGCCACCTGATAAAGAGCACCTACAACTTCTACAGCGACATGGGCATCTTCTCTATCCTGTTTGCGGTACGCGACAAGCGGGTGCTGGAGAACTACTACACCGCGACGCTCAGCAAGGTGATTGAGTACGACCGGCTCAACAACGCCACCCTGCTGCATACACTGGAGGTATTTTTAGAGTCGGGCGGCAACCTTGCGGATATCTCGGACAAGCTATTTATCCACAAAAACACGCTTAAGTACCGCATTATGAAGATCGAGGAGATCACCGGCCTGAGCGTAAAGAATATCTCCGACTGCACGCGGCTGGAGGTGGCGCTGATGATCGGGCGGCTGCTGGAAGCGGAGCGAAGATAATGACAAAGGAGACAACAAAGGTGTATGACAATCAGCGAAGAATCGGCATTGCGCTCTCGGGCGGAGGAATAAGGGCGGCCGTCTTTCATTTGGGCACCCTGAAATGGCTGGCGGAGAATAACATGCTGGAGGATGTTGCCCGCATCTCATCGGTTTCCGGCGCCGGCTTGGGCATCGGGCTGGTATACGCCCAGAACGGTCACCAGTGGCCCACCAGTGAGGAATATCTGAAAAATGTGCTCCCAAAGGTAAAAACGGTCATCCTGCACAAGGATATCCTGCATACCGCAATCAAGCGGCTCATCTTTTCGCCATGGTGGTGGCACAAACGGGTGAACCTCATGGCAAAGATACTGCAAAAGCATTGGGGGCTTTCCGGCGATCTTGCGGATCTTAAAAAAACGCCGTCATGGTTTATCAACTGCACGACCTATGAGACAGGCAAACGGTTCCGTTTTTCGCAGGAGGATATGGGCGACTACCGGATCGGGTATGTGAGTAACCCCAAGATTCCCTTGGCCGACGCGGTGGCAGCGTCCGCCGGTCTGCCCGTTTTTATCGGCCCGTATGAGCTGAAGACCGATAAGTTCCACTGGGAGAAATCCTATTTTTCAAAGGATGATTCCGTCACTGTGGAAAAATATATCCACCTGTGGGATGGCGGCGTTTACGATAATCTGGGGATGGAATCGGTCTATAAACCGGATAACGGCGGGAGCCTGTGCGAGGGTATCGATTATCTGGTGGTAAGCAACGCCTCTATGCCTATCGAATATAAAAGGCGGGAGAAAAATGTATCCGGCAAAAACCTGAAAAGGCTGCTGGAGATCGCGATGGATCAGGTGATGGCCCTGCGCAACCGAAGCGTTATGGATTATTTTAAGCGCAGCAGAAAGGGCGTGTATTACAAGATCGGCAACAGCGCGCAGGACATTGTGGAGGACAGCAAGCTCCCGGCTGCGCTCAAAAAGGAGCTGATTGCACAGTGTCTCTCCGCTGAGGACGCGCAAAGGGCGTGTGATTACCCCACGACGCTAAGCAAGCCCACCGAGGCGGATTTTGAGTTGTTGTTGCGCCACGGCTATGAAGTGGCCAAGTGCACGAGCATCTGTTATGACCCCGAATGTACGGTATTCAGCAAACGGTGTGAGATACGCGTTTAGGCATACAGAACAAGAGCAGGCCCCTTCTTCCCGTTTGGGAGAAGGGGCCTGCTCTTGCATGGGGCAGCTTTACAAACAGCTTTCAAACAGGGCGTATACATCCTCCTCGGTGGGGACGTAGGGGTTGTTGACGGCGTTGGCGTTCATCAGAGTCATAGCGTTGTGCGCAAGCCACGCCACGTCCTTTTGCAGCACGCCAAGCTGCGACAGGGTAAAGCGCAGACTCAGGTTGTATAGAAGCTCGTCTATCTTTGTGCAAAGCGCGAGCGCCACTTCGTCGATGCCTGTAGAGACACTCGCAATGCCGGTGGAGACGGCGAGCGCCGCCAGCCGCTCTGGCGCACGCTGAGCATTGAAACGCATCACCTTCGGCAGAATGGCCGCGAGCCCCTGCCCATGAACCACGTTGTAAAGCCCGCTCACCGGGTGCTCCATGGCGTGGGGCAGCCCTACCCCCGCAAGGCAGATGCTCATGCCGCCGAGCGTGCTTGCGAGCATCACCTGATCAAACGCGTCTACATCGGCGGGGTTTTGATATGCCTTTTCGAGGTTTTCAAACAGCAGGCGAATACCCTGAGCCGCCAGAATCCTCACAATGGGCTGGGCGCGGTTGGCGATGTAGGCCTCAAGGTTGTGCGAAAAGGCGTCAAACCCTGTGGAGGCCACGATGTGCGGCGGCTGCGAGGTCAGCAGCCCGGGGTCTAAAATCGCCACCTTCGGGAAGATAGCGGGGTTTTTAAGCGACTTTTTATCGTTGGTGGCGGGGTTGGTGAGCACGGCAAAGCAGTTGGCCTCGCTGCCCGTGCCCGCGGTGGTGGACACCGTAACCACCGGCAGGGCGCCCTCGCCCGTTTTGCGCTGCATAATATAGTCGTTGATGTCGCCCTCGTTCTTCGCCATAAAGGCAATTGCCTTGGCCGTATCCATCGGGCTGCCGCCGCCTACCGCAAGCACCATATCGCAGCCATGCTGCTTTAACACTGCAAGCCCCGCCTCGGCGGTGGTGGAAAGCGGGTTTTGCACCACCTCGTCAAACACGGCGTAGCCACTAAGCTGTGCCGTGATGCGGCCCAGCAGCCCTGTTTTGGCGCTGCTCTTGCCGGTGACAATCAGCGGCTTTTTGCCGTATTCGGCGCAGATGCCGCCAAGCTCGTTAAGCCGACCGCGCCCGAAAACCAACCGGGTGGGCAGCAGGTAATCAAATGTTATCATCCTAGCACCTCATTTTGCCGCGTAAAAGCGGTTCGTTATCCCTTACATACAAAGAAGGGGCTTGATTTTCTCCGTTACTCTGCTTAACAGAACAGAGAGGTTGCGCAGGCGGCAATATCCGCCTGCGCAACTAATTATAATACGGATTCTTCTTTAAAAAAAGCGATAAATTGTTTTTTTGCTAAATTGCAAATTCCTTTTGCACCTCGGCAAGCGCGTCGTCCATACGGGCGAGCACCTTGTCAAAGTCCTCGTAGCTGGTGGTTGCCGCAGGCTCGAAGCGGATGGTGGTGGCATTGTTTAAGGTGCCCGCCGTCATCACCTTGCGTGCGAACAGCCCCTTCGCCACCGCATAGCCGATTTCGGATTTGGGGAACTCCACGCCGATCATCAGGCCGATGCCGCGGATATCCTTGAGGATGACGGGATACTTCTGCTGCAGCTTTTTAAGCCCCGCCATGAGGTACTCCCCCTTTTCGCGCGCAAGCCTAGGTACGTCGTACTTGACCATGTAGTTGATGGCGCCCAGCGCTGCCGCGCAGGCCAAGGGGTTGCCGCCGAAGGTGGGGGAACCGAGTATCCACGGGTTCTCCTTTAATTCCTCTACCCAGAGGTGTGGGCGGGCGATGATGCCGGTGATGGGCATGATGCCGCCGCCGAAGGCCTTGCCATAGGTCAGGATGTCGGGGGTGACGCCCTCCGCCTCACAGCGGAAGTAGCTGCCGGTGCGCCCCATACCGGTTTGAATCTCGTCAAAGATCAGGCAGATGCCGTATTCGTCGCACAGCTCGCGCACCGCCTTAAGGTACCCTTCGGGCGGAACAATGATGCCCGCCTCGCCCTGTACAGGCTCCATGATCACGGCGGCAATACCCTCGCCGGTGGTGGTGAGCTTTTTAACCGTCTTGCTCAGGTCGTCAAGGTCGCCGTAGATGACATGCGACACCTGCTGCACGATGGGCAGATAGGGCAGCCTGTAGGTAGCTTTGCCGCCCACCGAAAGGGCGCCCATGCTCTTGCCGTGAAAGCCGCCCACGGTAGAGATGAAGTGACGTTTGCCGGTTGCGATGCGCGCAAGCTTTAACGCCATCTCCACGGCCTCGGCGCCGCCGTTGGTGAAAAAGCAGTATTGCAGGTCGCCGGGAGTAATCTCGGCAAGGGCCTGCGCAAGATAACCGCGCAGAGGGTCAAGCAGTTCCTGGCTGTGCAGCGCCTGACGGTTAAGTTGCGCCTGCACATACTTTACAATCTCGGGGTTGCGGTGGCCGAAGGTGTAGATGCCGAAGCCGCCAAGACAGTCGATGAACTGTTCGCCGTAAACGTCGGTGAAGTAAGAATCGTAATCCTCCCACTCAACAAAAGCCTCATTCGTCGACACACTTTTGCGGTATTTCAGCCAACCGGGGTTTACATACTCGTTGTAGTTGTACACACTGTCGGTAACCAGCTGCTGCTTGTCCGCCTCCGTGAGCTCGTCTGCGGTAATGTAGCCGAGCACCTTGTCTAAAATCTGTTGGGCCTTTTGGGAACTCATTTTAACAAATCCTTTCTTTGGCTCTCTTTTCGATAAGCCTTATACTTATCTCGATTATAAAACCTCTAAAAAATCGAGCGGAAAGCTTGAATTTATGGCTTTTTGCGAAGATTTTTTAGAAAGGTTTTAATAAGAGATTAGTATTATCCTCTTTCTGAAGTTTCTATTTCTCAAACCAATAGATTGGTCCGGGAGCCAGGTTGATGTTGATCTGCTTGATCTCGGTGTATTCGTCAAGGCCGAAGGTGCCAAGCTCACGGCCGATGCCGCTCTGCTTATAGCCACCCCACGGCGCCTGCGCGAAGGTGGGATGGTAGGCGTTTATCCAGGTGATGCCCGCACGTAGCGCCTTGATAACCCTGAGCGCGCGGGTGACGTCGTTCGTAAACACGCCGCCCGCAAGGCCGTACACCGTGCCGTTGGCAAGGGCAAGGGCCTCCTCTTCGGTGGAAAACCTCTGCACGGCGAGCACCGGCCCGAAGATCTCCTCCTGCACGAGGCGCATGTTGGGGGTACAGTCGGCAAAGATGGTGGGGACCACGAAATACCCCTTGGCGTACTCGCCCTCGGTAATGCGGCAGCCACCGCAGAGCAGGCGTGCACCCTCCTGTTTACCGGCCTCGATATAACCGAGCACCTTGTTCATGTGCGCCTCGCTGATGAGCGGGCCCATCTCGGCGCCCTCGGTGTCCCCTTTGGCCACCTTGATTTTAGCGGTGCGCTCGGCGAGCTGCTTTAAGAACGCCTCGTAGATGGTATCCTGCAGTATCAGGCGCGAGCCTGCGGAGCACACCTCGCCCTGATTGCAGAAGATGGCAAACAATGCCCAGTCTACCGCTGTTTCTAAATCCGCGTCGTCGAACACGATACAGGGGCTTTTGCCGCCGAGCTCCAGCCCGATGCCCTTTAGGTTTTTGGTCGCGGCCTGCATGATCTTGCGGCCCGTAACGGTACCGCCCGTGAAGATGACCTTATCGATGCCGTCGTTTTCGGCAATCTCCTGCCCTACCGTGCCGCCCGCGCCCATTACAAGGTTGGCGACACCCGCGGGAAGGCCTGCCTCCTCGAAGATTTCAAACAGCTTTATGGCGCTTAAGGGGGTAAGCTCGGAGGGCTTGAACACGGTGGTGTTGCCCGCCGCAAGGCAGGGGGCGAGCTTCCACGCCGCCATCATCAGCGGGTAGTTCCACGGTACGATCTGCCCGCAGACGCCGATCGGCTCGCGCACCACCATCGCGTGGGTGTTGGGGTCCGGCACCGCGTAGGTCTGCCCTAGGGGCTTATCGATCAGCCCCGCGTAGTAGCGAAAGCAGGTTACCGAGTCGGCCACATCGCCCGCGCTGTCACGCAGCGGCTTGCCGTTGTTTAGGGTGTCGAGCTTGGTAAACGCGTCGGCCCGCTCCTCAATCTTATCCGCAATGCGGTGTAAAAGCGCGGCGCGCTCGCTCACGGGCATATTGCGCCAGCTGCCTTCTTCAAAGGCCCGGGAGGCGGCTTTAACCGCCTTTTTAACATCCTCCGCGCCGCCCTCGGTCACGACGCCGATAACGCTGCCGTCGGCCGGGTTTATCACCTTGCGCGTTTCGCCGGTTAAGGACAGCACCCATTTGCCGTCTATATACATCTTGCCGATTGTCTGTTCACTCATTGCTTGCTTCCTTGCCTTTCTTCAGGTTCGGGTAAAGTTTATAGAATATTATTGTGTAAGCTGTGTCCAGAGGGTATCGTACTTCTCTACCGCCGTGCCGATATCCTCTACAAACTCGCCATTGGCAAACACCTCGGGCGGGATGTTGGAGGCGGGGTTGTTCTTATAGCTGTCGGGCAGCAGTTTTACCGCCTCTGCGTTGGGGTTTAGGTAGGGGAACTCGTCTGAAACCAGCTTGCTGATCTCCGGCCTTAAGATGAAGTTTAAGAATTTAAGCGCGTTTTCGCTGTTCTTGGCCCCCCTGAGGACGCTCAGGTTGTCAAGGAACAGGTAGCAGCCCTCCTCGGGGAACACGACCTCAAAATCGTCGCTCTCCTCGGTGCAGATGGCGACCTCCGCGTTCCACATAAAGCCGATGGAGGTTTCACCGTTGAGCATCGCGGTTTTGGGCGAGTCGCTGTCGTAGAGCTTGATGTTGGGCTTGAAGGTCTCGAGCGCCTTGCCTACCTCCGCCAGCTCGGTGTCGTCGGTGGTGTTGAGCGAGTAGCCGAGGCTCTTGGCGGTAATGCCGATGACGGCGCGGAAGTCGTCCAGCACCACGAGCGAGTTTGCAAATTTAGGGTCAAACAGCTGTTTATAGGAGGTGATCGGCTCGGTTACCTTGGTTTTGTTCACCACCAGGGTTGCCACGCCGCCCATGTAGGGCACCGAGTATTGGTTGCCGGGGTCGAAGCTCTGGTTTAAGTATGCGGGGTCGATATTCTTAAGGTTGGGCAGCTTGCTCTGGTCAAGCGCCTGCAAAAGCCCCTCGCCTACCATCATCTTTACCATGTAGTCGCTGGGCACCACAATATCATAGATGCCCTCGTTGCTCCCCTTTACCTTCGCGAGCATATCCTCGTTGGAGGAATAGGTTTGCACGTTTACCTTAACACCCGTTTCCTTGGTAAAGGCATCGAAAACGGTCTGCGGCATGTATTCTGTCCACACAAAGATGTTGAGCTCTCCGCTGCCCTTGCCTGCGCAGCCCGCGGAGATGAGGGCGAGCGACAGCACAAGCGCCGCCAGCAGGATGCCGGATATTCTTCTTTTCATGTAAAACACTCCTCTCAAATTATAACGGATGGCCTCTTTATTGCTGCTTTTTGTAGGCGATGGTCTGGCTGACCACCACCGCCGTAAAGGTGACGAGGATAATCAGGGTGGAAAGCGCATAAACATCGGGGCGAACGCCCGAGCGTACCATCTCCATGATCTTGAGGGGGAAGGTGGTGCTGTTGGGGCCGGTGGTGAAGAAGCTGATGATGATGTCGTCTATCGACAAGGTAAACGCCAGCAGCGCCCCCGAAAGGATGCCCGGGAGGATGATGGGGATGGTGATATTGAAGAACACCTTGATACGGTTCGCGCCGAGGTCCATCGCCGCCTCCTCCACCGAGCGGTCAAAGCCAGAAAGCCGGGCGCGCACGGTGAACACGACGAAGGGGATGGAGAAGGTCGCGTGCGCGATCACGAGGGTAATCATGCCCAGCGGCACATGTGAGAGTGAAAAGATGGAAAGCATCGAGATGCCCAGCACGATCTCGGGGATAACCACGGGGATGTACAAAAGTGCGTCGATCAGCCCTTTGCCGCGGAACTTGTAGCGGTACATGCCCACCGCGGCAAGGGTACCCACCATCGCCGAAAGGAGCGTGCTGCTCACCGCCACCAGCATGGTGTTGCCGAACGCCTCGAGCAGCGGGCCGTTGTGCAGCATAACGCCGTACCACTCGGCGGTAAAGCCCTCGAACACGATGTTGCGGCGGGAATCGTTAAACGAAAACAGGACGATGACGGCGATGGGCAGGTAGAGAAAAAGGAAAACCAGCCCTGAGAAAACACGGGCAGTGCCCTTGCCGGCCGCCGATTTCATTTCTTTTTTGGTCACCTACATCACCCCCAAATCGTCGACGCTGCCGCCCACCTTGGTATAGATGCGCACCAGCACCAGTGTGATAACGATCAGCACAATGGAGAGCGCCGCACCGAACGGCCAGTTGAAGGCCTCTTTAAACTGCCGCTCGATCGCGTTGCCGATGAGCTGGCTCTTGCTGCCACCCATGATGTCGGAAACAAAGAAGTAGCCGAGCGACGGGATGAACACCATAATCACCCCCGCGAAGATGCCGGGCGCCGTGAGGGGCAGCGTGATGTGCAGAAAGCGTCGGACATTCCGCGCGCCGAGGTCGCTTGCTGCTTCCAGCAGGCTGCGGTCGAGCTTATCGATAACGGTGTGTATCGGCAGAATCATGAAGGGCAGCAGCACGTACACCATGCCCAGCACAACGGCTCCGCGCGTATACATCATCTCAAGCGGCGCGCTGATAAGGCCAACCGACTGCAAGAAGCGGTTTAAATACCCCTCGCTGCCCAAGATGGTGCGCCAGCCGTACAGGCGGATGAGCGAGCTCGTCCAGAACGGGAGCATTAAAAAGATCATCATCAGGGTTTTGCGAAAACGGGTGGTAAACGCCATAATATACGCAAACGGATAGCCGACGAGGATACAGGTTATTGTAGACAACAGCGCGATAATCAGGGAGTTTGCGTAGATAGTAAGCAGGGTTGGACTTAACAGCTTCGCGTAATTATCCAGTGTAAACGAGAACACGATGTTGTGCGAGGCGTCGGTGGTGCAGAAGCTTACCACCAGTATGTAGATGAGCGGCACGGCGATGAGCAGCACCATCCAGAACGTGACGGGCGACACCATCGTGAGCAAGGGCAGCCCTTTGGCGCGAAACCTGCGGCGGTTTAACTTAGCCATCCCGCCTCACCTCGATTCTTTCTCAAGGGCACTCAGCCCGGCGACATACTCGCCGAGGTTGATGTTCTCGATGGTGCTGAAGATGCGGTGGGAAACCGAGTGAATGAGCACCGCGTCTGATACCTTCCAAAACAGGTACTGCACCTCGCCTACAGGCGGAAGTTCCTTGCCCGCGAGGGCTGTCAGCTTTACCTCGTAGCCGTTTGGCAGCATCACGATGCTCTTTACCAGCGTACCGATATAGATATGCTCCTTGACCACGCCGCAAAGCGTAAAGCCCTCCTGCGGTATAGACGCGCACTGCACCTTTTCAGGGCGTACCGAAACATAGATAAGCTCGCCGTCTTCAAACCCACCGCCCTTTCCCTGCATCGTTCCGGCCTCGGCGGCCAGCACGAGCGCGTCCTCGCCCTCGTGGCTCACCACCGCCTCAAAGAGGTTGGATTCGCCGATAAAGTCGGCCACGAACTTGGTGTGTGGGCTTTCATAAATCTCGGTAGGGGTGCCCAGCTGTTCCAAAACGCCCGCGTTCATGACCGCGATGCGGTCGCTCATGGTGAGCGCCTCCTCCTGATCGTGCGTCACATAGATAAAGGTGATGCCCAGACGTTTTTGAAGGCGTTTAAGCTCGATCTGCATCTGCTTGCGCAGCTTAAGGTCTAAGGCGCCCAAGGGTTCATCCAAGAGCAGCACGCGCGGCTTGTTGACGATTGCCCTTGCGATGGCCACCCGCTGCTTCTGCCCACCCGAGAGCTGGGAGGGGTAGCGCTTATCAAACCCCTCGAGCTGCACCATCGAAAGAGCCTCCTTTACAAGCTCTTTGATCTGCTGCTTCTTAACGCCCTTCATCTTTAAACCGAAGCCCACGTTCTCAAACACCGTCATGTGCGGGAAGAGCGCATAGCTCTGGAACACGGTATTGACATTGCGTTCAAAGGGCTCTTTGTTTTCCACCCGCTCGCCCTCTACCAGAATGTCGCCGTCGCTCTGCTGCTCAAACCCCGCTATCATGCGCAGCGTGGTGGTCTTCCCGCAGCCGGAAGGCCCTAAGATAGAGAGAAACTCCCCCTCATTAACGACCATATTTAAATCTTTTACAACATGATTTTCACCGTAATGCTTGTTTACATTGTGTATTTCTACAATTGGCTTTGCGGCCATAGCGCTTCCTCCTAAGCCAGATTTAAACCTGTTTCAACGATGCACGAAAAAAAGCAGACAACGCCCCAAGAGACGACATTGTCTGCTTTTGATATTGATATAAAAGGCGTTAAACTAGATGGCTTTGTTGCCGCGCTCGCCGGTGCGGATGCGCATGGCCTCCTCTACGGGGTAAACAAACACCTTGCCGTCGCCGACCTTGCCGGTGGCGATCTCTTCGTGGATGCTGCTTAAGAGCTCTGAAACGACCTCGTCGGCCACCACCACGTTCACCTGAATCTTGGGTATCAGGTTGATATTGGGCAGCGACAGGCCCTTGATGCCGTCGTAGGTGTAGCCCTTTTGGTTGCCGCAGCCCATGATGCTGCTGATGGACATGCCGCCCACCGAGTAGTTGTTTAAAACGGTTTTAAGCTCCTCCAGCTTTTCGGGGCGAATAATAATCTCCAGCTTCTTCATATGTACTACCATGCCTTTCCGGCTTTATGCCGAAAGGCATAAGGCCAATTTGAAACAGTTCGGTATAACGGATAACGGTAAATAAAAACAGCGCCTTTTCGCCTCTCGCGCGCCAATGCGCGAAACAGCCAAAGCGCCGTATTTCTGCATGCTTTAATAGCACTGCCCGTGTAACCCATGTACCTTACGAAAGCAGATATCTAAGCCCTGTAAGGAACCAATCATTTGTTACAAAATTATGATACTACAGGCCACTGTTATTGTCAATCTTGTTTCCATTCGCATAATCTATAAATTAACGGCGGCTTTCAGACACTCGTTTTGGTACCGCTGTTTAAAACGACAATCGGCTTTGTGGCAAAAGACAATTGACTTCGACATTATTATTGTATATAGTTAACCCAAACAATGTGGTTGGCCTTCATTTAAAGGGCGGCCGCATTGTTTTTTTGCTATCAGGAGTTTATAGCGTCAGATATACACTCTTAGCCCGGTTACCGGGTTCCGTGCATACGGGAGGCATCATATGCTAATTTCAATAAGAAATAGTACGTAAAAATTCTTCACAAAAGGTATAAATGGGGCCTTTTGCTCAGATTTTTTTATATTTCTCATTGTAATGAGTGCTAACAAAAAGGACGTTGTATAGTTCATGTTTACGCAACTGCAGGGACTGCATATGCCCCCCGAGTGGGAAGAACACCGTGGGATGCTGATGGAGTGGCCGGTCTCCGACTGTGTGTGGGGGGACGGCATCAAGGCCGCGCGGCTCGCCTTTGCGCGGGTGGCCGCGGCCATCGCCCGTTTTGAGCCGGTTACCATGATTGTAAACGAGGCGCTTGCCGAGGAGGCCCGCACACTCTGCCCCGAAAGGGTGGCGCTGCTCACCCTGCCGCATGACGACTGCTGGATGCGCGATAACGGCCCCACCTTTGTAAAAGACCGAGACGGAACGCTTGCCGCTGTCAACTGGCGGTTTAACGCGTGGGGCGGCATCTTCCTGAACTACGCGCTGGATAACCTTGTTCCCGAGCGGCTGTGCGAGGTGCTGGGTGTTCCCCGCATCGACGCGCCATTGATACTGGAGGGCGGGTCGATTCACGTAAACGGGCAGGGGCTGGTGCTCACCACCGAAGAATGCCTGCTAAACCCAAACCGCAACCCCAAGTTCAGCAAGGCGGAGATTGAAGGCCATCTGCTGCACTACCTCGGGGCAAAAAAGGTCATCTGGCTGCCCTACGGGCTGTACGCCGATGAGACCAGCGGGCATGTGGATAATATCTGCTGTTTTATCGGCCCCGCCACCGTATTGCTGCTTTGGACGGACGACCCCACCCACCCCAACTATGAGCGTTTTCGCAGAGCCGAAGAAATCCTTACAGCAAACGGCCTTGCGGTAGAGAAGATGCCGGAGCCGCCGCTACACGAGCATAACGGCAAGCCGCTGCCGCTGAGCTATGTAAACTATGTATTCGTAAACGGCGGGGTGATACTGCCCGCCTTCGGCGGAGAGGCTGAGGAAACCGACGAAGCGGCGGCGCAGACACTGAGCAGGCTGTTCCCGCAGCGGGAGATCGTGCAGCTGCCTACCCTCGATATCGTGAAGGGCGGCGGGAATATCCACTGCATCACCCAGCAGATACCGCTTTAATCAAGATAATACTATCGATTTAAATATAAGCAAAGGATGATTGTTATGAGAACGGTGACGGTCGCGGCCACCCAGATGGTGAGCCGGAACAACTTAAACGAAAACCTTGCGGCGGCGGAGGCGCTGGTGCGTGCTGCCGCAGCGAATGGGGCAAATATCATCCTGCTGCAGGAGCTTTTGGAAACGAACTACTTCTGCCAAAAGCCGCTGGAGCAGTATATCCCGCTTGCAACCACGCTAAAGGAAAACCCCGCCGTACGGCATTTTATAAAGGTGGCCAAGGAGCTTGCGGTGGTGCTGCCCGTCAGCTTTTTTGAACGCTGCAATAACGCCTATTACAATACCCTGGCCGTGATAGACAGTACCGGCGAGGTGCTGGGCAGCTACCGAAAATCACACATCCCTGACGGGGCGGGCTACGAGGAGAAGTTCTTTTTCAACCCCGGCGACACCGGCTTTATGGTGTGGGACACCACGTACGGGCGCATCGGCTGCGGGGTGTGCTGGGACCAGTGGTTCCCCGAGGCGGCGCGCATTATGGCGCTCAAGGGCGCCGAGCTGCTGCTCTACCCTACCGCCATCGGCTCCGAGCCGCAGAACCCCGGCCTTGACTCCCGCCGCCACTGGCAAACCTGCATGCAGGGGCACGCCGCGGCAAACCTCACGCCGGTAATCGCCTCCAACCGCATCGGCACCGAGCAGGAGGGCGACAGCCGCATCACCTTTTACGGCTCCTCCTTTATCACCGACGGCACCGGGCAGGTTGTGGCAAAGGCCGACGACTGCACCGAAGGGGTGCTCACCGCCAGCTTTGACCTTGACGCGCTGGCGCTCTACCGCCGCAGCTGGGGTGTATTCCGCGACCGCAGGCCGGAGCTTTATACCCCGCTGCTCACCCTCGACGGCTCCACCCTGCCCGAGGAAAAGAGGTGACGATATGTACGACCTCGCCATTGTAAACGGCACGATCATTGACACGCAGCGCAAAAGATTGACAGCCGCGAATGTATACATCAAGGGCGGCAAAATCGCCCGCATCAGCCGTGAAACCGAGGATGCGGCAGCGACCATCGACGCGTCCGGCCGCTACGTTTCACCCGGGTTTATCGACATTCACGCCCACATCGAGGGGCACGCCGCCAACGGTACGATGCTGTGCAGGCAGGGCGTAACCACCGCCCTAAACGGCAACTGCGGCATGGGGGTAGAGGACATCGGTGCCTTTATTTCCAACCAAAACCGCAGGGGCTTTGTAATAAACCAGCTTGAGCTGTGCGGTGCTACCCTGCTGCGGCGGCGCGTGGGGCAGCATGACCCCTATCAGCCGCTCACCGCTACGCAGGCAGAGGCCGCGAATGAACTGTTGATAAAAGAGCTTGAGGCGGGGGCCGCCGGGCTTTCGTTCGGGCTGGAGTATACCCCCGGCAGCTCAAAGGAGGAGGTGCTCACGCTCAGCCGCACGGCTGCCCGCTACGGCAAGCCGGTGGCGATACACATCCGCACCGACTGCTATCAGGGGCTTGCGGCGTTGAAGGAGGCCATCGATATCGCGCGCGTCACGGGTGCCGCCGTGCAGATCTCGCATGTGGTGTACCAGTTCGGCTTTGGCATGATGCGTGAGGCGCTGCAGATGATTGAAGGCGCGGTGCACGAGGGGTACGACGTCTCCTGCGACAGCGGCATGTACACCAGCTTCGCCACCTACATCGGCACACCGGTTTTTGAGGAAAGCTGCCTCGAGAAGTGGGGCTGCTCCTACGGCAACCTGTTTGCCGCGAACGGCCGCTACGCGGGGCAGTACCTCGATAGGAATAAATACGACGACCTGCGTAAAAATCACCCGGACGACGCGGTGATCGCGCTTATCGGCAACCTGCACGAGATCTACATGGCATTTGAACTGCCCTATATGATGGTCTCGAGCGACGCGGGGGTAAACCAGACCGACGATACCTCAAAAGGGCACCCGCAGGACGCGGGCACCTTCCCCCGCTTTTTACGCAAGCTGGTAAAGGAACGCGCTCAGCTTACGCTCTCCGACGCGGTTTCGCGCATCACCCTGCTACCCGCCAAGCGGCTTGGCTTAACGAATAAGGGCAATATCTTTGAGGAAGCGGACGCCGACCTCACGGTGTTCGACCTTGAAAGCCTCACCGACCGTGCGAAGCTCCCGCACAAAGGGAAACCCGACCTCCCCCCCGAGGGCATCGACGCGGTGATTGTAAACGGGCAGGTGGCGGTACAGGGCGGGCAAATCCTTACCGGCACAGCGGGCAGGGCGATAGCGCAGCCGAACCGGCCATGGCGGAATGAGGCATAAAATGGCGTACTGATCATCCCGCCGCAAAGCGGCGGGCGGTCTTTACATATTGAGTGGCTGCAAGGGGTTATTTGCGGCAAGGGCTCATAGCGTGGAACCAAAAATATGAGAAGGAGAAAAAACCATGAAACGAATCTTATCTGTCGCGCTCATTCTGGTGCTGGCTGTCGGTCTCTTTACCGGCTGCGCCGGAGCCAAGGCGAAACCTGAACTCAGTATCTTTATCTGGACGGAATACCTCCCTCAGTCGGTGCTGGACAAATTTGAGGAAAAGTACGGTGTAAAGGTGAACATGACCACCTTCTCGTCGATTGCCGACATGTACGCCAAGGTGAAAAGCGCCCCCGCGGGCACCTACGATGTGGTGGATGTCGCCGAGATGTACATAGAGAAGATGGGCAACGAGGGCCTGCTTGAGACGCTCGACTACGACAACATCCCCAATATCAAGAACATCTCCAGCGGCTATTTAAAGCCGTGGTATGACCCCGAGAACACCTACTCGGTGCCCTACTTAGGCGGCGTAGGCACCATCTGTGTAAACACCGCGAAGGTAAGTAAGGAGATTACCTCCTACGCCGACCTGTTTGACCCGCAGTTTAAAAACTCGCTGGTGCTTATCGACGATTTCAGGGTAATCATCGGCGCCGTCAACGTGATGCTGGGCTTTGACTACAATGAAAGCGACCCCGCGAAGCTGGAGCAGACCAAGGCCAAGCTGATGGAGCTTAAGCCCAACATTAAGCTTTTAGACAGCGACTCGCCCAAAACCGCCATGATCAGCGGAGAGGCCACCGCGGGCGTCATCTACAGCGCGGAGATTGCCATTGCCAACGAGGAAAACCCCGATGTAAAGATTGTATTCCCCAAAGAGGGGCAGTATCTGTTCCTCGACAGCCTCTGCGTGGCGAAAGGCTCCAAGAACAAGGAGTGGGCCGAGAAGCTTATCAATTTCATTCTGGAGCCCGAAACCAGCAAGATGATCACCGAGGCCTTCCCCTACACCAACCCCAACGCCGCCGCGATGGAGCTGATGGATGAATCCTTCCGCGAAAACCCCGCCAAGAACATCCCCAACGAAGCCATTCAGCGCGGTCTCGGCGTGCGCGATCTGGCCCCCGACGTGCTCGAAAGCTACAACGACATCTGGACAGAATTTACCGAATAATCCGGCTTTATCCGTATTACGCAAGGTGCCGCCCTGTATGGGATGGCACCTTATTTATTGCCGGAAAAGGTTCTTCTATTTGCGCTGCCGCTGATTCACATAGACGGTTCCGCACGTAAGGTCTATCTTTTTAAAAGCTCCCGAACTCAGATACTGTGCAAGCTCCCCTTCAAAAGGGTTGTTCTCGTTATGAACGCCGTAGCCTTTATTTACAATCATCACAAAGTCCGGCCTAAACTCCGGGTGCAGCGCATAATATCGGCTTAAGCGGGGGGAATTCAGCGGCGTCGTCCAGACGGCCGGTGTCGCCGGTTGTAAATCCTTATGCAGATATCCAAAGGGCAGCAGCGCCGTATAGAACGCGGTGCCCTCGGCTGGCGCGTAGCGGTCGATCGCCGCGATAATCTCGTCATACTTGCGGGCGGATTCGGCAGAGGTGACTATCCCCCTCGCGGGCCCTGAATCTATGCGCTGTACCAGATATTGCAGCGGAAGGTCGCGGTAAACCTGCGTTATTCGGGTGAAGCCTATACTAATTAATAAGGAAGCGGATAAGCAGAACAAAACGGCTTTACCGACATACTGCTTGTACCGTTGATGGCTGAACGGGATGGTGATCTTCCCGCAATAGAGGATGACCGCGACAGCGGATAGGATCAGTGCATAGGAGCAGCCGTAAAGGTTGTTGTTGGTACCGAGCAGCACCAAAAAGGAATAGAGCAGGCCGAACAGGTAGAGGTAAACCGAAGCGTCATGCTTGCGGCCATTTAAGAAATAGATGGCAGGGCCTATCAGCGTGAGCGGCAGCGTTAAAAGGTTGATTTTTGTGGTTAAGAGGGCTTCGCTTGAGAGTATCCTGTACAGGAGTATAGAGTAAAGCAGGATCGATAAAAGATACAGGATGTGTTTAAGCGCAGATACCGTTTTGCTGTTGCGCAAAAAAGAGCACCCCAGCGCGGACAGCGTAACCGCCGCCACCCCATAGAGCGGATAGCCGAAAATATCCACGGTAAGCGCAAATAGTCGGCGGAGCAACGCCGGTATACCGGTAAAGGGATGCTCCGGGTCTGAAAGCAGATAGGGCAGATTGTTTATAAGCCCCGCAAACGACGAATTGATGCATACAAGCAGTACAAAGCACAAACCTGTTACGAGCACGCCGCCGGCCCAGAACAGGTACAATCTATTCTTGCGCAGTTCTGTTCGCTTCATGAAATAATATCCAGTGAACACAGGCACTGTGAGAAGGACAAACGGATAGGCCTGAACAGCCAATGCAAAGGTACGCCCGCCCAAAAAATGCTTTATTCGGGCAAGCCGATTGGATGTATCCCAAGGATAGATCAAAAGTACTGAAAGGGTTAAAAACAATAACGACCAAGTATTGTAGCTAAAGCTGTTAATGCAGAACGGCACGAAGGAGAGGTATACGGCGGCAGCGGTAAATGCGGTGATGAGCCGGTACCTTTTGCGAAGCAGGTAGAACATGTAGAATGCAGTTAAAGACTGTGCCGCAATAAAGATGATTCTTAAAAACAGCAGTACCCCGTCGTTGCTACCATGATTGAAAAAGCGGAAAAGCACCAAGAGCGGCAGCGTGATGACGGCACCCGACTGGTGAATGTCCCAGGCGTTTTCGAACAGCTTATCCCCTGTTAAAAAGCGGTTGGAGAGGGCGCAGTAGTAGGCTTCGTCCGACCAGTCGAAGCCAAAGGGGCTCCGAAGTAAGTAAATCAGAGAGAGGGCTGCGAGCAGTGAAACAGACAGGAACAACCGATGCCGATAAAGCAGATTTCTAATACCAGCCATACCCATCACCTCCCCGCATATACCATCTAGGCCTTAGTGTGCCCCGGTCGCCTGCCTATTCTCGCATCATGGTTGATTTTAGCAGGCATGTACATTATAATTGGGGAGAAATAGGATGATTCAAGGCACGATATGCTTCGGCTAAATAACGCACCTGTCACGAATGGATGAAGGGTTGGGAGGGTCTGGTTGAACGCTTTAAAGATAATCAATCTCGGAATTGTGGCCCATGTAGACGCCGGTAAGACCTCCCTTACCGAGCAACTGCTCTACTGCTCGGGGGAGCTGCGCAAGAAAGGATACGTGGACGACGGCACCGCCCAGACCGACTGGCTTACTATCGAAAGGTCCCGGGGGATCTCGGTAAAGGCATCCTCGGTTAGAATTGCGCAAGGCGACTGCTCTGTTAATATTATCGACACCCCCGGCCATGTGGATTTCAGCGGCGAGGTGGAAAGAAGCCTTTCTATCTTGGACTGTGCCGTGCTGGTAATCTCCGCGGTGGAGGGGATTCAGGCGCAGACTGAACTGCTGTTTGAGGCGCTTAAACAGACGAAGACGCCCACCCTCCTCGTTATCAATAAGATCGACCGGGTCGGCAGCGATGTCGACCAAATCACCGCCGATATAAAGGCCCAGTTCTCCCCCGCCGTCTTGACTCTTCAAGAGGTATTGCGGCAGGGCGAGAAGGACTGTGCGGTTGTAAAAAAAGAGTTTACCGATACCGCCTTTTTGGAGGAATGCGTACTGGCGTTAGCGGATTTGGAGCCTGCCCTGCTTGAGCGGTATCTTTCAGGCGCCGCCGTTTCCCCCGCATATCTCAAAGAGCGGCTTCGCGCGGCGGTCAACAGCGCGCAGATGATGCCGGTACTGTATACCAGCGCCGCAATGGGCGTGGGGATAAAGGAGCTGCTTGAGTTTATAGTAAAGTTTATGGACGGGTCGGAGAACGCTCAGAACGACGTGCTCTCCGGGATCGTATATAAGATCGAGCACGATAAAACCATGGGCAAGATCGCGCATGTACGTCTGTTCGGCGGCAGCCTAAAGAACAGAGACAGTGTGTATATCCCCTCCTGCGACAAAATCCAGAAGATTACGCAGATACGGCGGGTATTCGGGGGGAAGTACACCGATATCGGCGAGGTGAACGCCGGAGATATCGCGGCGGTATGCGGGCTTTCCTCCATCCAGATCGGTGACGTCATCGGCACAGCGGGCAGCCGAAGCGGCTACAAGCTGGCGGTGCCCCTTTTGAAGGTGAAGGTGCTGCCGCAGGCAGGCACCGAGCTTGCCGCACTGCTCACCGCGCTGCGGGAGCTCAGTGACGAAGACCCTCTGCTGGATATGGAGTATCTCAGCGAGGAGCAGGAGATTCAAATCAAGATCACCGGCACCATTCAACTGGAGATTATTGCGGCCCTTTTAAAAGAGCGGTATAATTTAGAGGTGGGCTTTTCCGCGCCGTCGGTAATCTACAAAGAAACTCCTATCGGCACCGCCGAGGGGTTTGAGGCCTATACCATGCCCAAGCCCTGCTGGGCGATTGTGCGGCTGTTGATTGAACCGGGCCGCCCCGGCTCCGGCCTTGAGTATACATCTACAGTATCGAATAACGACATCTTTTTAAGGTACCAGCACCATGTAGAAGCCTCTGTGCAGGAGACCTTAAAGCAGGGGCTGTACGGCTGGCAGGTGACCGACCTGAAGGTGACGCTGATAGGCGGCGAGCATCACATCGTACACACCCACCCGATGGACTTTTTCCTCGCTACCCCCATTGCCGTGATGGACGGCCTGACCAACGCCGGAACCACCCTGCTCGAGCCGATTGTGGCCATGAGAATCAGCGCACAGGAGGATTTCTTGGGCAAGATTATCGGCGATCTGCTTTTAATGCGGGCAGAGTACGATTCACCCGTGATACGCTCGGGTAATTTCACCGTGGAAGCGCATATCCCCGTGGCAACCTCGCTCGATTACCCCATCAAGCTTGGGATACTCACCTCGGGCCGGGCGGTGGTAAGCAGCCGTTTTTACGGCTACAAGCAATGCCCCGTCGAGCTTGGCGCCATCGCCAAAAGGCGCGGAATAAACCCGCTCGACCGCGCGAGGTGGATTCTTTATAAAAGAAACGCTTTATCTCAGACAAACTCTTAGCTTTATGTGGGAGGAAACAATAAAACGAAGTGCATGACATCCCCTGTTGTAACAGAAGCGGCCAGAAACTAGTCGGGGCCTGTGACCGGTGCACCTACAATGAAAACGGCAATTTCTTTCTAGGCTGATAAACCGCCGACAAGTGGTTCATCCTATTGACAACGATATAAACGGAGGTATGACAAATGAGTTTTTTAGAGTTGGCCAAAAAACGCTATTCCGCAAGAAACTATCAAAACAAGCCTGTGGAACCTGAGAAGCTAAAGCTGATTTTAGAGGCGGGACGTGTGGCGCCCACCGCCTGCAACAACCAGCCTCAGAGGGTTTTGGTGGTAAAGTCCCCCGAAGGGCTGGCGAAACTCGTTAAGGGCTACCGAACCTTTAACGCCCCTCTCGCCCTTATTGTCTGTGCCGACCATGAGAAATCGTGGAAGCGGGCCTACGACGGCAAGGATTCCGCAGACATCGACGCGTCCATTATCACCGACCATATGATGCTCTGCGCGGCGGAACAGGGCCTGGACAGCGTTTGGATTTGCGCCTTTAACCCGGCCGTCATCCGTCAGGAGTTCAACATCCCCAGTTCGATTGAGCCGGTAAATATTCTGCTTATCGGCTACGCGGCATGTGAGCCCGCATCCCCGGAACGGCACGACCAGCTGCGCGTACCCTTGAGCGTGACCGTGTTTGAAGAAAGCTTTTAGTATCGTAATATGTTCATTGAAAATACCGCCTAGGCCGCAGTCCGGGCGGTATTTTGCCTTTATTTGCACAAAAAATTTCATAAACGGTATATTTCCAGAATATTTTTTGTTAATTTCGCAATAAAGCACTTCACATTTCCTGTTGAAATGTGGTATTGTTCTTTTAGTACATACTATGAATAAAGCACACCGCAATGAATATTGCACTGCAATTACTGTATAACCGCGGCAAGGAAATAGGCGTTGTTTGTAAAAAGAAAAATACCATGACGGTTAATACTCAAAATATATCACCGCACGTTTTTTACAGGCAAGCCTTAGACATGCTGATAAACCCACATCTTTGACATTGCTCTGAGGATACATGGAGGCGTGGCTATGCTCAACAAGTTGACCCTGCGTTATAAAATCATGGTGTGCTATGCTATTTTAATTGCCATCAGCATCTCCATCAGTTTGGGGGTGTTTTTTCTGCTGAATAACTATGTTGTCGACAACATCGTGCAGGACATCGCGGTGGAGACGATTAAATCGGATAACCGCGCTTACGACGTCATCCTGCAGGATGTGACCGAAACCTCCAAGATCATCATCGCAAGCCAGCTGGTGCAGGATGCCCTCAGCGAGAACCAGTGGGAGTACGACAGTAGAGCAACCAGCTACCTGAAATCCTATATCAGCTTTAACGCCAACATCTCGGCCGCGTACCTGTTCCGAAACGACGGGCGGCTTTATTTTTCCGAAAAACGGGTGCTCAAGGACATTACCTATAAGGATATTAAAAACTCCGCCTTTTATCCTGCCTTGGTGGACCGCAACGGCGGGTATCTCGTGGTGGAGAACGCGGACGGCTCGCAGGGCGACGGCATACGCTACCTCACCTTTTTCAGGCTGGTGCGCAGCCTAAAAACACTAGAGCCCATCGGTGTGCTTTGCCTGTATATGGAGTTTGACAAGCTGTTTAACAGCGGGAACGAACCGTTTAAGATGATCGACCTTAACGGTGTTCCCTGTGTCGTGAAAAACAATAAGGAGAACGCCATCAGCGACGACCAGATACGGGAACTGGCACAGAAGGGCGATGTATTCTCGACCATCAAGCGCACCAAGGAGGGGGGCGTCGTAGTGGTAGGGGTGAAAAACACGGGGCTAAACATGTACTTTGTCAGGTGCATCCCGATACATGATCTCTCCATACCCACGAGTATCTTCACCATTATGGTGGCAGCCACCATCGCCATCAACGGCATTATGATTATCTTCGGCTCCATCTGGATATCCAACTACATACCGCGCCCGATTGAAAAGCTGATCGTCTCGATGAAAGGGGTATACAACGGGCACTTTGAACACGTGGAGCAGGTGACCGCCAAGGATGAGTTTGGTACGCTGCAGGACGTTTATAACGTGATGATTGACAAAATCCAGGTGCTGCTCAACACCATTGTTGAGGAACAGAAGGCGCTGCGCAATGCGGAGCTTGAAATTACCATGGCGCAGATCAAGCCGCACTTCTTATATAATACGCTCGATTCCATCAACTCGCTGGCCGTGATGGGCCGGACCCAAGAGGTAACCGAGACCATCAAGGCGCTGGGGGATTTCTACCGCATCAGCCTGAACAACGGCAAGGAAATGGTGCTGCTCGAGCAGGAGCTGGAGTCTATCCGCTCCTATGTATACATCCAGCAGATGCGTTACAGCGACCTCTTCGAGATAACCTACAGCATCCAGCCCGAAACCTTAAAATACTCCATCCCGAAGATGATACTGCAGCCTTTGGTTGAAAACGCCATCTACCACGGCATCCGCGGGGCTGTACCCGACGGGGTGATTGCCATTGAGACCCGGCTGGTGCAGGGCACCTTGTATATCGAGGTGCGTGACAACGGAATCGGCATGGAGCCCGAAAAGCTGGAGGAGGTAATGGCCGGCGAAAGCGTCGGGCTGGGCGCAACCATGAAGCGAATTGCCATTATCTACGGCACGCGAAGCCGGTTTGAGATTAAAAGCACGCTTGGCGCGGGAACGCAGGTGCTTATTTCGATTGATGAGGAGGTTCTTGAATGAGACCGCATAAGATACTGCTTGTGGAAGATGAAAGCCTTGTTCGTATGCTCCTTAAAACCTATATCAGCGCCTATTCGCAGGATTTTACCATCATCGGGGAAGCGGCCTCGGCCTATGAGGCGCTGGATACGCTCGATGAGAATATCCCCGACATTGTGGTGACCGACATTAACATGCCCATAGTCAACGGCATTGAGATGAGCCGCCGCATGCGGGAGCTGTATCCCGATATCCACGTGGTTGTGGTGACCGGCTACGGCGATTTTGAGTTTGCACGGCAGGGCATTAAAATCGGCATTGAGGATTATATCCTAAAGCCGGTGGACGAGAAGGAGTTTATGGCGAGCCTTTTCCGTATTCGGTCAAAGTACCCCTGCCCCGAGCCGGAGGACCAAAAAACCGTTGCGGTGTACGGCTCTGAACAGATGAACAATATTGAAAAATACATACTGGATAATCTTTCTAGCCCGCGGCTTTCGCTGGCGCAGACGGCACAGTACTTTTTTATGAACTCGAGCTACCTCAGCCGGATGTTCAAGCACCGCAAGGGAATCTCCTTCCGCGACTACGTGAATAAGGCGCGCATTGAAAAAGCCTTGGAATATTTGCGCAACACCGACATCAAGGCATACGAGGTCGGCGCCATGGTTGGCGTGGAAGACCCAAATTATTTTTCTACATTAGTAAAAAAGTATACTGGTATGACAATTACACAATATAGAAGTAAAATTTAAAAAGAATCTAGTAAAAATAATCAATGTTAAAAACGGACACAAAGCTTTATTATGTAAATGTCCTAAAAAATCTTTATTAGGAGGCGTGAAAATGAGAAACTTGCGCAAAATAGTTGCCATGGCTTTGGCATGCGCGATGATCGTATCCCTAGTAGCTTGCTCCAGCGGTACACCCGCAGCATCGAGTGGTGAGGCTCCTGCTGCATCTGAACCCGCCAGTTCAGCCGCCGCAGGAAACCAGAAGTTGTCTGTATGGCACCTTTGGACCACCGATTCTGACGCAAACGCCAAGTCTTTCAAGACCATTTTCGAGAAATGGCAGTCTGAAAACCCCAACGTAGAGGTTGAGATTGACGCTACCGAGAACGAAGCTTACAAGACCAAGCTGAAGACCGCTATCGCAGCGAACGAAGCGCCCGATGTATTCTTCTCCTGGGGCGGCGGTTTTGCGAAGCCCTTTGCCGAAGCTGGTGCCCTTCTGCCGCTTGACGAGTATCTTGCCAATGGCGGCGCGAAAGACCGTATGCTACCCGGCACGACCGACAACATGACCTACGGCGGCAAAGTTTACGGCCTGCCCTTCATCATGTGGGTTGGCACACTCTTCTGTAATAAAGAAATGTTCGAAGCAAACGGCCTTGAGCTCCCCGCAACCAACGATCAGCTGCTTGCAGCGGTTGCAGGCTTTAAGGCGAAGGGCATCGTTCCGATGACCGTTGGCGCTAAGGATGGTTGGCCTGCAATGTTCAACCAGAACGTTTACGCGCTGCGCACCGCCGGTGCTGATGTCTGCAACGCCACACTTGGCGGCGAAGGCTCCTACGATACCCCCGAGATGGTACAGAGCGCTAAGCTGCTGGATGACCTGGTAAAGGCCGGCGCATTTGATCCCGGCGCACTGGCATTAACCCAGGACGAAGCCAAGATGCCTTTCTTAAACGGTGAGATTCCGATGCTGTTCCTTGGCAGCTGGATGGCTGGTGAGATTCAGGATCCCAACCTCTCCAAGGTTAAGGACAAGGTTGTTGCTATGAACTGGCCGTCCATTACCGGCGGTAAGGGCGACCCCAACGAGATTCTCGGCGGTGCTATCGACTGCTTCATGGTAAGCGCGAATGCCGCTGATAAGGACCTCGCTGCCAACTTCGCGATCTACATTACCGAGAACATGTCCAAAGAGAGCTTCAAGCTTGGCGCTGGTATCGCCACTTGGAAGTTCGACATGTCTGACGTAACCGTTGACCCGCTGGTAGCACAGATTATCGAGATTGCCAACAAGTCCACCGGTGCCGTACTGGCATGGGATACCGCTCTCGAGGGTGAGGCTGCCGAGCAGCACAAGAGCCTCGTTCAGCAAATCTTTGCCGGCCAGTTGACCCCTGAGAACTTTGCGGCCGAAATGCAGAAGCTGAATCCGTAAAAGCCATTTATGGAGGGGAGCGGCTATTGTAAAAAGGCCGCTTCCCTTCTTTTTTCTTATACTTATTTTAATTAGAAATATAGAAAGATGCGCGCAAAAGGCCACGTTTATGCCTTTTGTGAAGAATTTTTACGTAATATTTCTTATTGAAATGAGTATTGCTGACAGCTTGTTTAACATGATTTATCGGAAAAGTTATTCTTTTTGTGCAGTCTAGGCCCATAAACTTGAATAACCACAAAGTTTCTACATAAATTGGTATCATACGAAAAGGGGGCATTCTCTTGGAAAAGGTTATGCGGGACAAGGTAGCGATAATCGTATTTGTGGTACCGGCGCTTGTCCTATTCAGCGTCATTGTATTTCTGCCCATTGCCTTTTCGGTCTACTATTCCATGTTGGACTGGAACGGCGTGGGCAGCGGTACGTTTGTAGGCATAAAAAATTACATCACGCTGTTCACAAGCACCAAGGATTATTTTGTAACCTCAATCCTTAACTCGGGGCTTTTGGCGGTGCTCTCTATCTTTGTGCAGCTGCCTATCGCGCTGCTGCTGGCGCTGGTTATCGCGCGCAACATCAAGGGAGAGAGTATATTCCGCAATATCTATTTTATACCCGTAATCATCTCCACTACCGTAATCGGCCAGCTGTGGATGAAGATCTACCACCCCAACAACGGTCTGCTGAACGTATTCTTAGGCAGCATCGGTTTGGAAAGCTTACAGCGCAACTGGCTTGCGGATACCCATCTCGCACTCGGTTCCGCTTTCTTTGTGATGATTTGGCAGTATGTTGGTTACCATATGCTGCTTTTATATTCCGCCATCAAGGCGATACCGCCCACCCTGTATGAGGCCGCCTCCATCGACGGGGCCAACAGTGTACAGGTTGCGCGCCACATTTCCATTCCGCTTATCATGCCGATGGTAAAGGTATGCGCGACATTCGCGCTCATCGGCTCACTGAAGACCTTCGACCTTATCTACGTTCTTACCAAGGGCGGCCCTATTCATGCCACGGAGGTTCCCACGACCCTGATGTTCAGCAATATCTTCCTGCAGAACAAGTATGGGCTCGGCAGTACCATGGCTATCTTCATCCTCGTGGAATGCCTGATCTTTACCGTGCTGCTGCAGAAGCTGTTCAAAGTTCAGGACTACGAGTATTGAGGAGGGGGTAGAGTAATGAAACAGAGAAAAAATCATCATATCGTGCTTTACACGGTACTAACCATTATTGCGCTGATACAGATCTTCCCTCTTTACTGGCTGTTCACCTTTTCACTGAAGAGCAATGCTGAGAGCTTTGGCGACAACCCCATCGGCCTGCCGAAGGTATGGATGTGGGTGAACTACCAAGACGTGCTGACCACTGGCAAGCTTGGCACCTATTTTATCAACAGTGTGATTGTTACCGCCGTATCCATTGTGGTATCCACCGTGCTTGCGGCAATGGTTGCCTACGCGATCGCCCGCATGACATGGAAGCTAAGCTCCAAGGCTTTGCTGGTGTTCCTGTCGGGTATGATGATACCTTTGCACGCCACGCTGGTTCCTCTGTTTATCATCTTTAAGAGAACCAACCTCTACAACACCTACTGGGCGCTGATCCTCCCTTATGTAGCCTTCGCATTGCCGATGGCGGTTTACGTATTCGTGGGATTTTTCAAGACCCTGCCGCGTGAGCTGGAGGAAGCGGGCTGCTTAGACGGCTTAAATGTTTATGGCATCTTCTACAAAATTATGCTGCCGCTTATCCGCCCGGCTATCGCGACGGTTGCAATCTTTACCTATTTAAGCTGCTGGAATGAACTGATGCTTGCCATCTCGTTTATCAGCAAGGATAGATACAAGACCCTTACCGTTGGTATCATGGGCATGGTAGGGCGTTACGCCACCAACTGGGGCGCGCTGGGCGCAGGCCTTGTGGTTGCCACCGTGCCGACACTCATCATCTACCTGCTGATGAGCGACCAGATTCAAAAAAGCTTTACCGCGGGCGCTGTAAAAGGCTAATCTACCTTGCCCGCCGAACGCGTACCGTTAAAAGCCCCCATCATAGTCTCTATACTATGATGGGGGTTGTTTTAAAGCCTTTGGCGGAGAAATGGTTTGCTTGCTGCAAACACAGCAGTTCATAACCCAAACCAACGGTAATATGAAAATACTATTGTTATCGTGCGGTTTCACAGTATAATATCTGCATAAGCAGATATGCGCAGGGTGATTCGCTCGCTTCCGTTCTATACGCAATTATACTAAACGCGGTTGCGTTTAGTATAATATAGATAGTGCAAAGCATTAAAGGAGTATTGTGATGAATATGATTGAACTTACCGGCGCGGATATCGGTAGCCCCGTGCTCAAAGGCTCTGCCGCCAAGGTGGCGGACGGCTATGACATTGTCGCGGGCGGAGAGGATATCTGGTTAAGCAATGACCAATGTCATTTCGCGTATCTTAAACATACGGGCAACTTTGAGTTTACCGTGCGCCTGGAGTCTTTGGAGCTGGTTCACCCCTACACCAAGTCCGGCATCATGGCAAGGCCTGACTTGGATGCCGACGGGCAGCATATCTTCTTTTTCGCCTTCCCCGACAACCGCGAAAGAAACCACAACAACGGCGGATACGAGTTTCAGTCCCGCGACCAAAAGGGCACCGACTGTCAGGCGGTTTACCCGCCCGACTATACCACCGAGCCGCCGATGTTCCCGGTAAGCTACCCGGACACCTGGATGAAGCTTATCCGCGCCAGCGACACCTTTGAAAGCTATTACAGCAACAACGGCACCGACTGGATGCTGTACAACCGTCATCAGCTGGCACTGGATACCAACCTGCTGGTCGGGTTGGCCGTCACCTCCCACGAAAGCAACCAAACCGCGCTGGCGAAGTTCAGGGAGATAGAGTGTAAATAAGTCTTTTATACCGCCCTTTCAAAACACCCGATATAGTAAAGCACAGCCCTGCGGCTCTGACTGTTAAGCAGAGTGCAGGGCTGTGTTCTGTTTTATTGAAACTGGGCATTATAAAGCTCCGCGTATACCTTGCCCTTTTTAAGCAGCTCCTGATGGTTGCCCTGCTCCACCACCTGCCCGTCCTTGATGACAAGGATGATGTCGGCGTTCTGGATGGTGGAAAGGCGGTGCGCGATCACGAAGCAGGTTTTATCCTGCATCAAGCGGCGCATGGCGCCCTGTATCAGCTGCTCGGTGCGGGTATCCACGTTGGAGGTGGCCTCGTCAAGGATAAGTATCCTGGCGTCGAGCAGCATCGCCCTTGCAATGGTGAGCAGCTGCTTCTGCCCCTGCGAGATATTGGTGCCCTCATCGCTCAGCACCGTATTGTAGCCGTTTGGCAGCTGCATAATAAAGCTATGTATCTTGGCTGCCTTGGCGGCGGCCTCAACCTCCTGCAGCGTAGCGCCCTTTTTGCCGTAGGCGATGTTTTCAAAAACCGTGCCGCGGAACAGCCATGTATCCTGTAAGATCATGGCGTAGGAGAGCCGCAAGCTTTTACGCGTGGTGTGCTGAATGTCGGTGCCGTCGATGAGAATACTGCCGCTGTTCGGGTCGTAAAACCGCATCAGCAGGTTGATGATGGTCGTTTTTCCGGCGCCCGTGGGGCCTACGATGGCAATCAGGCCACCCTTTCGCACACTCAGGTTGAAATCACGGATGATGATCTTCTCGGGGGTGTAACCGAAATGTATGTGTTCAAGGTCTACATTGCCCTGCACGTCGTTTAAAACCACGGCGTCCTTTGCGTCTCTCGGCTCTGGCTCCTCGTCAATCAGGCGAAAGATTCGGTCGGCTGCCGCGAAGGCGGACTGCAGCTCGCTGATCACATTGGCCGCCTCGTTAATGGGGCCGGAGAACTTGCGGGAGTAGAGCACAAAAGACGACAGGTCGCCGAGTGAGATCCTCCCCCACAGATAGAGCAGCGCGCCGAACACGCTGATAAGCGCCAGCGACAGGTTATTGATAAAGTTTACGGAAGGGCCTGTCATGCTGCCGTAATAGTCGGCGTCATAGTAGGCGTCTACCGCTCCTTTGTTTTTTTCGTCAAACCGGCCGATGATGGTCTTCTCCTGATGATACACCTTCGTGGTCTTCTGGCCGGATATGATCTCCTCGGTAAAGCCGTTTAACTCGCCCAGCATGGCGGAACGCCTGCGGAACAGCGGGCGCACCTTCCCTGTCATATACTTCGTAAATAGGATGGAAACCGGGATGGTAACGGCGAAAATAAGCACCAGCCCCGGGGAAAGGATAAGCATCATGCCAAGGGAGCCTAACACGGTGACAATGCTCGTGAATATCTGCAAAAGGTCGGTGGAGAGGGTGGCGTTTACCGTGTCGATATCGTAGGAGATACGGCTGATGATCTCGCCGGTCTGATGCCGGTCGAAATACCCCACCGGCAGCTCGGCAAGCTTATCGAATACATCCTTGCGCATCTGAAAGATAACCCTTTGGCTGAGCTGTATCATGAGGATGGACAGCAGGTAGGACAATAGCGAGGAAACGAGATAAAAGACAAGCATCAATACGCAGTAGAAGAAGACGGATTGAAAGTCTACCTTTCCCTTGCCCGGCTGAATGGCGTCGATGGCATAGCCGCAGAGCATCGGCCCGACGAGCGCGAACAGATTGCTCGCAATCGACATCACAAGCGCCAGAAACACCAGCCACTTATAGCGGTACAGATACCGCCACAGCCGCAGCAGAATCTTTCTCGTATCCTTTTGCTTTGGGGTTTGAGCCTTTTGTATGCTAGGCAATGGCCCCACCTCCCATCTGTGCGGTAAACATCTCGCGGTAGTCGGCGCAGGTTTGCAGCAGCTCTTCATGGGTGCCGTAGCCCAGCGTGCGGCCCTCCTCAAGGATGAGGATATGGTCGGCGTGGCGGATAGAGCTGATGCGCTGCGCGATAATGATGGTGGTGGTACTGCTGAAATGCTCCGCCAGCGCCCGGCGCAAAAGGGAATCGGTTTTATAATCGAGCGCGCTGGAGGAATCATCCAGAATGAGGATCTCGGGGTGCGCCGCCAATGCGCGCGCCACCAGCAGGCGCTGCTTCTGCCCGCCGCTTAGATTGGTGCTCTTCGGCGTAAGCCTGTGCTGAAAACCATCGGCAATCGCGCCGATGAATTCCCTGGCCTGCGCGTCTTCCGCCGCGGCCTTTAGCTCCCCGTCGCTTAATCCGCGCCCAAAATCGATGTTGGAGGCGATGGTATCGGCAAAGAGGATATCGTTTTGGAAGACGGTGCCGAACCTTGTGTACAGCTCCTTGGGCGGGATGCTACGGATATCGTCGCCGTTAATGCGTATCCGCCCCTGGTCAACGTCATACAACCGCAGCAGCAGCCGAATGATGGTGCTTTTGCCGCTTCCCGTGGCACCCAATATCCCCAGCGTCTCGCCGTGCTTTAGCGCAAAGCTGATGTCCTCAATGGTATTCTGGGTTTTGTTGTAGGAAAAAGAAACCTGCTCAAAGGCGATGTGCGCCTCGTTTTCTACATGGTCAGACGGGCTGAGCGTCAGTTCCTCCTCGGTGTTCAGCACCTCGGCGATACGCCCGGCGGAGGCGCTGCCCTTGGAATAGAGCACAAAGATGCGGGTGATCATGAGCGTCGCGTTTAGGATGATGGTAAAGTAGGTAAGAAACGCGATAATCTTGCCCGGCAGCATCACACCGGCGTTTACGCGGTAGGCGCCCACCAGAATAACCAGCGTAAGCCCGATATTTAACAGCAGGTTCATGATGGGGTTGGTCAGCGCCATGGTCATGCCCGCCCGCTTCTCCTTCTGCACCACCTCGCCGTTTACATCGTTAAAGCGCTGTTTTTCATAGGTGGTTTTGGAAAGCGCCTTGATCACGCGGATGCCGGTAATATTCTCGCGCACCGTGCGCACCAGGGCATCCACCGCGCGCTGCATATCGGTATAAAGCGGGATGCCCTTTTTTGAAACATAATAGGTGAGCAGCCCGATAAAGGGCAGAATAATAATTAGGATAAGCGCGAGCACCGGGTCGAGCATCATTGTAATTAGAATGCCGCCAAGGATAAGAATCGGCGCGCGCACGCCCAGCCGCTGCATCATACCGACGAGCTGATGGATGTTGTAGGTGTCGGTGGTAAGCCGCGCCTCGAGCGACGGGATCGAAAAACGGTCCACCTGACTGCAGGATAGGTAGGATATCTTGGTAAACAGGTCTCGGCGCACCGCTTCGGTCGTATTCCTTGCCACCAGCGAGGCCATGCGGTTTGCCATAATATTAGTGACAAGCGCCGCGACGGAGCAGAGCACCATAATGACGCCCCACAGCAGGATAAGGCGCACGCTTTTGAGCGGAATGATATCGTCGATGGTGTAAGCGAGTATCCACGGAAGCAGCAAATCCATGATGGTTCCTGTAAATTTGATGAGTAAGCCCAGCAGCATCTTGGGCAGGTAGGGTGTTAGGTATGTCAGTATCTTTCGCACGTCTCTTCTTCTTTCTCTAGCCTTGCTACAGCTTTTTCAGTTACCCGCTTAAGCATTGTAATAAGTTGATCGCGCTCCTCCTCGGTAAAATCCGCATACAGATAGCTGTTATATTCTTCAGAGAGGCGTTTAACCTTTGGGTAGAGGGCATAGGCCTTTTCGGTTGGGTAAACCTGCAGGGCGCGTTTATCACTTATACTGGGGGTTCTAGTGATAAAGCCGTTCTTCTCCAGCAGGGCGAGCTGACGCGTCACGCTGCTTTTGTTCACATAGACGGCCTGAGCAATCTGCTCCTGCGTCATACCGGGGTGGGTGCATAACCGAAGGATATAGACGTGCTGGTAGCCGTTTATGCCTTCATGCTCCAGCTTGCCGTTTCGGTATAGCGTGTAACAGCGCGAGATTCGGTTGATATATTTCGTAAGCGATTCCATATACCACGGCCTCCCTGTAGAATTAGTTGCTAGCGCAACCATTTCATTCAAAGAATAGCACCATTCTATTGTGAAGTCAATAAATTTATGTCGCATTAGGGCAATCGCGAGGGCTTGTTCGCGGAATTACCGACAATATCATTTGACCGTTTAACAGGAGCAAAATGCCCATAATAGGGCGATGAGTTACCCAAACTTCGGTAAAAATCAGTATAAAAAACTTGTTCGGCAGTTTCTTTTTCAAAATTTCGGGAGAGCAAAAATAATTCACAAATTCGCGTATTATTTTTCGGATATCTTATACAAACAATACGAATTGCGAACAAACTGAAAACAAACTAAAAATAAAGGCTACTGCCTTATTGACATCCGCTCAAGGCGAGCTATAATATTTAAGGATATTAATTGTTAAGTTGCTTAAATATTAAGGAGGTAAATAAATGGAAGCGCTGAACGAATCACTTTTTAAGGCCCTGTCAAGCTATAAAAGGGTGCCAATGATGTTCTCCTCGGCTGTTGACATGCCTCCGGGCGAATTCTTTGGGCTTTTTAAGGTAGAGCATCTATCCTGTACTTCGGCCGGTGAAGTAAATGTATCGGACATTCAAGGCACCGGGCAGATGACCATGCCCGCTGTGTCGCAGATGCTCAATAACCTTGAGCGTAAGGGCTTAATCGTACGCGGCATCTCTTCTGCCGACCGCCGCAAGATAACCGTTTCGCTTACCGAGGACGGTAAAGAGTACTTAAGAACCGCAAAGAAACACGCGGACATGATCCTCAGCGAGGCTGTTGCGACCTTCGGCGAGGAAAGAACCCGACAGCTTATTGAGCTTTCAACCCAGTTTTCGGGCGTCTTGGAGGCGGCACAGCGCAAGGTTTGCGAGCGTATAAAAAATGCGCAAAACATAGATGGGACCAGTGAAAGGATGGATTGATTTTGAACAAACTCGCGAGATACCTCAAGCCATTTTGGATTGGCTTGGTACTCTCTTTTGTGCTGCTCTTCGGGCAGGCAATGAGCGACCTAAACCTGCCGAACTTTATGAGCGACATTGTCAATGTCGGCATACAGCAGAGCGGCATTGAAAACGCGGCGCCGGAGGCCATCAGCCAAACCGGCATGACCTTTATCCAAACCTTTATGACCGAGGATGAAAAGGCTCTTGTAAATGAGCAGTACGCCTTGGTTTCGGGTACGGATAAGAACGTAAACGGCAAGACCTATGAAAGCATTTACCCCAATGCGGACGCGCAGCAGATTTATATTCTCTCCGATGACGGTAAAGACGCGCTTGAGAACCTGAACCTCGCCTTTGGCAACGCCTCGTGGTCGGTAATCAATGTGCTGGAAAAGCTTTCGGCACAGACAGGGCAAGCGATACAAAACAACGGTGACAGTGCGGACCTGCAATCGGTTGACCTCGACTTAGAGAAGCTGTACGCCTTACAGCCGATGCTTGGCCAGATACCGCCCTCGGTGTTTGAAGAGGCACACGACAAGGCTGCGGCTACCTCCACGACCATGCTCAAACAAACCGGCATCACCTTTGCTAAAGGCTTTTACGAGGAGCTTGGCGCGAATATAAGCGGCATCCAGAGCGGCTATATTATTAAAATCGGGCTGTTGATGCTGCTGATTGCCCTTCTCGGCGGTGTGGCGACCATACTGGTTGGCTTTATTTCCTCCCGCATCGCAGCGGGCGTTTCTAAAAACCTGCGCAGAGATATCTTTAACAAGGTAGAAAGCTTCTCGAGCCGCGAGATGGATAAATTCTCTACCGCCTCGCTTATTACCCGTTCCACCAACGATATCACCCAGATACAGCAGTTTTTGATGATCGGTATCCGCATGCTGTGCTATGCGCCGATTATGTGCATCGGCGGCATCATCATGGCGGTGGGAAAATCCGCTTCAATGAGCTGGATTATAGCACTTGCGGGCGTGTTGCTGATCGGCATAATCATCGTCATCTTCAGCGTGGCGATGCCCAAATTCCGGCTCATTCAAACGCTGGTTGACCGGCTAAACCTTGTTTCCCGCGAAAACCTGAGCGGCCTGATGGTTATACGTGCCTTTGGCACAAGAGAGTTTGAAAAAGACCGTTTTGATAAGGCAAACATCGACTTGACCAAGGCCCACCTGTTTGTAAACCGCGTGATGGTGTTCATGATGCCCGCCATGATGCTGATCATGAACGGCATTACCCTGCTCGTCGTGTGGATAGGCGCGCACCAGATCTCGCAGTCGGCTATACAGGTAGGCGACATGATGGCCTTCATGCAGTACGCCATGCAGATTATCATGAGCTTCTTAATGGTTTCGATGATCTTCATCTTTGCGCCCCGCGCGGCTGTTTCGGCGGTGCGTATCTCCGAGGTGCTTGAAACCGAGCCCACTATCGTAGACCCCAAGACACCCAAGGCCTTTGACCCTGCGAAGAAGGGGGTTGTTGAGCTTAAAAACGTAAACTTCCGCTATGAGAATGCCGAGGAAGACGCGCTGCAGAACATCTCTTTTGTAGCAAAGCCCGGCGAAACCACGGCGATTATCGGCTCGACCGGCTCGGGCAAATCGACCATCGCGAACCTGATACTACGTTTTTACGATGTAACCGGAGGTTCCATCACGGTGGACGGCGTGGATGTGCGCGAGGTAAAGCAAAAGGACCTGCGCGCCTCTATCGGCTACGTTCCCCAAAAGGGCGTGCTGCTCTCGGGCACCATCGAATCGAACCTCAAGTACGGCAACAAGCAGGCGAGCCTGCAGGATGTTGAAACCGCCGCGAAGGTTGCACAGGCCATAGATTTTATCGGCGAAAAGCCGGAGCGCTTTGAAGCACCGATCGCGCAGGGCGGCGGCAACGTGTCCGGCGGGCAGAAGCAGCGCTTATCCATCGCCCGCGCACTGGTGAAGAAGCCGGAAATCTATATCTTCGACGACAGCTTTTCGGCGCTCGACTATAAGACCGACGTGGCCTTAAGAAAGGCGCTGAAGGAGCATACGGGCGACAGCACCATTATTATCGTGGCACAGCGCGTAAGTACTATCATGCACGCAGACCAGATCCTCGTGCTGGATGAGGGGCGCATTGTCGGGCGCGGCACCCACAAGGAGCTGCTAAAAACCTGCCCCGAATACATCGAGATAGCATCGTCGCAGCTTACAAAGGAGGAACTGGCATGAGCGAAGAAAGAAGCACCCCCCCGCGTGGCGGCGCAATGCGCGGGATGAGAGGCCCCGGTGGCCCGGGGATGATGATGCCGGGCGAAAAGGCCAAGGACTTTAAAGGCACCATGAAAAAGCTGATTGCCTACCTTGGACAGCAGAAGTGGAAGGTTATTATTGTTTGGCTGTTTGCCGTTGTTTCGGCTATCTTTATGATTGTCGGCCCCAAGATTTTAGGGCAGGCTACCGACGAGATGGTGAAAGGCATTATGAAGATGATTACCGGCGCAGGCGGCATTGATTTTGGCAAGATCGGCGGCATTATACTGTGGCTGTTGGGCCTTTATGTGATCAGCGCCGGTTTCTCTTACCTGCAGGGATATATCATGACGGGCGTTACGATGAAGCTTACCTACCAGCTGCGCCGCGACATCGACGCGAAGATACACCGTATGCCCTTCTCTTACTACGACAAAACAACCCACGGCGAGGTGCTCTCGCGCATCACCAACGATGTGGACACCATCAGCCAGAGCTTAAACCAGAGCATTACGCAGATTATCACCTCCATTACCTCGGTTATCGGCATCCTGATTATGATGTTTTCGATCAGCTGGCAGCTGACGCTCGTGGCGCTCTGTATCCTGCCGGTATCCATGCTGCTGGTTTCGGCAATCATCAAGAAGTCTCAAAAGCATTTTAAGATGCAGCAGCAGTATTTAGGGCATGTGAACGGCCACGTGGAAGAGATGTTCGGCAGCCATGTGGTTATGAAGGCCTTCAACGGCGAGGAGGAATCGGCAAAGGCGTTTGAAGAGTACAACAACACCCTCTACAAATCGGCCTGGAAGGCAAACTTTCTCTCGGGGCTGATGATGCCGATTACCATGTTTGTGGGCAATATCGGTTATGTAGCGGTGTGTATTCTCGGCGGCTACTTTGCGGTGAACGGCAGCCTTACCGTGGGCGGCATACAGTCCTTTATCCAGTATGTTCGCTCCTTTAACCAGCCCATCGCGCAGCTCGCGAACATCTCCAATGTATTGCAGCTTACGGCGGCGGCAGCCGAACGTGTGTTCGGCTTTCTCGACGAGGAGGAGGAAATCCCCGAAGCGGTTCAGCCTGCCAGTGTTGCACACCTCGACGGCAGCGTACAGTTTAAGGATGTAAGCTTTGGCTACGACCCCGACAAGCTGGTTATCCGCAACTTTGATGCGCAGGTAGCACCCGGCCAGAAGGTTGCCATCGTCGGCCCCACGGGCGCCGGCAAAACGACCCTCATCAAGCTGCTCATGCGTTTTTATGACATCAACAGCGGCGCCATCATGGTAGACGGGCATGACATCCGCGACTTTAAGCGCGATGATCTCCGCTCGATGTTCGGCATGGTGCTGCAGGATACCTGGCTCTTTAACGGCTCGATTGCCGACAACATCCGCTACGGCAAGCTGGATGCGTCGCTCAAGGACGTAAAGCGGGCGGCGGTAGCGGCGCAGGTAGACCACTTTGTAAGAACCCTGCCGAACGGCTACGATATGGTGCTTAACGAAGAGGCAAGCAACGTTTCACAGGGCCAGAAGCAACTGTTGACCATTGCCCGCGCAATCCTCGCCGACCCGAAGATTCTGATTCTGGACGAGGCGACCAGCAGCGTGGATACCCGAACCGAGATACTCATCCAAAAGGCGATGGATAACCTCATGAAGGGCCGCACCAGCTTTGTGATCGCGCACCGCCTCTCGACCATCCGCAACGCGGACCTCATCCTCTGCATCAACGACGGCGATATCGTGGAGCAGGGCACCCATGAGGAGCTGCTGCGCAAAAATGGATTCTACGCAAGGCTTTACAACAGCCAGTTTGAATCGGCATCCTGATAATCTGTATAACAACAATGCGGGCGGAGACCAACACCGGTCTCCGCCCGCTTGTTTTCAGTTGTTACTACTATTCGTATACGATCTTAAACCCGGTATGCTCGATGCAGTTTTTAATCTGGTTTTCGGTGGCAGGGTCGTTGTACTCTACCTTGACGGTACCCGTTGTCAGGTTCACGCCGACCTCCTGCACCCCTTCGATTTTATCCAGCGCGTTCTTGATCTGCGTTTTGTTCGTCTTATTCTGCATGCCCGATACGCTGCAAAGGATGGTGTTCATCTCCGACCTCCAATATCATAATGGATTGTTTACTGGTCACTACCTTTTTCGTGCTTGCTGACATGAACGCCGATCTTGTGGCCCTCAATAATACCCACATCGGCGTTCTCTTTAGGCTTCATCTTGCGAAGCTCCGGGTTGCTCTTTGGCCTGTCTCGGTGGCGGTTTTTGTTATTATCCACACTCTACCCTTTCCTTTCGTTTATAGAATGGCTATGTCTTTTTTATTGTTTTACATGAGTATAGATTTATGCAGCAACGCAACAAAGCCTGCGGTTTATCGCCACAGGCTTTGTTGCGTAGTATAAAGATACGATTTGTAATTATAGCTTAACGGTTGCCGTCCAGCGTCCCTTTTGGTCTTTTTCAACCAAGGATTGATGCAGGGTGGTATCGTCAAAAGCAATGCGCACAGTTCTTTCGCGCATTCTGCGGGTGAAGAGGCGGCGGAAGGTCACCTCTGCGGTGAACAGCTCAACCCCGCGCGGATGCTTGGTGATATTAAGGGTAAGTGTTTTCTTTTTGCGCGGTACGTGCGCAAAGCGCCGCTTAACGTGCCTATATTCCCTGCCGTTTGATTTTTTGCCGCGGTACTCTACCCGCACCGGCCGCCAGAAGATGAAGAACAGCAGCAGGAAGAAGAACAGTATCAGCCCAGAATAGATGCTGTAACGAACCGCGGGCTGTTGTTCCATCACCACTCTGGCCGAGAGGCTGGCGATATTGGAGAGAATCTCCGGCACCTGCGCCACACTCATAATAAAGGCGACAATGGGGTTTTTCGACGGTGTAACGGTCTTTCCCCCGCTGCTTGCGGGTAACGACGACTCTCCGCCTAAGCTGCTGTCGAGGGAGGTGGTATTATCTTCGTCGTCCGGCTTGTTGCCGCCGTTGCCGTTGGTGCCCGAAGAATTACCGGAAGAACTGCCCGCACCGGATACCATAGAGGAGCTTGAGGCAGGGCCGGAGGAGGCAGCGGATGAAACCGGCAGACTGGACGCCCAGGAAGAGGCCATGGAGGAAACCTGTGACGAGGGCTGAGACGAGGGCTCCGGTTCCTCGGAAGAGTCTGAGGAGGAAGATTTCCGCTCGATGTTATTAACGGTGATGGTAAAGCCGGTAAGGTTGCCCGCATTGTCGGCAAGGGCGAAGTTGTAATTGCCGTTTTGGTCGGCCTTCCAGCTGGTAAACTCCGCCGCCGGAACATGCCTGCGGTTGGGCAGGGTGACGGTGGCGTTCCCGCTGCCGCCCGGGTCGTCAAACAAGGTGATGGCCGCGGTGACACTGCCGGTGGTGCGGGTGGTGGGGGTAAGCACCGCCTGCGGGGCGATGGGGGCTACCTTATCGATGCGGATGGAGGAACCGCCTGTATAGGTGTTGCCCAACTCGTCCACTGCCCGGTATTGCACGGTGTAGACGCCGGTATCGTTAAAGGGCACCTCCTGCCCCTCGGTAAGGGCAGCCCAGTCGTCACTCTCCGAAAGGCGGTAGCTGTAGGTAAAGGGCAGCAAGTCGGTTCCGCCAAAGAGGCTGAAGCGGATGCTGCTGTTGGTCCATACCCCATCGCCGATCGTGCCCGTTTCGGTGGCAAGGCGGGCGGTGACATGCTGCGGCGGCACGTTATCCACGATAAAACGGTCGCCGGCATCCTGGCTGCTCGCCTGAGAATCGATGGCCTCCACCTTATACTGCGCCTTATCGGTGGCAATGCCGGTATCGGTTAATCGGTGGTCGTAGCTTGTTTCGGTCAGGTTCTCGGCAATCACACTCCACGCAGTGCCGTTATAGAACGAGAGATTGTAGTGTATCGCGTCATTCTCCGGATCGGTTGCCGGTAACCAGGTAACGGGCACCGTCTGCCCGTCTTTGAACTTCGCGCCGCTTGTGGGGGTAAGCAGCTCGGGCGGTGTGGGCGCGTCGTTTAGCGGGGTCACCGTAACCGTTACCGTTGCGGTGGCCGTGGCGCGGTGTGCATCCTCGATGGTGTAATCAAAGGTTGCGGTGCCGCTCCAGTTGTTGTTTGGTGTAAAGGTTAAATACTGCTTATTCTCAGCGATAGCAACGGTTCCATTGGGCGCGGTCGTGGTGGAAACAATGGTTAAGGTATCGCCCTCATGGCTTGTATCCACATCGCTGTCGTTAGCCAGTACGTTTATCGCCGCGATATGGTCCTCATCCACCGACGTGCTGTCGTCTACGGCGACCGGTGCATCGTTGACAGGCACCACCGTAACGGTAACCGCTGCCGTAGACTGCGCGTGACCGGTATCCTCTATGGTGTATTTAAACTCCTCCGTGCCGTTAAAGTCCGGCGCGGGGGTAAAGATGAGGGTCTTTCCGTCGGAGGCAATCGCAACCGAGCCGTTGGACACATCCGAAACCGAGACAATGGTGAGTTCGTCGCCGGTGTTGCCTTCGCTTAAGTCGACGTCGGTATCGTTATCCAGTACATCGATGGTTACGGGCGCATCCTCATCGGTGCTTTTACTATCCGCCACAGCGACGGGCGCGTTGTTGACGGCACCCACCTGTACGGTGATCTCGGCCGGGTCGCTAACAAGGCCCGCGGTATCCCGAATGGTATAGTTAAAGGTCTCGGCGCCGTTCCAGTTTGGGTTGGGTGTAAACACAACGTTCCCGTCACCGTTAACCGATACCGTGCCGTGCTCCACGCCCGCAAAACCGTCCGGCACAACGGCAAGGTGCTCATCGGAAGGGTCATAGGCGGGGTCGGCATTCAGGGACTCGTCGGTATCCACATCCCTGTCGTTTGCAAGGGCGTTTACAATCACTGCTTGGCCCTCATCCGCCGAGCCGGTGTCGTTATTGGCTACCGGCTTATCGTTTACGGCATTGACGGTTACCGTTACTTGGGCGGTGGCGGTTTTATTGCCTTCGTCCTTCATCGTATAGGTAAAGGTGGTAACACCGTTCCAGTTTTCATCCGGCGTGAACACCACCTTGCCGAAATCCAATTCAACAGCTCCGTGCTGCACCTCGCTGAAGCCATCCTCTACGATGCTCTTGGCGGATGTCTCGGGGTGTGCGTTTAAAGTATCGTCACTGTCTATATCGGTATCGTTTGCCAGTACGTCGATGGTAACCGGAGTATCCTCGTCGGTGGATTTAAGATCGTCGGTCGCGACCGGCGTGTCGTTTACGGCACCCACCGTTACCGTAACGGCAGCCGGCAGAGAAACCTCGCCCGCGGCATCCCGCATGGTATAGGTAAAGGACTCTACCCCGTTCCAGTTGGGCTGGGGCGTAAACACCACCTTGCCGTCTTCAACAGCTACAGTGCCGCGCTCCACACCCGCAAAGCCGTCTCCAACAATCGTCTTGTTCTCGCTGGACGGATTGTAGTCTTTATTTAATGTAGTGTCGGTATCGACATCGGTGTCGTTTACCAGCACATCGATAGAAACCGCGGTATCTTCGGGCGTAGACGCCGTATCGTTTACCGCTACCGGCCGATCATTTTGCGCGTGTACGGTCACCATGATGCTGCCGGTGGCGGTTGCCCCCGCTCTATCCTTCACCTGATAGGTAAAGGTCTCTATCCCGTTCCAGTTGGGCTGCGGGGTAAATACAACCATACCATCCACAACGGTGGCGGAGCCGTGGTCTACCCCCGCAATGCCGCTAGGATCCACCAGTGCTTTCGTTTCATCGGATGGAAGGGCCGACGGATCGTTGTTGAGCAGTTCATTCGTATCGATATCGGTATCGTTTAAAAGCGCATTAATGGTAACGGGTGTGTCCTCATTGGTATCGGTCTCGTCGTTAACCGCAATCGGGGCATCGTTGGCGGCGCGCACGGCAACCGTAACGGCGGCCCCCGATGTAGCGCCCTCCCGATCTTCTATCGTGTAGCTGAACGCCGTGGTGCCGTTCCAGTTTCCATCCGCCTTAAAGGTCAACGTTTTTCTATCGGTGGCAACCGACACCGTGGCGTGCTCAGCCGGTGAAACAGAGGTTATAAAGAGCTCATCACCGCCGCCGGACTCGTTGGTGTCAAAATCCTCGTCGGTATCGTTGTGAAGGACGTCCAGCGTCGCTACGGTGTCCTCGGTGGCGGAAAGGGTGTCGGCAACCGCCACAGGCGCGTCGTTTACCGAGGTAACGACCACTCTAAAGGTCGCTTGGTCCTGAGCAAGGGAAGGGTCTTTAACGGTTAAGGTGACATCGGTTTGCCCGTTCCAGACACCTGACGTAAACGAAACGGTGCGATTTTCCCCCTCCCCGCCGAGGACAATCTCATTCGCCGCCCCGGGGGTAACAGACAAAATCTTTTTATTCGTGCTGTCTGCGGTAACCGTCAAGCTATCTGCCTCGTCATCAACATCGCTGACGGTGAAGGTAAGGCCCGGGCGTGAGGGCGACCTTTCTGCGACTGTCTGCTGCGAAATGGTACTGGTGATGACGGGGGCGTCGTTTACGGGGGTAACCGTTATTTCTACTTCGCCGTTTGCAGTGCGGCCCGAACCATCTTGCATGCTGTAAGAAAAGTTGTCGGAACCGTTATAATCCCGCGCGGGGGTATAGGTTACGGTTTTGCCGTCACCGGCAATCTGCGCTTCACCATGTAAAGGCTGCCTGGGGATGCCGGTAATAGTCAGTGACTCGATAGTCGGGTTTGTGCCGGAGTCTACGTCGTCGTTTTCAAGCACATCGAGTACCTTGGGCGTATCCTCCACTACATCGTCATAAACATCCTTAACGCCCACCGGGTCATCGTTTACTGGGTTTACTGTTACCGTAAAGGTGGTAGTCGTGTATTCGCCATCGTTGTCCGTAGCGATAAGGGTGATAATGGCCTCGCCGTTTTGATCCTTTTGGGAGGTGATTAGAATTGTGCGGTCGCTCGCTTCCCCTCCCTCAGGGTGCTCAATAACAATATCACTGTTAGAAATCAGAGATGGATTGCTGCTGGATGCCGTAACTGTAACGTTCTCATCATCGTCTTCTTCGTCGGTAACCGTAAACGGGATAGCGGGATTAGCGGCACCTTCATCCTCATTAAAGGTAAAAGGAGCGATTTCAGAGATTACCGGCGCGTCGTTGATTGGGTTAATCGTGATGGTAACGCGGCCTGTATCAACAGGAGTTTCATCACCATCCTCAACTGTGTAGAATAATGTCTGAGTGAACGGTTCACTGTTTGGCCAGTTCTTGTCCGGGTCGAAGGTTAACTTTTTCCCGCCGGATGTGATGGCTACCGAACCATTAACCGCTTGTGTATCCACCGAAACAATGTGCAGTACTTCATCGCCTTCGTGCAGTAAATCCACGTCATCGTTTGCAAGCACGTTCATTTCAATCGTGTGGTTTTCGTCGGTGGTAAAGCTGTCGTCCTGCGGGGTCGGGCGGTCATTAACCGCTATAACCTTCACATGAAAGGTTATAGATTGGGTGCCGCCGTCACCGTCATCAACGGTAAGAGTAATATCCGAATCACCGTTCCAATCGAGTGGTGGGGTAGCAATTACCGTACAATTTCCGTCATCGTCCGGCCCTGTAATGACAATACCGTTTTCAGGAATCGCCCGGACATTGGAGCTGCTCTTGGTGACGGTAAGCCCGGACTTAGCCGTTTCTACATCGCCCACGGTAAAACTCAGCGGCGGTGTGCTTCGGTCTTCGAAAATCTCTTTATCCTCAATCTCCGTGATGGTTGGGATATCATTTACCGATGCCACATGGATGGTGACGGTAAATACACCGGCTTTGTTCTCAGCATCGTGCATGGAATATTTAAAGCTGTCGTCACCGTAGTAATTTGCAGCGGGAGTATAGGTGATGGTCTGATCACCTTCACTTACAACCGCAGTGCCATGCGACGGGCCAAAACCCTCTACAATATCGTTGAAGGTTAGGGTTTCGGCTGCGGGATTTGTTATTGTATCTACATCGTCATTGGCAAGTAACGCAGATACTGCTATGGGCAGCGAGGTATCCTCATTGGTGTTCAGTACGTCGTTACCGTTTGCAGGCCCGTCGTTTACCGCATTTACCGTAACGGTGACCTGAGCGGTGTCGCGGACGCCGGAAACGTCGGTTATCGTGTAGGTAAAGGTTTCTACACCGTTCCAGTCTTTATCGGGTACAAAACGCACCTTTCCGTCTACTATCGAAACGGTACCGTGTTCCACGCCCGTAAAGCCGTTTGAAAGGATCGTGAGCTTTTCCGCCGACGGGTTCTTATTCAGGTCAGGGTCGGTATCCACATCGGTATCCTTGCCGTCTAAATTATCGAGCACGTCGATATCAACGGCCGTATCTTCATTTGTTGCAATAACGTCGTTATTCGCCACCGGCGCGTCGTTTACTGGACGCACGGTTACCTGCACTACCTTTTGGCTGGTGGCGTTGGCCGCGCCCGAGCCGTCGTCTACTAAAACAGTAAAGCTGTCCTGCCCGTTAAAGTTTGCGATGGGGGTATAGGTATAACTGCCGTCTGACGCAATTACAGCAGTGCCGTGCGCGGCCTGTTGAGCCGGCGAGAAGGCAAGCTCGGCGCCCTCCACATCGCTGCCGGTGGCTTTGCCCGAAACGGCAGTGTCTTCATCGGTGCTTATATCCGAGGCAGTGATGGTAGGCTGGTCGTTTATCGCATTGACGATCACGGTAAACGCATGCGATGAGGTTTTGTCGCCGTCGCCTACCTCCGCGGTGATGATACAGGTACCGCTCTTATTGGGCAGCGGCGTGATCTGCGCGGTCTTCTGCTTTGCCGCACCCGAAAGACCGATGGAGGTATCAGGTATCAGATTCTGGTCGCTGGAGGTGAGAACGACGATAAGGTTGGTGGCATTTGACTCTGCATCGTCTACCGAGAAGTTAAAATTCCCTGTAGTATCCTCGTCAAGCACCCAGTTACCGCCATTTTCAACTACATCGTTGGTGATATCAGGTGCGTCATTCATCGGACGGACTGTTATCGTGACGGTGCCGGTGGCCTCTCCGTCATTCGTATCCTTTACAATATAGGTAAAGCCGTCGGTACCGTTATAGTTCTCACGAGGCTGATAGGTTACGGTATTATCGCTGAGCGAAACCATACCGCCCTTTGCGGTAATGGTGCTTGGCAAAATGACTGTAAGCTCGTCTTTTGAATCCTCTACATCACTGTCATTCGTCAACACAAAAATGTTCTTGATCGTCTCGTCTTCGTTGGTGGTAAGCGATTCGTTCTGAACCGCCGGCAGGTCATTGACGGGGGTTACTAGAACGGTTACCGTCGCGCGGTCCTTGGCGTCATTTTTATCAATGATCGTGTAGGTAAAGCTGTCCTCCCCAAAGTAATCCTTGGGTGGGTTATAGGTTAAAGTGCCGCCGTTGTTTACAACCGTACCGCCGTGTTCCGAGGTGCTTACCTCAACAATATGTACGTCGTTGAGATCTTCTACGTCCTTATCATTTGTCAGCACCGCAAACTCGGCAGGGGTGTCCTCTGCGCTTGAGAAGTGGTCGTCTTCAGCAGTTGGTGTATCGTTTACGGAATAAACGTTAATGGTAAAATGCTGCGTGACTTGCTCTGTTCCGTCACTGGCCGTTAAGGTGACATCAACGGTACCGTATTTGTTCGCGGCAGGGTTTACGGCAATAGTGCGTGCACTATCCGTTCCGGCAACGGCAAGGCTGCCTGCGGGGAAGGGGTCGGTATCCAAGGTCGAATAGGCAAGCGTGGTGGTAACAGGCTCACCGTCCGCGTCGGTTACAGTAAAGCTGACGGTAAGGCGGCCGTCCTCCGCAAGGGTATAGAGCGAAGCTAAGCCTGTAATAACGGGCTTGTCATTTTTAGCCTGAACATCAACGGTAACCGTGCCGGTATCGCTCTTATCGCGGTCGTCCAGCTTATAGGTGAAGCTATCCTGCCCGTTATAGTTGGGAGCGGGTATATAGGTGATGGCGCCGTCCGGGTTTACCGATGCCGTGCCATGGTTGGGCCCTTCGCCCTCGATGCTGACGGTGAGCGGCTGCTCGTCCGGCGCGCCGTCGGGGTCGCTGCCCGGCCAGAGCACGGCAAACTCCCCGGGGGCATCCTCTTCTATCTCAAATGTATAGTCGTTCGCTACCGGCGGGTCGTTATCCGGTGATACCTTAACGCTGAAGGTGCGCTCCGCAACCACGATCCCGTCGGAGGCCTGCAGGACTACGGTAGCATCGCCGGAGGCATTCGGCACCGGGGTGAGCACCATCTGTGCGGTATTGCTGCCCACCTCGCGCGTGATTTTAATACCGTTCGTGAGCAACACGGGGGCATTGGGGTCTTCGTTGCGCGGGTAGGCAATAAAGGTAAGCGGGTCGTTGTCGGGGTCTGTAAAGGAGACCGTCAGCTCGTCCGAAGCGGTATCCTCCACAAGCGTTTGGGCAGAAGGCACCACCGTAAACTCGGGCGGGTCGTTTACGGGGCGAATGGTCACAGTAACGTGAAGTTCCACCTGTTTTGAACTCTCATCGGTCACCTTAAAGGAGAATCGGTCTATCCCGTTTTGGTTTAAGTCGGGCTGATAGGTGATTTGCTTTTTGCCCTTGTCTATGGCAGTAACTTGACCAAGTGAAGGCGTGACATCTGCAACAATGGTGACATCTCCGTCTTCCCCGCTAAAATAAAGAGGAATAGTAACGGATGGGGCATCCTCGTCTATCGTTGCTTCAGAATCATATCCCCCCATCGAGCCGGTAAACACTTCGCCGATATGCACAGTGATGTACGCCGAGCGTTGCACATCCTCACTACTTTCGGTCTCACGGTCACGCACCCTGAACTGGAACGTATCCGCTCCGTTGGCGTTTGGGGATACCTTCGTTCTTGTATAGGTTATATCCCCTCCTGCAAAGGTCACGGTTCCGTAGGTACCCTCGTAAATATAATCATTTAAATACAGCGTGTCATTTTCAACATCCGCCCAGTTGGCCAAGCCATTAAAGGTTACCGACTGTCCTACTTGATTCGGTAACGTATGCCAAATCCCGTTCAAATGGGATGGATAGTAGGGTGCGTCATTGACGGCAACAATGGTTATGTTTACGGTACCCTGAACAGATGTTTCACCGTCGGTTAGGGTATAGGTAAATGTATCGGCCTCATTACTATTCGAATAAGGGGTATAGGTAATCTTGCCATTGGCGGTCACGATACGGCCATGCTGCGGAGCGGTTACCGATAGGATACGCAGGTCTGCATGCGGCGTTTCAAGGTCGCTGTCGTTTGCCAGCACGTCGATTTCAGCCGGCGTATCTTCGTTAATCGAAACGGTATCGGTTTCAGCAACCGGTTCGTCATTCACCGGATATACCGTCACGGTAAAGGTCGTGGTGGTCGTTTTGCCGCCGTCGCTTACCGCAAGGGTGATAATGGTACTGCCATAGGCGTCGGGCGCGGGAATTACCTTTACGGTATAGTTGCCGCCCTCCACCTGCTGTACGACAAGGTTGGTAGAATTATTGGGAACAAGGGTAGTGTTGGAGGAGGACGCCGTGACAGTAAGCGTATCGCCGGTATCGCGGTCCGCCACCGCAAAGGGCAGCGACTGCGTTTGATTGTCCTCGTTGATAAACTGGTTTGCGACACCCGTAATGGAGGGCGGGAAGGAATAGCCGCCTACCGCAACCGAAACGGTGGCGGTAGCGCTACCGCCGTAGCCGTCGCTTATAGTATAGGTAAATCTATCCTCGAAGCTGCCGGGGGCGTTACTTAGGTAAACGAGCGTATCCCCCTGCCTGGAAACACTGCCCTTTTCCCCTTGAGTAAAACCCGCTATGGTAACCGTCTCGCCGTCGACGTCATAATCATTGGCTAACACCTCGATAACCGTTTGGGCATTGCGCGCGGCGTACACCGTATCGTTTACCGCCGTAGGATCATCGGGAACCGGGGTAATGTGCATGGTAAAGGTTTGGGTGGCGAGCAGCACGCCGTCGCTGACGGTGAGCGTAATCTCCACACCGCCGTTGGCGTTCTCGTTTGGCACGATGTCAAGGGTGCAGGCCCCGTCTGCCCCTTTTGTGACCGTGATCTTTTCGGGCGAAACCTTCTCGGGGTCCTGGCTGCCCGCGGTAATAATCAGGTTTGGCGCGGGGGTTTCATTATCTTTTACCGTAAAGGCAATACCCGAAAGGGCAGTGTCCTCCTCGGTGGTATAGTTGTTCCCGGGCGTAAGCGTGATAGTGGGCGCATCGTTTACCGCCTTACCGGTCAGGGTAACCGTGGCCGTATCAAAACCGCCCTGACCATCCGACACACGGTAGACAAAGGTAACATTACCGTTATCATCGGGGACGGGCGTGTAACGGTAGATACTGCCCCCTACTTGCTCTAATGTGCCCACAGCAGGCCCTTGTACGATCTCGGAGACCGTGAGGGGGTCGTGGTCGATATCGGTATCGTTTGACGTTAAGCTGCTTAGGTCTATCGTAAGGGGCTTGTCCTCTTCATAGGCAAGGGTATCGTCGTTTGCCACCGGCACATCGTTTACCGGGGTAATGTGGATGGTGACGGGCAGAGTGGTCACCTTAAAACCGTCACTGAGCCTGAAGGTGATAATAACCTCACCATTCGCGTTGGGCGCGGGGGTAAACTTGAAGGTGGCGGCAGCGTCAGTATCCCCCAGCCCTTCAAATTTAAAAGAGGACGCGGGGATAAGGGCCTCGGAATCACCGGAGGCCTGCAGCATCAGCGCCGAGGTTGGGGTCTCAACGTCCGCGATCGTAAAGTGGATGGCATATTCGCCGCTGTCCTCGTCGAGGGTGTATTCACTGAGCAGATTCGTAAACACGGGCGAGTCGTTAAAGGCGTCCACCGTAATAGAAACCGTCGCGGTGGAGGTAATGCCCCTTCGGTCGCTGATGGTATAGGTAAAGCTCAGGCTGCCCGACCAGTTTTCGGGCGGGGTATAACGAACCTTATCGCGCCCGGCGTCCTTTACGATCGCGATCGTGCCCCTTGCGGCATCCAGCGTACCAAGCTGCGTTATGATTAGTGCCTCATCCGGGGTGGTGCCGATATCATTGTCAGCATCATTTAGCAGTACATCAAGAAGCCTTATTTCGTCTTCCACAAGGGGAATGGAATCGTTGGTGGCCTTGGGGTTATCGTTTATCTCGGTTACCGTAATGGTGACGGTGCCGGTGCTGTCGGCGGTGCCGTCGGTGGCCACATAGGTAAAGGTATCCTCGCCGTTAAAGTTTGGGGCCGGGGTGTAGATAAGGCTGCTGCCAGACTGGGAAACGACGCCGTGCGCGCCCTGCGAAAAGCTCTTGATAGAAAGCGCGTCCCCATCGCCGTCGGTATCGTTTGCAAGCACGGAAACAGTTGCAGAGGTATCCTCGTCGATTAAAGCGGTATCATCCACCGCCTGCGGCAGATCGTTCACCGACTGAACGGTTACGGTGAACGTGCGCACAGCTACCTTGCTGTCGGCATCCTGCGCGTTGACCGTCACGGTAATCGGCCCGCCGTGTGCGCCGTAAACGGGGGCAAGAGTGAGGGTGATTATACCGTTGTCGTTGCTGCACACCGGGTCGGGCAGCACAGCCGTATTGGACGAGGTAGCTGACACGGTAATCTCTCCCGCGGGCGTTTCAGCATCGGATACTGTAAAGGTGATATCGCGACGCGCATTCTCATCCAGCAGTTGATCATCTATTGCACTGATGCCTGGGTAGCCGTTTACGGCAACGACCTCAATCGCCGCATTCCCGGCGTTATCCATGGCATAGACCGTGTATACCGCGCCGGAATCCACCTCAAACGTATCATCTAAAAGTACGGTGCCATTAGTTTTGAAAAAATCAGCATCTTGAGCACCCTGCACCCAGCGCTTTTCCAGAACACCCGAAAGACCGTCCTGCGCGGTGAAGGTAACATTTGATCTATTGGGTGTACCCGCGTCCGCTGCGTGCACCGTAATCTCCGGCGCTGTTTGATCGATATAGGCGGTTTTGCTGCTCTCTGAAGAGATGTTCCCCGCCTCGTCTATTGTTCGCGCGCGTATAACCGTTTCACCCTCCGCACTGACGGATACCGCGCCGGAATAATCCTGCCACTCCCCGCCGCCGAGGCTGTACTGCTCCGTTTGGGGGCTTTGCCCCTCTGCGGGCGCGCTGCCGGAGATGGAAGCACTCACCGTCGCATTGGACCATCCCTCATTACTTAGGGTAACGGAGGGCACAGGGGGGGTGTCTTTATCTATGGTAGTAATCTTTACCTCATAAATGTCTGAAACATGGTCGGCAAAATCCTTGGCATAGAAGCTGCGGGTGCCGTTTTCGGTGATATCGTAGGTATATTCACCGCTGCCGTCTGCGGAAACCTTTGTGTCGCCGTCGTATATCCCCTCCACGCCGCTTTCCTCATCGGCACCGGTAACGGTTACCGAAACCTGCCCGTTCGTCCAACCCTCGGGGCTTATTGACGCAGTGATAGTCGGGTTAGAATCCTCATGGATGATGAGCGAAGGGTTTGAAAAGACAACAGTATTGGTATCATTATTACTGGCACCCAATAGGGAAAGCTGGACATAACGCGTGCCGCGGGGAATCAAAACGGAGGAGGTAAGTGAAACGGCTTCACCCAGATTATCTATTTCACGAGAGATGGATTTATCCGGTGTTTCAGAAAAAGAATCGGTGTCGCTAAAATAGAGGGATGCGGTGGCTTCGTCTGGCGTGCCTGCTTCCGCGCTTACCTTGGCATCTACCGAAAGGGTTATCAGTAAGGCGCCATGATCGATAGCCTCGGCGATAGGGTTAAGGTTTATATAGTACACTGCCTCGCCTTCTGTACCTTCTATGACAAACGCGCCGTCCTCAGTACTTACATTACGCAATGTCCAGAAGTTCTCTCCGGACATACCAACAGTATTAGCATTAAAACCAACAAAAGGCGCACCGGTTTCTTTGGCGTAAAGGGGAATCATGCTTTGCTGCGAGAGAATTAATGCCATGCAGATTGTTAATGAGACAACCGTTTTAAATGGTTGAGACCATAGGCGCTTTCTCTGTTCGTGCATAAATATTTCTCCTTCATAACTGTGACAAAATGGAAAGATAATTATAGGAATTGCAGGTTAATTCTAAGCCTATTTTTGCTTTTTGGATAAGTGATTTTACCATAAAATTCGACATTTTTCAACTATCCGAAGCAGCACTGTTTACATTTATTTATATTTAAATGTAAAGAATCTGTATAATATCACTCCATCCTATACGTTCTTGATAAACAAATCGAAAAATAAATATTTAGTCGTGGCACAGAAATACATTACAAGAAAATAATGTTAAATATATCTACGACACGAATGAACTTTCCCACGGTAATCTCGTTGCCAATCGCTTGCTTATAACGGATAAATTCAAGCAATTCCCACGACTGTGAGGGACTAAGTACCCCCAAAGCAATAAAGCTTTTAGGCTGCCGTCGCACCTAACCCGCTTGTCGTTATAACATTACATATCGTTCATATGTAATGTTATAATGACATAATAATTCTATTGGTAAATGCACATAAGTCGCAGCAATTTTGCTTGGATAATACAACAAAATACACAAAACCATATTGACATATCATTAATTTAAGGCTAATATAAGCACATACGATATGTAATGACATTATGATATATTGTCAGCATAACCAATTGACAATCCTGTTCTTGCTGTTACAAGCTCTATGCGTGTGGCCGCAAAAGCTATCATTAATTTAAAAAGAGGTACATTCATGAAAGGGCTAGTCGTAAACGCACAAGGGGAACTGTCGGTGCAGGAGATGCCAAGGCCAAGCTACGGCGACTGTCAGGCACTCGTAAGGATGCTAAGCTGCGGTGTGTGCAACGGTACGGATACCAAACTGATACACGGCACCTTTAAGAATTTCAACACCTACCCCGCCGTGCTCGGACATGAGGGCGTGGGCGAGGTGATGGAGATTGGTGCCAAGGTGACCGGGCTTAAGGTTGGCGATATTGTTCTTCTCCCCTTTTTGGAGCAAAAGGCGGGCGAATACTACTCGGGCTGGGGCGCTTACGCCGAGTATGCCGTGGTGGGCGACGCGCAGGCATATATCGCAAACGGCATGGGGCCGGGCACACCCTCGTTTTCGGAGGGCTACTTCGCCCAGACCGTGATCAAGCCGCAGGATAAGGTAGACCCCGTGGGCGCCGCGATGATCATCACCTTCCGCGAGGTGCTCAGCGCCATCCGCCGGTTTGGGTTTAAGCCCAATGAAAATGTGCTCATCTTCGGCGCGGGGCCGGTGGGGCTGTGCTTTACCAAGTTTGCGAAGCTGCTCGGGCTTTCCACCGTCATCACGGTCGATGTAATGGATGAAAAGGTGGAGGCCGCGAAAGCGATGGGTGCCGACTACGTCTTTAACAGCAAGGCCTGCGATATCGAGAGTGAGGTAAAAAAGCTGTTCCCGGACGGCATTGACTATGTAGTGGACGCGGTAGGCATTAACGCCATCATCAATCAGGCCATGGGGCTGGTTAAATACAACGGCAGGATCTGCTGCTACGGCATCTCGCCCAAGCTCGGCATGGAGATAGACTGGAGCAAGGCGCCCTACAACTGGTCGCTCGAGTTTGTGCAGTGGCCGTCTAAGAAAGAGGAGGCCGAAGCCCACTCGCAGGTGATGGCTTGGATTAATCTCGGCGTATTGAACCCCGGCGATTTTATCTCGGATGTTTTCGACTTTGCCCATATTCTCGACGCCTTTAAACTGGTGGAAGAGCGCCGCAGTACGACGAAAAAGATCGTTATCCGCTATTAGTAAGGCACAGAAAGGACGTATCAAACATGTTAACACCAAAACTTTTTGCGGTTCTGCCCGAATATATCTGCACCCCCGACGGGATGGCGATAGACCAGCACGGCAGCCTTGTGCTCTCCTGCCCCAACTACGCCGACACCAAGATGTCGGGCTGCATGGTGAAGTTTGATAAAGACAGAAAGATCACCAAATGGTTTGACGTACCCGTTCACCCCGAAACCGGCGTGGCGCGCAACATGGGCATCGCCTATGACAGGGACTACAACCTCTACCTCTGCGATAATCAGGGATGGTCCGGCGCGCCGGAGCTGATGTTCAAAGGCCGCGTGCTGAAGGTTACCGCCGACGACGCGGGCAACATTTTAAAATCCACGGTTGTGGCCTACAATATGGAGCACCCCAACGGCATTAAGGTTTGGGGCGATTATATGTATGTAACACAGAGCCTGCTTTCAAAGGTAAAGCACCCTTCCGGCAAGCTGGTGAGCTGTGTGTACCGCTTTTCCTTAAACGACGAGAATATCGAGATTACCAACACCTTGGAGGACAAAAACATCCTCGCCACCTTTGTTACCCAAAACCCAGACTGCCAGTACGGCGCGGACGGGATCGAGTTTGACAAGGAAGGCAACCTTTATGTCGGAAACTTCGGCGACGGCGAGGTTATAAAGATTACCTTGAACCCCGACGGCAGCGTAAAAAGCCAAGAGACCTACGCCAAGGATTGGACTGCCCTGAAGAGTACCGACGGCATGGTGATGGATGAGGTCGGTAACCTGTATATTGCCGACTTCTGCGCCAACGCCATCGCGAAGGTGTACCCGAACGGCAAGGTGGAGCGTCTCTCGCAAAGCCCTGACAGCGACGGTCTTGGCGGCGAGCTGGACCAGCCCGGCGAGCCGATTATATGGAACGGGCTGCTGGTAGCCTCCTGCTTTGACCTTGTAACCGGGCCGGGCAAGGTAAACACCGCGCATGAGATGCCCGCCACCATGGCTTGCATGGAGCTTGAATAATAAGGATTACCCCGCGGAGGAACTGATAAAATGGGCAGATATATCCTGGCGCACGATCTCGGCACCAGCGGCAACAAGGCAACGGCCTATAACCTAAACGGTGAGCTGTGCGCGAGCGTGCTGTACGAATACCCCACCTTCTACCCTCACCCGAACTGGGTGGAGCAACGCCCCGAGGACTGGTGGCGGGCGGTCTGCGACTCTACGCAGGAGCTGCTGCGCCGCGGCAACATTCAAAAGGACGAAATTGCCTGCGTCTGCTTCAGCGCGCAGATGATGGGGTGCCTGCTGGTAGACAAAGACGGCAGCCCGCTGCGCAATATGATTATCTGGGCGGATACACGCGCCACAAAACAGGAAGCCCTGATGGAGCAGGCCCTTGGCATGGAGTTTGTTTACCGCACCACCGGCCACCGCATCAGCGCCTCTTACTCGGCGGCTAAGCTGCTGTGGATGCGCGACAACGAGCCAGAGGCTTACACCAAGGCCTATAAGATGCTGCACGCGAAGGATTATATCATTCACCGCCTGACGGGGCGGTTTGTAACCGACTACAGCGACGCCTGTGGCACAAACCTGTTTGATATCAACCGCAAGTGCTGGTCGCAGGAGATTTTAAAGGCACTCGGCATAGACCCCGGGCTTCTGCCCGAGCCTCACCCCTCCACCGATATTGCGGGCGGGATAACCGCCGCGGCGGCGCGCGAAACAGGCCTTCTTGAGGGTACTCCCGTAGTGATCGGCGGCGGCGACGGCTCCTGCGCCTGTGTGGGCGCGGGTGTGGTGCGTGAGGGCGCGGCCTATAACGTGCTGGGCTCCTCCTCTTGGATTTCGCTTGCCAGCAAGGCGCCGCTTTATGACGGTGAGATGCGCACCTTCAACTGGGTGCACCTTGACCCTACGCTTTATACCCCATGCGGCACCATGCAGGCCGCGGGGTACTCCTACAACTGGTATAAAAACACGCTCTGTGCGCTGGAAAGCCGCACGGCGCAGGAACAAGGGACAAGCCCTTATGCGCTGATCGACAAAGATGTATTGCAGTCCCCACCCGGCGCGGGCGGGCTGCTGTATCTGCCCTACCTGCTGGGCGAACGCTCCCCCCGATGGAACCTTGATGCGCGCGGCGCGTTTGTGGGCCTTTCGGTAACTACCACCAAGGCGAATATCTCCCGTGCGGTGCTGGAGGGCGTGGGCTATAACCTGAAGGTGATTCTGGACATCCTCGACGATGCCGTGCCGATCGATGAGGTGATCACGATTGGCGGCGGGGCAAAGGGCATGGTTTGGCTGCAGATACTCGCGGACATCTGGCAAAAGCCGCTGCGCCTGCCCGCTTACCTGGAGGAGGCGACCTCGATGGGGGCCGCCATCTGCGGCGGCGTGGGCATCGGCGCCTTTGAAAGCTTTGATGTGGTTCGGCAATTTAACGCGCCCGTCAAGACGATTCGGCCAAACGAGGCAAACGGCGCTATATACCGCGAGCTATACCCCATATTCAACCAGGCATACGACGGGTTGCGGGAAACTTACACCTCTATGGCAAATTTTGCTGCAAAATTCCCTAAAAAATGATAAAATAATAGGGAACTATAAAAGGGAGTGACGCAGCTTTGGTGAACAATTATAAAAGCCTCTATAAAATCGATAAAGAGGTACCCATCCCGCTTTATTACCAGATTAAGCAATCGATATTAAACGCCATCTACTCGGGCGAGCTGAAGGGCGGCGACAGCATCCCCACCGAGCTTGAGTTCTGCGAGCAGTGCGGGGTAAGCCGCCCCACCATCCGGCAGGCGCTCAGCGAGCTGGTGGCGGAAGGGTTCTTGTACCGTCTTAAAGGTAAGGGCACCTTTGTGGCCCAGCCGAAGATTGACGCGCGGTTTTTAAACAAGCTGCAAAGCTTTAATCAGGAGATGATACAAAAGGGCATGGTGCCTTCCACCAAGGTGCTCTCCCTCAAGGCCATCGAGCCCAAAAGCCCGATCAACGAAAAACTGAATATCCCGGCGGACGCGATGCTCATCTATCTGGAGCGCCTGCGTTACACCGACGGCGAACCGATTGTATATTTAGAGACCTACCTGCCCTGCGAGACCTTCCGCGCCCTGCTTTCGCAGGACTTTGAGAATAACTCCCTCTACTCGATGCTCGAGGACCTGTACCACCGCCGCGTGGAACGCGTGCTGCGCGAGATCGAGGCGGTAAACGCCACCCAGCGCGAGGCGGATTTACTGCAGACGCCAAAGGGCAAGGCGATATGCCTTGTAAAAACCGTGGCCTACACCGCCGACCACACCCCCGTGGAGTACTCGATCGCCCGTTACCGCGGCGACCGAAACAAGTTCAGCGTAGAATTATGCCGTTAGATAAATGGCAGGAGATGATGAATACGGACAAGTTAATTGATAAAGTAAAGCTCGCGTTGTTAGCCATGCAGCGCTACCCCTGGGAACAGGGCACCGCCATGCAGGCCTTTTTGGAGCAGGGCGACGACGACGTGGTGATAGCGATGGCAAAGGAGGCTGTTTACCGCAGCGTCCCAGATGGGCGCGTGGCCTCTATTGGGGGCAACGACGCGGTTACCGACCCCTGCGCGGCTGGTGAGGCGCTGATACACGCCTGCAAGATTACCGACGACCCCGCTTTAAAGGACGGGCTGCGCAAGCTCTTAGACTGGGCGCTCCGCCTAGCGCCGCGCAGCGCGGCGGGCATTGTATACCACCTTGAAAGCAAGCCGCAGTTCTGGTCGGACTCGATGTATATGCTGCCGCCCTTTCTGGCCGCGGCGGGGCATTATCAGGAGGCGTTAAAGCAGATTTACGGCTACTGGGACGCCCTGTGCGACCCGACCGCCTGCCTCATGCGCCATATGTGGGACGACGGCAGGCGGGAGTATGCGCGCGCGACCTTCTGGGGCGGCGGCATCGGCTGGACACTCGCGGGCATCGCCCGGGTAATCGACCTTCTGCCGCAGGAGTTTGAAGCGGACAAAGTACGCCTGCGGCAGATGGCAGAGCGTATGATCAACAGCCTGCTGCCCCACATGCGGGACGACGGCCTGTTTTATGATGTGGTGGACGACCCCGCCACCTTTGTGGAAACCAACCTTTCGCAGATGCTCGCCTACACCCTTTTCCGCGGTATGGCAAGCGGCTGGCTTCACTTGGAGATGCGTCCTGTTGCACAGCGCCTGCGCGCCGCCGCCACGGGCAAGATCGACCGCTATGGGCTGGTGCAGGACGTTTGCGGCGCGCCGAACTTTGATAAGCCGGGCGTTTCTTCCGAGGGGCAGGCGTTTTACCTGCTGATGGAAGCGGCCGCGCGAAAATTTGAGTCTCAGCACTCCTAGCAGTTCTTATTTTCGTCCACGTTGTAATGACATATTGACATAATGCTTTAAAGTCATAAACTCATTCATACGGTTTTCACCGGGGTCTATCCCCCGGTAAAAATAAATTTAAAATTGGAGGCAAAACCATGTCAAACATCAAAAGAAAGCTGACGTTTGCACTTGCTGCAACGATACTGCTCACAAGCCTAACCGCATGTGGCAGTAACGGTGGTTCGGCATCTTCCAGTTCTGCAGCACCCGCTTCATCCGGCGAAGCTGCAAGCAACGGCACTGAAACATCCCAGCTCAAGGGTGAGATCACCCAGTGGGTTTGGGGCGATTATGAGATTAAAGGCGCAGCGGAATTTAACAACTACTATCCCGACATTAAGGTAAACTATGTATCCGTACCCTCCGATGAATACGAGCAGAAGGTGCTTACCACCATCGCCAGCGGCGCCGAAATGCCCGACGTTGTAAACCTTGAAAGCGCCGCGCGCGGCAAGATGGTAAACATGGACTTCTTAGAGCGCCTTGACGCCGCTCCCTACAACATTAAGCTTGACGAAGTACTGCCCATCGGCGTACCGCTTATCACCAACAAAAAGGGCGAGGTCGTATGCATTCAGGTAGATAACTGCGTAGGCGGCTACGCTTACGACCGCAACCTTGCCAAGAAGTATTTCGGCACCGACGACCCCTCCGAGATGGAGAAGATCTTCTCGTCCCTCGACGCCTTTATTGAGAAGAGCGCGGACGTGGGCAAGAGCGGCGAAGACTTTATGTTTGCAAGCGTAGACGACGCATACTCCGCCGTGAGCGCGCTGTACACCAAAGAGCCGTTTGTAACCGACGGCAAGCTGACCATGGACAGCTCCATCCTGCCCACCTACCAGTTTATTGAGAAGCTGGTTGCCAACAAAGCGACTGGCCCCTACGTAGAGTGGACCCCCGCATGGTACACCTCCTTTGCGAGCAACCACGTGATCTTCTATCAGGCACCTGCTTGGTTTATCAGCTTTATGATGAAACCGAACGACCCCGATTCTCAGGGCAAGTGGGGCTTTATGTCTCCTCCCGGCGGCGGCTTCAGCAACGGCGGTACCGCTTACGGTATCCCCAAGAAGGCCAAGGAAGAAAACAAGCCCCTCGCTTGGACATATATCAACTGGCTCACCATGTCGCAGCAGGGCGCCGAGAGCTTCTACAAGGCGCACGCTACCCCCACCCTCTTTGCTCCCGCTTATGACACCGAGCTCTACAAGGGCGAGGCCGACCCCTTCTTCGCAGGCCAGAACGTAACCGCGAAGATGATGGAAATCTCCAAGAACCCCAACACCAAAGCACGCCCCATGACCGAGTATGACCTGACCATTAAAGACTCCAACGCACAGGTTCTGCGTGACCTTGAAGCCGGCATGAACGCACAGGACGCTTTTAACAAGTTAAAGGCCGAAGTGATTGCAAAGGCCCCCGAGCTCAAAGAATAGTTTCGTTTATAACGGCGGCAGCCGTAAAATGCGGGAAAAGGAAAGCGGCAACGCTTTCCCTTTCCCCATAGTTAAAAACACCGCATAGGAAGCTTAGTGCACGAACCCTTAACAATCTTTGAAAATAACAACCAATCAGGGTTTTTATAAAGGCCCTATCAATACTAATTCTTCTTTTTTTAAGCCCCGCCTCCGGCAGGGAGCAATAACGTTTTGCGTTGTTGCAGAAAGCGTATTGAACGGTAATTCGGCGGCCAAAAGCCGCCCGCGCCGTTTTTATAACGGCGTGTTTGAAAAGGGGAATTTATCTTCTCTTTTCAAATGGAATTTAGTATAACAAGGTGTAGGTGAGATCATGAAAAAACTGAACAACGGGCCAAATATCCCTATGAACGGCGCCAGTTACCTGTTAAGGCAAAAAGCCGCTCCGTATCTGTTTATACTTCCTTACTTTCTTATCTTCATCGCCTTCTCGCTCTTCCCCATCCTCTTTAGCGGTTACATCAGCCTAAACGACTGGAACGGCTACACCAACCCTGTATTCATCGGCCTTAAAAATTATGCCGAGGTACTGGGGGACGCCCGTTTCTACAAAGCGCTGTTTAACACCCTGCTGCTGATGGTGATGATCATCCCTGTTCAGCTTATCCTGGGCTTTATGATTGCCGTTATGCTGAGCAGCAAGGTGATGATACTTAAAAAGGCGTTTCGTCTTTTAAACTTTCTGCCCTACCTGACTACCCCGATCGCACTGGGCGTCATCTTCGCCATTCTCTTCGACCCCGCCTTCGGTACGGTAAACTTCGTGTTGGGCAAGCTCGGCATCGACGCCATCAACTGGACCAAGGAGGCGTGGCCCGCTCGCGCCCTCATCTCGATGGTGACGGTGTGGCGCTATGTGGGCTACACGGCGGTTCTGTTTATGGCGGGCATTACGAATATCAACACCGACATCTACGAGGCCAGCGAGATAGACGGCGTTAACGCGTGGCAGCGCGTTACCCGCATCACCCTGCCGCTTTTAAAGCCCGTGACCATCTTTGTGGTGCTCAGCACCCTTATCGGCTGCTTCCAGATCTTTGAGGAGCCGTTTATGATCTTCTCGGTAGCGGGCAAGATGGTGGGCGGCCCCAACAACTCAGTGCTCACCGGCATCTGGCTGTTCTACGATACGGCGTTTAGCAACCAGCTGCGCAACGGCTATGCCTCGGCAATCGCCGTCTGCCTGTTTATTGTGATTGCCGTGATCTCCTTTATCGCCAACCGCTTGATGAACGGAAAGGAGGAGTAGAGATGAAGGCCTCGTTTAAATTTCGCCCCGCAAAAGCCATCCTCGCAATCATTATGAGTATCTTTGGCCTGGTTTCCATCGCGCCCTTCTTCTTTATGATCAACATGGGCACCTACAAGGCCAACGAGCTTTATACCGGCATCAAGCTGGTGCCGAGCGGCTATCTTGCGCAAAACTTTAAATCGCTGATGTCGATAGATTTCTTTAAGTACTACGGCAACTCGATTTTTGTTTCGGTCTCCTGCGCCGTTCTCACGGTGTTGGTGTGCTCGATGTGCGGCTTTGGGCTGGCAAAGTACCGCTTTAAGGGCCGCAAATTCTTTACAAACCTCGTGATGCTCACCATGATGGTGCCCACGCAGCTCAGCCTTGTGGGCTTTATCATCGAGATGAACAAGATCGGCTGGTTAAACTCCCACCTGCCGCTCATTATCCCCACGGCGGCAAGCGCCTTCGGCGTGTTCTGGATCAACCAGTTCACCCGCGACGCCATTCCCGATTCTATCATCGAAAGCGCGCGCCTGGACGGCTGCGGCGAGTTTAAGATGTTTTTACGCATCGCGCTCCCCTTTATGATGCCCGCCTGCATGACGCTCGCGCTGCTTTCCTTCTTATGGTCGTGGAACAGCTTTATGGTGCCGATGATCGTACTGACAAACGAGAAGCTCTTTACCGTTCCCCTCGGCATCCGGCAGCTGGCAACGCAGTTTAGAACCGACCTGGGTGCGCAGATTCTGGGTCTTACGCTCGCAACCATCCCCATGCTTGTGATGTTCGGCCTGTTCTCTAAAAATTTAATCAGCGGCCTCGCGTCCGCCGCGGTTAAGGAGTAAAACGGCATGTTAAACTTTGAATTCGGCAACCCCACGCGGATTATCTTCGGCCGCGGCACCCATCGCGAGGTGGGGCAGCAGGTAAAAAAGTATGCTAAGAAGGTCCTGCTGCACTACGGCGGCAAGAGCATTAAGGCAAGCGGTGTGTACGACGCGGTTATCGCCTCGCTTAAAGAGGCGGGCGTCGAGTATACCGAGCTTGGCGGCGTGCAGCCCAACCCGAGGCTCAAGCTCGTTTATGAGGGCGATGCCCTCTGCAAGGAGCAGGGCATCGACTTTATCCTCGCCGTGGGCGGCGGCAGCGTCATCGACTCCGCCAAGGCCATCGCGGTGGGCGCCTGCTACAACGGCGATGTGTGGGACTTTTACTCAAACATCGCAAAGCCGAGCGGTGCCCTAAATATCGGCGTTGTACTTACCATCCCCGCCGCGGGCAGCGAAAGCAGCGACGGCTCGGTAATCACCAAGGAGGAGGGCGCGTACAAGCGCTCTTGCTGCACCGATTTTATGTACCCGAGGTTCGCGGTGCTGAACCCCGAGCTTTGCTACACCCTGCCGCACAACCAGATTGCGGCGGGCGGCGCGGATATCCTCGCGCACATCATGGAGCGCTATTTCACCAACACCACTCACACCGATTTCTCCGACCGGCTGTGCGAAGGGGCCATGCGCTCGGTGATGGAAAACCTGTTGAAGGTTAAGCAGGATACCCAGAACTACGACGCGTGGGCGGAGGTGATGTGGGGCGGCACCGTGGCGCACAACGGCCTGCTCGGCAAGGGGCGGCAGGAGGACTGGGCGTCTCACGGCATCGAGCACGAGCTCAGCGGCATCTACGATATCGCGCACGGCGCGGGCCTCGCCATCCTCTTCCCCGCGTGGATGAAGTATGTACACAAAACAAACCTAAACCGCTTCGTGCAGTTCGCGGTGCGTGTATTCGACGTGGATATGGCCTTTGAAAACCTTGAAGAGATCGCACTTGAGGGCATCCGCCGGCTGGAGCGATTCTTTACAAGCCTCGGCCTTGCCGTTACCCTGTCTCAGGCGGGCATCGGCAGCAAGGATTTCGCCGAGATGGCGCGAAAGGCCTGCGAGAATGGGCCGCTTGGTTCGTTTAATCGCCTGGAGCCCCCGGACGTAGAGCAAATTTTCAAGCTTGCCGAGTAAGACGTATTCGGATACCTCTTTGATTGTTTCGACGGTGCATATCCGCCCACGAAACCGACTTTATCGACATACTCACAAACAGCCCAATAGAGAGATATATAATATGAATATGAAAAGGTGTGATATTCGTTGACGGATTTAACGAAACAGCTGACGCCGGATATTCTGGCACAATACTTTGATCATACACAATTAAAGCCCTACGCGACGGTGGAGGATTTTCAAAAGCTTTGCGAGGAGAGCAGAAGGTACCACTTCAAGATGGTTGCCATCAACCCCGCCCCCGTGGCACTGTGCAAAGAGCTGCTAAAAGGCAGCGGCGTGCTGGTGGGCGCCGCCATCGGCTTCCCCCTCGGGCAGACGACTAAGGTGATCAAGCGGGCGGAAAGCATCGACGCCATCGAGAACGGCTCGGATGAGATCGACTACGTGATCAACATCACCCAGCTGAAAAACAAGAACTATGCCTTTATCGAGGAAGAGATGGCGGGCGTGGTAGAGGCCTGCCGCACCCGCGGCGTAACCTCCAAGGTGATCTTCGAAAACTGCTTTTTAACCGACGATGAGAAGACGGAGCTCTGCCGCATCGCTTTAAATGTCCGCCCGGACTTTATTAAAACCTCCACCGGCTTCGGCACCGGCGGCGCAACCTTTGAGGACGTGGCCCTGATGAAGAAGATGGTGGGTGATAAGATAAAGGTGAAGGCGGCGGGCGGCATCCGCACCCTCGAGACCGCGCTTAAGATGATAGAGCTTGGCGTTGAGCGCATCGGTTCTACCTCAAGCGTGAGCATTGTGGAAGACTTTATAAAAACGCTGTAACCTAGTAGCGGAGGTGATGTTATGGATAACGGTACAGCCTTTACCCTGTTGGTAACCGACATAAAAGGCACGATTGTGGCCCAAAGTGAGGCGGCACCAAAGGCAACGCTGACCTTTGACCGGGCGTATCAGCCCGGAGACCGGCTGGTACTGCTCGCCTCCCGCTGGCCGGTGGCGGTGCGGCTTTCGCTGGACGGGCACCTGCCCCCCGCCTTGGTGTACCTCACCGCCGACAGGCTGGAATACCCCGTGCCGGTCGGGGAGCCCGCCCTCGCCTACCCGCCCGAGGCTTTCGGGGCAGGCAGACACACGCTGACGGCTGAACCGGCCGACCCCGGGGAATGGCGGGCCCACCGCAACTTAAGCCTGAACCCGCTCGACCGGCGCGGTGAGACGGCATATTACCCCCACTGCATCGCCAATGTGGAAACGCGGGACGAATCGGTTTTCGCGGCGCGCAATACCATCGACGGCGTGACAGAAAACAACTGCCATGGAGAGTGGCCCTACCAGTCGTGGGGGGACGACGAGAATCCCCACGCCGAGATTACCATCCAGTTCGGGCGCAGGGTGCGGGTAGACAAAGCGGTAATCCACCTGCGCGCGGACTTCCCGCACGACAACTACTGGCGCGAGGTAACGCTGCTGTTCTCCGACGGCTCGCAGCTCACCACCCCCCTGCGTAAAACCGCCGAGGAGCAGACCGTCTCTTTTGAGCCGCGGGCGGTGGAGTGGGTAAAGCTCACGAGGCTTATAAAGTCGGAGGAGGAATCCCCCTTCCCCGCACTCACACAGTGGGCGATCTACGGCACCGAGGCCTGATTCTTTTTTTGATAGTCACCGCTTAAAGCTTCGCTGATTCCAATCCTTCAGCATACAAACAGCCCCGACGCTCTGCCTTTAAGGCGGCGTCGGGGCTGTTTGCGTATAAAAAATCGCACTGTATTATTCTTCGTCGGCGGGCAGCGCCTAATGGTCGTACTCCTCCAAAAAGCTGTGCTTTTCGCCGTTTTTGCGGTAGCCGATGACGGCGTCGAGGTTTACGTTATGGGCGCTCACAAAGATGTTCATATCGATATTCGGGTTGATGCGCCTAAACTCCTTGACCAGCTGCTTCATCTCCTGCCGCTTGGAGCCCATGCCGCTGTCGCCCAGCACACAGTTTTCGGTCAGGCGGCAGGCGCACTGGATAAACTGCAGCTCGTTGTAGCGCTTCCACGCCAGGATGTCGGCCTCTTTTACCATGTATAAGGGGCGGATAAGCTCCATGCTCTCAAAGTTGGTGCTGTGCAGCTTGGGCATCATGGTGCGCATCTCGGAGCCGTAGAGCATGCTCATCAAAATGGTTTCCACCACGTCGTCGAAGTGGTGGCCGAGGGCGATCTTGTTGCAGCCGAGCTCCTGTGCCTTGCTGTAGAGGTACCCGCGCCGCATCTTGGCGCAGAGGTAGCAGGGCGAACGGTCGGTGCCCGCGACAATGTCGTAGATACCCGTCTCGAAGATTTGGATGGGGATATGAAGCGCCTCGGCGTTCTCCTCAATCAGCTGGCGGTTGATGGGCGCGTAGCCCGGGTCCATCACCAGATACTGCGCCTCAAACGGAAAATCGCTGTGCTTTTGAAGCTGCTGCATACACTTAGCCATGAGCATCGAGTCTTTGCCGCCCGAGATGCAGACGGCAATCCTGTCGCCCTCCTGTATCAGCTGATACTCCTTCACCGCCGCGATAAATTTGTGCCAGATCTCTTTTTTATATTTTTTGATAATGCTTCGTTCAACCAGTTCGTACTTTTGCATGGTTTCCCCCAATTTAATGAACCTGCTCTGCTACCGGCAGAGCTTTTGATAATAGGCAGCAAAGCTGCTTAAAAAGGCATCTATCTCTTCCTGTGTTGTGAGATGGCTTAAGCTGATGCGCAGGGTCGAGAGCGCCGCCTTTTTATCCTTGGTGAGCGCGAAAACAGGGCGTGAAACGGTATTGGGAGCACAGCAGGCCGATTTGGTGGCGACATTGATACCGTCCTCGGCAAGGGCCTGCTGGAACAGCTCCGCCTTCGCCCCCAAAAGGCTGATATTGAGGATAAACGGCACGGAATGCGCCGTGCTGTTGATTTTAACCTTCGGGTAGCGCGTCAAAGCCTGCCGCAGCCGGGTGTTAAGCCGCTCTACCCGCTCATACCGCTCCTGCAGCTGCGAAAGGGCGAGCGAAAGCGCCGTTTCGGCCGACGCCGCCAGTGCGAGCGCGGGGGTGCCGCTGCGAAACGGGGTGGTGGAGATACCGCCGTGTATCTGCGGCTCGAGCAGCACCCGCTCCTTTTTCACCAGTATCCCTATGCCGTTTAAACCGTAAAACTTATGCGGCGCGACGGTTATAAGGTCGATGGGCTCAAGCGAGAGCTGTACCCTGCCGACGGCCTGCGCGGCGTCCACATGCAAAAGGCAGTGCGGGCGCTGTGAGGTGATTTTTGCGAGCGCCTCAATGTCCTGCCGAAGGCCGAGCTCACTGTCTACCGCGCACACCGAAACCAGAATGGTATCGTCGCGCAGCAGGCGTATAAGGTGCTCTAAATCCACCTGCCCGCTTTCGGTGATGTTTACGTAATCCACCTCAAAGCCCAAGGCCTGCAGGTAGGCCACGGGACCGCTTACCGAGGAATGCTCAAGATAGGTGGTGACGATGTGCCTGCCGTATTTTTTATACTGCTGTGCCGCCCCCTTGATGGCGAGATTGTTCGATTCACTCGCGCCCGAGGTGTAGATGAGCTCCTGCTCCCGCACACCTAGGAGCGCCGCAATCCCGCGGGTGGCCTGCTTCAGCCGCTCTTTTGCCGCGAGGCCGAGCGGATGCGGGGAGTTCGGGTTTGCGGGGTAGCTGCGGGCAACCTCACAGAAGGTATTCAGCACCGCCTCGTCTGCGGGCGTATTGGCGGCGTAATCGAGATATATCATGAGTAAAAGGCTCCTTTAATAATCACGCATATAGATAATAATAGTATGGTTGAACGCTTTTTACAATATGTTAACGACAAATACAAAGAATAAGCACCCAGCCGGTTGACAAGTAGGCGGTTCGGCGTTATCATATACCCATACCCCCTATGGGTATATGATGTTCTAATAAGGAGGAACGGTTATGCGCCAGTGTATGGATGTCGCGAATGTTCAGTTGCGGCTAAAAAAGATTGAAGGGCAGATACGTGCCCTCTCCGAGATGGTGGAAAGGGATGTGCCCTGCGACGAGGTGCTGATTCAGATAAACGCCGCCAAGAGTGCGCTGCACAAGGTTGGGCAGGTGGTGCTGGAAGGGCACCTTAACCACTGTGTGCGCGATGGCATCGAGCACGGCGACGCGGATAAAACCATTGCCGATTTCGCCAAGGCCATCGAACATTTTTCGAGGATGGGATAGGTTGAAAGAAAATCTTTCAACCCTCGAAAAACTGCCTGTCCAGACGATGAAGGGTTTAACCCTTCATCGTCTTTCCTGCCGCTATGCGGCTCCGGCACTTTTTTAACTTGGTTTTATGCCCTTTCTTTTGGGCGTAAGGCCCAAAAGAAAGGGCATGAATGCACGATATGGGAAAAGTGAAAGAGTGGTTTGTAAACGAAGAAAAGCGCGCGGTGTTGTTGCTGGTGCTGTCGGGGCTTTCGCTCATCGTCAGCTTCTTTGATATCGGGTGCCTGCCGGTCGATGCGGCATGGGTCGCCATCGCGCTGTGCGGTATCCCCATTTTACTGGGGGCCGCGGAGGGGCTTTATAAGCGGTTTGACATCAAGGCGGATGTGCTGGTGTCGCTTGCGCTGATTGCGTCGGTAATCATCGGCGAGATCTTTGCCGCGGGCGAGGTCGCCTTCATTATGCAGATAGGCGCGCTGCTCGAACAGAGAACGGTGGCAAAGGCGCGCGCGGGCATCGAAAAGCTCATACACCTTACGCCGCGCACGGCACGGGTGGTGTGGGCGGACGGTGAGCACATCCTGCCCGCCGAAGCTGTGACGGTCGGGGACACCCTGCGTGTGCTGGCGGGCGAGACCGTCGCGGTGGACGGCATCATCACAAGCGGGCAGACCTCGGTGAACCAGGCGGTGATGACGGGCGAATCGCTGCCGGTGGATAAAGGCGTGGGCGACGAGGTGCTAAGCGGCACGGTAAACCAGTTCGGCACCTTCGAGATGCAGGCAACCAAGGCGGAAAAGGACAGCTCCCTGCAGCGCATGATACGCCTGGTGGAATCCGCCGACGCGGGCAAGGCCAAAATCGTCGGCCTTGCCGACCGCTGGGCGACATGGATTGTGGTAATAGCCCTTACGGCGGCCGCCTTGACGTGGCTGATTACGGGGGAAGTGATACGCGCCGTGACCATTCTGGTGGTGTTCTGCCCCTGCGCGCTGGTGCTGGCGACACCCACCGCCATTATGGCGGGCATCGGCAACGCCACAAAATACGGCATCCTCATCCGCGAGGGCGACGCGCTGGAACGGCTGGCCTTGGTTAAGCGCATCACCTTCGACAAAACCGGTACCCTGACTGTCGGCAAGCCCGACGTCACGGCGGTGGAGCCCGTCGCGGGCAAAATAACGGCCAAGGAGCTGTTAGCTCTCGCCGTGTCCGCCGAGCTGCGCTCGGAGCACCCGCTGGGCAAGGCGATCACCTCATATTTTAAAGAGAGCCAGCATACCCTGCCCGCTCCGCCCGACCGGTTTACGCTGCTGGCGGGGCGTGGTGTACAGGCGACGGTAAACGGGTATGAGGTGTTGGCGGGTAACGCGGAGTTGCTTGCCGAGAAGGGCGTGCCGCTGCCCAAAGAGTTAACCGGCAGGACCCTTGCCTACCGCAACGAGGGCAGCACCGTGATCTACATAGCCAAAGATCAGCAGGCGGTAGGGTTTATTGCCCTCTCCGACACCCTGCGCGCCGACGCCGCCGAGATGGTAAGGCAGCTGCAAACGGCGGGCGTGAAAAGCACCCTGCTGACCGGCGACCACCCGCAGGCGGCACAGCACATCGCGCGCGCCGCCGGTATTGCCGATGTACACGCCGACTGCCTGCCCGAGGATAAGCTGCACACAATAGACGCCCTTCAGCGCAAGGGCGAGCAGGTTTGTATGGTTGGCGACGGAGTAAACGACGCCCCCGCCCTCAAAAAGGCGTTTGTGGGCATCGCCATGGGCGGCATTGGTAGCGACATCGCCGTAGACGCCGCCGACATTGCGCTGGTGAGCGACGACATCAAGCATATCCCCCACCTGCTGCACCTTTCGCAAAAGACCATGCGCACCATTAAGGTGAACCTGATCCTCTCGATGGCGCTCAACTTCGCGGCGATCATACTGGCAATGACGGGTGTGCTCAACCCCGTGGTGGGTGCGCTGGTGCACAATGTCGGCTCGGTAGTGGTAATTCTAAACTCCGCGCTGCTGCTGAAATGGAGAAAGAAATAACGGGGGATATAAATAGACGTATATCTATATTCAGGCAAAATACAGCTGCCCGCCGACCGAGTTTTTTAACTCTGTCGGCGGGCAGCCGTGGTATAGCAAGGAAACGGTTTAAACTGTTTTGATTGCCGTTTCTTTTGTAAACTCAAACCCGTTCTCCGCCGCGATGCACACCACATTGTCGCCCGCCTTCACGGTGCCCTCCAGCATCTGCTCGGAGAGCTTATCTTCGATCTGGGTGGTGATGGCCCGGCGCAGGGGGCGCGCACCGTAAATGTCGTCGTAGCCCACCGAGGCGATCTTGGCAACGGCGCTTTGGTCAAACGTCACAGCAATGCCCAGCTTTTTCACGCGCTCGGCAAGGGTCGCGAGCATGTTCTTTGCAATCTTCTCAATCTCCGCGCTGGTCAAGCGGTGGAAGACGATGATATCGTCCACACGGTTTAAAAACTCGGGGCGGAAGGCCTTTTTCAGCTCGCTTAATACGTTTTCCTTAATGCGGCTCTCGTCGTCGCTTATACTGTTTGCACCGGCAAAGCCAAGGCTCTTGGTTTTTTCGGTAATCAGCCTAGCGCCGATGTTCGAGGTCATGATCACCACGGCGTTCTTAAAATCTACCCTTCTGCCCTTGCTGTCGGTGAGGATGCCGTCCTCCAGTATCTGCAGCAGCATATTAAACACATCGGGGTGCGCCTTCTCAATCTCGTCAAACAGCACCACCGAGTAGGGCTTGCGGCGAATCTTCTCGGTGAGCTGACCACCCTCCTCAAAGCCTACATATCCCGGAGGGGAGCCGACTAAGCGCGACACCGAGAACTTCTCCATATACTCGGACATATCCAGCCGCACCATCGCGTCGTCGTCGCCGAACAGTGCCTGGGCCAGCGCCTTGCACAGCTCGGTTTTGCCCACGCCCGTGGGGCCGAGGAAGATAAACGAGCCGATGGGGCGCTTCGGGTCTTTAAGCCCTACCCTGCCGCGGCGGATGGCGCGCGAAACCGAGCTGACGGCCTCGTCCTGCCCGATCACGCGCTCGTGCAGTATCGCCTCCATGTTTAAGAGCCGCTTGCTCTCCTCCTCGGTGAGCTGGCGCACGTTAATACCTGTCCAGCCCGAGACGATCTCGGCGACCGTCTGCTCGGTGACAACACCGGTGTGGCGGCCGTTTTCGTCCTTCCACTCGCTCTTTTGCTTTTCAAGCTGGGTGCGCACCTCCTTCTCGCTATCGCGTATCTTGGCGGCAAGCTCGAAGTCCTGCGCGTTTACGGCGGACTCCTTCTCTTCGTTGAGCGCCTTTAAGCGCTCCTCCAGTTCCTTTAAATCGGGGGGCGTGGTGTACTGCTTTAAGCGCACACGCGACGCGGCTTCGTCAATCAGATCAATGGCCTTGTCGGGCAGGAAGCGGTCCTGAATATAGCGCGCGGAGAGGCTGACGGCGGCCTTTACCGCCTCGTCGGTGATCTTCACCTTGTGGTGGGCCTCGTATTTATCGCGCAAGCCGAAGAGGATCTGCTGCGCCTCCTCGGGACTGGGCTCGTTGACGGTAACGGGCTGGAAACGCCGCTCCAACGCCGCGTCGGTTTCAATGTGCTTGCGGTATTCGTCCAGCGTGGTGGCGCCCACCACCTGAATCTCACCTCGGGCCAGCAGCGGTTTGAGGATATTGGCGGCGTCCACGGCGCCCTCGGCGGCTCCCGCGCCCACGATGGTGTGCATCTCGTCGATAAACAGGACGACATTGCCCGCCGCCTTTACCTCGTCAAGCGCCTTTTTGATGCGCTCTTCAAAGTCGCCGCGGTACTTGGTGCCCGCGATCATGCCGCCGATATCCACCGATACCACGCGTTTGTTCTTCAGCGTTTCGGGGATCTCTCCCGAAACGATCTTCTGCGCAAGGCCCTCGGCAATCGCCGTTTTGCCCACACCGGGCTCACCGATCAAGCAGGGATTGTTCTTGGTGCGGCGGGAGAGTATCTGTATTACGCGCTCGATCTCGTTGGCGCGGCCGATTACCGGGTCGAGCGCACTCTCGCGCGCCCGCTGGGTAAGGTCGTTTGAAAACTGGTCGAGCGTCGGGGTCTTGGTGTTTTGCGGGCGCTTGATCTCCTTTGCGGAGCCGCCTCCCGAAAGGCTGCCGCCCCCCTCGTTAACACCCAGCGACTTGGCGCACTGGTTGTAGACATCCTTCGGGTCTACCGAAAGCTCGCCTAAAAAGCGCACCGCGTAGCTGTCCTCTTCGTTCACCATCGCCATGAGGATGTGCTCGGTTCCCACATAGCCGTGCCCGAGCATCTTGGCTTCCGACACCGAAAGCTCCAGGATGCGCTTGCAGCGCGGGGTAAAATCGGCGGGGGTCAGGCGCGTGGGCGAACCGGAGCCCACCGTGTCCACCAGCTTTTGCTCGATATCGTCGTAGGTAACGCCGTTTTGCGACAGCACGATGGTCGCAACGCCGCTGCCCTCCTTTAAAAGGCCCATCAGCACATGTTCGGTGCCGATATAGGTGTGCCCCAGCTTTTCGGCAATGCTGATGGCAAGGTTTAAGGCCTCGTTTGCCTTTGCTGTAAAGCCTGTGAATTTATACAAAATCATCACCATTCTTTCTGATAGAAATCCGGAGGTATTGTGCGGCTTTAGTAAAACCAACGGTAGGGTTAAAACTAAAGGCACAATGCCCTTGGGATGCTGCCATCCCTTATATTAAGTATCGGTTAAGCTGTATAGGCGCTCCCGCACAATGGCGGCGCGCAGCTTGTCGCGCTCGTTCGCTTCCAGTGCCTTGCCCTCCTGCGCCATGATGGTGGCGGGGCCGGTGGCGTTGATCAGCGCGTTAATCTGCCCGTAGCTGATGCCCTTGAGGATTCCCTGTGAAACGCCCATGCGCAGGATGGAAACCAGCTCGATAAACTCCTCGTTGGTAAGAAGTCTTGCCGAACTGAGCACGCCGTATGCACGCCACACCTTATCTTCAAGATAGTCACTCTGGTCGGTGCTGCGGGACGAGCGTTCCTGCGCGATGATCTGCGAGGCAATGGCGCGCAGGTTATCGATGGCGCCCTCCTCCGAGATGCCGAGCGTAACCTGGTTGGAGAGCTGGTAGAAGGCGCCGTTTACGCGCGTTCCCTCGCCGTAGGTACCGCGTATGGTGAGCCCGAGCTTTGAAACCATCTGCGAAATGCGGCCGATAACACCGTTTGCCTCCAGCGCGGGCAGGTGCAGCATCACCGAGGCGCGCAGCCCTGTGCCGAGGTTGGTGGGGCATTGGGTGAGGTAGCCGAGCTTTTCATCAAACGCGTAGAGCAGCGAGGTGTCGAGGATATCATCGATTCGGTTTGCGGCCTGCAGCGTCTGGCGAAGGTTTAAGCCGGAGCTTAAGGTTTGAATGCGGATGTGATCCTCCTCGTTGATCATCACTGAAATGCTCTCGTCAGCGGAAAGAACCAGCCCCGCGCCCTTGGGGTTCTGGGAGAAATTCGGGCTTATAAGGTGCTTTTCCACCAGCGAAACAAGCTGTTCGGAGGTGAGCTTTTCAAGGTCGATAAACCCCAGCTCGGCGTTCTGTTTTAGGTTCGCGTTTTGAAACAGGGTTTTGATATCGCCCCACAGCTTATTCTTCTGCTCGAGTGTCATGCGGTTTTCAAACGGGTAGGCGCGCAGGTTCCGGGCCAGGCGGATACGGGTGCTCACCGCTATATCATCATCTTGGTTTTGCTCAAGATACCACTTATTCATCGGCTTTATCCTCCGTTGCTTCAAGCTCCTTGATCTTGTCGCGCAGCACCGCGGCGCGCTCGTAATCCTGGGAATTTACCGCGTCCTTAAGCTCCTTCTGCAGCGACTTTATCTCATTTCTAAGCTTATATTTCGGCCCCGCGGAGCTGGGAACCTTGCCGGCGTGTTCGGTTTGCCCGTGAATGCGCTGCAGCGAGGGTACAAAGTCTTCATAGAATGTGGTGTAGCATTCCGCACAGCCCGCCATACCGCTGTTGCGGATATCGGCGAAGGTGGCCCCGCAGCCTTTACAGCGCTGTTCAACAGGCAGCTCCGCCTTTTCGGGGCTTACCTGCGCCAGCATGGAGCCAAGCATATCGCCGATGCTCATGGAGAACGGGTTCATCATGGCGGTAAAGCCCAACTTCGCGGCACACTCCCCGCACAGGATGTATTCCCTGGCCTCGCCGTTTATCACCTGACGCAGGTGTGTGGTGGCGTGGTTTTTTTTACAGATTTCACAAAGCATTTTACTTGCCTCCCTTTATTCAATTCCGTTTGAAGAAATTTCGGTATTATATGATGGTGAGCAGCATGTTTTTAAAGATGGATGCCCTAACGTTATCCCGCAGCTCCTGCGGAACCTCCCGTAAAGCGGAGGTGTTGAGGGCGCTCCACATCATTCGGGCCGTTTCCTCCGCCAGTATCTTGTCGTTAATCAGGTTTTGCAGTATCGCCCTGCAGGAGCCTTCGTCCAGCCGCGCGCCGATGGCGTTAATGAGGTGCACGACCAAATCCCGCGGGTTTAGCGTAATCTTTGAGATGCGGATATACCCTCCGCCGCCGCGCCTGCTTTCCACCAGATATCCCTTTTCGGGGGTAAAACGCGAGGTAATGACATAGCTAATCTGGCTGGGCACACAGCCTATCTTACTGGCGAGCTCGTTGCGCTGTATCTCAGCCGTACCGTCGTATTGCTCTAAAAGATTCAGAATAGACTGCGAAATAATATCGGAAAGATTGATGGGTCTCACCTCTTTCATGAGCGAATATGCTTTGACTTTGTTTGACCTTTAATTACTATTTTATATAAAAGTCAATAAAAGTCAAAGTCAATGAAAGTCAATGAGCAGTTTTTTCATCCACTTTGATATAAATTATTGCGCTATTTTGCCTGTTTACTCTTTAAATCTTCGGTTTTTAACGATTATCGGGGTATATGCTTCAATAGTGAATTATCAATATCCTTAACATTTATATTTTTCTGTAACCACAAATAGCCGCAATACATAATATGTGTTGAAAGTAAATTTAAGGAGGCTTTACACTATGTGTGGTTCTGGTTGTGGTTTTGGAAACAATAGCTGCTGGTGGATTATTATTCTTGTACTTCTGTTCTGCTGCTGTGGCGACGGCTTTGGCGGCGGTTGCGGTTGCGGGAACGGCTGTGGCAACGGCTGCGGCTGCTAGTTAACCAGCTGCGAGGCAAATTACATCCGGCATATTCCTCTGCAAAAAGGGGTGCCAAACGGCACCCCTTTTTGCGTTAAAAAACTTCCCCGCACTACCTGTTGAGGTAAATCACCCAACAGCATCATGCAGGGAAGTATTTTTTATAGAAAAAACGGATTATATCGCATTGCGCATTCTCAGGCGCAGTTTATCCGAAATCATGGCAATAAACTCAGAATTGGTGGGCTTGCCGCGCACGCCGTTAATGGTGTATCCAAAGTAGGAGTTTAGGGTGTCGATGTCGCCTCTGTCCCATGCTACCTCAATTGCGTGACGGATGGCTCGCTCCACGCGCGACGAGGTGGTGTCAAAACGCTTCGCGACCGTCGGATACAAGAGCTTCGTCACCGAGTTGATCATCTCGCTGTCCTTTACGCTCAGCATAATCGCTTCGCGCAGGTAGTGATAGCCCTTGATATGCGCGGGCACACCGATCTGCAGGATGATGTCGGTAACCATCAGCTCCAAGTCCATCGGCTGCTGGCGAACCGCACGGGTATCACCCAGCGTGCTCTTCACGGTCGTCTCGGCACCGGCCATATTCATGATACGGTCGGCCAAGATCTCAAGGTCAAACGGCTTTAAGAAATAAAAAGCGGCACCGGATGTCAGCACCTCACGCTCAAGCATGGGGTTGTCATAACCCGACATAATCATGAACATGGGCTTTTTGATGATGTTTTTATTGCCGAGCACGGTCTTCATAACCCCAATGGCATCAATATGCGGCAAAAATACATCGGCCAAAACCACATCGGGGTTTAGCTCCTCAATCTTCTCCACCAATTTGCTGCCGTTTTTGGGTGTGGTAATGGGCATAAGACCGCGCGCCTTCAATACCTCCGTGCATAATCCGCCAAATTCTTTCGAGTCATCTGCAATAAGAACCTTTAACGAACTTTCCATATACTTTCCTCCTTATGTCCTTTGGATTAATCCAATATTACCATAATTTGTAAATTAAAGCAAGTGGAAATTCCAAATTATTACTACTATTTTTACAAAGCATGAAACGGTTTTACCTTAAACGAAAGATAATATATTAAAGGTTCACGGATAACAGTTATATAACAACCAATATATGTTATTATATAGCTGTTTGTAGAAATAATCAATATTAATATTTTATTTTTTCGTTTATTTGGTAACTTTAACTGCGATTGTTGGCAGATAAAATGGTGAATTTATACGATTCGTATTGTCCTTATGCCTAAGATGCCTTTGCCTTTACCGCTTTGCCGATGCTGTCGGCGGAAAGCAGCATGTTCTCGGCGAATATACCGTAACCGCGCGTGGGGTCGTTGACAAACACATGCGTAACCGCGCCCGCGAGCATCCCGTTTTGCAGGATAGGGCTGCCGCTCATCCCCTGCACGATACCGCCCGTGGCATCCAGCAAACGCTTATCGGTGATGCGGATGATAAGGTTCTTGGTGGGGTTGCTGTCGTTCATGTTCACTTTTTCAATAACAATGTCGTATTCGGTCGGCTCACTTCCCTCGATGGTGCTTAAGATGGTCGCCTTACCTTCGGTAACCTGCTGCTTGAGTGCTACGGGCATCGCGGTATGGGTACTGGGGCTTTCGTTTAACATGCCGTACAAGCCGGTTTCACTGTTGGTGATAAGATATCCTGCCGCTCCGCTGCTGTTAAAACTGCCGCGCAGCTCGCCCGGAAGCCCCGGCATTCCCTTGTTGACCGAGGTAATGGTGACATCCACCACCTCGCCGCTCATGAGCGGAAGCATCTCGCCGGTATCAATGTCACACACCGGGTGGCCAAGGCCGCCAAACAGCCTGGAGGCCGCATCGTAAAACGTCACGGTACCGATGCCTGCCGAGCTGTCGCGCACCCAGATGCCCGCTTTATACTTTCCGTCGCCCTTTGCCTTGACGGGCGTAAGAATGGCGTCAAAAACGTTGTTGCCGCGCCGCACGGTTATTGTCATGGGAGCGCCGCCCGCCGCACTGACCTCCCGCGCAAGGTCTTCGTTGGCACTGATCTTGTTGCCGTTTACCGCCGTAAGAATATCACCCAGCTTGATACCCGCATTTTTAGCGGGATTGACGAGTGAAATTCCGTCGTCGACGTCGGTTAATCCCACGACCACCACGCCGTCGGTAAACATCTTAATGCCGAAGGGGGTGCCGCAGGGGATGACCGTCTTGGATTCGACAATAGATACGTTTACATCTTTTATCGGAATAATTCCGAATATCTTTAGCTGTGTTTTATAACTATTTCCGCTGCTCAACGATTTTTCTGCCGTTACGGCCTTACCCGACTGTTTGTCTTGCATTAAACCCGCTTTTATATTATTATCAACATAAAGCTGCTGGCCCGTTTTTACCAAGAAGTTGTCCGGTAATTTAAGCGCCATAACGGCTACCGCCGAAAAAACGGCAAGCGCCATGGCGAGGCAAACGATGCTGGTAATCTTGATTACTCTTTTCATTTTGTTTCCCCATGCCTTTCCGGTGTGTGCCATGAAGCACAGCCTGTGGTTCGCGAGGCCAACTTTCTTAAAAATGATGATTAAGAGAGGATATTTGACCCGCATAAACTATCTTTGCCGTGCCCTAAAAATTTATTGTAGGCAAAAACAGAGCCTATTGTCGCAACTTCCCTGTGTATACGCATTATTTGACAGCCTATAAAAATTCAAGCGGCAGGCCATGCCGCTTTGACATTTCATATATTTTTAGGCTGGCAGTATTTGAGGTTTTTTTAACGCTGAAAACTGTTTTGAAAGATTTGAATATTTTTTATTCATACGCTAAGATGAGGGTTTGCAGATGAAGGTCGCAGTAATCGGTTCCCGCACGGCAAACGGGGTGGATGTGAAGTTTATCCTCGGTTATATCCCGCCCGAATGCACCGAGATCGTCAGCGGCGGCACACAGGGAATCGACAGCTTGGCCGAAGGCGCAGCGGCTGCCCTTTCGCTGCCGTTTACCTGTATAAAGCCAAACTACGAGCGCTTTGGCAGGCTGGCGCCGCTGCAGCGCAATATCGAGATTATAGAGGCCTGCGACCTCGTGCTAGCGTTTTGGGATATGCGATCGCCCGGCACAAAATTTGTGATCTCCGAGTGCTTAAAACGCGAAAAACCGCTTAAAATTATTCGGATTTAATATTAAAAGCGCAGATTTAGTTTGTGATGCATTTTTGTTTTCATGCCCGAAAATGAACAGAAAAAACAAAAAACGCAGGACCTTCTTTTACTAAAAAAGGTGCCTGCGTTTGCGTTTATATTTATTTAAAATTTTAAATCATGGTTTCATACCCGCCGGAAGGCGGAAGCAGCTTGGGAGAATCCTGCTCCGGTTCCGCCTGCTCAAGCACGGCGGGCTTTGGCTTAAACAGGGAGACCACCCATGCGATAACCGGCCCTGCGAAGCTGTAGCCCAGCACCGCCAGCAGCTGGAGGGGTACAAGCGCTACGGTATTGAACACGCCGTTGAGCGGCGGCCAGTACACCGCCGCGGCCGCGATAGCCGCCGAGAGCAGCACCGCCAGCACGAGCCGGATGTTGCTGAAAAGGTTGATTTGAAACAGGTTCTTTTTTTCGCTTTTGCACTCGAATACATGGATGAGCTGGCTGAAGATGAGGGTGAGGAGTGCCGCGCTTCTCGCGGCGTCGATGCTGCCCCAGTGGTTTATTACCGTAACAAAGGTGCCGAGTGTCGCGAGGCCGATGATACATCCGCGAAAGATGATGGTGGTGAGCAGCCCGCCGGAGAAGATGCTTTCGTTTTTGGGGCGGGGCTTGCGCGTCATCTCGTCGTTTTCCGGCGGCTCCAGCCCGAGCGCGATGGCGGGCAGGCCGTCGGTGACCAGGTTAACCAGCAGTATCTGAATCGGCAGCAGTATTACCGGCAGGCCCATGAGCATCCCCACGAACATGGTGAGCACCTCGCCGATGTTGCAGGAGATGAGGTAACGGATGAACTTACGGATGTTCTGATAGATGACCCTGCCCTCCTCCACCGCCGCAACGAGGGTGGCAAAGTTGTCGTCGAGCAGGATGACGGCGGCCGCCTCCTTGGTGACATCGGTGCCGCTGATGCCCATCGCCGCGCCGATATCCGCCTCCTTGATGGCGGGGGCATCGTTTACGCCGTCGCCCGTCATGGCGACGATATTCCCTGATTTTTTGAGCGCGCGCACGATGCGCAGCTTATGCTGCGGCGTAACGCGCGCGTAAACGGCTGTTGTGGCGGCGACCTTTTCAAGCTGCTCGTCGCTCATGCGGTCGAGCTGCGCGCCCGTTAACACTCCGTCACCGTAGGTGAGCAGCTTGATCTCTCTGGCGATCGCCTCGGCGGTGAGCGCGTGGTCGCCCGTAATCATCACCGGGCGTATACCGGCGCGGCGGCAGATGCGGATGGCGTCATATACCTCCTTGCGCGGCGGGTCGATCATACCCGCCAGCCCCACGAAGATAAAGCTGTGCTCATCCTGCTCTGTAAGCCCGCTGTTCGGTTTATATTTATAGGCAAACCCCAGCACCCGCAGCGCGCCTTTTGCCATGTTCTCGGTCTGCGCGGTCACCCAGCGGGTGTCTTCCTCCGTAATGGGTATCACCGCGCCGCGTTTTTGGATATAGGCGCACTTCTTGATGACGACATCCGCGGCTCCCTTGATGATGACCTTATTTCGGCCGTCCTGCGGGTGCACCAGCACCGACATGCTCTTTCTCTCGGAGTTAAACGGAATCTCCGCCTCCCGCACATACTGGCGGGAAAGGCTCTGCTCGGTGGCGCCGCCCTTGCTTGCCGCGATCAACAGTGCGATCTCGGTGGGCTCGCCTGCGGTGGAATAGCTGCTGCCCTCGAGGGTGAGGCGCTGCAGGCCGGTCTTCTCGCCGTGATAGAGATGGGCATTGTTGCACAGCGCAGCCGCTTCAAGCAGCTCCGTCAGCCCGTCGTCTTGCTTGGACCAGCTGCTTTTTCGGCTTCGGATGCTGCCGTTTTTTTCGTAGCCTGTGCCCGTCACCTCATAGGTCGTGTCCGGGGTGATGAGGGTGGTGACGGTCATCTTATTCTCAGTGATCGTGCCCGTTTTATCCGAGCAGATGACCCCCGCGCAGCCCAGCGTCTCTACCGCCGCGAGCTTGCGGATAAGCGCGTTGCGCTTGAGCATGCGCGAAACGGCGAGGGCGAGCGAGATGGTGACAATGGCGGGCAGGCCCTCGGGCACCGCCGCCACCGACAGCGAGATGCCGGTAAGCAGCATGGCAAAAGGCTTTTCACCGCGCAGGATGCCCGTGACCGCAACCACCGCGCAGATGAGCAGGCATCCGATGCCGATATACTTGCCCAACTGCTCCAGCCGCTTCTGCAGCGGGGTCATCTCCTCGGCAATCTCGTCGATCATGCCCGCGATCCGGCCCATCTCCGTCTGCATACCCGTGGCGGTCACCTTGGCCCGGCCTCTGCCGCGCGTGATGATACTGCCCATAAAGGCCGTGGAACGCACGTCCTTTTTAACGCTTAGCGATTCGCCGGTAAGGATCGATTCATCCGCGTACAGCTCCACGCTGTCCTGCAGCATGGCATCCGCGGCCACCCGGTCTCCCGCTTCCAGCAAAAGCAGATCCTCGGGCACCACCTCATCGGAGGGGATGCTGGTTTCCATGCCGTCGCGCAGCACCTTCGCCGTGGGAGCAGCCATCTTTTTAAGTGCCTCCAGCGTTCTCTCGGTTCTGAACTCCTGAATAAAGCCGAGCAAGGCATTCAGGAAGACGATAATCAGAATGGTGACGGCCTCGCTGATCTCGCCCATGACAACCGAAAGCACCGTCGCGATGAGCAGGATACCCACCAAAACATCCTTAAACTGCGCGGCAAATATAGCAAAGGGCTTTACCTTTTTGGTTTGTTTTAAGATATTCGGCCCGTGGCGTATCAGTTGCTTTCTGGCCTCCTGCGAAGTTAACCCCATTTCAGCCCGTTGTGTTTCACGTCTCACCGTTAGCCCTCCCTGTTGGCTTTTTATCTTCATGCTGTTGCACTGCCAGTCCAATCATATTCGATGAAAAGCGGTTATATACCATTTTAGAGCGGCACGGGAAGGACGCAAAAAGCTCCCCGGCTTTAAAAAACCGGGGAGCGATGATCATGCAAAAAACGGATTATTCGGCTACCTCTGTGAACTCTTCGTCTGTGGGGGCATCGGGCAGCAGCGCCTTGATGGAAAGGCTGATGCGCTTCTTCTCAAGGTCGATCTCGGTAATCTTTACATCCACCTGCTGGCCAACCTTCAGTACGTCGTGCGGCTTCGCCACGCGCTCGTTGGAGATCTGCGAAACATGGATAAGGCCGTCAATGCCCGGGATGATGGTGGCAAAAGCGCCGAACTGTGTGAGGGAGGCAATCTTTACGTTTACAACATCGCCCACCTGATAGTCGCGCTTGAAAATCTCCCAGGGGTTATCCTCGGTTTTCTTATAACCAAGCGAGATGCGCCTGTTCTCTTTGTCGATGCCCTTTACGAATACCTCAAGAACGTCGCCAACCTTTACAACCTCGGAAGGATGCTTGATACGGTTCCACGACAGCTCGGAGATATGTACCAAGCCGTCTACACCGCCGATATCAACAAACGCGCCGAAGTTTACGAGGGACTTCACCGTACCGGTAAAGGTCTGGCCCTCGGCGATCTCGTTCCAAATCTTCTCCTCGGCCTCTTTGCGCTCTTCTCTGGCAACAGAGCGGATGGAGCCTACCGCACGGCCGCGCTGGCGGTTCACCTCGAGAATACGGAAGCGCACCGTCTTGCGCAGCAGGCCTTCAAGCGGCTCGTCGCGGGAAACAGTAGCCTGAGACGCGGGGATGAACACCCGCACGCCGTTGGTGGTGGCGAGCACGCCGCCCTTCACAACCTCTATAACCTTGCCTTCAAGCACTTCCTGTGTGTCTACGGCATTGCATACCCTTTCGTAACCGGCAATCGCATCAAAACGTTTTTTCGAGAGCATTACCGTACCGTCAACATCGTTGACTCTTACCACAACAAGGTCAAGCTCTTCGCCCTTTTTGACAATATCCTCCGGTTTCAGACTTGCGTCATCGGTAAGCTCGGCAAGCGGAACATAGCAGGCATGCTTCGTGCCGATCTCCACCGCAATTTCTGTTGGGAAGATGCCCGATACAATACCCTTTACTTTGTCGCCGTTCTGCACACTTTTAAGAGACTGCTCGAGTGCCTCTTCAAAGCTTACGTCCTCGGCATCGATATTGTTCAAAATTTCACTCATTGTTGTTTGTACCTCCTTAATTATGCAAGCCGGAGTGGAAGCGCCGGCAGTAACACCGATTTCATTGGCGTTTTTAAATATATTATTCGTTAATTCGGCTGCCGTTTCAATCAGCACCGTTTTGCAGTTCTGCGCGCAAATCTCGGCGAGCTTCGCGGTATTTGAGCTTAGCCTGCCACCGATGACAAGCATCAAATCCGATTGCTGTGAGATACGAAACGCCTCTTGCTGTCGAAGTGCGGTAGCCTTACATATTGTATCAAAAATTGTGAGATTTGTATACACTTTTTTCGCAGTTTTAACGCATTTTTCGAAAATCTGCTGGTTAAATGTTGTCTGCGCTACCAGATATTTTGGCTTTCCACCAAAATCTTTATACTCGCTGATAAGCCTATCCAGCTCCTGCTCATCCTTGAATACATAAGCATTCCCTAAGCAGTGTCCGCAGATGCCTTCCACCTCGGGGTGGGCCTTGTCGCCCGCCACCAAAATGACCCCGCCCTCGCCGGATTTCTCGCGAATAATACGCTGTATCTTGGCAACATATGGGCAGGTGGCGTCGGCTACCTCACAGCCCGCTTTTTCAAGTTCGTCGTAGGTATTCTGCGGCACTCCGTGCGAACGAATGACCACCGTCTCGCCAAAAAGCGCACCGCTTGGCGAATCGATGGTGCGCGCGCCCTTTTCGTGAAGCATGGCGACCATCTGCGGGTTGTGGATAATTGGCCCGAGCGTACATACCCGTTTGCCCTTTTCAAGCAGGCCGTACACCATGTTTACCGCACGGTCTACCCCAAAACAGAAGCCCGCAGTTTTTGCGAGCACAATCTCTCTCATGATAAGATCCATGCCCTTTCTTTTGGGCCTTACGCCCAAAAGAAAGGGCATAAAACCAAATTAAAAAGTGCCGGTGCCGCATAGCGGCAGGAAGGGCTTGCATGACGATGAAGGGTTAACCCTTCATCGTTTTTACAAGCAGTTTTTCGAGGGCCCAAAGATTTTCTTTCAACCTAGGCTCCTAGTTTTAATTTAATGATTAAATGCCGAGCCGAGCTTTAACAACTCGATGGTTTTGCCCATGATGACATTGCTCGCCGCTTTCAGCTGCGGGGTGTTAAAATCATCGGTAAGGCCGAGGGCCTCATACGGTATCGCCTTGCCAAAGCGCACCGTTATGTGCGAAAAAAGCCTGAACTTGCCCTCCGCAATATGGATGGCACAGGGAACAACCTCGGCGTGAGTTCTCGCCGCCACAACGGCTACACCCGACTTGGGCGGCTGCGGCTCGCCCGTTTTGGAACGGTGCCCCTCCGGGAAGATGCCGAATACCTGGCCTTCCTTTACGATGCTCACCGCCTTTTCAATCGCCCCGCGGTCGCCCTTGCCGCGGCGCACGGGGAATGCGCCAAGCGCCTTTAAAACCGAACCCGCAATCGGTATCCTTAATAATTCGGCTTTCGCCATGTAGTTTATCTTCTTTTTGGCCTTGTATGCGCCAAGTGAGAGGAATATCGGGTCGTAGGCCGATACATGATTGCTGGAAAGGATAAAACCGCCCTCCCGCTCAAGATTTTCTACCCCGACGGTTCGCGTGCGATAAAACAAGGCTGTAATAGCAGTCATAAGTACTACGCCCAGCGGATATAAACTCATGTTGTCACCATACCTTTCCGGCTTAAACTATTTCGGCACAGACCGAAAAGGGATTAGCCGATCTTAATATATTGCAGCGGCTTAGAGTTGTTTGAGCGCATAGAACGGTCTTAGTAAGGCTGTTAAAACGTTTTTTATTCTACCCCCAGCCGTGCCTTGATAAGCGCGGTAAGCTCGGCAATGGACTGCTCAAGCACGTACCCGGTGGTGTCTACCGTCACGGCGTCGTCCGCCTTTTTAAGAGGCGCCACCTCGCGGTGGGAATCGTTATAATCGCGCTCCTTGATCTCGTTTAGCACCGTTCTGTAGTCGATCAGCTCCCCCTTTAAGGCAAGCTCCTCGCAACGGCGTTTCGCGCGGTCTTCGGGCGTTGCGGTTAAAAACACCTTGACATCGGCACCGGGAAGCACCACCGTGCCGATATCGCGGCCATCCATTATTACGTTGTTTGCCGCCGCGATGCTGCGCTGAAGGTCGAATAAAAAGGCGCGCACCTCGGGGATAGCCGAAACGTTGGAGGCGGCCATGGACACTGCGTTCTCGCGTATGCGCTGCGACACATCCTCACCGTTTAAGATCACGCGCTGCTCGCCTTTTACAAAGCGCAGCGCCACCTCAATGCGCTTGAGCAGCGGCACTACCTGCTCCGCGTCGCGCGTATCGGCGCCGCAGGTGAGCGCATATAACCCGATTGCGCGGTATAATGCGCCCGTATCCACATAAATATAGCCCAGTTCTTTTGCAATGGCGCGCGCAATGGTACTTTTCCCCGCGCCCGAAGGGCCGTCGATGGCAACCGCTTTTGTGTTAATCATAACTGCATAACCTTTCCGTTTCCCCTATACGGAAACCAAAGAGAATAAATATTATAAGCCGGCTAAAGCGACTACCCTATGGAATTTATATCATGCTATAACGTTAAACGTTCTGGCCAGCCAAAAAGCCCGTGCAGAAGGCGATCTGCAGGTTGTACCCGCCGGTATACGCATCCACGTCGATGACCTCCCCCGCAAAATACAGCCCTTCGTACAGCTTGGACTGCATGGTTTTGGGGCTTATTTCGCTCACCTTTACCCCGCCACAGGTGATAATCGCCTCTTCGATGGGACGAAACGCCTTGGGGGTAACGCGAAGCGATTTTACGGTGTCGGCAAGGGCTTTTCGCATCTCACGGGTAAGCTGGTTTACCTTCGTTTCGGGTGGTATACCACATAGATATACTATAACAGGTATCAGCTTTTTGGGCAACAGGTCGCCGAGAGAATTGATAAAATCCTTGTTTAAATTAATGGAAAAATCCCTTTGCAGGCGCTTATCGAGCTGCTCCGCCGAAAGCGCCGGCTTTAAGTCGATGGAGAGCGTGTAATCCGAAATGCGGTGCGCGTCCATCAGCGACGAGGCGCTGAGCACCAGCGGGCCGGATACACCGAAATGGGTAAACAGCATCTCGCCAAGCTCACAAAATACCGGCTTCGGCTTTCCCTTTTCATGCACCGAAAGCGTAACATTTTTAAGCGAAAGGCCCATGAGGTCTTTGCACCAGCCCTCCTCCGCCACGATGGGCACCAGAGAAGGCGTCGGGTCTATAACCGCATGCCCTGCCTGCCTCGCCAGACGGTAGCCGTCCCCCGTGGAACCGGTAAGCGGGTACGAAAGCCCGCCGGTGGCAATCACCACCGCGCCGCTCTCAATCTGCGTGCCGTCGTCCAGCACAACGCCGCAAACCGTGCCGTCTACCAGCATCAGGCTTTTAACGGTGCCCTTTTGCAGACGCACACCCTCTTCCTTTACAAAAGCAACCAGACTGTCCACCACGTCCACCGCCTTGTCGGAGACTGGGAACACGCGGTTGCCCCGCTCGGTTTTCAGGTGCAGGCCGCGGCCTTCAAAAAAGGCAATCGTCTCGCGCGGCGGGAATGCCGAGATGGCGCTGTACAGAAAGCGCCCGTTGGTCTTTACCCGTGTGATGAATGCGTCCTCGGCGCAGTTGTTGGTGACATTGCAGCGTCCTTTGCCGGTTATCATCAGCTTTCTTGCGGGGCGGTCGTTCTTTTCAAGCAGCAGCACATTTTTGCCGAGCTGTGCCGCTCTGCCCGCCGCCATCAGCCCTGCGGCGCCCGCGCCTATGACGATTGCATCGTATCTTGCCAAGTCGGTTACTCCCTGTTCTATCTTTTTTACATCGCGGCTTGTGAGCCAAACTTAATCCATCTGGCTCTCTTCGCTTACAGCGACATCATTTTTCTCGTATACGTGGTAGGTGTCCCATATATTCTCAAGCTTCGCGAAGGTTTGCGATATCTCGTCCTTTTTGGAGAGGCCCACCGCGATGATGAGCGCGTTGATCAGGCTTAAAGGCGCCACCAACGAGTCGACAAAGCTTGCCATATCGCTGCGCGCAAGCAGCAGATGGTCGGCATTGGCGGCAAGCGGCGAGGCTTCGCTGTCGGTGATGGCAACCACCTTCGCGCCGGATTTGGAGGCGTAGTTGCTGGCGCGCACGGTGCGCTTGGAATAGCGTGGGAAGCTGACGGCAACGAGCACGTCCCCTTCCCCTATGCGCAGGATCTGCTCGAACACCTCGCTGGCGCTGTTGGTGCTCACCAGCTTCACATGGGGAAATATCAGGTTGAAATAGAAATACAGAAAGCCCGCAAGCGAGGACGCGCTGCGCCCGCCCATGATGTAGATAGTCTTTGCGCCGATAATGGCGTCCACCGCCTGCGCAAAATCCTGTTTTGAGGTTTTTTCGAGGGTGCGCCGAATTTTTTCGATATCGGAATTGAGCACCTTCTCCAGTACATCGCCGCTACCGATCTGCTCGTTGGTTACCTCCATGCGTTGCACGGCGGTGAGCTTGTTGCGGATCATCTCCTGCATAGCGTGCTGCAGCTCCGGGTAGCCCTCGTAGCCGATCTCGGAGGCAAAACGCACGACGGTAGACTCGCTCACCCCTACCGTCGCCCCGAGCTTAGAGGCTGTCATGAACGCGGCCTTGTCGTAATGGTCGCTCATATACGCCGCGATGGCGCGCTGGCCTTTCGAGAATTCACCCATCTTGGACTGAATGTGCTGTAACAGGTCGTTGTGCATCATTGTAAATTCATGCCCTTTCTTTTGGTTTTATGCCGAATACTCAAGCACAAAACCGATTTGAAAGAAGTATCAAGCTTTTTAAAAATTATAACTATATAAGCCACACCTAATATTATACGGTGTTTTAGAAAAAATCAATAGCTACTCTTTCCGTAGGCTAAACCTTTTTTGCCTTTAAATCGCATAGCGGCGCTAATTCGGCCGTGGGTGATTGTTTTTTTGACCAAATCAGTATAGAATGAAGCTTGGATAAAATACTGCATATTGGAGGCGGATTGCGTGACGAATCTTGAAGCCATCGCGCGGCGTATCTCGCGCCGCAGCTATCTTGGCACCCCGATAGCCCCCGAACAGGTGAACGCCCTGCGAGCATTGATAGACGGCTGCAATACCAAAAGCGGGCTGCACATCCAGTTTATCGAGGACGGCAGCAAGGCGTTTAAGGGCCTAAGCAAAAGCTACGGCATGTTTTCGGGCGTGCGCAGCCTGCTGGCCCTCGTGGGTAAAAAGGCAGATGCACATCTTGAGGAAAAGCTTGGCTACTACGGCGAGCTGCTGGTGCTCGAGGCCACCAAGCTCGGGCTGGGCACCTGCTGGGTAGGCGGCACCTTTGATGCCAAGAGCTGCCCCTGTGAGCTGGGCACGGACGAAAGACTGGCATGCGTCATTCCCATCGGCAACGTGCCAAGCGACACCACACGCAAAGAAAAGACCATCCTCGGCCTCGTACACCGCAAGGCAAGGCCGCTGGAATACTTTTATACCGCCGACACCGCTCTGCCGGATTGGTTTATCGAGGGAGTCAAGGCGGTGCAGCGCGCACCCTCGGCTATCAACCGCCAGCCGGTGCATCTGTATTATAAGGATGGCGTTGCCACCGCCACGCTGCGCGGCGACGGCAACCCCATAGACCTTGGTATCGCCAAGCTGCATTTCGAGCTCGCGGCGGGCGGCAGCTTTGCAATGGGGAACAATGCAATCTTCACCAAAGCGTAAATGCCCCGACTATTCCCCGTAGCTGTGCGCCAGAGCAAGCAAGGTCTCCTTCTGGTTTAAAGCCGGGGTACCGATGCAGCAGTCGAGCAAAAAGTGCAACACCCGCCCCACCGCCTGAGGCTCAAACCGCCCAAGCGCTAAGATATCGCTGCCGTTTACGGCGAGGTGCGCTACCCTGTACGGCTCATTGGATGCCTCGATGCGGCGGATTTCCTCCACACAGTCAAGTGCCGTGTCATCGTCGTACAGGGCCTGCTTTACCCGCACGGCACTCAGTAATTCGTCTATCTCGTGGGTTTGCAGTAAGCGTTTAAGGTGCACCGTGTCGGCGATCATCTGCTTGCCGAGGGCATCGGCAATAGACAGAATCACCTTTTTCTCCCGGTTGGAAAGCCGGAGCGCCTCCATCGCGAAAAGGATATTGCCCGCGCAAAGCACGAACAGCGCGGTTAGGCGTTCGTTCACAATAGGCGGAAGGGCGGCAAGCCGCACGATATTCTCGGCTGCGGCAAGCCCCACGTGCGCAAGCCCGCCCGCCATCAGCACGATGTTGAGCATCTCGGGGCGGCGGGTCATGATGGTTTTGACGATCTCGTCGCGTATGCGCTCCCCGCTGATGTTTTTTAAGAGCTTTGCGTTTCGTATCATGCTCAAAAGGGTCGCACTCTCGGCCTCAAAGCCGAGAGAAGCGCACAAACGCACCCCGCGCAGAATGCGCAGGGCGTCCTCATTAAAGCGCCTGTCCGGCTCGCCAACGGCGCGCACCAGCTCTGCGGCGATGTCGTCGGCGCCGCGGTAGGGATCGTACAGCCCGTCTTCAGGGCTGTAGCAGATGGCGTTTATGGTAAAATCGCGCCGGGCAAGGTCGTCGGCCAGACGCGCGGTATGCGTTACAAGCGCAGGCTTGCGGTTATCGAGATACTCCCCGTCGATGCGGAAGGTGGTGACCTCCACGCTGTTCCTGCCGATGATGACGGTAATGGTGCCGAAGCGTTCGCCGGTGGCGATGGTATGTTCAAACAGCGCCTGTACCTGCCCGGGCAGCGCGTCGGTGCAAACGTCGTAATCGCTGGGGGTACGGCCCATGAGCGCGTCGCGGACACACCCGCCGACGGCATAGCCCCGGTAGCCCGCCCGCCTGAGCGTATGGATGATCGCGGCAACATATTGCGGCAGCTCGATGATGGTCATAGCTCGTTCCCAGCCAATCGTTTTGGATAATGACACCTGCTGATATGGCATTAATTATACTATAAAAGGGACAAAAACTCAACTGCCGCCGGCAAACGGCTCACACCGTTTGCAGTTGAAAGCCGCCAAGGCTGCATTATGACCAACAGATGTAAAAATGCCCCGAGTGCAGATGCCCTCGGAGCATTGTATTTTTATTCCTGCTGGTTGTCGCCGGTTTTATCATCCGCCTGAGCGAGTTTTTCGATGTGGTTGTGATACTCCTTGAGGATCTCATCCTCCAGCTTCTTTCTCGCCTCAATGGTTATAGGGTGCACTACGTCTCTGAAGACCCCGTTTTCCTCCTTGCGGCTTGGCATTGCCACGAAAAACCGTTCAGGCCCTTCGATAACCTTGATGTCGTGCACGGCAAGGTCGGAATCGATTGTCACCGAAACAAGCGCGCGGAGCCTTCCCTCGTTGTATATTCTGCGGATTTTAATTTCTGTAATATTCATAATGTTAACTCCTCCTACAGTGTTATTATCAGTCGTCCCGCTGCGTCTTATACAGGTTCTGGTATAAATTTTTCATAAAATTAAAAAAGGTGTTTATTTTATTGGACGTACGCAATATAATATTGGGTGTGTTATTAAATTATGCAAGGGGACCTATTTGTGATAGAGATAGACGAAGGCATATTGTTTGGCAAAAAGCATGTTCATTTTATAGGGGTCGGCGGGTCCGGCATGTTCCCGCTGGTGCAGATTCTTCTTTCCGAGGGCTACCGCATTAGCGGTTCTGATAACAATGAAACCGAAACGCTGGCCATCGAGCGCGGCATGGGGGTAGAGGTGTTTTTGGGGCACAGCCCCGAAAACCTATGTGACGCCGACCTTGTGGTGTACTCCGCCGCCATCATGCAGGATAACCCCGAGCTTGCGGCAGCGCGCGAAAGAGGCATTTTGACCATCGAGCGCTCGATTTTGCTGGGGCTCGTAACCAAACGGTACCAAAACGCGCTGTGTGTTTCGGGCACCCACGGCAAAACCACCACCACCTCGATGCTGACGCAGATACTGTTTGAGGCGGGATTGGACCCTTCCGCGGTTATCGGTGGAAAGCTTCACGCCATCGGCGGGAGCGGCAGGGCCGGTAAAAGTGAGCTTATGGTGTGCGAGGCCTGCGAGTTTGTAGACACCTTCTTAAAATTGTTCCCGGATACCGCGATTATTTTAAATATAGACAACGATCACCTCGACTATTTCGGCACGGTGGAAAACACGATCAAGTCGTTTCATCAATTTGCGGAAAAGGCCACCAGGCTTGTAATCGTCAACGGGGACGACGCAAACTCCATGAAGGCGGTAAACGGGCTTGACAAAGAGATCGTGACCTTCGGGCTCAAGGAGCACAACGACTACTATGCCGCCAACATAGAGCACAGCGACGGCCGCGAGCGGTACAACACCGCGTTTGACCTGATGCACAGGGGCGAGCCGGTTACCCGCATAGTACTGCACGTACCGGGCGTTCATAACGTTTACAACGCGATGGCGGCGGCAGTGACAGCGCTCTCCGCAGGCGCTACGGCGCAGCAGGCGGCAGAGGGGCTTTCTCACTTTAAGGGTGCGGGCAGGCGTTTTGAGGTGCTTGGGCATGTAAACGGCATTACCATCGCCGACGACTACGCCCATCACCCCGCGGAGCTTGCCGTGACGCTGCGCGCGGCAAAGAGCATGGGCTACAAGCAGGTATGGGCGGTATTCCAGCCCTTCACCTTCTCGCGCACCTACATGCTGCTTGAAAATTTCGCGCAGGCGCTTTCGATTGCGGACCATGTGGTGCTCTCCCCCATCATGGGTTCCAGAGAGATAAACACCTATAATATCTATTCGTCGGACCTTGCAGAAAAAATGGAGGGCTGCGTGGTACTCGACAACTTTGAACAGATTGCCGAGTATGTCGTAAGCCACGCCTCCGAGGGCGACCTTGTGATCACCCTTGGCTGCGGCGACATCTATAAAGCCGCCAAACTGATGCTCAAAAAGTAGATTTAACGGCATAAAATAAGCACCGAACAGCTTACCTTGATAGTAAACCTGTTCGGTGTATTTTTTGCGTTTATACTGTTGCTATTCTGTAAATGTTTTTTGAAATTCAGCGTTCAAATTTTCTGCGGGAATCGCGCTCAAACCGTGAGTTGGACGGCTTGTTGTACGGGCGCGAACCGCTGCGTCCGCCGTCGCGGGGACGCGAATAGGTCTGGCCCATATCGTGCGGCGCCTCCACCGTGGTAGTCATGCGGCCGTTTATCTTGCAGCTGCTCATCGCGGTGAGCACCATATCCTTGTGCTCCTGCGGCACCTCAACCAACGTGTACTTGTCGAAGATGCGGATGCTGCCGACGATCCGACCCGGCAGGCCGGTTTCGCCCGCGATGGCGCCGACTACGTGGTTGGGCGCGATACCGCTTGAGCTGCCCGCGTTGATCATCAGGCGCACCATATTTTCGTTGCGGCGGTAGCTGGGTGCGCGCCTCGGCTCGCCGGTGCGGTCACTGTCAAAGTTGTAGGAAGCCGGACGCAGCGCGGCGTCATCCAACCCATCCTCCTTCTCTACCCCGCGGCTGCCCATAAGCATACCGATAAGCGCCGCCGAGATATCGGCGAGGGTATTGCCCTCCTCCAGCAGCTGGTCAAGTACGCCCGCGTAGCGCGAGTTGTCGCTTTCGCCCAGCGCGCGTCGCAGCTCATCGGCGAACTTCGTAAGCCTGCTCTCCATGATTTCGCTCTGCGTGGGCAGCGCCTTAAACTCGATCTTGGCCTTGGTAAAGCGCTGGATGTCTTTAAGCACAAACACCTGACGCCTGCCGCACACCAGCGTAAAGGCGCGGCCGCCTTTTCCGGCACGCCCGGTGCGTCCGATGCGGTGCACGTAGTATTCCTCATCCTGCGGGATGTCGTAGTTGAACACCGCGTCGATGTCGTCTACGTCAATGCCGCGCGCCGCCACGTCGGTGGCAACCAGAATATCGGTTCTGCGCGCCTTGAACTTATCCATCACCTGCGTTCTGGCGGTCTGTTTCATATCTCCGTGCAGCCCCTCGGCCTGATAGCCGCGGGTTTGCAGCTCGCCTACCAGTTCATCCACCATCTTTTTTGTGTTGCAGAACACCATCGAGAGCTTGGGGTTATACAGGTCGATAATGCGGCACAGCACGTCGGTTTTGCGGCCCACGGGCGCTTCGTAGTAAAACTGCTCGATAGTGGGCACCGTCAGCTGCGGGTGCGGGATGCGGATAAGCTGCGGGTCGCGCTGGTAGTTTTTGGTGATGGCGATGATCTCGGGCGGCATGGTGGCCGAAAAGAGGATGGTCTGCCGCTCGGCGGGCACCTCGGAGAGGATGGTTTCAATATCCTCGCGAAAGCCCATGTTGAGCATCTCGTCGGCCTCGTCCAGAATCACCATCGAAAGCGAATCCAGCTTGATGGTTCTTCTGCGCATGTGGTCCATCACGCGGCCCGGCGTGCCGATGATGATCTGTGCGCCCTGCCTAAGCTGCATAATCTGCCGCTCAATGGGCTGGCCGCCGTAAATGGGCACCGCCTTGATGCCCTGCTTGAATTTTGCAAACTTGCGTATCTCGTCGCAGGCCTGTACGGCAAGCTCACGCGTGGGACAGAGCACCAGCACCTGTACCTGACGGCTTAATTCCGGCCTTATCTTTTCAATGGCCGGGATGCCGAACGCCGCCGTTTTGCCGGTGCCCGTCTGCGACTGGCCGATGATGTCCTTACCTTCCATAATAAGCGGGATGCTTTGTGTTTGGATAGATGTCGCCTCTTCAAAGCCCATCTCAGCTACCGCGTCTTTTACTTCCTGCGATAGATCCATCTGTGAAAACTGTACTTTCTCCATGCGTATTGTTTCAAACCCTTTCCATACTGTGCAGTGCCAAAACGGCACCGAAAATAGAGCCTTACCTCGCCGCAAAGCTCCTTTCCCATACACCGTAAAGAAAAAGCGTAAACTAATGACCAGGTGGCTATCACCACACCGCTGATAAAAACACGTTTCATCAGCTCAGACATTATACAAACACAATCCGGCGGCCGTAAAGCTTTGCGGGCTTTCTTCCATGCAAGGCAACCTGGTTGCCTTATACTTATTTCAATTAGAAACATAGTAAAAAGTTGAGCAAAAGGCCCCATATATGCCTTTTGCATGGCGTTGTAAAACAACGCCTTAGAATTTTTACGGTTTATTCCTCATTGGAATTAGTATTTAACCCTCTGCTAATTCACATGGTAAAATGGGAATTAGTCGCTATCATTGTGCGCTTTATACCGCCCTATATTCGGAGTGCGGGAAAAATAAAGAAAATAAAGGGAGATGGTATCATCCCCCGAGATGCTTCCACCTCTGAGATGCCTTCATCTCCCTTTGAGCTATCTTTGCGCGACGCGAAGCATATAAAGATTCAATGACGCTTTATTTTATCACATGCCGCACGAAAAGTCAATCAGTATTTATCATCGCAATCATGCACGCTGCCTGCCAGCGCGGGCTGGTAAACGCCGCCTTTTTTGCGGGAAGGGGCCGCGCTTTGGTCAAACTTAAACGCCGTAACATACTGGCGGAGCATCTCGGCCTGGCTGGAGAGCTGCTGGCTTGCCGCGGCGCTCTGCTGGGCGGTTGCGGAGTTGTTCTGCACCACCGCCGAAACCTGCTCCAGCCCCTGAGAAATCTCAAGGATGGCATTGGCCTGCTCGTTGGTGGCGTTGTTGATCTTCTCGATGCGCGCGGTCACACGGCCGATATCGGTAAGCATCTGCGAGATGCTCTCGGCGGTGGAGTTCGCGATGGTGTTGCCCTCCTCCACCGTTTGGATGGATTTTTCAATCATCTCGGTGGTGTCGTGCGCGGCCTCGGCGCTCTTGTTGGCAAGGTTGCGCACCTCGTCGGCCACCACCGCGAAGCCCTTGCCCGCGGCGCCCGCTCTCGCGGCCTCCACGGCGGCGTTTAAGGCGAGGATATTGGTCTGGAAGGATATATCTTCAATCACCTTGATAATCTTTTTGATATTCTGAGAGGACTCGTAAATTTCGTTCATCGAGTGCAGCATGCTCTCCATTCGGGAGGAGCTCAGCTCGGCGGAGGCGTTGATCTCCTGCGCCACGGTGTTAACCTTGTTGGTGTTCTTGGTGTTCTCCTGCGTTTTGGCCGAAAGGTCGCTTACCGACGCGCTGATCTGGTTTACCGAGGTTGCCTGCATCTCGGCGCCCTGTGAAAGCAGCTGAGAACCGCCCGCCACCTGCGAGGCACCGCTTGCCACCTGCTCGGCGCTTTCGTTGATGCGCATGAGGGTCTGGCCGATTTTATCCAGCGACTGGTTGAGCGCGCGCTTGATCTGCGCAAAGCTGCCGGTAAAGTCCGACTCGATCCTTACGCGCATATCGCCCTGCGCCAGCTTTTCAAGCACCTCGGAGATCTCTCCTACATACTCGTTCATGTTGCGCTCGGTAACGGCGAGCGCCTGCTTGAGCACCGCAATCTCGTTGCCGCGCCCGGCATCGCCTTCGTCCAGGTCGGTAATGACCGACAGGCTGTGCGCAATCTGCGAGATGGGCTCGGAGATCTTCTTTGCAAACAGCTTGCTCATAAAAAAGGTCAACAGCACAAACGCCACCACGGCGGCCGCCGACAGGATAATGGCAACGGTAAAGCCTTGCATCGTATCTTTGCTGTGGGCAGTGATGTAGTTGGTAACGATGGTAACGCCGCCGAATATCAGCGCCACAATCGCCACAAACGCTGTAATGATGCGAACAATTCTGGTTTTAATGTCTTTCATGTCAGGCCCTCCGTCTATTGCCGCCAAACTGGTTATTTCAGCATATTATGCTGCTAGAATAAGTCATACGGCCTTAGTTGCATTATATTCTTTTTTATCGAAAATTTCAATAAACAAACTAGAATTATGTCAGAATGTTAAGAAGAATATGCTTATTTTGACTAAAATTATGTTGACACATAAATGTCAGCTTTGTTAAGATAAATTTTGGAAGGGGCTGATTATATACAATGAAGATCGATCGCCTGCTCGGCATATTGAGCATCCTTTCAAAAAAGCAGAAGGTAAAGGCCAAAGACCTTGCCGAGCACTTTGAGGTGTCGCTGCGCACCATCTACCGTGACGTGGAGGATATCTGCAAGGCGGGCATACCCCTTGTCACCTACCCGGGCGGCGACGGCGGTATCGGCATCGCCGAGGGGTTTACACTCGATAAAAACATGCTGACCCGCAGTGACCTTGAAAGTATTATCTTAGGGCTGAAAAGCCTTGAAAGCGTCACGCAGAGCGCGCAGATACGCTCGCTGCTCACCCGCCTTTCCCCCGAACCGGACAAGCTGATCCCCGCGGACGGCGACCTGATCATCGACCTCGCCTCCTTTTACCGGGGCAGCCTTGCGCCAAAGATTGCCCTTTTGCGTGAGGCGATTGCCCGGAGGCTTGCGGTGCGGTTGAACTACTATTCCAAGGACGGGCACACCGTGCGCGAGCTGGCGCCCTACTTCATCGCGTTTAAATGGTCGGCGTGGTATGTGTTCGGCTTTTGCCGCCTGCGGCAGGATTTCAGGCTGTTCAAGCTCAACCGCATGACGCAGCTGGAACTGACGGGCGACAGCTTTGAACCCAAGCCGCTCATGCCCGAGCAGGTAAACCTCGAGGCATTCTACCAAAACCCCGAAACCAAACGGTACGCGACACTGCTGCTGCACAAAAGCCTTGAGTATGTGATGATAGACGAGTACGGTGTAAACTCCTATGAACGGGTGGACGATACTACGATCCTCGCCAAGTGGGATTATGTAAACGAGCGCGAGATGGTTAAAACCGTGCTCCGGCTGGGCGCGGGCGCTAAGGTGCTGGCCCCGCAAAGCTTGGCGGACGCCGTAAAGGAAGAAGCAGAGAAAATTGTTAGCCAGTATTAAAGTCTGCATGAAGTTGACATACAGATGTCACAGTTGCTCTGCTATACTGACAGTAGCAAAGGAAAGACAAAACCGGAAAGGTTGATGACAGGTGCTGAAAACCTACGACGAATTTATTGCACGGGTAAACGAGCTCGGCTACTTCCCCTTTTACGGCCGGTTTATCGCGGGGATGCCCACCATTGCGGACGAGACACTGGAGGTGCAGTGGCATACAGGCGATGAGGAGACCGACCCATGGCAGTGGAAGGACCGCGCCGCAAAGGAGCGCAAGCTCGCCTTCGGCTGCATTCTGGGCGGGTATAAGGGCTTTGTGGCGCAGCGGTTTTACCCCCTGTTTTACGCGGCGTGCCACCCGACCGAAACGGTGGAGGAGCGCTACGCAAACGGGGAGCTTTCTCAGAGCGCCTATATGCTCTACCGGCTGTTTGAGGGCGGCGGCGAGCTGAGCACCGCCGACATCCGCAAGGCGGCGGGCACCTCCAAAAAGAACGGTGCCACACGCACCGACGCCGCGATGAAGCAGCTACAAAAGGAATACCTCGTAACCGTATGCGGAAACCGCCGCAAGGTAGGTTCGGACGGGCAGGAATTCGGGTGGCCCGCCAACACCTACTGCCTTGCAACCGAGTGGGCGCCCAAGGGCTGGCTGGACGGGGCATCCGATATCCCCGCAAAGGACGCACGCCGGATGATTGTGGAAGCGGGCGTGGGGTTTGGAAATGGCGTAGACGCAGCGACGCTCGCGCGCCTGCTGTTTGGAAAAGGAAAGGAGTTTTAAAATGAAAATCGAGTTGACAGAAACAAAGCCGGAGCACTACAAAGAATACTGGCCGGGGCAGTACAACATCTTCTCGCACATGGAGTATGTATGCGGGGTGCCGTCGGTGATGTTCATGATTACCACCCTCAAGGAAAACGGAAAGCCCAATGCCGGTTTTCACGCGTGGAGCACCTTCTCGGGCGACAAGGGCGGATTTTTTGCCGTCATGCTGGGGCTGATGCAGCATACGCACACCTACAGGAACATCCTGCGGGATAAGGAGTTCTGCATCAACTTTTTAAGCACAGAATACTACGACGCCTGCATGAAAACCATCGCGGAAAACAAGGAGGAGACCGACGAGCTTGCCGTCGCCGGTTTTACCGCCGAGCCCTCGGTACTGGTCAAGCCGCCGCGTATCAAAGAGGCGTTTTTGTGCTTCGAGTGTACCTTTGAATCGGCCTGCGACCTCTCCGGCGCGGGGATAAACGCCATGGTGGTCGGGCGGGTTCGGCGCGCCGCGGTAGAGGCGCGGCACGGCAGCATCGACGCCGTGTGCGGCGATCATTCGTTTATGTACAACATCCATTCCCCCAAAGACGCCGAGACCGGTGAAGGCGAGGCCTCGGCGGTGGCAAAGCTGCGGGTTGTTTCAATTCAACAGGGTTAAGGTTTCCCTATACCGTAAAATCAATCGGGGTACCCCTTACGATTTACTCGTTATGGGGTACCCCGATTGGTTTTAAGCCTGTTATTTCTGCGCTTTTTCCGCCAGCTGCGCCACCTTTTGCGCGGAGGGGGATACAAAGGCGGTTTTATACGGGTCGTAGATGACAAAGCCGGGCTTTGCGCCCTGCGGCTTTTTAATGTTGCGTATCTCGGTGTAATCCACCGGCACCTGTGCGGATTCCCGCGCCTTGCTGTGGTAGGCCGCAAGGATGGCGGCCTCCTCCAGCGCCTGATTGCTGGGGGCCTTACCGTCGGTGACCAGCACGGTATGCGAGCCGTGGATGTTGTGGGTGTGGAACCAGATGTCGGTCTTTTTGCTGTCCTTAAGGGTCAGGCGGTCGTTGGAAAGGTTGTTGCGTCCGACCAAAATCAAGAATCCGTCGGAGGAACGGTAGCGGTGCGGCCCGGTAGCCTTCTGCTTTTGCACCTTTCCGCCCTTCTGGCGCCTTAAATACCCCTGCCCGGCAAGCTCCTCGCGTATCTCGGCAAGCTCGCTTTCGCCCGAGGTGCGCGAAAGCTCGTCGAGTACCGAATCAATGTACCGCAGCTCCTCTTCCCCGCTTACGATCAGCTCGGTGAGCTTCTTTTCGGCGTTTGCCGCCTTGCGGTACTCCTGAAAATAGCGCTGCGCGTTCTGCTGCGGGGCAAGCGACGGGTCGAGCGCGATCTCCAGCACCGGCAGCGAAGGGTCATAGTAGTTTTCTAAGCTCGCCTTGTGGTCGCCCTTCTGCAGGCGGTAGATGTTGGCGCTGATCAGTTCACCTTTAATCCGCAGCTCCTCCCGCGAGGCACAGGTTAGCAGCTCCTCCTTCTGCAGGGCGAGCTTGCGCGCGATGCGCTCGGAGGTATTGCCAAGCAGCTTCAAAAGATCGTGCGAGCGCTGCTTCATGCGCTCGATGCGCCCGCGCTCGCTGTAAAAGGCGTCCAGCAACTGTGAAAAGCTTTCGTACTGAACCGTTTGCAGCGCACCTCTATATTGATTGATATCTATAAATGAGAAATCGCGCGGCTTGCCGCTCTCGTCCAGCACCACCGTCGGGGTGGCCTTGCCGCCGCGCAGGATGTCGCCCACACTCTTGATAAAGAAGGTTAGCCGCTCAAACTGTTCGGCGGTAAGCTCGCTTGTCTGCTTTTCCTCTCCGCTTGTGGCGAAGTGGGCAATCTCACGGGCAAGGATGGGTGAGACGCCCTCGAGCACCGACATGAGCACCTTGCTCAGCTCGCCCGCCCTCGCGGCCTTTACCGCCGTAATAATCTCCTGCGGGGTGTGCTCGGCAAGGCTTAAACGAGCGGCCGCGGGCGGCAGGGTGTACACCATGCCCGGCAGCACCTGACGCACGCTGGAGGTTTCGATATCCACGCGTTTGATGGCGTCGACAATTCGCCCGCCTTCACCGATGAGGATGATGTTGGAGTGCCTGCCCATGATCTCGATGCAGAGGGTCAGCATAACCATATCGCCCAGCTCGTTGGTCGTCTCAAAATCCAAAAACAGGATGCGATCTAAGCCCTGCTGGCGCACTTCAATCAGCTTGCCGTTTCCAAGATACTTGCGCAGCAGCACGCAGAACATGGGCGGTGTAAGCGGGTTTTCTACCCCCACCGTGGTAAACTGGATGCGGGCGTTCGCCGCGCAGGCCGAAAGCAGCAGCTTTGCACTGCCGGTTTTGTGCCGCAGCACGATGATAACCTCATCCTTCGAGGGCTTGTGTATCTTGTCTATGCGCGCACCCAGCGCGACGCCTTCTATCTCGCGCTTAATGAGCGCAAGGGTTGCTCCGTCCAGTGCCATAAAAACTACATGTCCTTTCTTTGGGGTTTTATGCTCAGAGCATAAGCTCTTGAAAGGACATAAAACCGCTTTGAAAAGCATCTTGACTTTCCGTTTCTTAGATACTTTTCCGCCATTGAAAGATTCTTTCAATCAATATTTTATTCCTGCATGCCGCCTGTATGGGGCAGCCTGCTACAGATAATTGACCGTCTCAAGCGACGCCTTGCCCAGAATGAATTCCACATCCGAAAACTGGTTTTGCAGTCGATTTTTAAGTGCGGATACCGCAAGCATCTCGGTGGCATAATGCCCCGCGTCGACGAGGGTGTAATCCATATTCTTTGCGTCGATAAACACATTGTGCTTCACGTCGCCGGTAACATAGGCCTCGGCGCCCGACGAAACGGCGTTTTGCAGGTATTCCCCGCCCGACCCGCCGCACACGGCGACCGTGTGCACCACGGCGCTGCCGCGCGTGTAGCGGACGCTCTTGGCCTTGAGCTTCTCTTTAACGTAGGCCGCGAACTCGGTGGACGTCATGGGGTTTTCCAGCTCGCCCACCCGCCCGATCGAGACGCTGTCTTTCAGTGCGTGGTTTACAAAGATATCATACGCGGGCTCCTCATAGGGGTGTACCCGCTTCATGGTGGCGATAACCGAGGAAAGGCGGCTTTTGGGGCAGATCATCTCAATGCGGCATTCCTTGACCTCTTTGAGGATGCCCGACTTGCCCATGAAGGGGCGCGCCTGCTCATTGGGCTTAAAGGTACCCTTGCCCGCGACCTCGAAGGCGCATTCGGTATAGTTGCCCAAGGCCCCCGCGCCCGCGGCGGACATCGCGTTCTTTACCTCGTCGGCGTTATGCTTGGGCACGAAAACGACCACCTTGTAGTACTCGTCGCCTCCGGCATTCTTTAACCCCTTAACGTTTTTAAGCCCCAGCACACGCACCAGAATATCGTTGACGCCGCCGTTTGCAAGGTCAAGGCTGGTGTGCGCGCAGATAGCCGAGATGCCGTGCTTGATAAGCTTGTACACCACCGGCTCGCTCTGCGCGGTAATCGATTTGACCGGGTTAAAGATGACGGGGTGGTGGCTGATGATGAGCCGTACCCCCGAGATGATCGCCTCGTTTACAACCTCTCCGGTAATATCGAGTGCCAGCATCGCTTTGGATACCGGCTGCTCCTTGTCGCCCGCCAAAAGGCCGGAATTATCCCACTTTTCCTGCTGCCTGAACGGCGCTATGCGGTCGATATATCCGTAAATCTCCCCTACCGTTGCCATATAAATCCTTGCCTTTCTGGCTTTATAGCGCTTAGGTATAAAACCGTAACTTGAAAAGGCTAAACCTTAAGTTTTATAATGTCAGGCTCTGTTCGTTCAGGGCTTAATCGCCGCCTGAATCTCATTCACCAGTACTCTATAGCGTTGTACGGACCGCTCATTTTCATCCGTCCTGCCCTGCTCCAGCCCCGATAGAATACGGTAAAGTACCTGAATATAGTGCTTAAGATAGTCGATGGAATCCTTGTCGGTGTTGCCTGTCAGCCGCCCCACACTCTGTAGAAGGTCGTCCGGCTCAAGGCGCACACCGGTGTAAGAGGCAAGCATCACGGTATAGTAGTGCCGCCCGATGTGCACACCCTGCTCTTTTAGGATATCATATCCACTGGTAAAAAGCCAGTGCCGCAGATGCTCCGGACGCGTCATCGGTTGAAGAATCAGGTGAACCTGCGTGCTCTTAAGCCAGCCTGCGTCGGCGATAATGTCCGCAATCAGCTCGCCGCCCATACCGGCGATGACGATATCCTGTGCGCAACCCTCCGGCAGTGCCTGCAGGCCGTTTGAAAGCTGAAGGCTGATCTTACCCTGTAGGCCATAGCGCATTACCGTCTCCTGCGCGCGCGCGAGGGGGGCGCTGTTGATATCGCAGGCGTAGACATGGGGGCTGACGCCGCTGTTTATCAGGTGCGCGGCAAGGTACGCATGGTCGGTGCCGATATCCGCAACCACCGCACCGTTTCGCACCATGCCCGCAACGGCGGACAGTCGTTTATCCAAAGCAGGAACCACTGGGCAATCACCTGCGCTTTAACAAAATTTGTGCCGCATACTACGCTTCCGACTGCGGGAGCTTTTCCAACAGGTTCATCGAGTGTTTGGTGACTAGCACCGTGAGGTATTGGGTGACGGTGAGCACGCCCATGGCAACAAGGTAGCCCATGTGTGTTTGGGGGAACAGCAGCACCATGATTACCCCTAAGCAGCGTCCCACACCCAGAGAACTGTCCTTCATCGCCAGAAACTCGTATTTCGCCTTTTTGCCCTCCTCGGTGCGGTTAAAAAGTGAAAACAGCACCGGCGTGGTGGGGTTGAGCAGGATGACGTTAAAATAAGAATTGGCAATACTCATGATAATAATCGTCGCGGCGTTAAGTTCTAAAAACAATAACCCGCTCGCGACAAACAGCACAGTGGTAGCGATAAGCATCCATTTTACACGGTGCTCCGGACGCATGAACCGGCTGATGGTCCAGTTTGCCAGTATCGCCAGCACGCCGACCAGCAGCGTATTAAAGCCGATGAGCGCCTCGTTTTGCACAAGGTCGAACAGCAACAGGTTTAGAAAGAAGGCAAAGGTACCCTCGCGGATGCCCTTTAAAAATTCACAGAACATGCAGGACCGCCACACCCTGGTTTTAACAAGGTGCGAAAAGGCAGATTGAAAGTAAAGCCGGTTCGTTTTGGAGGGAATCGGCGGTATCTTCAGCGTGCTGAGCAGCATGGTGATGATGGCGATAAGCATCGACACGCCGAACATCACGTAGTAGCCCATCATCCCACTAAACTGAGAGATGACAAAGCCCGAAAGAGCAGGCATGATCAGCGATACCGTGCCGCCGCTCATCCCCATAAAGGAGATGGCTACATCCCGTTCGTTTACATGCGTAAACTCTATAAGCATCACATTGTAGGCAATCCAGTACGCACTGGAGGCAAACGCCGAAAGAATGGCGATCGCCGGCATACCTATCGCAAGGGTATTGGTGAACATCAGGCCGAAGAAGGTCAGGTACATGCCTATAAACAGCAAAATGCCCACGCGGGATGAGATGCGCGGTGAGGTTTTGCGCATGAGCACTGCTGCCAGCGGCATAGAAACCGAAAAGGCAAGGTAAAAGATGAGGTTATATTGAAGAATAATCGTATTCTCACCTGTTACGCGGTACAAAAGCGTATTAATAAAAACACCGTGAAGGTTGGTGAAAATCAAAAAAAAGGTATGTACCAAAGCAAACCTGAAGAAATTTGCGGAGAGCACCGCAATGCCCAATACATCCACAATTCTGGACTTGATCTTAGTAAACGAACCGTCCATAGTTTAAAAATAAGCCTTTCTATAAAAAGAAATAGAGGATGTAATACCAATGATTCTTCTGCAACAACGCTTGCGTTATTGCAAAAGCGTATTGAACGGCAATTCTGGGGCTAAAAGCCTAAATGGAATTGAGTGCAAGCTAAGACGCTGATCACAGAATAATGGCACTTTTGTGCAAAGCTAAGCCGCCCGATGCAAAAATGCCTCGGACGGTAAGCTGAACATCATAAAATTATAGGGGCGATACGTGCAAGCAGTTTAGCTGTTTGAAATAAAGTCGTTGATGGTGTCTACAAGGTCTTCGCAATCTACACCGTGAACCTCGCAGGCCTGCTCGATAGACTCGCCTCTGGATGAGGGGCAACCGAGACAGTGCATCCCCATACTGAGGAAGAACTGTGCGGTCTCGGGGTTTGCCTCTAAAACCTCACCGATAAGTGTATCTTTTGTAATCGTCATGATTTTGATTTCCTTTCTTGCAAGCAATACCGACGGTTTGTCTAACTATACCGTAAAAGTATATACGGTCTAGCTCTATTATAATGTTTACAGCGCGCCTTTGCAATATGCAAAAAATGAAATAATTGTGTACATCGCCACGAATTGTGAGGGCATAGATGTACTGTTAAAGGAACGTTATCCGTTCTCATTCCACCTATGCCCTTCCGCTTTTACACCGCTTAGCTTAAGCCCAAGCCTTTTCGCTTTTGTAGAATGTGCGCCTCTATATCGTTTGCCACCTGCACGGGGTCGTCCCCCAAAGCAACCTTGCCGCCGGTAAGGGCCTCGACATCCTTGGTGAGCAGCTGAACCAGTTTCGGTGCACCCGTGATAAACGGTGTGGGCGACAGGTGGGTATACGCCCCGTAGGCCACGGCAAAGACACCGTCGATGGTCGCCTTCTGCTCCATCCATTCGGGGGCCGTTACGGCGATGGGCAGCTGCGGCACATCCACGTCAAGAAAATCGGCGAGCGCCGAGACGAGCATCGATACCCTGCCGGTATCGGTGCAGGTGCCGAAGCTGAGCACCGGCGGAATTTTTAAAAGCCCGCAGATCTCCCGCAGCCCGGTCCCCGCCTGCTCCGCCGCACAGCTGTCACACAGGCCCGCGACCTCCAGCGCGTGATTGCCGCACCCGCAGCTCACCACAAGGATATCCTTTTTAATAAGCTCCTTAACGAGGTTGATGGTGTTCCAGTCCTGCGGGCCGTTTCTTAAGGTGGAGCAGCTTGCGAGCGCCACAACGCCCTTGATCTTTCCGGCCTTGATGACGTCCACCAGCGGGTCGAGCTTATTCCCCAGCGCCCCGAGCACCGCCTCGGTGGAAAAACCCGCGACGGCCTTCTGCTTATTCTGCGGAACATGGGCCTTTACCCTGCCGTGCCGCTTTTTAAAGTTCTCGATGGCAAGCTCTATTAATCTATCCGCCATTTTGTCGGCGTCCTGCGGATGGTAGGGCATGAGTTCCTGAACGCCGGGTACCCCGATGATGGTGCTCACGCTTACCAAGGTTGCCTGATACTTCTCGGCGTATTGATCGATGGCCGGAGGCGAACAGTTTTCATCCATCGCCAGCACATCCACCGTTGCGGTTGCGAGCAGCGGCTCTATGGTGAGCCAATCGCCCATCAGCCCGACGAAGACGTCGTCTACCGGGAAGCGCTGCAAAAGCTCCTGCCCGGTTTCTATCGAGCCGACAATCCGCATACCCTTGGCGCCGGCGTCCTTCGCGCGCTGCTGAACCTCCGGCGCTTTCGCCTTTTGCATCGTCGCCACGCCAACCCACGGCTGGTGGCCGTTGAACACGATATTGACATAATCGCCGTCCATAATCCCAAGGTCGGTGTTCACTTCATGCGGCGTCGGAGTACCGTACAGGATGTCCTGCACCATCTCCAAACCGATCTGAGCCGTATAGATGGTGGCAAGCCCCAGCCGCAGCGCCTTGACAGCCAGTGAAACATAGTCGCCGTCGACATTGGTAAGGCAGCTGGCCACGCAGTTCTGCTCCTCGTGGATAACGCCGGAGGGGTAGATGTTGAGGTCTTTCCACACCTGCTTGCGCTTTTGCGGCGCAAACGCCTCCACCATCACGCTGGGCTCGTCGCTGCCTTTGGACATTTCGGCATTGAGCAGGTCCGCAAGCTGGATGGACATCTGATTATCATCCTGCGCGGTGCTGATGCCGACCTTTTCGCACATCCACCTAAGCTTTTGCGGGTCTGTTATCTGAAAGCAGGTTTTCCCCTCGGCCGTCTCTTTGAGCGTGCGAAACGCCTCGTAGGCGTGATGACTGTAGGTACCCGCCCCCATGATGTTATGCAGCAGCAGGGTTCTCATCGCCATGGCGTCCGGCCCAATGCCGCAAACGCCCTTCTCCTGCCCGCCCTTTTCGCTGATGCGGCAGGGGCCGTCGGAGCACAATTGGCAGCTGAGCCCTTCCAAGCAGAATTTACATCTGATCTTTTCCTGCAGCGCATAGCGGTCGAATACGTTGGAAAGTCCGTCCTCGCGGATGATTTTTACCATCTCTTCCACCGAGTCGTGGTAGCTCAGACGGCCCTGTGTCTTTTCCAGTATTGTTTCTGCCATTTACAAGCCTCCTTTTCAAGGCTAGTGTTGCCTGAAAACGAACGGCTAGTACGGATATAGCAGCTTTTTATGGGATACGCCGGAAAATGTGAAAATCAATCTTTTTAATTATACATCCATTTGCTGTGCGGCATTAAAAAAATAGAGAAGACACACGGCCGTGGCCATTGTATCCTCTCTATCCTATAACAATATAATAGGTCAACCGATCAGCCAACCAGCTTTTTCAGCAGCCCTATCTGCTCCTTACTCAGCCCAATGGAAAGAAGATAATCCTCCGCCGTGCCATATTGCGCCTTTAGATAAGCCAAGGCCTTTACCATGTTCTCGGGCGGTGACTGCATAATATAGGGGGGGACAACCAGCCCACGGGCTTGCATCTCGGCGGTTTGCACCACGAATACCTCGGTCATCAGCGACTCGGTTAAGGCGTAATCCGCAATGATCGTTTCGTCGTCTACGCCCGCGAGCTTATGTAAAAGCATTGCGACCATTCCGGTGCGGTCTTTGCCGCCGGAGCAGTGAAACAACACGCAGTCGTTCGGGTGCCTAATGATCGTCTCAAAGACGGTCTTAAACTCCTTAGCGCTGTCGTCGAGAAACCAGCAGTACAGCTCCCACATGCTGGGTGGGAATTCGGCCTCATACCTGCGTATTCGCACGGGGTCTTGAAGCGCCACCGGCAGGTATTCAATATCCGGATACAGTACCGGCAGGCGGTCTGCCGCCTTTGCGCGCTCGTCCGACGAGCGCAGGTCGATTACGCAGCGAACGCCGTAGTCATACAGTATCCGGCACTCTTCATCGGTTAAGTTGTGCAGCGCATCGGCGCGCAGCAGCGAGTGCGTTTTGGTGATTGCCCCCGACTGTGTACGGTAGCCGCCGAGTTCACGCACATTTTTTGCGCCCATAAGCGGCAGTGGCTGAGAAAGTTGTTGCATGTATCTGTAACCCCTTTAATAAAATATAGATCCCCGTTTCATGTACAGGTATTGCCCTGGCAAGCCGCTTTTCAGCCCCGCGTGAGCTTTGTGCGCACCTTGGAGGAGAAAAACTCGACGAGCAGCACCAGCACCATAAGCCCCGTGAGGATGGAGCCCACCTCGTTCCAGCGGTAGGAGCTCATGGCGAATATCAGCGGGGCGCCAATGCCGCCCGCGCCCACAAGCCCCAGTACGGAGGCGTCGCGCAGGTTCATATCAAAGCGGTAGATGACGGTAGAAAGAAAGTTCGGAATCAGCTGCGGCAGGATGCCGTAGCGTATCTTCTGAAAGGTGGAGCAGCCCGCGGCGTCCAACGACTCCAATATCCCGGCGTCGAGGTCTTCAATTGCCTCGATGTACATCTTCGAGAGCATGCCGATAGAGCACACCGACATGGTAAGCAGGCCCGCAAAGGGCCCGGGGCCGGTAACGCGGATGAACATCAGCCCGTATACAAACGCAGGGATGGTGCGCACCGCCATAATCACCAGTCGGCCGACGAGGGCGACCGGCTTTACCACGATGTTGGCTGCCGATAGAAAGGAAAAAGGGATGGCGAGTATCGCGCCCACGATGGTGCCGAGGAAGGCGATACACACCGTCTCCAGCAGCAAGTAGGGGACGCCCTGCGTTGTTAAGTTAAAGAGCAGCTCGGTATCCGGGTGCAGGATGCCCAAAAGGATGTTGCGCGCAACCTCCAGCCCGTTTTGCTGGACGTTATCAAGCTTTACCGCGGAGCCGGACCACGCGAACAGCCCCGCCACCACAAGCCCCATGCACAGCTTTAAAATCCAGTTTCTCGGCCGAGCTTCATACTGGCGCAGTACGGATGGTTCCATGTTTGTCCTCCCCCTCACGTGAGCTTGCTGCGCAGGTAGTGGCTGACGCCTTCAATCAGCACCACTGTCGCAAACAGCATAATCAAGATCATTCCCACGCTCTCATACTCGCGCCAGCCGATCTTTTCGTTAAGTATCAGCCCGAGGCCGCCCGCGCCCACATAGCCGAGGATCGAGGCGTACCGCACATTGCCTTCAAAGCAAAACAGGCAGATAGAAAGGTAGGACGGCAGCACCTGCGGCACGACGGCGCACGCAAAGGCACGCAGCTTGTTGGCCCCCATGGCCTCCATCGCCTCATACGCTCCCATGTCCACCGTCTCAATCTGCTCATAAAGCATCTTGCCGACATAGGCAAAGGTGAATACGGCTATGGCGGTGGTGCCTGCGAACGTGCCAAGGCCAAAGGCATAGGTGGCAATCAGTGCCGTCACCAGTGTGGGCAGGGTTCTGACGATGCTTAAAAACAGGCGCAAAGCCGACGTAATCAAGCGGTTTTTAATGATGTTGGTAGCGGCGGCCATCGCAGCAGGCACCGCGAGCACCGAGCCGATGAGCGACCCGAGCAGCGACATCTTAATGGTGTCAAACAGCGGGCTCCAAATATTATCAATATAAGAAACCTTCGGCGGGATCATCTGGCCGAGTATGACAAAAAACTGATACCCGCGCTCGATAAGGGGGGTAAGGTCAAAGCCGGTTACCACTACCGACAGGCAGAACATCCCCGCAAACAGCAGGAGAATAAGCGGCAGGTAGGAACGGGGCTTGGTTACCGTCTTCCCGTTTGCAAGCACATACCGCTTCATACTGCCTCCTCCGCGCCGCCGTAGATCTCGTCGAGCACCTCTTTGGTGACGCTTGCAGCGCTGCCGTCAAAGATGATCCGGCCCTCGCGGATGCCGATCACGCGGTCGGCGTACTGCAGCGCAAGGTCGACGTGGTGTATGTTGATGAGGATGCTGATCTTCATCTCGCGGTTGATGCGTCTGAAATCATCCATTACCTGCTTCGCGGTAACAGGGTCGAGCGAGGCGACGGGCTCGTCGGCCAGAATGATCTCGGGGTTCTGCGCGAGGGTTCTCGCCAGCGCCACGCGCTGCTGCTGCCCGCCCGAGAGCTGGTCGACGCGCGCGTAGGCCTTATCGAGGATGCCCACCTTATCGAGCGCCTCGAGTGCCGCGAGGCAATCCTTTTTGGGGAAGATGCCGAGCAGGGCGCGCCAAAAGGGCAGGTCGGGCACCTTGGCGGCCAGCACGTTCTTCAGCACCGTGGTGCGCGTCACCAGATTAAACGATTGAAAGATCATGCCGATGCCGCGGCGAAAGCGCCGAAGCGCCTTGCCTCTGAGGCCGCTGACGTCAATGTCGTTCACCGTCAGCGTGCCGGAGGTGATGTCGTGCATACGGTTGATGGTGCGGATGAGGGTGGACTTTCCCGCGCCGGAACGTCCGATGACGGCGATGAATTCCCCCTGCTCGATAGCGAGTGAGACATCGGTAAGCGCCTGAAAGCCGTTGGGATAAACCTTGCTGACATGATTAAACAGAATCATCAAATACCTCCATGAACAAGGCGAAGGATGAGGCTAGAGCTAGCCCATCCCTCGCGATTCAGTGTTGGTTTAATACGGTGATTATTTCGCGGCGTTAAGCTGCGAGATTAAGTCCTGCGCGGCGCGCTCGTTGTCGTAATCGGAGGATTTAGCGGCCTGATAGCCCTCATGGCTGTAGATGGCGATAACCTTCTTGCCTTCCTCGGTGCCGGCAATGTTGATAAATGCGTTCTGCAGCGCCGTCTTAAAGGCGTCGTCCATGATCTTGGAGGTTTTGCTTACGCTGATGGTGTCGTTGAAGATGGGGGGTGTTACGCCGATAACAGCGGTCTCTTCCCAGATGGAGCCGGTTCTGCTGTACTCGGTGTTCCACTTCTCTACATAGTCGCGTCTTGCATCGGCATAGGTGAGCAGAACGTCAACCTGCCCGGAGGCAAGGCGGGCAAAGGAGCTGCCGTAAGAATCGGCCTGCACCACGTTGGGCAGATCGGTAATGGACTTCTGGAAGTTCTTCTGCAGCCACAGCAGGGGGTAGATGTAACCGGCGGAGGAGGTGGGGCCCATTACGCTCCAGTTGGCGGACGAAAGGTCTTCGAAGGTGAGTGCTTCGCCGGCATTTACCTTTTCGGCAAGGGCCTTACCCTTGGCGGAGGGGCCGGCAATGATCAGTGCGCGGTAGAAGGTCACCTGCTTGTCCGAAGGGTCGGTCGCCTTGCTGTCGTTCCAGTCCTTGGCGTTGTCGGAATCCTTGCTTAAGCCTGCGCGGGTAGCGGTAAGGATAACATCCGCACCGTCGTCGTAGAGTACATATGTACCGCCGGGGATAAAGCCGATGTCTGCGGTTCCGGCGGAAAGCGCCTCGCCTACAGCCTCGTAGCTGGTGCCTACGTTGATAACTACCTCGCCGACGTCATAGCCCTGGTTGGCAAGCTCGTCCTTTAAAAGGCCCTTGAGCGGCTCGGTGGCGGTGATGATCTCATCCGGCTCACGGGAGGGAACAAAATACACGTTGAGTTTCTCGATTGAGGTATTGGAGGGCTCTGCGGCAGAGGATACCTCTGCGGAGGATTCGGCCTGGGGAGCGCTGGAGGTCTGCGCCGGAGCAGCGGAGCAGGCGGCGGTGGTCAAGAGCATCGCTCCTGCCACTAAAGCGACGGAGATGCGCTTAATAAGGGTTCTGTTCATCATCTTTTCCTCACTTTCATTTGCTAAGCAGTTGTGATAGGCTATTCATAGAAAAACGGGCGGCAGCGGCGGGTGCCGGAGCAGCCAGCTTAACCTGCGCAAAAAGGTTTTTGTCGCTGAGCGTCAACAGGTTGTAAGCCGCAAGGCATTCAAATGACGCCTCGTCCCCCTGCACCTGCAGGGAATATGCCATCGAATCGGCTGTATAGTAAGGCTTTGAAGCAAACTGAGTTATGAGATTGTGATGGGTGTGCCCGCAGAATACCCCGAGAATATCGCTGTGAGCGATAAGGCCAACGAGTGCGCTGTCGTACTGTGCGGTGCCGAGGTTGTCCTGATTCGGGATAAGCGGGTGGTGAACCATCAGCAGCGTGCCCTCGGGGGAAGGCGTAGACAATACCTCCTGCAGCCACGCAAGCTGCGGCGTATCCACCGTCCCGGTGATACCCCGGCCGGTATCCAGCGCCACAATGCGCAGCCCGCCTTGGTTATACACGCGGTTTACCTGCTCGGTATAGCCGGTGCCGAGAAAGCTGTTGCAGAACGCATTGCGCGGGTCGTGATTGCCCGGCAGCGCGTAAACGGGGGTGGTGCCTAACTCCTGTTCCAGCAGGTTCTTGAGGGCTGAAAAATCGTCGTCAGCACCCTCCTGCGTCAGGTCGCCGGTTATCAGTACAAAATCCAGCCCTTGCGCCTTTTCAGTACGCAGGCAGTCGATAAGGTTTAAGCGCGGATGCCGGCTCTTCTTTAAAAAGCCTTCGAAACCCTTGGATGAATAGTGCCTGAGAAAATGAATGTCGGACATATGTATAAAACGGAAACTGCCCATGAGAAACTCCTTTATACTTAACCTGTAACCTTAATGGGGGTCTCACCCGCCTGAATATTCAGGTGCTGTCACCGAGCGAGAGCCTGGTGGGAATGATGATCTTCATGGTTTGGGTACGCCGGTTTAAGATGCGCTCCACCAAAAGCTCAATAGCCGTTTGCCACACAAAGTCGGGGTACATCTTTATACAGGTGTAGGTGGGATGGTTGGGCTTTAATGTCTCGATGTCGTTATAGATTACAACGGCAATGTCCTCGGGTATATTCAGCCCAGCCTCGTCAATGGCGCGCAGCGCGCCCTCCGCAACCGCGTCGTTGCCGAGCAGCATCGCCTCGGGCAGGCTGCCGGATTCGATAGCCTGCTTCATCAGCGCATAGCCGCTCTCGGATGAAAGTTCTCCCACCCACACATTTTCAGGCTTATAGGCATCCAGCTCCTCAAGATGGCGGATAAATGCCTCTAAGCGGTGATAGCCGATCTTCACATTATCATTCTGGTAGATGCCCCCGATGTATCCTACCCGGTAGTGTTTTTCCTCCACGAGGTAGTCGACGAGCTGCTTCATACCGAGGTTAAAGTCGATCATGATCTGGTCGTGCTGATAGTCCTCCTTGTCGGAGTTTATAAACACGATATGATAGGAAAGCGTATGTAAAAAGTCGATCTCGTCCACACTGAAGGCGCCGAAGGCGATGATGCCGTCCACCTTCTCCGCGTGGATGCTGCCAAGGCGCACAAAGGAGACGTCAATCTCCTGCAGGGTGGTCTTGGCGAGGTAATCGAGCGTGGAGATGCGAAAGTTCGCCTCCCCCTCCTGAATGATCTTCCAATCCGCGATGCCGATGACGGCGGTACCGCGCGCGCTCTGCTTACGGCGCTTGGGGGGCACATAGCCAAGCTGGTGTGCAATCTCCAGAATCAGCCGTCTGGTCTCGGGGCTAACCGCCATCGTGTCGTCCAGGTTTACCACCCGCGACACCGTTGCGAGAGAAACGTTTGCCTTCTGCGCAATTTCCTTGATGGTTGCCATGTAAGACATTCCTCCTGTCATTGAACAAATCATACCATAACAAATTATTAATTTCTACAGTTATGACGATTTTTTACTAAAGTTTTACTAAAAGTATGTAAAGAAGCGTTCCTATGTGGGTGAGAGTGTACCGGAAGAGCCCTGTGTGTGATAGCATTAAAAAAACAAATATGGGGTAGCTTATTTTAGGATTAAGTGGTAAAATAAGCATATTATTTTATGGAGGTACACTAGTGAAAAAATTAGGAATACTGGGAGGCATGGGGCCGGAATCCACAATACTTTATTATAAAGAGATTGCTACAAGGTTTCAAAAAAAAGAACCGAACGGCTACTTCCCCGCTTTAACAATAGAAACGGTTAACATGTACGAAATGCTAAAATATTGTCTGGATGGAGAGTACGATGCGCTAGCCGAGTATTTGATGAAGGGCATACGAAACCTTGAAGCAAGCGGGGCTGACTTTGCAATTTTAGCGTCAAATACCCCGCATGTGGTATTTGAGCAGTTGCAACAGGGCGCTCACGTTCCCTTGCTTAGTATTGTTGAACCTACATACAGGGCTATTAAAACGCACGGATTTACAAAAGTTACGTGGTTAGGAACAAGGTTTACAATGGAACAACCGTATTTTAAAAAACTTTTTATTCAAAATGGTATTGATGTAGTTGTACCGAACACTGACGAAAGAAAATACATAGATACTGTTATTGCGAAAGAACTGGAATTCGGCATTGTTAAAGATGCTTCGAGAAACGAGATCAACAAGATCATCCAGCGCTTGATTTCTGACGATAATATTGAGGCAGTTATACTGGGATGTACAGAACTGCCGCTCATGTATGCTAATGAAACGCTGCCCGTTCCGATTTATGATACCTTACAATATCATATCAATGGGATTGTCGACTATATGTTTAAGGATTAGGGGCGTAAACACAAACAAACCCGAAAAGCTAGTATCAAACCTGCTTTTCGGGCTCTTTTTGTATACGAGTATTAAGCTAATCATAATCCGTTCATCTCAAATGCAATATTTTTCTAATAGCGGTACCATATATGGCCGCTATGAATATCTTGTATAAGATGTATGAAGGAGAGATGATAATGGTACAGACCTATCCCTATTATGATTACGAAACGCGATGTCAGGAAACGCCCATCACTTTTCCGCCCCAGCATCAGGACACACAGCCAGGCCTAGAATATTTGATGAGGCCCACTCCGCTCTCTAACAACACAGAATATGTGGGCAGCGGAAAGCTCAACGGGAAAACAGCGATTATCACCGGAGGCGACAGCGGCATCGGGCGTGCCGTTGCAATCGGGTTTGCAAAAGAGGGTGCAGATTCCGCTATCGTATTTACACCGCGGGAACGTGAAGACGCCGATTTGACCAGAAGGGCCGTAGAATCCTACGGGCGCCGCATATTGCTGGTGGAAGGGGACTTAAGGCAGCCTGATTTTTCAAATGTAGTGATCCATAAGGCACTGGAGACCTTTGGGAAAATCGATGTTCTTGTTTTAAATCAGGGCGTTCAGTTTCCGCAGGAAAGCATATTGAATATCACTGACGAACAGCTTGAAAATACATACCGGACGAATATCTTCCCCCACTTTTACATGACCAAAGCCGCCCTGCCTTATCTCAAACCCGGAAGTGCCATCATATCCACCGCATCTGTAACCGCTTATGCAGGCGCTCCCCTGCTGGTTGATTACTCTTCAACAAAGGGCGCAATCGTTTCATTTACCCGCTCGCTAGCCCTGCAACTGGTACCGAAGGGGATCCGTGTAAACGCGGTCGCCCCGGGGCCCATCTGGACGCCGCTTATTGTTTCAAGCTACTCGGCCGAGTATGTGAAGACTTTTGGATTGGAAACCCCCATGAAACGTGCCGGGCAGCCTTTTGAACTCGCTCCGACATATATCTATCTGGCCAGCGACGACTCCTCTTTTGTCACCGGTCAGGTATTGCACGTAAACGGCGGAATCATGACGGAAACCTGATGCTAACACTTTCGTTTTTCCTTAATAATGCCCCCTGTTGTAGTTCTATTTTCCTACATCAGGGGGCTTCTTGTCTATTGTCTGCTTTTACTGAACCTGTTCAAGAATCGACATGGCTTCTAAATAGGACAGTGGAATAGTCGGATTTTGGAATCCGATATTCTTCCCCTATGGTTATTAAGGATTTATCCCGATACTGTTTGGACCGCTACCTACTGGGATAGTGGAGATAACGGTATTACTATTTCCATCAATCACCGAAACATTATTCGCGGTTGCATTGGACACATATATGCCATTGGTCAGAGGATTCGCACCAATACCTATCGGGACTGTTCCTACCGGTATTGTTGCAATAACGCTGTTTGTGTTCCCATCGATAACAGAAACTGTGGCATCAGCATCGTTTACAACATAGATGCGATTACTATTTGGATTTACTGCCACGCCTTCCGGTACAGTGCCAACCGGAATAGTAGCTAGGACACTGTTTGCCAATCCGCTTATCACAGACACAGTATTATCCACGAGATTTGAAACATAGATTGTATTTAGTTCTGAATTAACTCCGATACCTTGTGGCGAAGTTCCTACCGGAATAGTAAGGAGTACAGTATTAGTGTTCTCATCAATCACAGAGACGGAATTGCCAGCTGAATTTGTTACATAGACTCGGCTGGTTGTAGGATTTACCCCAACACCGATGGGTATTGAACCGACCGTTATGGTTGTGACAATTGTATTTGTATTCCCATCAATAACTGATACAGTGCCATCACCTGAGTTTGCCACATATATTTGATTCGTTAAAGGGTCGGGTGCTACACCTGAAGGCCCCGTTCCAACTGGAACTGTAGTAATCACTGTGTTGGTCGCACCGTCTATAACCGAGATTGTATTATCGCCTCCGTTTGAAACATAAATCAGATCCGTTGTAGGATTAACACCTACACCACCTGGGCCACCTCCTACCGGCACAGTTGCAATAACGCTTTCAGTATTTCCATCTATGACTGATACCGTATTATCACCGAAGTTAGTGGTGTAAATCCGATTTACAGAAACGGGTATGGCGACCCCTGCAGGGCCCGTGTCTCCCGTCGGACCCGTATCTCCAGTTGGGCCGGTGTCCCCTGTCGGGCCGGTGTCTCCTGTTGGGCCCGTGTCCCCTGTCGGACCGGTGTCTCCGGTCGGGCCCGTGTCTCCGGTCAGGCCCGTGTCTCCTGTCGGGCCCGTGTCTCCTGTCGGGCCGGTATCTCCGGTCGGGCCCGTGTCTCCGGTTGGACCGGTGTCTCCGGTCGGGCCCGTGTCTCCGGTCGGGCCCGTGTCTCCTGTCGGGCCGGTATCTCCTGTCGGGCCTGTGTCTCCTGTCGGGCCCGTGTCTCCGGTTGGACCCGTGTCTCCGGTTGGACCCGTATCTCCGGTTGGACCCGTGTCTCCGGTCGGGCCTGTATCTCCTGTCGAGCCTGTGTCTCCAGTCGGGCCGGTATCTCCTGTCGGGCCTGTGTTTCCGGTTGGACCGGTACCACCAGTTGGACCCATATCTCCAGTCGGACCCGTATCTCCGGTTGGACCCGTATCCCCTGTCGGGCCTGTGTCCCCTGTCGGACCGGTGTCTCCGGTTAAGCCGGTATCTCCGGTCGGACCGATGTCTCCGGTTGGGCCGGTATCTCCGGTTGGACCCGTACTTCCGGTAGGGCCGGTGCCTCCCGTTGGACCTGTATCCCCGGTCGGACCAGTATTTCCGGTCGGGCCGGTGCTACCCGTCGGACCGGTATTGCCGGTTGGGCCGGTGCCTCCCGTCGGGCCTGTGTTTCCGGTTGGACCGGTACCACCAGTAGGGCCAGTGCTACCTGTCGGGCCGGTAGCACCGGTTGGACCGGTATCTCCTGTCGGGCCGGTATCTCCGGTTGGTCCCGTATCTCCGGCTAGGCCGGTATCTCCTGTCGGACCCGTGTCTCCAGTCGGGCCGGTATCTCCAGTCGGGCCGGTGTCTCCTGTCGGGCCCGTATCTCCTGTCGGGCCGGTGTCTCCTGTAGGACCCGTATCTCCGGTTGGGCCGGTGTCTCCGGTCGGACCCGTGTCTCCAGTCGGGCCGGTATCTCCGGTTGGACCCGTATCGCCAGTTGGTCCCGTATCTCCGGCTAGGCCGGTATCTCCCGTCGGACCCGTGTCTCCAGTCGGGCCGGTATCTCCAGTCGGGCCGGTATCTCCAGTCGGGCCGGTATCTCCAGTCGGGCCGGTGTCTCCTGTAGGGCCCGTGTCTCCTGTAGGGCCGGTGTCTCCTGTCGGACCCGTATCTCCGGTTGGGCCGGTATCTCCGGTTGGACCGGTGTCTCCTGTTGGACCTGTACTTCCGGTAGGGCCGGTGCCACCCGTTGGACCTGTATCCCCTGTCGGACCAGTATTTCCGGTCGGGCCTGTGTTTCCGGTTGGACCGGTACCACCAGTTGGGCCCGTATCTCCAGTTGGGCCGATGTCTCCGGTTGTACCTGTACCCCCAGTAGGGCCAGTGCTACCTGTCGGGCCGGTAGCGCCGGTTGGGCCGGTAGCGCCGGTTGGGCCCGTGCCACCCGTTGGACCGGTGTCTCCGGTTGGGCCCGTACTTCCGGTAGGGCCGGTACTACCCGTTGGGCCGGTGCCGCCGGTAATGTCGTCCTCGACGACAATGAGCGATGCCTGCAACGGTACGGTCACGGCAAGGATTACGCCGACAGGTGTCAAATTTCTAAGTGTCAACGTTACGGGGGCTATCGTAACTTCGATAATCCCTAAGCCGACAATTTCGTTGAGCTTATTCAAGGAATTGCCTTCGAGCTGATCTCCCTGCGAGCTGACAAGGGCAAATACGATGGATGCCGAACCCGGTGCCGACTGTGTGGCAACCCACCAATTGATCGCATACCTGCCCGCTTCATTGAAGGTAATTACACCTGTCAGTGGATTGTATGAGATATTGCCGGCGGAAAAGACAACATCGTTAAAAACCACGTCGGCTCCGGCGGCAATTGTGTCGGGAAGGTTTCTTTGTATTTGAAGAGCAATGTTACTCATCACAAATCCTCCAATTTACTAAAAGTGATCAGTGATATTTAACCTTTCGGATTCTTATCAAGCAAAAATCAATGTTCTATAACATGCGTACATCTTGATTTTGCATGGATGTACCTAATATTAATATATGTTATGGTTGAATATGGCGTTACATGTCGAAAAACAGCTCAGAAATGCGCGTTGGCGATCAACCCCAGTAATCTACAGGCTTGAATATCAATGATATACGATGTCATGTCCAGCAAGTTATAATCAAGTACTGTACTATGCGTCAATTATAAAAAGGGCATGGCACTATAAAAGCTTGCGAACAGAAGAAACCTCATTTTTCCTCTTGATAGCACAGAGGAGCCTACTTTCGTAAGCTCCTCTGCACTGGTGGTGCGGATAGCAGGACTTGAACCTGTATGAGCGTAAGCTCACTAGAACCTGAATCTAGCGCGTCTGCCAATTCCGCCATATCCGCACATTAAATTATTCTTCCACCATTTTTACCCGGCAGGAAGAGCTCCGAGGCGGGGCTTACTAAATTTCAGCCTGATCCGCGATATAAAAACGGGAAAACCCGATTTTATCACTCTTTGATTTTCTTGACTTTCAAGATCCGCGTAAGAATTATCGCGTGTTCTATAATATCATAAAATCAGATTACCTGTCAATATCAAAGCGCAAAAATTTTAAAACATTTGCGGCAGAACTTACACAATCGTTCCGCCGCCCAGTACCTCATCGCCGCTGTAAAATACGACGGACTGCCCCTTGGTAATGGCGCGCTGCGGGGTGTCGAACACCACCCTCAGGCAACCGTTTTCGGCGGGCGAAACCACCGCGGGGGCCTCTTTGTGCGAATACCGTATCTTTGCCCGGCAGGAAAAGGGGGCCTGCACTACCTCGCCGCTCATCATATTGATGTCGCCCGCAAGCAGGGTATCGGAAAACGCCTCGTCCTCCTCCCCCAGCACGACGGTGTTGGTGGCGGCGTCGATGTCCACCACAAAGGCGGGCCTGCCGAGGCTGATCCCCAGGCCCTTGCGCTGCCCAATGGTAAAATGCTGCACCCCGCCGTGGCGCCCCAGCACCTTTCCGCTGCGGTCGGTAAACACACCTGCTTGAGGCGCAGTGCCCGTGTAGCGCTCGATAAACGCCGCGTGGTCCCCGTCCGGCACAAAGCAGATATCCTGGCTGTCGGGCTTATGAGACACCACCAGGCCGTTTTCCTGCGCAATGGCGCGCACCCGGTCCTTGCCGTACTCCCCGAGCGGCATCAGGGTGTTTGGCAGCGACTGCTGGTTGAGGTGATAGAGCACATAGCTCTGGTCCTTGTTCATTACGCTGGCACGGTAAAGTGCCCAGCGGCCGGTTTTTTCGTCTTTTAATATCCTTGCGTAATGCCCGGTGGCGACCGCGTCAAAACCCATGGACTGCGCCTTCTGCAAGAAGGCCTCAAACTTGATATAGCGGTTGCAGGCGATACACGGGTTGGGGGTGACACCCGCGAGATAATCCCGCACAAAGGCATCCACGACCTTCTCACGGAACATCTCCTTGTAGTTGAGCACATAATGCGGGATACCGATGGCGTCACACACCAGACGCGCATCGTTTACATCGTCGAGCGAGCAGCAGCGGGACTCACCGTTTAGGTGCAGGTCGCCCTCGTTAAACAGCCTGAAGGTAGCGCCCACCACCTCATAACCCTGCTGCTTGAGCAGCAGCGCCGCCACCGAGCTGTCTACCCCGCCGCTCATCCCGATCATTACACGCTTTTTCAAGAGACGTCTCCCCTTTCCTCGAATGGATACCATAAAAAAGGGGCAGGCCAAACGGCTACCCATTCGGCCTGTCCCTGCTTTTCGGAATTAGTATGAGACCGCTACGTGATGCAGTTAGTCTTCTTTGTGGCTGCAGTCCTCGCAATCGCAGTCGTCATCAAAGTCAAACTCCAGCTTCTCGCCGCAGTTCGGGCAATCGATAGAGCCGCTCTCTACAATCGACTCGTTAATGCAGATGGCGTCGCCGCACTTGGGGCATACAACCTCGTACAACTCCTCGTCATCATCATCCTCGTCGTCTTCGTCGTCATCATCACAGCAGCACTCATCGTCTTCGTCATCGTCGTAGCCGTAATAATCATCTTCCAGCAGGCCAAGGTCTTCGTCGATGGAATCGACATGCTCGTAAAGCTCGCTGAGCTCGCTCTCAACGTCGGTAACGCTCTCGGCCATCTCCTCCAGCACTTCGGCCATAGCCTTCAGCACCTTGCCCTCTTTGGTGGAATCATCGATGCCAAGGCCTTCCATCAGGCCTTTGATATATGCAACTTTTTCGGTTACAGTCATTTAAACAGCCTCCCTTACACAGTATTTTATCTAAAGTATTGACATTAAGCTCTTTCCATATACTCGCCAACGCGGGTGTCTACCTTAATCTTTTCGCCCTCATTGATGAAAAGGGGCACGCGGATTTCCGCGCCGGTTTCTAAGATGGCGGGCTTTGTGGTATTGGTAGCGGTGTCGCCCTTCACGCCGGGCTCGGTATGGGTAACCTCAAGGGTGATAAAGAAAGGAGGCTCTACGCCGAAAACGCTGCCCTTATAGGAAAGAACCATGACGTCGGTATTCTCTTTTACAAACTTGAAGTTGTCGTTTAATGTGTTTGCACTGATGGGCATCTGCTCGTAGGTTTCGTTATCCATGAAATAATAGAGGTCGCCCTCTTTATACAGGTACTGCATGTTGCGTCTTTCAATGACAGCCAAAGGGTATTTCTCGGTGGGGTTGAAGGTTCTTTCAACCACAGAACCGGTGATAACATTCTTAATCTTTGTGCGGACAAAGGCGGCACCCTTGCCGGGTTTTACGTGCTGGAACTCAATAATCTGCACAACGTTGCCGTCCATATCAAACGTTACGCCGTTTCTAAACTCACCTGCTGAAATCATAAAACTATGCCCTCCATAAATTACAGTGTCACAAACACATTGCAAGCACTGGATAGTCGGTTTATAACATTTTAAGTTTATATTAAAATGCAAAACATTTCAAGTGTTATTTTTCAATTTTAGGTTGATATATGCCGCATTAAAGGATTAAAAGCTCTTTGGGGCTCGTCATAAAGTTATCATAGCCGGTGTCGGTGAGTACGCCCGTATCCTCAATGCGCACGCCAAACCGGCCCTCGAGGTAGATGCCGGGCTCGACGGTCATCACAGTGCCCGCGGGCGCCTCCTCATAGCAGGACGATGAAAAGCGCGGCTCCTCGTGAATCTCTACACCCACCGAGTGTCCCAACCCATGGCCGAAGCAGCCCTTGTAGCCGGCGGCATCAATAATGTCCCTTGCTATTTTGTCCATCTCGTTGCATTTTACGCCTGCTTTTACGACGCCGAGCACCGCAAGCTGCGCCTTTAAAACCGTCTCATAGACCTCGCGCTGCTGTTCGCTCACCGAGCCGAGGGCCACGGTGCGCGTCATGTCGGCATGGTAGCCGTCCACCGTCGCGCCAAAGTCCATCGTGACAAAATCGCCGGTGCATAGGCGGTTATCGCCGGGTACGCCGTGCGGCAGCGAGCTGTTTTTGCCCGCCACCACAATAAAGTCAAAGGAAACGGCCTCCGCCCCCTGTGAGCGCATGTAAAACTCCATATCGAGCGCTACCTCTTTTTCGGTTCTGCCCGGGGCAAGCCTGCCCATGATATAGGAAAACGTATCGTCGGTCAGCCGCTGGGCTTCTTTGAGCAGCACGATCTCATCCTGGGTTTTTACCGCGCGCTGCCTAAGGATGGTATGATCCAGCTCGTTTTCCGTACTGAGCTTTACCGACAGCAGCATGGTTTGAAAACGTGCGTACTCCTTTAACGTCAGCGCCCCGGTCTCTACCACCGCTGTTTTTACGTTATGGCGCTTGCACAGGTCGCGCAGTTGGGCAACGATGTCCTCCTGCAGCACTACCTCGGCGTCCTTCACCTTTGAACGGGCGGTTTCGATGTATCGAAAATCGATGATAAAATACGCCTTTTTGCGTGTGACGAACAACAGCCCCGCGTCGTGGGAATCAAACCCCAGATAGTACCGGCGGTTGGGACGCGACACAATAATAGCGGCGTCCGCGCTGTCCGGCAGGCGCTGCATAAGCACCGTAAGCTTACTCATATCCCGCTCCTTCTTACAACCTAGGCTTTTCGGCGGCCTGCTGATCGAGGATAAGCGCCAGCGCTTCGACGGCAACCAGATACGAATCGGCGCCGAAGCCGCTGATCTGCCCGCGGCACACCGGCGAAAGCACCGACTTGCTTCGGAACTCGTCGCGCGCGAAGACATTGGAGAGGTGCACCTCGATAAAGGGCAGCTCCACCGCCTCGATGGCGTCGCGGATGGCGTAGCTGTAATGGGTATAGGCACCCGCGTTGATGACCACCCCCGCGTACACGCCCCTCGCCTCGTGGATTTTATCGATGAGGACACCCTCGTGGTTGCTTTGATAAAAATCGCAGGAAAGGCCCTTGGCGGCCGCGTAGCGCGTAATGCGCTCGTTGATCTGTGCGAGCGTGGTGCTGCCGTAGATTTCGGGCTTGCGGGTGCCGGTGAGGTTCAGGTTCGGGCCGTTGAGTACTAAGATATTTCTGTTCATGATCGTTCGTCCCTTCTGTTTAAAAATCAGATTGACGTATTAAACCCGCGGATAGCTCTTACACTTTCGCGGCAAATGCCTCGTAGATATCGCTCATCACCTTGGCGTCCTCGGCCTGCGTGCCGGCGCTCTCGCAGATGATGGTGGGTGAACACCCCTTCTTGACGATCAGCTCGGCCACCGGCTCGAAGTTCGGCCCGTACAGCTCATCCTCAAAGGTCAGGTGGCGCTTTTCGCCGCCGTTGGAGGTGTACTCGATCTTGGAGAAATGTGCGTGAAACTCGCGCAGCCTTGACAGGCCCAAGCCGTTTTCGATCTTCTCAAAGATTTCCTGATAATCCTCAAAGGTTTTAAGCCCGCCCAGCGTGCGGGCATTGTAATGCCCGAAATCGATGCAGGGGATGAAGCGCTCGTCCACCTTGCAAAGCTCTATCACCTCGTCGAGCGTACCGAGCTGGTTAATCTTGCCCATGACCTCGGGGCAAAGGCGGATATGTGAATACCCCTGCTCGTCCAGCGCTTGTGCCGCGTTTTGAAGGGTCTCTTTGGCATAAGCAAGCGCCTGCTCGCGCGAGATATGCGAGGCGGAGCCGGAATGCACCACCACGCGCACGCCGCCCATGGCGCTTACCGCTTTCGCACTCTGCAGGATGTAGCCGATGGAGGCTGCGCGCTTTTCTTCCTCCACGCTCGAAAGCGAGATGTAGTAGGGCGAGTGCAGCGAGAGCTGGACGTCCTGCTCCTTGGCCTTTGCGCCGAGCTGCGCCGCCGAGGCGTCGCTAATCTTCACCCCGCGCCCGCACTGGTACTCGTAGGCGTTTAGGCCCATCCTCACCACGTAGGCGGGGATATCGGTATTCTTTTTGTAGCCCATAGCCGCAAAGCTGTCGGAATTGCCCGCAGGCCCGAAGCGTATACTCATTGGTCTTTCCCGTCCTTCCCCTTGTAATAAAGGCTGATATACTTTTTTTCAAAGAAACGTTTAAGCTTGATAAGACGCGTGCCCGCATCCCCCATCGGCATAACCAGAATGGTCTTCATCCCCGCAAGGTTTCCGCCGAGGATATCGGTGAAGATCTGGTCACCCACCACGCCGATCTCGGCGGGCGCGAGCCCGAGGCGCGCGGCCGCCTTGCGGAAGCCGCCCGGCAGGGGTTTTATGGCAAAATGAACAAAGTCGAGCTTTAAGCGCTCCGCGAAGGGCATGACCCGCTTTCGGGTGTTGTTGGAGAGGATCATAAGCGGCACTTTCAGCGTATTCATCTTTTCAAGCCAAGGCAGCACCTCGCCCGCGGGCATTGGCGCGCCGTGGGTGGAAAGGGTGTTATCCACGTCGAGAATCAGCGCCTTTACACCAAGGCGGCGCAGCACGGTCTCGTCGATCTGCCATACCTTATCGAGAATCAAATCAGGAACGTTTTTATTCTTCACAAAAGCACTCCTTTCCTTACACGCGCAGGCATGACAAACACTACATAGAATGCTAATTCTTCTACCCCGCCTTTGGTAAGGTATTAAACGGCAATTCGGCGGCTTAAAACCCAGAAAGAGGGCTTTATCCCCAGTTCAAATGAAATTCAGTATAATATATGACTGCCATAGGCGGCTTAGCCCGCCAAGCATAAAACGTAGAAAAAAAGCGGGCATTATCTGCCCGCTTGCTTTTTCAGGTACAGTAACCCGTCACCGGCTTACTTAAACTTGCGTTTACGTGCAGCCTCCGACTTCTTCTTGCGCTTAACGGATGGTTTTTCGTAGTGTTCTCTCTTGCGAACTTCCTGCAAAACACCGGCTCTGGCGCATTGTCTTTTAAAACGTCTAAGAGCACTGTCAAGGGACTCGTTATCTTTAATACGAATTTCTGCCATTTTTAATTCCCTCCCTCCGCCACGCGGCAGGGTAATCTAAGGTGAAAACCTCAATCAAATTCAGGTTTGCAACTTTAGTAACGAAATTTATTATACAATGAAGAACGCCTAAATGTCAATACTTTCAGTCGTTTTGTTTAAACAGGTTTTACCACCAGGTTTACAAGCTTGCCCGGGACATATAGTTCTTTAACAATCTGCATACCCGCAAGCCCCTCGGCGGCTCTGGGCATGCTCTTGGCCTGAGCAAGCACGTCGGTGGCCTCTGCGTCCGCCGCGATGACCAGACGGTCTTTAATCTTACCGTTTAGCTGTACCACGATCTCAATGGTGTTCTCGCGGCATTTTGCAGGGTCGTAGGAAGGCCACTTCTGCTGGGTAACCATGCCCTCAAACCCGTTTTGCTGCCACATCTCCTCAGTGATGTGAGGCGCGAAGGGGTTTAACAGCAGCAGGAAGGTTTTAAGCTCCGCGCGGTTAATGGAATCGGTCTTGGTAATATCGTTAATCAGCGACATGAGCGCTGCAATGGCGGTGTTAAACTTAAGCCCTTCAATGTCCTCCGAAACCTTCCGGATGGTTTTGTGAAAGGCGGTTTCCAGCTCGGGGCGGTAGCTGTCACCGTCCGTTAAGCTTTCGGACAAATCCCACACGCGGTCGAGGAAACGGCGGCAGCCGCGGATGGAGGCGGTGTTCCACGGCGCGCTCTTTTCAAAGTCGCCGATAAACATCTCGTAAAGGCGCATGGTGTCGGCGCCGTATTCACCTACAATATCGTCGGGGTTTACGACGTTGCCGCGGGACTTACTCATCTTCTCGCCGTTTTCGCCCAGTATCATGCCGTGGCTGGTGCGCTTGGCGTACGGCTCGGGGCTGGACACCACGCCGATGTCGTATAAAAATTTATGCCAGAAGCGGGAGTACAGCAGGTGCAGCGTGGTGTGCTCCATACCGCCGTTGTACCAATCTACCGGCAGCCAGTAATCCAGCGCCTCTTTGGATGCGATGCCGGTGGCGCAGGTAGGGTCGCAGTAGCGCATAAAGTACCACGACGAACCCGCCCACTGGGGCATGGTGTCGGTTTCGCGCTTGGCCGGGCCGCCGCAGTGCGGGCAGGTCGTGTTCACCCAAGCGTCTATCTTGGCAAGCGGGGATTCCCCCGTCTCGGTCTGCTCGTAGGAGTCTATGTGCGGCAGGCGCAGCGGAAGCTCGTTCTCCGGCAGCGGCACATAGCCGCATTTTTCGCAGATGACGATCGGTATCGGCTCGCCCCAGTAGCGCTGGCGAGAGAACACCCAGTCACGCAGCTTAAAGTTTACCTTTGGCTCGCCCTTTTTATGCTCGGAAAGCCAGGCGGTGATCGCTTTTTTGGCCTCTTCCACCGAAAGGCCGTCCAAGAAGCCGGAGTTTACCATCACGCCGGTGGCGCAGTCGGTAAAGGCCTCGTTCTGTACGTCGCCGCCCTTTACCACCTCGATGATGGGCAGGTTAAACTTCTTGGCAAACTCCCAGTCGCGCGTATCGTGCGCGGGCACCGCCATAATGGCACCGGTGCCGTAGCTGGTGAGCACATAGTCGGCGATATAGATGGGGATCTGGGTGCCGTTCACAGGGTTAATACCCATCACGCCCTCCAGACGCACGCCCGTTTTCTCTTTGGCCACCTCGGTGCGGTCGAAATCGGACTTCTTGGCCGCCTCCTGCCGGTAGGCGTTCACCGCCTCGAGATTGCTGATTTTATCCGCCCATTTGTCGATCATCTCATGCTCGGGCGAGATAACCATATAGGTGGCGCCGAAAAGGGTATCGGGGCGGGTGGTGTACACCGTTAACACGCCCCCCGCCGTGGTGGCAAACTGCACCTCGGCGCCCGTGGAGCGGCCAATCCAGTTGCGCTGCGAAACCTTTACCCTGTCTATGTAGTCGACAGTGTCAAGATCGTCGAGCAACCGCTGTGCGTACTGGGTAATACCCAGCATCCACTGGCTTTTCACCCTGCGCACCACCTCGCCGCCGCAGCGCTCGCAAACGCCGTTTACAACCTCTTCGTTTGCCAGCACCACCTTGCAGCCGGTGCACCAGTTCACCGCCATCTCTTTTTTATAGGCAAGCCCTTTTTTAAAGAGCTGCAGGAATATCCACTGTGTCCACCGGAAATAGTCGGGGTCGGTGGTGTTGATCTCGCGGTTCCAGTCAAACGAAAGTCCGAGAGATTTCAGCTGCGACTTAAAGCGCGCCACGTTTTTCTGGGTGACGATCTCGGGATGGATATGGTTTTTCATGGCATAGTTCTCGGTGGGCAGGCCGAACGCGTCCCATCCCATGGGGTAGAGCACGTTAAAGCCCTCGAGCCGTTTCTTTCTCGCTACGATATCCAGTGCGGTATAAGAGCGCGGGTGCCCCACGTGAAGCCCCTGCCCCGAGGGGTAAGGGAACTCTACCAGCGCGTAGTACTTCGGCTTGCTGTAATCGTTGGTTGCGGCGAAAACATCCTTTTCATCCCAGATATTCTGCCACTTACGTTCAACCTCTTCAAAATTCTCGTATTTCATCTATACGGTCAATCCTTTCCTGAGGGCTGTCTGGGAACCGAACTCGGCAGCCTACCGCCTTTTTATTCCTGCTTAAGTAAGCTTTCGATATCTATTTTTTCACCGTCGGCCCACAGGCGCTCTAAATCATAGAAGCGTCTGGCCTCTGGATAGAATACATGAACAATCACGGTGCCGAAATCGAGTGCCACCCACTGCGCGGAGCCGTAGCCCTCTACCGCCGCGGGCTGAGCTCCCGCCTGCTTGAGCTGAAACTCCACCTCGTCGGTGAGGCTTTTTACATGGGTGGAGCTTGTGCCAGAGGCAAGCACAAAATAGTCGGTAATCACGGTGAGGTCGCGCACACGGATTAGTCGGATGTCTTCAGCCTTTTTTGCGTCGAGCACCGAAACTATCTTCTTTGCCATTTCTAATGAAGTCATTCCGCTGAAATTCCTCCTTAAAGTAAGTGGATTATATTCTATACATCTATTGGCATTATTGTTCAGTCATTTCACTTTGTTTATCATCGGTCGTTCCCTGTGCTATGGTCTGCTCGGCCTCCAGCTCAATAATGTTGAGGTCCTCGGCAGGTACCGGCTCGCTGCCCGGGCGAAAGTACTGGTTTAACAGGTCGGCAGCCTTTTGCTTGTCCAGACTGTAAACGGAGTAACTCTCGTGCATAAGGCCTGAGCCCTCCAGCGCGTAAAAGTGGATGTTTTCCGGCTTTAAGCTGCGGATGCTGCCATAGTAACCCATCATCTGCGCGATGGTCAGGTCGGTGGTGATGTTTTTATAGTCCTGCGTAAGAAGCGAAAGAATCTGGGTGTTGGACATCTGCAGCGCCTTATTGGCACATGCCTCTAAAAAGATACTCTGCGCATGCATACGGCCGATGTCGCCATTATAATATCCGGCACGATAGCGTACAAACCACTCGGCCTTTTCACCGTTAAGGGTTTGCTTGCCCTTTTTGATTGTTTCGCCGGGCGTGAAATAGATATCCTGCGGAATATCCACCTCGACACCGCCCATGGAATCTACAATCTTTCTTAAACCCGGAATATTGACGGTGGCATAATGGTCAATAGGCAGCTTAAAGGTGTGATCTATTTCATCTATCAGCTTTCCGATGGGCGTACTGCCCTTCTTTTTGCTGGCATAAACAGCATTAATCTTACCCGTACTGTAACGGTCTATTCCCACATAGGTATCTCTGGGTATCTGAAGAACATTGACTTCGTTCTTTTGAGGGTCTAGCTGCACCACCATAATGACGTCGGTAAGGCTCTCACTTTCGTCCAGCCCGCACAAAAGGAAATTGGTCGTTTCCCCGGCGTTTTTAACCGGCATCTCTGAGGAAACACCCGCAGCCACCGACGAATCGGCTGCATCGTCCGGCTTTTGCGCCAAAAAGCTGGTGTTCAGGGCATAGTATACACCTACCAACACCGCAAGCGTGATAACAAAGGTAACGGAAAAAACGATTGCATTTTTCTTTTTCAAGATTAAGCCTCCCGCTTAATCTGCCGGCAAGGTTAGCATAATTCGTTATAGGCCTCTATCGTATCAATGTGGATGAGCGAGTCTCTTTTGGCCAGGGACTGAATGGTCAGTGAGAGAGCGCATTGCATGGCGCTGTCAAGGCTATCATTTATCTTATCGCGTATAATCGCTGTGTCAGGGTAGTCTCTTTCAAAGGAGATACAGTCTGCGAGATAGATAATCTTTTCTAACAACGTTATGCCCTTGCGGGCAGTAGTATGGTATCTTATAGCATTTATGATTTCGGTGTCGTTTATACCCAGCTCTTGCCGGACATACTCCGCGCCGATCATCGGGTGCCAAAGCTGTTTGGACCTGCTTTCGGCATCGGACAAAATTATATCAAACTTCGCCAGCATTTGCAACTGCTGCTCTTCATTCATATCCTTCGCAATATCGTGTAAAAGCCCCGCCGTATAAGCCTTGGACGCGTCGGCGCCAAAAATTATCGCGAGTGCCGCCGCCTCTTTGGCCACGCACAGCGAATGAAATCGCCGCTTGGGGGAGAGCATCCTCTCGAGCAGCGCCTTATAGGATAAGATCTCCGCGGTCTCGGCGGTATAGAGCTTAACCGCGTCGATATACCGCCCTACCTGCCCGGGAAGCCCCTGCGGTAGGGGAATACCGTTTATGATCGCCTCACGGATATCGGTGGAGGATACGCTGAGTGCCTCTATATTCACGACCCGCGTTTTGGCGCCCTTTTGCTCCAGCACCTTGGCATAGGCCGTGAGCTTTTCGTACTCGCCCGCATTTCTGGCCCCCGCGCAGAGCGTGGCCAGCTCAAAGATGCGCGCGGCATCGTGCCACGTGTCCACCGTGTAAAACATATCGCTGCCCATCAAAAGGCAGAGCTCGGCGTTGGGGTTTAAGTCGCTGAAATGCTCGAGGGTATAGACGGTATAGCTTTTGGTCTGCCTGCGTATCTCGTAGTCGCTCACCTTGATATAGGGCAGCCCGTAGGCGGCAATGCGGCAGAGGTTATAGCGGTCTACCCCGTCGGCCAGATTATCGTGCGCCTTATGCGGCGGGGTGTAGTCGGGGATTAACAGTACCTCGCAAAGCCCAAGCTGCTTATAAAACTCGGTGGCAAGATGCAGATGCCCTTGATGAATGGGGTTAAAGGTGCCGCCGAAGATGCCGATTCTGCGCATATTAATCTGTGCCCTTTCCGGCTACATGCCGGAAAGGGCATGTACCTAATATTGAAAAAGTGCAGTGCGATGGTGCAACCATTGCAGGAGGGGCTGTGCCCCGACAGCAGTTTTTCTTAAGTTTGAAAGTTTACTTTCAAACTTCTGTGCCTAATATTGAAAAATGCAGTGCAATGGTAAACCATTGCAGGAAGGGCTGTGCCCCGACAGCAGCTTTTCAGAGAGATATAAAAGGTTTGCCTTTTATATCTCGATTACCGGCTTCTTGTGGTTGCGCCGGTATAGGACAAAGCGGGTGCCGATTACCTGCACCACCTCGGAACGGGTCTTTTCAGCCAGCAGCTCTGCGGCCTCCTGCGGGGAATAGGGGGCGGTCTCCAGCACGCGCAGCTTGATGAGCTCGCGCGCGGTAAGGGCGTCGTCCACCTGCTTTACCAGTGTATCGGAGATCTCATTTTTGCCGATCTGCAGAATGGTATCTATACTATTGGCAAGGCCTTTGAGCCCCGCGCGCTGTTTGCTGTTTAACATATTTAATCCCTATGCCTTTCTTTATGGTTGGGCACTGCATTTTCATTTTTATATTCTTTTAGGCACTCAACAAATGCCCGCACCGCCTGCCCTCTGTGGCTGACGGCATTCTTTTGGTCGTCGGTAAACTCGGCGAGGCTTCTTTCCCCAATATAAAAGATGGGGTCGTAGCCAAAGCCGTTCGCGCCTCTGAGCTCAAAACCGATGGTGCCCTCGCACACCCCGTGCGTGACGATCTCGCCGCCGGGGAACACACAGCACACCGCACACTCATACCGCGCCGTGCGTTTTTCGGGAGGTATACCCTCCAGCTTTTCAATTACAATACGGTTTTTGATTTCATAAGGGGTATCCTCCCCCAAAAAGCGCGCCGAGTAAACCCCGGGGGCGCCGTCCAGCGCGTCGATGGCAAGGCCGCTGTCGTCGGAAAAAGCGGGCAGGCCGCAAAAAGCACAGACCGCCCGCGCCTTGATGCGCGCATTTTCTTCAAAGGTGGTGCCCGTTTCTTCTATTGCCTGCGTAAAACCGATATCGCTCAGCGAGAGCAGCCGGATACCCGTGCCCTCGAGCAGCGTGTTCATCTCTTTTATCTTGCCCTTGTTGGTGGAGGCGAATACAATCTCCTTTATTACAGCCACTGGCATGGTCATTCCTCTCCTGCAGAAAATCCGGTGGTAATATAGTGCCGCGCACTTAATCTCCCTGCTCGCTTTTGCCGAACAGCGCCTTGGCAAAGGCGTCGGCGTCAAAAGGCTGCAGGTCGTCGATGGCCTCACCCACACCCACATACTTAATGGGCACCTGAAGCTCGTTTTTAATACCGATCACCACACCGCCGCGCGCCGTGCCGTCCAGCTTGGTGAGCACGATGCCGGTGATGCCCGCCGCGTCCTTAAACTCGCGCGCCTGATTGAGCGCATTCTGCCCCGTGGTGGCATCAAGCACCAGCAACACCTCAAGGTCGCAGCCCTGTGCCTCCCGGGCGATCACGCGCGTGATCTTATGCAGTTCGTCCATCAGGTTCTTTTTGTTGTGCAGCCGCCCCGCCGTATCGCAGATCACCACATCGCTGCCCCTGGCCTTGGCGGCGGAGATGGTATCATATACCACGGCTGCCGGGTCGCTGCCCTCGCTGTGGCGTATCATGGGAACGCCCGCGCGCTGCGCCCAAATCTCGAGCTGGTCTATCGCCGCCGCGCGGAAGGTATCGGCGGCGCCGAGCATGACAGTTTTGCCCGATGTCCTGAGGTTCGCCGAGAGCTTGCCGATAGTGGTGGTTTTGCCCACGCCGTTTACCCCGATGACGAGTATCACCGACGGCTTGGTGGTAAGCTTAAGCGCCTCACCGCCGCGCAGCATATCGGCGATAAGCCCCTGCAGCTCTGACGTAACCATGGAAGGGTCGGTAATCCCCTTCTCTTTTACGCGCGCCTTTAAGCGCTCACAAATATCGGCGGCCGTAACGGCACCTACATCGGACATGATAAGAATCTCTTCCAGTTCCTCAAAAAGCTCCTTATCGATCTTGGTGAACGACTTAAACATCGAGTCTACGGCCCTCGCCATCGAATCGCGCGTTTTTTTCAGCCCGCCCGTGAGTTTTTCAAAAAATCCCATGCTCATTTCCCTTCCGGCTATTGGATTATGCTATTTTTTTATGTATTCTTAAGGCCCAGCTTGCTTTCCACCTCGCTTACCTTCAGTTCCAGCAGCTTGGAGACGCCCTCCTCCTGCATCGTCACGCCATAGAGCACGTCTGCCTCCTCCATGGTGCCGCGGCGGTGGGTGATGGCGATAAACTGGGTGGTATCGTTAAACCGGTGCAGGTACTGCGCGTACTTGGCCACATTTACATCGTCGAGTGCCGCCTCGATTTCATCCAAGAGGCAGAAGGGCGCGGGGCGAACCTTTAGGATCGCGAAATAGATAGCGATTGCCACAAAGGCCTGCTCGCCGCCCGAAAGCGCCGAGAGGTTCTTGATGATCTTGCCCGGCGGCTCCACAAAAATCTCGATGCCGCTCTCGAGCACGTCCCCCTCGTCGGTGAGGGTGAGGTGCGCAGAGCCGCCGCCGAACAACTCGACGAATACCTCGCCGAAGTTTTTGTTGATCTGTACAAAGCTTTCGGTAAAAATCTCGCGCATCTTCACCGTAAGGTCGCTGATTAAGCGCAATAGCTCGTCGCGCGAACTCTCTACATCGGCAATCTGCGTCTTTAAGAACTCATAGCGCTGCGAAACCTCTTTGTATTCCTCGATGGCGTCCACATTGACGGTACCGAGGGCTTTGATCTTATTCTTCACCTCAGCAAGGCTGCGCTGGGCGACGGTGACATTCGGTATATCCTCCGCGATGGCGGCCGCCTCACTCTTGGTGAGCTCGTATTCATCCCACAGCTTGGCGATAATCTGGTCGTACTCGGTTTGTGCCGAGACCTTCCGTTCCTCCAAACGCGCCATCTCCTTGGAGATGTCCTCACGTCTGGAGAGGATGGCCTTCTCCTTGCCGCGCTTATCGTTCGCCTGCTTTTCAAAGGCGAGCCGTTCATCGGAAAGGGCGCGAATCTCGGCTTCCATCGCCGCGGCCTGTGTATTGACCGCCTCTTTTGAAACCAGTATCTCCTCTATCTTTGCGGTTATGCCGTTTATCTCTTCTGTAAGAGCCTGTACCTCTGCGTTGAGCTCGTCAAAGCGCCCGCTCTGGCTCTCCTTGCGCGCGGCAAGCTCGTCCGCCGACTGTTTAAGCCCCTCGGCCTCCTTGGTCTCGCCCAAGATACGCATCTTTAAGGCGGAGATCTCGTCGGTGAGATCGCGGCGCTTCTGCCTGAGCTCGTCCTTCAGCTGGCTGGTGGCGCTGAGCTGTTCTTCCAATGCCGCCGCGAGCGTGGTGCTCTCGGCAAGCTCGGCCTTCGCCTTGGCAAGGTCATCATTGAGCCTTTTCTCCCGCTCGGCGGAGCGTGTGCGTTCGGCCTCCAGCTCACCGATGGTCTTCTCGTTTTCACTTAAATTGCGCAGGGCAAGCTGGCGCTGTATCTCGGCCTTGGAGCGGTCCTCCAGCATGGTTTCGAGCACGCTCTTGGAGGCCAGATACTCAGCCTCTACCCCCGCAATCTCGGCCTTGAGCGCGTCGTGCTCGCCTTTTGCGGCGGTGAGCTTCTGTTCCAGCTCCTTCGCCTGCGCGTGCAGGCGCTCGATGTCGTTGCGGCGGCTGAGCAGGCCGGAGCTTTTCACCGCCGAGCCGCCCGTGAGCGAGCCGCCCGCGTTTACCACCTGCCCGTCGAGGGTGACGAGCTTAAAGCGGTAGCCGTTTTTCTTCGCCATGCTTACAGCGTTATCCAAATCCTCGCAGATAACGATCCTGCCGAGCAGGGAGTTGACGATCCCCGTGTACTTTGCGTCGTGCTCTATCAGCTTGGACGCGACACCCACGAAGCCGGGCTGCGCAGTGAGGGAGCGGTCGTCCAGCACGTTGCCCTCGATGGTACTCACCGGCAGGAAGGTAGCGCGGCCCGCGTTTTCGTTTTTAAGCAGCGCGATGGCGCGCTTGGCCACCTCTTCGTTTTCTACCACAATGTTCTGCAGGGCAAACGAGAGCGCGGTTTCAACCGCCACGGTATAGCGCTGCGGCACCTGAATCAGGCTCGAAACCGGCCCCAGCACACCGCGCAGCGCGCCGCCGCCCGCCATGCGCATAACGGTTTTTACGCTCTGGGTAAAGCCCTCCATGCTGCGCTCAAGGTCCTCCAGCAGGCGCGCGTTCTGGCTCTTTTCCTTGATGGCAAGGTCGAGGGCGTTCACCTGCCTAGCGCTTTCTTCAAGCTTTGCCTTGCGTTTGGAAAGCTTAAAGTCATAACCCTTGACGGTGTTGGTTTCACTCTCGATTTTAACGTCCAGCTCGTCTACGAAGGCCTGCGTGTCGGCGAGCTCCGCGCCCAAGCGCTCAAACTCGCTGCGCTTCATATCAAGGCTTTGGGTAAGCTGCCCGCTTCGCTGTATAAGCTCCTCGAGTGAAGAGATGCAGGTAAGCTCGGTGACGCGGCTTTGCGAAATCTTCTGGTTGATGGTGGCCAGCTCTCGGTTCGCGGCCTCCAGCCGGTCGTTGTGGCGCGCGTTATCGCTTAAGAAATTGTTTAAGGTCTCCTCGCTTGCCGAGCACTGTACCTCCAGTTCGGCGATAAGGGCGGTTTTGCCCTCAAGCTGCGCGAGCCTTGCCGCAATCTGCGCATCAATGTCGCTTACGGCAAGGCTTTGGGTTTCTATATCACGCTGAGTGCGCGCGATGTTCTCGTTTTTATGGAAGATGTCGTTGCGCAAAACGGCAATCTCGGATTCGCGCTTGGAAAGCTCCTCCTCCAGCGTCTGGCGTTCGGTACGCTTTTTCTCGATGGCGACGGCGCACTGCTGCGCCTGCGCAAAAACGGCGTTAATGTCGTTTTCCAGCGCCGTAAGCTCGTCGTCCACACCGTCATAGGAGGCCTTGCACACCATGATGCGGTTCTCCTGCTCGCGCAGCGCCTCCTTGGCCTTGTCGAGCGACTTGATATAGAGCGAAACCTCCAGCCGCTTCTTCTCCTCCGAGAGCTTGAGAAACGCCTGCGCCTTCTCCGACTGTATCTTTAAAGGCCCCACGCGGTCTTCGAGCTCGGTAAGGATGTCTTTGAGCCTTAACAGGTTTTCCTGCGCCTGCTCTAGGCGGCGCTCCGCCTCGGTTTTGCGGTAGCGGTATTTCGAGATGCCCGAGGCCTCCTCAAAAATCTCGCGGCGCTCGGCGCTCTTGGCGCCCACGATCTCGGCGATACGCCCCTGCCCGATGATGGAGTAGCCGTCTTTGCCGAGGCCGGTGTCCATAAAAAGCTCGTATACATCTTTCAGACGCACACTGTTGGCGTTGATGCGGTATTCACTCTCCCCCGAGCGGTAGAGCTTGCGGGTAACGGTGACCTCCTCGCTCTCTACGGGAAGGGTGTGGTCGGTATTGTCTATGGTAAGGGCGACCTGCGAAAAACCGACCGGCTTGCGGAGCTTGGTGCCGCCGAATATGACATCCTCCATGCGGCTGCCGCGCAGAGTTTTGGTAGACTGCTCGCCCAACACCCAGCGCACGGCGTCGCTGATGTTGCTTTTGCCGCTCCCGTTCGGGCCCACCACCGCGGTGATGCCGCCGCCGAAGGTGAGCTTGGTTTTATCGGGGAACGATTTAAAGCCTTGTATTTCCAGGGATTTGAGTATCAATGCCACACGTCCTTTATTCAAGGGCTTTCAATAAACCCCATACCATGTTTTGCTGCCATAGGCAGTATCGCCAAGGTGGCGGGAGTAGCCGTGTTTACCTGTTGTTTGACACGCCAGAGAAAATTAAACGCAAAACTACCGATTCTCTGGCGCCGCGCCGGTTACCGCAAAGGCGCCATCCGGCAATGCCTCATCGGTATATACAGTTAAATTATAATTTAAATCTTTGAGAATTTCCACATTTATTTTATGCTGCCCCAAAAGCTTGGAGAGGCTTTTGGGCGCCACCCCCACCGTAACGGCCCCGGGTGGGATATGCAGCCTATTCATCTCATTTTTAAGCCGCTTAAGCATCAGGCGCGATTCGCACAGCTCGCGAATAGCCGGATGAAACGGCCCCGCCACCATGCCCTCCTGCAGTTCACTTGTAGCGTGCAGCCCCACGCGGATCACGTTGATTTGATGCCGTTCAAACAGTGTAAGACATTGCGCGCACAGATCCACAGCCTCATCAAGGCTCAGCGGCGTATACAGCCCCTCACGGTATAAACGTTCCAGCTCGGTGCCCTTCATGACAATGGTGGGGTAGATGCGCACGGTGTCCGGCCCGATATCGCAGATGCCCTGCGCCGTTTGCAAGGCCTTCTCGGCGCTGTCGCCATACAGGCCCACCATCATCTGCAGGCCCAGCGAAAAGCCTGCCTGCTGAATGCGGCGGGAGGCCTCCATCACCTGCGCGGCAGTGTGCCCTCGGTTGTTTTTACGCAATACCTCGTCGTCCAGGCTCTGCGCCCCCAGCTCAATGGCGGTGACGCCGTACCGCTTTAAAAGCGCAAGCACCTCGTCGTCCACCGCGTCCGGCCGTGTGGAGCAGCGGATGCCCATAAAACCCAGTTCGTCGGCGCACGCCTTGGCCTCCTGTAAGAGCGAGAGCATGTAGCCCCGCTCGATGGCTGTAAAGCTGCCGCCGAAAAACGCGATCTCGGCGTTCTTTACGCGCGAGCCAAGGCTTTGGCTCGCCGCAACGCAGGCCTCCCGCACCTCGGCCGGGGTGGGCGGCTTTTGGGCACCCGAGATGCTGCGCTGGTTGCAGAAGGCGCAGCAGTGCGGGCAGCCCGCATGCGGCACAAACAAAGCGACGTTTGCGTGCCTCATTTGCCCATCAACTCCAGCGCTTCGCGCGCGGCCTGCTGCTCGGCATCCTTTTTGCTTCTGCCGGTGCCTTTGCCGATGACATTGCTGTTGAGGTGCACCTCTACGGTAAAGCGTTTGTCGTGGTCGGGGCCGCTTTCGTCCACCAGAGAGTAGGTGACACTTTCTTCCTTGTTCTGCTGGATGATCTCCTGCAGGATGGTTTTATAATCCTTAAACGGGGTCTGGCATTTACCTTCGAGCTGCTTTTGCACAAACCCCAGGATGTATTGGGTGGCGGGCTCGATGCCGCCGTCGAGGTAGATGGCGGCAATCACCGCCTCAAACGCGTCGGACAGAATGGACGGGCGCTCGCGGCCGCCCGAAAGGTCCTCTCCCCGCCCGAGCAGGATGTTACTGCCGAGGTCGATCTGCTTTGCGAACTCCCACAGCATGCGCTCGCACACCAAAGAGGCGCGCAGCTTGGTAAGCTCCCCCTCCGGCAGGTGCTTGTAGTGCTTAAACAGGTATTCCGACACGACGATAGACAGCACCGAGTCGCCTAAAAACTCCAGACGTTCGTTGCAGACGGTGCCTTTCTTCATCTCGTTTGCGTAGGAGGAGTGGGTAAGCGCCGTTTTTAAAAGGGCAGGGTCGTTAAACCGGTACCCGATCTTCTCTATTAACTCTTTCATGGTTTTTGCCTTTCCGGCCCGCTTTACAGACACAGCGTGCCAAGCGTGATTTTGCCGACAGCGGGCTTATACTTCCGCGCCCTCGCGCTCGGCGAGGTTTGAGCTTAAGCGCTTAAGCCCCGCTTCAATCTCGCCGATAACGTTCTGCTCGCTGAAGGCCTTGGCCTGACGGATGGCGTTTTTAAAGGCGTTGGCGTCGGAGCTACCGTGCGCCTTGATAACGGGCTTCGCAATACCCATCAGCGGCGCGCCGCCGTACTCGGTATAGTCCATGCTCTTTTTAAAGTCGTTTAAACCGCTCTTGAGCATAAGGGCGGCGAGCTTGGTTGCCGTGTTTTTAAAGAGCATCTTTTTAATGTTGGAGGAAAAGCCTTTGGCAAGGCCCTCGGTAAGCTTGAGTATCACGTTGCCGGTAAAGCCGTCGGTTACCGCCACCTCGCAGCCGCCAAGCGGCAGCTCGCGCGCCTCCACGTTGCCGATGCAGTTGACGGGGGCCAGCTTAAACAGGTCGTTTGCCGCAAGCTCCAGCTCGGTGCCCTTGGTGGGCTCTGTGCCCACGTTTACCACGCCCACGCGCGGGTTTTGTATGCCCGCGATCTTGCTCATATAAACCGAGCCCATAATGCCGAACTGCACGAGCATCTCGGGGCGGCACTCGAGGTTCGCGCCCGAATCCATAAGCATATACATGCCCTTGGTGGTGGGCAGCATGGGCGCGAGTGCCGCACGCTTAATGCCTTTAATGCGGCCGACAAGGGTAGACGAGCCCACAACCAGCGCGCCCGTGTTGCCCGCACTTACAAAGGCGTCCCCCCTGCCCTCCTTTAAAAGCTTTAACCCTACGGCCATCGAGCAATCACCCTTTGCCTTCACGACATCGGTAGGCTCGTCCTCCATGGTAATTACCTGCGTGGCGTTTTCAAACTCGATGTTTTCAAGCGATACACCATTTTCGCGCGCCGTGGCCTGCAGCTTTTGCACATCGCCCGTAACGATGAGCGAAACACCGTATTCCTTTACCGCGAGCGCACAGCCTTTGAGCACCTCTGCGGGTGCGTTGTCGCCCCCGAAGCCGTCAACGATAACCTTCATGTTGTTCTCTCCTTTTTATTCATCATATCTCTATAATAAGGGTTCGCGACTGTTTGATAGTATTCCCGGCCCAAGGCGTTGTTCTTCTCCCACGCCGACAGATAAACCTGCGGCAGGTCGGGTATCCAATAGCGCTCCTTGTCATACGAAGCTGCTTTGGCGTTCTTTTGGGGATAGATATCGGCTATCGCCATCCCCTCACCCTCGTGAAAGGTACGGCGCGCCAGCACCTCGCCGCCTGCGCCGATAACCTGCGCGGCGCCCACCATTCTGCGGGTCTGCAGCCTGTCCGCCTTGGGAAAGCTTTTCGCCGTAAACCTTGAACAGTGAGCGGCGTGGATGAGCGGAACGCCCAAGAACCCCGCAAAGGTGACGGGGGTCTCAACAGCAAGCGCCTGATTATACGCGCGCAGCGGTTCCTGCCCGGCAGGGGCACCCTCGGGCAGGTCCCACCAGCAGGAGCCCGCCAGAATAAAATCCGCCTTATTTGCGAGGCGCTTTAGTGTATCGGTCCGCAACATCTCCCAGCACAACGCCACGCCGACCTCCCCGATGGGGGTGTGCAGCAGATTGTTTTGATCCCCAAAGGTATAGTAGCAGTGTTCAAACTGGGTGGGGATATCCTTACGGTGGGCATAGCACTCGCCGCTTGGGAAGGTGAGCAAAAAGGTGTTGTACACCTCACCGCCGTCGTATTCCAAGAATGAACCGCCGATGATCGTCTTTAGCTCCGCGGAAAGTGAACGTAAAAAAGCCCTGGTCTATTCACTGTAGGAGGCTACCGTTAACATGGCTTTATCAAAGGCGATACCCGAGGTGAAGAATTCGGGCAGGACAATCAGCTTAGCTCCCGCCTGCGCCGCCTCTGATGCGAGACGCTTCGCCGACGCCAAATTATGCGGAACGTCCGCAAGCGCTACGTCCATCTGTATTGCCGCTGCTCTCATGGTTCGCTTTCCTTTGCCGCGATTTGCGCAATATCCGCCGTTTCTACCCCGTTTGCATGAAGATAGGCGGTTAGCGATTCCACCGCGCGCTGTGCGAGCAGGCGGTAGCGCTCCTCCTTGCCGCGGATGGGGGTATCGAGCGGCGGCAGGATGCCCATATTGCTGCCCATGGGCTGAAAATCCTTGACGTTTTCGTCGCTTATATAGCTTGTCAGGGCACCGAGCATGGTGTCGGCTGGGAGTGTCAGCAGTTCCCGCCGCCCGATGGCTCTTGCGGCGTTATACCCCGCCAGGATGCCGCTGGCGGCCGACTCGATATACCCCTCCACCCCCGTGATCTGCCCCGCAAAGAAGATACGCGAATCGCTTTTTAAGCGGCAGTAACGGTCCAAGAGGCGGGGGCTATCCAAAAATGTGTTGCGGTGCATCACACCATAGCGCACAAACTCGGCGTTTTCGAGGCCGGGTATCATGGAAAATACCCTTTTCTGCTCGCCGAACTTGAGGTTGGTTTGAAACCCCACCAGATTATACAACGTGCCGCCGGCGTTTTCGCGCCGAAGCTGCACCACCGCCCACGGGCGATGGCCGGTTTTCGGGTCGCGCAGGCCGACGGGCTTAAGCGGGCCGAAACGGATGGTATCGGCGCCGCGCTTCGCCATCACCTCGACGGGCATGCAGCCCTCGTAAACGCGGAAGTGTTCCTGTTCAAACTCTTTCAGCGGTACGCTCTCGGCGCCTACAAGCTCCTGCCAGAAGCGCTCGTAGCCCTCTTTGTCAAACGGGCAGTTGATGTAGGCGTCCTCGCCCCTGCCGTAGCGGGCGGCGAAAAACACCCGTTCAAGGTCTATGGAATCAAACGACACGATGGGCGCCGCGGCGTCGTGAAAGCTTAAGTACTCCCGCCCGCAGCGCCTACGGATATCCTCGGCCAGCGCCCCCTGTGTGAGCGGCCCGGTCGCGACGATAACGATTCCTTCCTCAGGGAGCCTGCAAACCTCGCCGTATTCTATCTGAATATTGGGATGATTCTTGATCTTTTCGGTGACAAACCGCGAAAAGCCCTCGCGGTCCACCGCAAGGGCGCCGCCCGCCTCCACGCGATTTGCGTCGGCGGCCTGCATGGTAAGGGAAAAGAGCAAGCGCATCTCGTGCTTGAGCAGACCGGCGGCGGAGTTTAGCCGCTCGGCCTTTAACGAGTTGGAGCACACCAGCTCCGCGAAGGTATCGAGTTTATGCGCGGGGGAATGGGCAACCGGCTTCATCTCATAAAGCGTTACCGAAACGCCCTCGCAGGCCAAACGATACGCCGCCTCGCACCCCGCAAGGCCTGCACCGATTACGTGTACCGTGGTCATGCCTGCCTCCATATCTTTCATTGTGAAATGGTCTTGCCATCACGCCGCTATTCCTGCTCATCCTTTTTGCTGGGCAGCGGCTTTTCAAAGGTGCAGCTTTCGCTCGAGCAATAGATCTTGCCCGCCCTGCCGTTCTTCTTAAGCAGCGTGGAGCCGCACTCGGGGCAAAACTCCTTGGTGGGCTCATCCCATGTCATAAACGGGCACTTGGGGTTGTGCTCGCAGCCGAAGTATACCTTGCCCTTTTTGGACTTTTTGCTTAAGATGCGGCCCTTGCACAGCGGGCAGACGCCGCCCGTCTCCTGTACAATCTTTTTGGTGTTCTTGCACTCGGGGAAGCCGGGGCAGGCCAAAAACTTGCCGAAGCGGCCGGTTTTTATCACCATCTTGCGCCCGCACAGCTCGCACACCACGTCGGTTTCCTCGTCGGGCACCTTCACGCGGGTGCCGTCCATCGCCTTTTCGGCGCTCGCGAGGGTATCGGAGAAATCCCCGTAGAAATCATCGAGGATGGAGACCCACTCCTTCTCGCCCGTTTCCACAAGGTCGAGGCTCTTTTCCATCAGAGCGGTGAACTCGGCGTCCACGATCTTTTTAAAGTGCTCCTTCATGAGGTTGGTGGTCACCTCACCCAGCGCCGTTGGCTTGAGCGCCTTGGCGTCGCGCTCGACATAGCCGCGCTGCAGGATGGTGGTGATGGTGGGCGAATAGGTGCTGGGGCGGCCGATGCCGTTTTCCTCCAGCGCCTTGATGAGCGAGGCCTCGGTGTAGCGGGCGGGCGGCTGGGTAAAGTGCTGGTTCGGCTCTATCGAGCGCTCCTTAAGCTCGTCGCCCTGTGTGAGGGCGGGCAGAGCGGTGTTATCCTCGTCCTCCTCGTCCTTGCCCTCTTCATAAAGCACGGTAAAGCCGTCGAACTTCACCGAGAAGCCCGACGCCTTAAATACATAGTCGTTGGCCAAGATATCCGCCGCCACGGTATCAAGCAGCGCGGTAGCCATCTGGCTTGCGATAAAGCGCTCCCACACAAGCTTGTAAAGCTTAAACTGGTCGCCGGAAAGGCTGTTCTTCACCTTCTCCGGGGTAAGCGCGGGCATGGTGGGGCGTATGGCCTCGTGCGCGTCCTGAGCCCCGTTCTTCGTCTTATACACGCGCGGGCTTTCTGGCAGGTAGTTCTTGCCGTATTGCCCGGTGATATACTGCGCGGCCTCGTCCTGCGCCTCTTTTGAGATGCGCAGCGAGTCGGTACGCATATAGGTAATGAGACCGACGGCGCCGTAGCCCTCGACCTCCACGCCTTCGTAGAGCTCCTGCGCGGCCTTCATGGTTCGGCGCGCCTGAAAGCCCAGCTTGCGCGAGGCCTCCTGCTGCATGGTGGAGGTGGTAAAAGGGGGCGCGGGCGACTTTTTGCGCACGCCCGTTTTTACCGCACCCACCACAAACCTGCAGCCCTCAAGCTCCTTTAAAATACCGTCGGCCTGCTCTTTGGTTTTGATCTCAATCTTCTTATCCTTGCCATAAAACTTGGCGGGGAATATCTTGCGCTGGCCCTTGGCGGAAAGCTTTGCGTCTATCGTCCAGTATTCCTCGGTTTTAAAGGCGCGGATCTCCTCCTCGCGGTCGACAATCAGGCGCACGGCAACCGACTGCACGCGCCCCGCGGAAAGCCCGCGGCGAACCTTGCGCCACAAAAAGGGGCTTAATTTGTAACCCACCACGCGGTCGAGGATGCGTCTGGCCTGCTGCGCGTTTACAAGGTCGATGTCTATCTGGCGCGGGGCGGCCATACCCGCCTTCACACCGGTTTTGGTGATCTCGTTAAAGGTGATGCGGTTGGCTTCCGCCGGGTTTAGGTTTAACAGGTGCGCCAGATGCCACGAAATCGCCTCGCCCTCGCGGTCGGGGTCGGTCGCGAGGTAGACGGTGTCGCTGGCCTTGGCAGCCTTTTTAAGCGACTTGATAAGATCCTCTTTGCCCTTTATATCCACGTACTGCGGCTCGAAATGATGCTCGACGTCCACGCCCAGCTTGCTCTTGGGCAGGTCGCGGATATGCCCCATCGAGGCGACAACCTCAAAACCGCTGCCGAGGTATTTTTTGATGGTTTTCGCCTTTGCGGGCGACTCTACGATAACCAGATTTGCATTTGCCATTGATGATCCTCCACTGCACCCACCGGCTACGCGGTGAGGTTGTATTTTTGCCGCACACCCTAAACCGAATATCGCCTGCCAGGGTATGCGCACACAAGTTCTTCTATTTCAAGCTCTGTGATGGCCGCGAGCACCTCGGCGGTTGTAAGCGCCGCCCGCGCCGCGATCTCATCCACATGCGTCTTTTCGTTCTTATCTTTTAATATATCATATACCTTTACCGCCTGCTGAGTGAGATAATCGGGCAGTATGGGCGTTACGCTGCCTTTATCGCTCTCAGGTACGGTAATGATTTCGGGGCGAACCGGCCGCTCCGCCGCCTTTTGCGCCGAAGCCTCTTTTTTAGCGGCTTTTTCGGGCAGCTCGATGGCATAGTAACAGCGTGGAATCTTTTCAAGATTTAACTTGTCCTTGTAAAGGCCTTCATATTCAAGCAGGATATCATAAGCGCTGCCCACGGAGATGGCGCCGTCACGCAAAAGGCGCAGCGACCCCGCCGAGTGCTCGCAATAGATGCTGTTGGGCACGGTAAAGATGTCGCGCCCCTGTTCCAGAGCCAGGTTGGCCGTAATCAGCGAACCGCTCTTTATGCCCGCCTCTATCACCGCGACCCCGTTGCAGAGGCCGGAGAGGATGCGGTTGCGGATGGGGAAATTTTTAGAGATGGGCCGCGTACCGGGTGGGTACTCGCTGAGGACGGCGCCCTGCCGCCGTATCTGCTCGGTAAGCTCGGCGTTGGCGCTCGGGTAGATCACGTCTATCCCGCAGCCGAGCACGGCGACCGTTTTGCCGCCTGCCGCAAGCGCGCCCGCATGCCCGCAGGCATCAATGCCAAGGGCCAGCCCGCTTACCACCACGGCGCCCGCTTTGGCGAGGTCGTGGCCTATCTGCCTTGCAACACTGCCGCCGTAATCGCTCATGCGGCGGTTGCCCACCACCCCGACGGCGACCGTATTGTCGATATCCGGCAGGGCGCCGATGCTATAAAGCACCAGCGGCGGCGCGTAGATGTTCTTAAGCCTCTCGGGGTAGACGGGGTTTTCTATCGTATAGATCGCAATACCCTTTTGCGCGCAGGTTGAAACGATTTTAAGCGCTTCATCCAGCGTATAGCCTTTTAATCGCGCCTTCTCATTGGCTGTGAGGTAGGAAACACCGCAAAGCCCCGCCTGTACCGCCTCGTAAGCGGCCTTGGCGGAGCCGAAATCCTTAATCATATTGTAGGGCTTCACACTGCCTTCGCCAAGGCACTGCTGCAGCCACACAAAATATTCCGTCATTCGGTCTTCCTTCTCTTTTGTCTGATTAGCGTTTTTTCGTTGCGGCTCCTGCCTTCAGCGGGATTTAAAAAAGTGATTTAATCACTTTTTTAAGAAGAGTTCGTATTACCCGCGAACCATCTCCCACATAATAATCCCCGCCGCCATCGCGGCGTTTAATGATTCAGCTCTGCCCCGCATCTGAATGGTCAACCTGTTGCCGCATGCCCTTATCAGCTCCTCCGACAACCCGTTGCCCTCATTGCCGATAAATACGATGCTGCCCTTTTGAAAACGGATGTCCGTAATACCCACGGCCTGCTCATCCGGTACCGCCGCGTAGGCTTTAAACCCAAGCCTCTGCAGCTTGCTGCACGCGAGGGTGATATCCTGTACCTCGTAAACCGGCAGCCGGAACACCCCGCCCATGGTGGCGCGTATCACCTTTGGGTTTAGGATATCGCAGCAGTCGGCGCTTAAAACCACACCGGAAAGCCCCACCGCCTCGGCGGTGCGCAGGACAGTGCCGAGGTTGCCGGGGTCTTGTATCCGCTCAAGGCCCAGATACAGTCCGTTAGTGTCTATTTTATCCAAGCACGCCTTTTTGTCAAGCATTTCGCAAACGCAGAGTACCCCCTGAGGGGTTTTTGTATCCGACACCTTCATGAAAACGCTGTCGGAAACCTCGTACACCTGCGCGCCCGAAGCCGTTAAGGGCTTGAGCTGGTTAAAGTGCTTTTCGGAGGCCTCGGTGGTAATAAACACGTAGCGTATGCGAATGCCGCTCTCTACCGCGTCTAAACACAGGCGCAGCCCTTCTATTAAAAACAGCCCCTGCTCGGTCCGCTCCCTTTTAGAGGCGGCAAGCTTTGCGGCAAGCTTTACAATCGGGTTTTCAACGCTCGTGATCACCATACCTTAGCACCTCCTATCGGGAGAACCGGATGGTTCCCCCATTTGTTCGATAATACTAATTCTTCTTTAAAAAGTGACGTTATCGCTTTGCAAAAAGAATTGAGTATAAAAACAACTTAAAAAATACGCCCGGTCGGCAAGACACGGGCGCAGTTCGCTTTGTAAGATTAAAGAGCAGCCTTGGCCTTCTCGGTGAGCGCGGTGAACGCGGCAGCATCGGCAATGGCAAGCTCGGAAAGCATCTTGCGGTTTAACACGATACCGGCCTTGTTTAAGCCGTTCATGAAGGTGGAGTAGTTCATGCCGTTTACTCTTGCGGCGGCAGAGATACGGGCGATCCACAGCTGACGGAAGCTGCGCTTTTTCTGCTTACGGCCGACGAAAGCATACTGGCCGGATTTCATTACGGCCTGTTTGGCGGTTCTAAACAGCTTGCTTTTGCTGCCGTAGTAGCCTTTGGCAAGCTTTAAAACCTTCTTTCTTCTCTTGCGGGTCATCATTGCGCCCTTAACACGAGCCATTTTATATTACCTCCGTTATGGTTGTTTTCTTAAATTCAGGGTTTATTTGTAGGGGATTAACAGCTTAATCTGCGCTACATTGGTCTTATCGGCATAAGCGGCGGCGCGAAGGCCTCTCTTGCGCTTGGTGTTCTTCTTGGTGAGGATGTGCGATTTAAATGCATGCGCGCGCTTCACCTTTCCGTTTTTGGTGAGGCTAAAGCGCTTTTTAGCGCCGGAATGTGTTTTAATCTTAGGCATTGCGTTGGTTCCTCCTTAAAGATTATTTAGTGGGCTTCGGCGCAATAAACATCAGCATACTGCGCCCTTCGAGCTTCGGTTGCTTTTCAACATTGCCCACACTCGAACAAGCCTCTGCAAAGCGCTTCATAATACCATTGCCCATCTCGGGGTGCGCCATTTCGCGCCCGCGGAAACGGATAGATGCCTTGACCTTATCGCCGTCCTCCAAAAAGCGGAGAGCGTGATTTACCTTCGTGTTGAAATCGTGCGTGTCGATGTTCAGCGAAAGGCGAACTTCTTTAATCTCGACAATCTTCTGGTTTTTCTTCGCGTCTTTTTCTCGCTTAGCCTGCTCAAAGCGATATTTGCCGTAATCCATAATGCGGCAAACGGGCGGTGTTGCCTGAGGAGCAATCTTAACAAGGTCAAGATTTTGTTCCGACGCAAGCCTAAGCGCATCTCTGGCGGACATGATGCCCAGTTGTGAGCCATCATTGCCTACAATGCGCAGCTCTTTGTCGTGAATTTCCTCATTGATAAGCAGTTCCTTATTGCTAATAGTAAAGCACCTCCAAAGCCCTTTTTCAAAAATACAATCACAAAGCGCGGACAGCAAAACACCATCCGCGCATACAATACCGCAAAAACGCCTTACGGCGCCCGTGCAAACATATTGACGCCGCAGCGCAAACAAGCGTGCGGGTGAGAACGGGTTGCAGTTCTTCTTTGTTTTCCAATACATTCTAACAACTAATCTCATGCTTGTCAAGTACCAAATGCTGAAATAATTGGTGCGCATGTTTGTATAAGCGACAGCAACAATAATTATTGTAAAAGCACTGATAAAAGCTGATTTCTGCCGTTACAAACAAATTTCGAGCAAGCAAAGGGAGAAAGAAGATATGGAGAACGAAAACAAGATTGTCTTAAATCTTTACGAAATCAACTCCGACGAAGAAGGCGCCCTGCTGCGCGATACCATCGGCACCCTAAGCGGGGTGGAATGCGTGGTGGTAAACGAGGCGCGCAACACCGTGAGCATCATCGGTGCGGAGCTCTCGCGCGAGGACATCATCGACTGTATCGAGGCCCTCGGCTTTACCGTGGCGTAGCCTCACAGCGCAATGGGGTGGCCGAGCGAAAAGGAGTAGAGGATGCACTCCTTTACCGGCAGAGCGAGGCTTTTTTCGAGCGCCCTTTTATAGTAATCGAGCTGCAGTGCATAACGCTTAACAAGCTCCTCGGCGCTTTTTGCCGCGTCGGTTTTATAATCCACGATCACAAGCCCGCCGTCCTCCTCAAATACGCAGTCGGCAACACCCTGTATTACGATAGTATCCTCCCCACCCGCATTGCCGCCTGCGGGGTCGTACTCGCCGGCGGGCAGCTGCGAGATGAATTTAAGCTCACGCATCAGCCTTGGGGACGCAAACATCCTTTTAGCGAGCGCACCGGAGAAAAATTCGGCGAGCTTTTTTTTATCGATTGCCGCGGCCTCCTCGGGGGTAAGGTAGCTCTGCCGCTGCATGCGCGCCACCTCGTCTACAAGGTCGGCGCCCGCGCGGGCATAGTCGGCGAACTGCATAAACTTGTGCAGGGCGCTTCCCTTCTGCGCGGGGGTAAGCCCGCCCGTAAAGGTAAAAGCGGGGGCGCGCAGCTCGGCTTTGGCCGACTGCTTGGCGATATCCGAAACCGCGAGCTTGGTGGGTATTTCTACTGACTGTATAAAGGCATACCGCTTCTGCATTCTCTCCCGCAGGCGGTGCAGCAGAGCCTCATCTACGGGGGCCACCGCAATCTCAACAGATGCAGCTTCCTCCGTCATTTCAGGCTCTGCTGCATCGGGAGCAGTTGGGGCGATGATCTGAACCTCCCATCCGGCCTCGTCGGGCAGAACGCAAGCGTCATCCAGCCCCGCAAGCTCCCGCAGGCAGGCGGCCTCCTTTTTGCGCAGGGCGGCGGACAGTACCCAGTCGGAAAAGCTCTGGGCGCTCTGCACCGCGAAGGGGCTCATCTTTACGTTTTCGCCGATGTTCTCGGCAAGTTTGACGAGCTTTTTGTCAAGCTTCTTCTCGGCGGCGGTGATAAACAGGTATTCCCTTGCGCGGGTGAGAGCTACATACAGGATGCGCATCTCCTCCGAGAGCATGCCCTTTGAGATTTCAAGCCTTAACGCCTCCTGCGGCACCGTGGTGTACTGTTTAAGCACCTCCGGCTCCCGCCGCTTGCAGGAAAAGCCCAAGGCGGAATGCAACAGGCTCGGCTCGTTTAAATCCTGCCGGTTAAACTGCTTCGCGCAGTCCGCCACAAAGCAAACGGGGAACTCTAATCCTTTGGACTTATGCATGCTGATGATGCGCACCGCGTCGGCGGTGTCGGCGAAGGCGGGGGCCTCGCCAAGGGAAAGGCCCTGCTCCAGCATGCGGTTAAATAGGCGCACGAGGCTCGAGAGGGTTTTGCAGCCGCTCGCCTCGAAGCCGCGCGCGTACTCGGAGAGCAGGCGAAGGTTATTTAAGCGCTTCTGCCCGTTTGGCATGGCGAGCACCATCAGGTCGTAGCCCGTATGGGTGTAAACAGATTCAATCAGCCGGTCGGGCGAGAGCGAAACGGCACCGGTGCGAAGGGCAACCAATGTTTCTAAAAACCGCGCCGTCTTTTCATCCGTTTTTGCGTAGCGTATCGCGGCAAGGTAGAGGGGCACGCGGGCGTCCGCCAGACGAATTCTGGAAAGCTCGGTGGCGGTAAACGAAAACATGGGTGAGAGCATAACGGCGGCAAGGTCGATATCCGAAAGCGGGTTGTCGATGGCACGCAGCATCGAGAGCATCACGGCGACCTCCTTCGCCTTGAAGTAGTCGCCCGACGCGTCGCTGTAAACGGGGATGCCGCAGGCCGCGAGCTCTTTGGTGTAGACTTGCGCCTTATCCTTGACCGAACGCAGCAGGATGGCGATATCGCGAAACGACGCCCGCCTTTGGCTGCCGCCCTCGGTAACCAGCAGGCCCTCGCTTAGTAGCTTGACAATCTGCTGTGCGATGTGCCGGGCCTCCAGAACGGAGGCTGTTTCGTCGTCCTCCAACTGCGAGGCGTCCACCACGTGCAGGTGTACCTGCAGGCGGTCGGCGGGCGGGTACACCGCCGCGGGGATTAATTGTTCATCGCCCTCATAGTCGATCTCCCCGAGCTTTTTGCTCATCACCTGCGTGAAGATGAAGTTTACCGCAGAGGTGACCCCGCTTCGGGAGCGGAAGTTTCGGCCGAGGGTGATCTTGGCGGGGTAATGCGCTCCGTCATAGGGCGCAAAAACCTCTTTGTAGTGTAAAAACAGTTCGGGCATCGCCTGCCGAAAGCGGTAGATGCTCTGCTTGACGTCGCCCACCATAAACAGGTTTTGCCCCTCGCGCGAAACGGCCTTGAAGATCTCGTTCTGCACCTCGTTTACATCCTGATACTCGTCGATGAAGATCTCCTCGATCCCCTGCGCAAGCTCATGCGCGACGGCGGTCTCAACCATGCGGCCGTCCTCTTGTTGCACGAGCAGCCGGAGGGCGAGCTGCTCAAGGTCGGTGAAATCGAGCAGGTTGCGCTCGCGTTTTTTCTCCTCATACCGTGCGCCGTAGGCCTTTACCACCTCAAACAGCACGGTGATCTTGGGCAGCAGGTCGAGCATATCCTCTTTGTGCTGCTCTGCGGTGGCGCAGAACTGGCGCTCGCGCAGCGACTTTACCGCCGCTTTAAAGCTGCTGCGGATACCGAGCAGGCGCTCCTTAAGTGCCTTATCATCAAATCCGCGCAGCTGCCCGAGGGTGCCGAACTCGTAGCGGCGCAGCGCGGCATAAAGCTCGTCCCATGCTCCATCTTGGGCGTATTCCAACAATCCCTCGGCATAGCCGGTATCCTCCGAAAAGCGTATGAGATAGGCCTTGCTGAGCGCGGCATCCTCGCGGATTATCGAGAGCGCCTGCTGAAACAGCCGTAAAGAATGTTCCAGCGCCTGCTGTGTATAAGCTAAAACCGCCTCCCCCCACACCGAGGTATGTACGGGGATGTCGGGATCATAGAGCGTGAGCTTTTCATCCAGCCAGTGCTCGGGAAAGGGGTGGGAGCGCACGAAGGTATGCAGGCGCTCGATGGTCTGCATCAGACGCCTGTCGTCCCGCCCCGAGCTCACCATCTCCACCAGCGAAAAGAACGCCGCGCTGCCGCTTGCGTAATACTCCTCCACCACCTCGGCGGCAGACTCGGCGCGCAAGAGCGCAAGCTCGTTGTCGTCACCGATGCGAAAGTCCGGCGAGACCGAAAGCTGCTGAAAGTGGTGGCGTATCACATCCATGCAAAACGAGTGGATGGTGCAGATGTGCGCCTTGGCAAGCAACATCTGCTGGCGGCGCAGGCCGTAATCGTCCGGCCGTTCGGCAATGAGGGCGGAAAGTGCCGTGTCCACCCGCTCGCGGATTTCGGCCGCGGCGGCGTTGGAGAAGGTAACCACCGTAAGCTTATCGGCGTCTACGGGGTTTACGGGGTCGGCGATACGGCGGATGACGCGCTCCACCAGCACCGCCGTTTTGCCGCTGCCTGCGGCGGCGGAGATCAGCAGGCTGCCGCCGCGCGCTTCTATCGCCTGCTGCTGCTCATTGGTCCAGCTTCTGCTCACCGCCTGCTCCCTCCATTTTCACAAAAATCTCCTCTTCGGGGATATCCTTGATCTTTATCACGTCGTCGCCCTGCTCGTGCCCGCAGATATGCGAGAACTCGCAATAATCGCAGGGCGCGTAGTCGCCGCCCTGCGCGGGCACGGCATCAATCTGCCCCTCGTGCAGTGCGTTTGCCATATCCTGCACCAGCTTTTCGATGTGGCGCTTTACCTTGCCCATGTTTTCTAAGCTTGCCACCTTGGACTTTTTGTCAAGCGCCCAGACGCGGTTGCCGTCCTCATCGATACCCTCGGTAAACCGTGCGGGGATAAAGACGCCCGCACCGCCCTTTTCCATGCCCACGATGGCGTCCTCGTCCTCCAGCAGCAGCCCGCTCATCTTCAGCGCCGCGGATTGTTTTTCCTCCACCTCGCTGCCGTCCGCCTCGCGCGGCACATCAGCCACGGGGTTTTTCGCGGGCATGTAGAGTACGCCCGCCGGGTAGGCACCCGCGTAGCGCCCATTCTGACAGACGGTAAACAGGTAGAGCAGCATCTGCATGTTTAAGCCGTAATAAACATCTGAGAGGTTAAAACTTTTGTGCCCGGTTTTATAATCCACCACGCGCACATACCGCTTGCCGTTCTTGGTCATGATGTCCACCCGGTCGATGGTGCCCTCCACCATGACGCGCGCGCCCGTGGGGGTGACAAGCTCGATGGGCTGCACCTCGCCGTCTTGTTGAATGGGCAGTTCAAACGTGTCCGGGGTAAAGTCACTCTGCGTAAACTCGGTAATCAGCTGCCTGATGAGCTTATACACCGTGGCGGCAAGGCGGGTATAAAGGTATTGAAAACGCGCGGGCTTGCCCTCTCCGCCGCCCATCTTCTCAAGCAGGTAGTGGTTTAAAATGTCGTCAATCTCTTTGCGCAGCGACGCCGTGTTCATGGCGGCAAGCTCCTGTATGGTGTGGCGGGATAACAGCTCCTGCAGCGCGTAATGGATAAGCGACCCCGCCTCGAGCGGAGAAAGCTTCGCCTGCTCACGCTTTTTCAGGCGGATGCCGTATTTTAAATAGTAAGCAAAGCGGCAGCGGTAGTAGGTTTCAAGGCCGGTGGGCGAAAGGGTAAGGCTTTCGCCGAACAGCTCCTGCGTCGTGCGGACATCATCCACCGAGAAGTGCACCTTGTGCCCCGCCTGTACAAGGCTGTTATAAAGCGGTTCAGCGGTGCCGGAGGCGGTAAGCAGCTCTTGCAGCGTGGACGTAAAGGGGGTATCCTCCCCCACATGCTGCGCGGCGGCCTTGAGCGCGGTTTTCTCGTTCCAGATAAACCGCTGCGGCTCAAGGGCGGTGGCATCCTGCACCCTAAAGCAGGGCAGGATGGCGGCAAGCTGGCGCACCATCTGGGACGGATACAAGCCCTCCCCCCTCACGCCGGTGCGCGGAAAGGTAACCGTGAGCCGGTGCGATGCGCAGGTGAGGGCCTTGTAGGCGATAAACCGCTCGGCGACGGTCTTTTTCGTCTGGGTCTCGGCAAGCTCCAGCCCGAGGGCCGCAAGCGCCTCGCGCTCGCTGTCGGAGAACAGCCCGCCGCTCTGTGGGATAAGCGGGAACACCCCTTCGTTTGCGCCGATGAGGAACGCCGCCTTTGGCGAGGCCGCGCGGATACGGTCGGCGCTGCCGATGAGCACCTGATCGAGCGTCTGCGGGATATTACCCAGGTCGTAGGTGCCGATGGCAAGGCGCAGCAGCTCAAGGCTGCGTTTAGCATCCAGCACCGTGCCGCGCAGCACCGAGGCAAAGGTGTCCAGAATATCCATCAGGCTGCCCCATACGCGCTCGACGCTCTGCGCCCCGTTGTAATCGCCCTGCTCTTTACACGCCGCCATCCGCTCCTGCACACGATCCTGCAGGCCGGAAGCGGTGATATAGTCGTACACCGCCCGCGCAAAGGTCTCGCCGTCTGCTGATTTTATGGCGGCGGCAAGCCGTTCAACGGGCGGAATGATCTCCGCACGCAGAGTATTAAGCGCTTGCAGTAGCTGCCGGTCCCCCTCGGTAAGGCCGCTGACAAACCCGCGGGGGTGGTTGGTGAAGGGAGCACACCACGCGAGGCCCTTGATGTCCCACGTAAATATATAATCCTCGAGCTGCCCGATTTCACACACATCAAAGCGCGTGAGGCCGGTTTTAAGCATGGCAAGGATACTGTCGCTCTCAAACCGGTTCACCGCGGCGGTGACGGCATAAAGCACATACGCAATGAGCGGGCTGCGCTCGATGCTCTCGGTAAAGTCGAAAAAGTAAGGGATGTCGTATCGCGGCAGTACCGATTCGAGTACCGTTTTGTAGCTGCTTACGTCGCGCCCGATTACCACAATATCGCGGTAGCGCAGGCCTTCAGTAAGCACCATGCGCTTGATCTCGCTGGACACCAACTCCAGCTCCTCGTAGGGGTTTGCCGCCGAAAATACCTGTACGTCGGTGGGTTCCTTGGTACAGGGGGCGGGGGTAAAATCGAAGATACCCCGCTCCACCGCCTGAATCCCGCTGCCCTGAAAACGCAGAGGGGTGGCGAGAAGCTCCGTCCGCGCGACCGGCACCTGACGTTCCTTCGCGATACGCATCAGGCGGCCCGCAACCTCCGCAACGGGCGAAAACAGCCCGAGACCGTGGGCGGTATCGGTAAGCGTGTCGGTGCAAAGGGAGACGGTGCAGGCCTGCGCGCCCGCTATGATATGCCGCAGGGTTTCAAACTCGACGGCGGTAAAGCCCTTGAACTCGTCTATAAACACGGCAGCGCCGCTAAAAAAGTCGTTCTCCATAAGCAGGCGGTTGGCGGCGGGCAGATCGTCCAGCGGGTCGGCATAGCCTTTGCCGAGCAGCGCCTCGTAGGCGCCGTAGATAAGGGCCAGCTCCCCCGCTTTGGCCCTGAGCGCGCCCTCGGGCAGCTGCCCGCCCGCTTCACCTAGGCGCTGCGGGGTCACACCGGCGTTTTTAAACTCGGTAACGGCGTTCACCATCCCCGAGACAAAGGCGAGGTTCGCGCAATGCTTTTTGTATACGGTAAGGCTGTCCTTGAGCTCGTTCAGGGCAAGGCTCATAAGCATGGCGCGGGCGCCGTCGCTCACATAGTTTTTGGCAAGGCCGCCGTACTCGCGGAACACAAGGTTTGCAAGGCGGGTAAAGCTTACCGTTTCCACCTTGATGCTGTTCTGCGCACCCAGCTCGGTGTAGAGGGCACGCTCGCTTTCAAACGAAAACTGCTCGGGTACCAGCAGGTAGACCTTCTGATATGTACCGCTTTGCACCGCCTGCGCAATCTCCTGCCGTATGCGGTGGGTTTTGCCGCTGCCCGAGCGGCCCAGTATAAACTTGAGCACCTGCCCCGCCCCCTTATATACCATAATTCGTCCCATTTATTGTAGCACATCTGCCTTAGAACTGCAAAGAGCGGCAGGGTTCCACGATGAACGCAAAACAGCCGCCTGTGTTAACACATGCGGCTGTTTTGATATAAAGAATGCTATTTTAGAATATTCAACAACACACCTGCAGCGACAGCCGAGCCGATAACACCGGCCACGTTCGGGCCCATGGCATGCATCAGCAGGAAGTTGCCGGGGTTGGTTTCCTGCCCCACCTTCTGCGAAACACGCGCAGCCATCGGAACCGCGGAAACGCCTGCGGAACCAATCAGCGGGTTAATCTTGCCCTTGGTAACAACATACATGAGCTTACCGAGCAGTACACCGCCCGCGGTACCCATGCAGAACGCAATGAGGCCCAGCACAATAATCTTAAGGGTTGCGGGAGAAAGGAAGGTGGATGCCTTCGCGGTAGCGCCTACCGTAACGCCCAAAAAGATGGTGATAATGTTCATGAGCGCGTTGGACGCGGTTTCTACCAGACGGGTGGCCACGCCGCTTTCTTTTAAGAGGTTACCGAACATCAGCATACCGATAAGGGGCGCCGCGTCGGGCAGCAGCAGTGCAACGACAACCGTTACGAGAATCGGGAATATAACCTTCTCCACCTTCGAAACAGGACGTAACTGCTGCATAACAACCGCGCGCTCTTTTTTGGTGGTGAGCAGCTTCATAATCGGCGGCTGTATGATTGGCACCAGCGCCATGTAGGAATAAGCCGCAATGGCGATCGAACCCAATAAATCAGGGGCCAGCTTGGTGGTAAGCCAGATAGCCGTCGGGCCGTCGGCACCGCCGATGATACCGATGGAACCGGCTTCGTTGGGGGCAAAGCCCAGCAGAATAGCACCAAAGAAGGTAACAAAGATGCCCAGCTGCGCGGCGGCACCCAGTAAAAAGCTGCTGGGGCGTGCAATCAGGGGGCCGAAGTCGGTCATACAACCGATGCCAAGGAAGATAAGCGGCGGGTAGATGCCGAGCTTAACGCCCTTGTATAGATAGTCCAGCAGGCCTAGCGGCGCACCCGCGGCAATCTCTTCCGCGGTTTTAATGTCAAGGCCTGCGAGCGGAAGGTTTGCAAGCAGCATACCGAACGCGATGGGTAAAAGAAGCAGCGGTTCAAACTTTTTTACAACCGCGAGATAAATGAGCACAAACGACACCAAAAGCATCAAGGCATTTTCAAGTGTCAACGCACGAAAGCCCGAACTGCCTAAGATATCGCCGATGGTCTGTATAAACGCAGTAAACATTGGTGTTCATCCTTTCCTATTCAGCAGCCATCCTCAAGAGAGCACCCCTTTGGCTGTATGAACAAATGAGTCTTAAAAGGGGCGTGTATTCTGCATAATGCCTGCCGCCTGCCAAACCTTACGAGAGGGTACCGCACGTTTAACGGAGCGAATGGTGTAACCGGAGGTACTATCGCCCATCATACAGGCTACAGCCGCCGCAATGGCAGCAATTACATCATCTCCGATACCCGTCTCTACTGCAGGGGAAGCAACCGGCGCAGATTTCACAGCCGCCTTAGTAGGTGCAGGCGGTGTGGGTTCATCTTTTTTTTTGTTAACAACATTGTTGACTATCTTGCCATACAGCATAAAAACAAGTGTAAGACCGATCAACGTGATAAAAACAATTGATAATCCAACAAGAACGACGGTTGTTGCAAGCTCAATATTTGCCATGCTACAAAATCTCCTTCTCCACAAAAATTATAGTTATTGCTAATATTGTTTGCAAAAAACCGACTTTAAAGCATCCATGACGGCTAAACCAACAAAAGAGTAACTTTTTTACAGTACAGTTTCGCCAAACAATAAAATAACCGAAATCAAAATTATTATACTATAAACCGACGTTCAAGACAAGCAATCATAAACATTTTCTTAACAATCTTTCAACACGAAATTTTACAACACGGCAAACACCCCGGTAAGCCTTATGCACAGGCCCGCCGGGGTGTTTGCCGTGAAAGGGAGTTACATTATAAAAATGAGCAATGTATTGGTATCAAACCATTAAGATGAACAGTTAAAAAACACAAATTAAGAAGCTATTTGCTGTAAACCTCCAGCTCGGCAATCTGGCCGCCGGTAGCGGAGCTGTTGGCGGTGAACTCCAGCTGCAGATAGCGGGTTTTGGTGCCTTCGGGTAGGTCTATAATCACATAGTTGCCGGTTTTGGGGTCGAAGGCGTAGTCGGCGGAGGGTATGAGCTCGGTATAGCTCTCACCGTCCGCGCTCGTTTTTACCGAAAAGGTTTGGGTGCGCTTTTCCCAAAGCGACTCCGGGTTTAAGCAGACGCGGAGGGCGTGGATGCTGCTCTCTTCTGCAAAATCCAGCACGATGGTGTTCGGGAAGGTGTTGGCCTTACCCTCCCAGTAAGAGGCGCCCTCGGCATTGCCGTCGATCGCCTTGCGCGCGAAGCAGCCGGGCTGGTCGCCGCTTGAGGTGATCTTCTGCTTAATAGCGATATTGGTGCCCTCAGGAACAACCGGGGTGAAGGCCTCCATCTTAAAATCGGGGTGCTCCTGCGGCTCTGTCTGCTCGGGAGCGGCGACAGTGGTAACATTTTCGGGCTTTATGGCAACCATATTTCTTTTAGAAAGCTGCAGCGCGGATACCGTCACGCTGGCCAGCAGCAACACCGCCAGCCCTGCGGCAACGAAAATCTTCTTGTTCATAAAGCATCCTCCTCCCTACTCGATTACGATGTTCTTGGTGGATTTGCTATCGATCTCAAACTGCCCCTCGCCAAGTGAGGCAATGCGCTTGCCGAGAATCTGCAGGTTCTTGATGGTAACACCCTCTACGGTGTGGGTATCGTCATAGCCGATGATGCGCGAGGGCGGGAAGCTGCCGCCGAGCACCGTTACGCCGTCGATGGTAACGTCTCTCACCTGCCCGCGCTTTTGGGTGGTGCTCCAGTTATCGTTCTTTACAATGGCGATATCGATCAGCTGCTTGTTATCGCCTGCGTCGCCCGCACCCATGGCTGCGTCCTCTACCGTGATATTTGTAAAGGTAACGCCCTCTATCAGCGCGTCGTCGGCGTTGTGTATCGAGATAACGGGCTTGTGGAAGTTGTGCAGCACGGTGATATCCTCAAAGGATACATCCTTAATAAAGGCATCGGGCGCGCTGCTGCGGTTGGTCTCGTAGCCGACCTCCATCGATTGGGCAAGATCTGTCCAGATCGTGATGCCTTTAAAATGGATTCCTTCCGCGTTATCGGCGTAGTTTTTCACCACCAAACTGTCGTCCCAGCTGCGCACAAACGAATTTTGCACCGTGTAGTTCTTGCAGGACTGCAGCGAGATGCCGTCGCCGTTCGGGCGGCAGGAGATGATCTTGATGTTGCTGAGCGTGGCGTTGGAGGTCTGCAGTGAGTTTACCACCCACGCGTTGGAATTAAGGAGGATGACGCCCTCCACCTCCACGCCGTCGCAGCCGTCGATGATCATCGGCAGAAGGGCCGTCGTCCCTTTCCATGTGGAGTTGTAGGAGCCGTCGATGATGCCGCGGCCTAGAATCTTTACGTTGTTTACATTCTTGGCGCGAACCATGCCGTGCACCACGGCGCCGCCCGCGAGGTAGAGCGTCTGGCCATCTTCCACATCGACGGTATCGATGTTCCACTCGCCGGGGCCGATGTATACAACGCCCTCGTCACCCTGCTTGGGCGGATTCTTCTCGATGAGGTTGGCGAAGATATGTATGGCGCGCTCGACGCTGCCGTTAAGCTCTACGGTATAAAAGCCCGGCTCGGTAACGGTAAACTCAATGGTTCTATTCTTGCCGTCCACCTTCGGCTGGATACCGTAGCGCTTGGGGGTAACCACCGCCGAGGCGAGCTCCGCTTCGGTGAGGGTTATCTTAATCTGCGCCTTGCCTTCAAAATCAAAGTAGGTCATGGGGGTGCGGGAGAGTGCGGGGATATAATCGCTGCTCCAGGTGTGGCCGTTGTTGACATTGGTATCGTACACAAAAGCATCGTAACCGTTTACCGTGATAGCGGTGTCGGCGCAATGCTTGAGTGTGATGTCACGCTTATTTTCCGGCGCGGTTTCGAGGTCTGCGGGGGTTGCGTCTTTGAGCGATTTAGGGCCTTCATATAATACGAGCTTCGGTTCCACTGTTTCTCCTCCCGAGAATGTCAGGTAGAGGCATACCCCTACCGATAATACCGTGATTGCCCCAAGAACAAGGAGTAAAACGGTGCCCAGTTTGCCTTTTACGGTTTGAGCCGCTTGAGCCATAGTTTAATCCTCCGCCTTTCATGATAATTTGATATATTATAGGTCACATGCTCCGCTTAAACCCCAAAAGAGCCTGCTTCCTATAAATTAAGGTTCATACCCTACGCCGCAGTTACACCCTCAGGAGCTCTTCCCATGGGATATTCTCCGCAAGCGAAGGGGACGAGAAATCGGCATGTAAGCTACCCTGCGCGGTACCCACGCCGACGGTCGCCATGTTGCCCGCCTTTGCGGCAACAAGCCCGGCCTCAGAATCCTCCACCACCAGACAGTGCTCAGGCAAAACGCCCAGTTTTTTTGCCGCCACCAGAAACACCTCGGGGTCGGGTTTGGAACGGGTGATGTCAAGGCCGCAGCTCACCTTGTCGATATACCCTTCCAGCCTCGTGCGCTTTAAGATCTCGGGGGTATTTTTGCTCACCGAACCCACCGCAACCAGAACGCCCTTGCCCTTGAGATAGTTTAAAGTATCTACCGCGCCCGCGAGCACGGCGGTTTCATCCAGTGTGGCCAGCATCTCTTTATAATAATTGTTCTTGCGCTCACACAGCTCCTGCTTCTGCTCGGGGGTGTAAACCATACTGGTTTTCTCCAGCACCACCTCCAGCGACTGCTCGCGGCTTACCCCGCGCTGCCTGAGGTTATCCTCCTCGGTAAAGGTGGTGATGCCAAGATCCTGTGCGATGCGCTGCCAGGCCTTAAAATGAAGTGCGTCGGTAGAAACCAGCACGCCGTCAAGATCAAAAATAACCGCCTTTTGCATTGTAAAAATTCTCCTATCTTTTCTTTGCATTTTGTAGTATTATTAAAATTGCTATTGAAAATCGGTTCGTTGTACGTTAAACTAAAGGTTAGGGGGTGTCTGTGTTATGGCTACCATTAAAGATATTGCAAAAGAGGCCGGGGTTAGCTACACCACCGTGTCTAACGTTATTCACGGGAAATCTTCCCGCGTATCTCCCGAAACGATCAATAAGATTAATGAAATTATCAAGCGCCTTGACTATACGCCAAACATGTCGGCACGCGCCTTGGTGTCCAATTCCTCCAAGGTGGTGGGGATGATCAACCATCTGGTGCCCAAGGCGAGCGGCAGCTTCGTGGAAGACCCGTTTCATTCGGCGTTCATTGGGTCTATCGAACAGGTTTTGCGCGAAAACGGGTACTATCTGATGCTGCGCACCGTTGAGGACAGCAACGATCTGGTGGCTTTTTTAAAAAACTGGAATGTGGACGGCATGTTCTTTACCGGTATGTTTGAGGATGAGTTCTTTCAAACTCTGAAAGCGGTGAACATCCCCATCGTGCTGATAGACAGCTACATCGACTACCCTAACGTGCAGAATGTCGGCCTCGAGGATTACAAGGGCGGCTACATCGCCACCAAATACCTGATCGACAAGGGCCACAAGGAAATTATCTTCGCCTCGCCCGTTATCCATCCGCGCGGCGTTGTAAGCGAGCGTTTGAAGGGGTATAAACAGGCCCTTTACGACCACGGGCTGCAGTTTAAGCCCGAATATGTTTTTGAGCACGAGATTACGGTGGATAAGGGCATTGCCTTGGGCAAGCGGCTTTCACGGATTAACGGGATCACCGCCGTGTTTGCGACCGCAGACATCCTTGCCGCCGGCATTATGGCGGGCCTGCAGGAAAGCGGGCTGCATGTGCCGGACGACATCTCGGTAGTGGGCTTCGATGATATCAGCCTTTGCCGCCTTACCACACCGGCGCTCACCACCGTACATCAGGACGCCGCTGAAAAGGGCCGTATCGCGGTGGAGTTTATGATGAAGCGCCTTGAGGGGCTGCCCATCTTAGAGCGTGAGGTCATCCTGCCGGTGAGCTTAGCGAAGCGCAACAGTGTAAAAAGTATCCTGTAAAACTACATAAAAGGATTTTCTATGACAGGCATAGGGTGCGTTTGCGTCCTATGCCTGTTTTATTGATTGTGTGTGCTTTTTACAGCTTAGCGACGGTGCTCTGCCCATTCTGGATGTCTACCCAATAGGTCTCCCCGCGCAGGCAAACCTTAAACGAAAGCCGCTTCCAGCCGTCCGGCAGCCTGGGGCACACCTGTACGCTGCCGCCTGCGGTGGTAAGGCCCGCAAAGCCCTTGATCGCCGTCATCCACGCGCCACCCGCCGCGGCAGGGTGGGTGCCGCCGATATATACAAGGCCTGCCCACTGCTTGCCGCCGCCCGCAAGGTCGGCATTGGCTGTTTTGATAAAATAGGGGTAGGCGAGCTCCTGCCGCCCGAAGGTACAGGCCAACAGGGCGTACATACAGGCGCTGAGCGAAGAACCGTGCTCGGTGCGCGGCTCGTAATACTCCCAGTTGTTTTTGCGAACCTCGTCGCTGTATTCATCGGCGAACAGCGTAAGCATGGTTACGACATCCGCCTGCTTGATCACCTTGGTGTGAGAGGCGATGCCGTAGGCGCCGCCCCAGTACTCCTTGGGGTGCAGCAGCCGTGTTTTCAGCTCGGCGGGGGTGGTCTCCTCCAGCTCATAATAGCCGCTAAACTGCTCGATGATGCCGGTGTGTGCGTCCGGCTGCGGGATAAACAGCTTATCCGCCGCCTCTTCAAACGCCGCAAGCTCGGTCTCGAGCGCGTAACGCTCAGTGAGCGCCTGATAAGCCTCTTCCGAGGCGATGCGCAGCAGCTTTACCGCGTCTATGGCGGCAAGCAATGTAAAACGCGCCATGCGGTTGGTGTAGGCGTTGTTGTTGACACGCTCGTGGTACTCGTCGGGGCCGATCACATCCCACAGCTCATAGCGGCTGTTGTTCACGCGCTTGACCATGCAGGAGCGGTAAAACCTTGCGCACTCCACAAGCACCCGCGCACCACCATCGATGAGCAGCGAAAGATCGCCCGCATCGCGCACATACTTCATGATGGCGTAAGCCACCGCCGACGAGATGTGTATCTGCTTATCCTTAAAGAAGGTACGCATCGGCCTGCCGGTGAACACGTCGGTAACGTTATAGTCGGAGCAGGCATCAAACCCGCCCTCCTGGCTCTCCCACGCATAGAAAGCACCCTCCAGCCCGTAAGAACGCGCCTTGTTGAGCGCCCCCTCCAAGCTGTCGATGCGGTACTTTAGCAGGGTTCTTGCGGTTTGCGGTTCGGTGTAAAGAAAGAAATCGAGCATGAACATCTCGGTATCCCAAAACACCGCACCCTTATAGGTTTGGCCCGAAAGCCCGCGTGCGGGGATAGACATGCTCTTGCTGTGGCGCGGCGCGATGCAGTGCAGGTGGTAAAGGGAGTAGTTGAGCGCCCGCATGGCGCCGTCATCCCCTTCAATCAGCACCTCGGACATGCTCCACAGCCTCTCCCACGCGGCGACGTGCTCTTTCAGCTCGGAAGCCATCCCCTGCTGCAGGGCCAGTTTGGCACAGGACTTCGCGGCCGCCTCGGGGGCTTCGGTATCATGGGTGGTATATATGGCGATAAACCGCGCAAAGGGATAGGTCTGCCCCGCCTTTGCGGCAATCGTGTATCGTCTGGTGAGCAGGTTTTGCTCGCAGGTAACGCCTGCGACACAGCCTTCCGGGGCCAGTGTGTACTCGCAAACAGCGACCCGCGCGCCCGTTTCGCCCGCCACTGCCATAACGGTAAGGGCATCCCCTTCGTCCTGTGCGGTGATCTTGGCATAGTGCGGGCCGTTGATGTCCCACACATCGCCGTCGATGCCTGCGGTAAGTGTAAGCTCGCCGTCAAATGCCGCGGTGACGCTCAGGCGCTGAACCAGCAGGTGGCAGTTGTGCATCCCCGCAAAACGCTCACTTTCCACCGTAAGCGCTCCGTCGGGCGTATCCCACACCGTTTTGCGCGAAAACAGCGCGCGTCTGAAGTCTAAACACTGGGTATGCGCCCGCGGCTCCTTTTGGGGGAGTGTGTAATCGATTTCTTTGTAAGAGACAAAGGCATACAGGCCGTTGGGCGCGTTCAGCGGCTCCCGCCAACCGTCGCCTGCCTTATCGTAGATACCCGCAAGGTTTACCGCTACAAGCTGCTGCTTGCGGTATTCATCGAGCGTGCCGCGCACGCCCATATAGCCGTTGCCGATGAGGTAACGGTTGCCAAGGTCGGCGATCTCCTCCTCACGGCAGGCGGATTCTTCTATCTTCCACTCCATATTTTACGGAATACTCCCCTTTTCCTTGCAATTTCACACATCAGACCGTCATACATGGAAATAGCACAAGCATGGCTGCCTGCGCTATCTTCCTTGAGGCTGTTAATCGTTATGCAAACGAATGGATAGCTCAGGGCCAACCGTTGTTTTCTCGCCGTATACCAAAAGCGCAACCTCTTTGCCGCTGACTGTTGCAAGGTGAAGATGGGTTTTGTCTATGCGCACCACGACAACCTCTCCGCCCGTAAGGAAGCGGAAGGTGTAAGACTGCCACGCCTCCGGAATGGTGGGCGACAGGCTGATGATCTCACCGTCCGACCGCAGGCCGCCGAAGCCGTAAACAATGTTCATCCATGCGGCGGCAATCGAGGTGGTATGCAGGCCTTCACCTGAGTTGCGGTTGTAGTTGTCTAAATCCATGCGGGTGGCAAAGCCGAAGAAATCGTAGGCCTCCTGATACTTGCCCAGCTCGCACGCCAGAATGGAGTGCACCGAGGGGGAAAGAGAGCTTTCGTGGATACACTTTGGCTCGTAAAACTCATAGTTTTTAAGCTTCTGCTCCTGCGTAAAACGGGCACTGTACAACAGCAACATCATCAGCACATCGGGCTGCTTGATCATGTCGTTGCGGTAGATGCGGTCGTACGTCCAGTGGTGGTAGAGCGGAAAGTCCTCTATCGGGATGCTGTCTACCTCTATATGCGGTAGGTTGTAGAAGCCCTCATGTTGCTCAAACAGCTTGGTGGTATCGTCGTAGGGGATAAACATCTTCCCGGCGATGACCTTCCAGCGGGCAAACTCCTCCTCCCGCAGGTGGATGGCTTTGGCAAGCGCGCCGTACTGCGCGGGGGCGTCCTTCTTCATCTGCTCGAACACCTCAAGAGCATACTCCAGGGTGACCTTGCCCATGTAGTTGGTATAGCAGTTGTTGTTCACCATCATCTGGAACTCATCGGGGCCCATAACACCGTAGTAGCCGTAGAGGCCACTGGAACTGAAATCGCCGCGCGTTACGAGCATGCGGCAGATCTCTGCCAGCATCTCTGCGCCGTAACGGTATAAAAACGCCGTATCGTTTGTAAGCTTTACATAATGCCAGATGCCGTACGCTACGGCAGTGGACGGCTGCAGCTGCAGGCTCGCGTGCTGCCATAGGGTGCAGCACTCCTCGCCGCTGATGGTGGCAATGGGGTAAAACGCGCCCTCGCAGTCGAGTGCCTTTGCCCTTCTGCGCGCGCTGTCGAGCGTATTGTACCGGAACACCAGCAGTGTTCTGGCCGCCTCGGGGTTATCGAACAGATAAAACGGCAGGCAGTAGGTCTCGGTGTCCCAGAAGGTGTTGCCGTTATAGGCCTCACCCGTAAGCCCCTTGGCCCCGATCACCGAGCTTTCTTCCGCGCCGTGGTAGGTCTGGTGCATCTGAAAGATGCAAAAGCGTATGCCCTGCTGGTTTAGGTCGTCGCCCCGAATCTCAATGTCCGAGCGGCGCCATGCGGCCTCCCACCAAGCGACCGAAAGCTTTAATAAGCTGTCGTAGTCCGCCGTAAGCAGCGCTTCGCCTGCGGCGGCACACTCCGCCTGCTCGGTTTCACCCACCGCCCCGGGGAATGCAAGGCTTTCGTACAGACGCGTAACCACCGACTCTTTACCCTGTGTAAGCGGCACCGTCAGCTCTACCGCCGCCTTTTTATCCTCAAAGGGCTGCGGTGCGCAGGAGGCGATATCGCCTGTAAAACTGCAGGTTGCAAACACGGCCTTGCCGCTGGTCTGAGTTTGTGCCAGCATGCTGCACACGTTATCTTTGCAGGAGGACTCAAAAACGTTCCACAGGTTCCTGCCGACGGTTACATGGGGCCTAGAGAAATCCAAGCCCGCATATACGGTGATGCTGCCGCTGAAATTTAAAGGCTGCATCGTCACCCGCTGCCCGCCGAAGCGGACACTCTGCATCGATAAAAAGCGCTCGAAGGTAAGCTTAAGCTCCTTGCCCGAGCGGGTAACCCACACAAAGCTGCGGGTAAGCAAGCCGGTGCGAAGGTCTAAAACACGTTTAAAATCAGTAAATTTGCTGGTTGCGAGGTCGAGGGTCTCGCCGTCAAGCTCCGGTTTAAAGGCGAGCCAATCTACGGTGTTGACCATGAAGTAGGTTTTATCCACCATGCCCCTATAACCGCTTTGGGCGCCCGGCGCCTCTTCGTAAACGCCGCTCATGTAGCTGCCCTGCAGGGTACTGTTGCCGTACCCCTCGTCGAAATACCCTCTCACGCCCATGTGCTCGTTGCCTAAAGAAAAAACCGACTCGGAAACCAGTGCGTACTCCGGATTAAAGCCCTCTTCCACAATCATCCATGGGTGGCCTATGTAATATCTATCCGCTATCTTAGCCATATAACTTAATTCCAATCTGCCGCTGCGCGTCGGCGCAAGATTCTTCTTCGGGAAATGTTCATTATTTTTGCCTTATTACGCACAGCAAGAGAATAATAAGGGTTGAATGTAGAATAAAATAGGCTACCCTTTTATTGCACCTGCCATTACGCTGCCGGTAATCTGCTTTTGGAAGATCGAAAAGATAACAACCGGCGGGACAATGGAGAACGCGATGGCTCGAAGCACGTCAACGTCGCTCGTCTTAGCAGCTCTGAACATGAACAGGCGCACCATAACGGTTTCGTTACCGGAGCCCTGCAGTAAGAGGTAAGGCAGCAGGAAGTCGGACCATGCAGCTGTAAACGCGAAGATCAGCACGACCATGATGATGGATTTTGAGAGCGGCAGCAGGATTTTAAAGAAAATCTGCAGGCTCCCGCAGCCGTCTATCGTCGCCGCCTCCAGAATATCCTTAGGCAGCCCCTCGAAGAACTGTTTAAACAGCACCACGTAAAAGGCGTTGGCGCCCATCGCAAGCCAAATCGGTACAAAGGAACCGTTTAAACCGATTTTGTTGATGTTTATGTACAGGGCAACGATACTGGTGGTAGCCGGAATGAGCAGGCTCCACATCACAAGGCCAAACACAACCTTGTGGCCCTTCGGCCTTAGGATACCCAGCACATAGGCCAGCAACCCGTTAAACACCACCGCCGCCACACAGCTGCCCGCCACGGCGATAAAGGAGTTAAGGTAGAATTTATAGAACTTCAGTTTCGTCCAGGTGTCAATAAACACCTGAATATTAAAGGTTTTAGGAAGAAGTGTCGGCTCACGGCGAAACTCCTTCATATCCTTAAAGCTTGCGAGGAATATCCACACGGGGGGAAACAATGCAACGATGGCCATGATCAAACAAACGATGAAGATTATGATGATGCCGGTGATAACTGCCTTGGAGTGCAGGTCGTAAAATCGTATTACACCGGCATTCTTTCCCTTATAACTTTTAAACACTCAAACGCCCTCCCTTTTTCATAGGATTGTACCCCAGTTGCTACCTTGCCTCATCCTTATCCCTCGTCATCCTAAAATAAATAAGGGTGAGGAAAACAAGGATGATACAGATAATTACGGAAAGTGCCGCACCGGTGGGATAGTTTAGGTCGCGGAACGCGAACCGATAAACTACCAGCATAAGCGATGCGCTTGCATTGTTCGGGCCGCCGTTTGTCATAACCAGCGGTTCGTACAGCACCTGGAATACCGAGATAATCTGCAAAATCAACATGGTTTTACCTAGGCTGAAGATCTGGGGCAGGGTTATATTCCAAATGCGCGACCATGTTTTTGCGCCGTCGATGGTCGCCGCTTCATATAATTCCGGGTTAATACCGCCGACACCAGCCATATAGATAAGGGCCGTGGAGCCAGCCGAACGCCATGTCATCGCAACTACAATGATCGGAATAGCAAAAGATGCGTTGTTGAGCCATACAAGCGGTTGTATACCTATCTTACCAAGCAGGATATTCAAAACGCCGGTGGGGCCGGGTGAGAAAAGGTAAACCCAAATCATCGCGGTCGCAAGACCCGGCATAATATTCGGGAAATAAACAGTTGTGCGGAAGAAGCCCTTTAAGGCCGGGGCTTCGGTGATAAGGATTGCCATAATAATCGGAACCAAAAAGCCTATAATGAGCGACCATAAGGTATACATGAAGGTATTGCCGAGTGCGGGAAGAAAGTCCGGGTTTACAAACACCTTTATGTAGTTATCGAAACCGACAAATTGCTGAAGTCGTATTCCTTTTGCTGAATATAATGAAAGGCGAATGCTTTCAAGCAGCGGCTCCCATACGAAGAAGGCAAAAAGGATAAGAGAAGGGAGCATTATAAGCCACCCGGAAATATTCTTCTTAACATTTTCAACCGATATTTTTTTCTTACTCTTACTGATGTTATTCACTACATTCACCTCACATTATACTATATTCCATTTGAAATGGGGTAAATCCCCATTTCAAACACGCCGTTATGCAAACGGCGTGGGCGGCTTTTAAGCCGCTGGATTACCGTTTAATACTCATTTTACAGCAACGCTTTGCGTTGCTGTTTCCCGCCTTTGGCAGGGATTAAAAAAATGATTTTATCACTTTTTTAAAGAAAAATTAGTATTATTGTTGTCTCTTATCTATTATCTAAACTGCTGCCCGTTAAGCTGCAGCAATTTAGATTGATATGGGGCTAAACCTTTCGGAAAAGCCCCATACCTCTGTGACAGTTGTGAGTTATTCGGGTAATTTACCGCCGTCGAGCAGTATCTGCGTGTTGCTGTTTGCGGTAGCCATAAGAGCCGCTACGTCAGCGTTCTTATCGGTAACTACTGCCTGCAGAACCTTGGTGATTTCTCCGTAAAGCAGCTGAGCATCCGGGTACTCAAGACGGATCATACCGGGCTTCGCGGCTGCTGCGAAATAATCGTTGAACAGTCTCATGTCAACGTTTGAGTATTTTGCAACGGAATCGTCGTTAAGCTTAATTCTATCTGGGTTGATCCAGATGGGGAAATTCGGGATTACGGGAACGCCTAAGTCTACGAGGTTCTGGTTGTTGGCGTCCATACCCGCTTTAACATCATCGGTTACCTCGGGGCTTCTGCCCATAACCTCAATGAAATCGAGAGCGGCGTTCAGCTGAGCCGGGGTGGAGTTCGCAGCGAACATGTAAGGAGTACCGCCAGAGAGCATATTTACGCCCTTGGGGCCGGAAGGCATAGGAACGAGTGAAACCTTGTCAACGGCCAGGCCGTTAACCTGAGTGAGCTGGCTTACGGCGTCGTTTGCACCAATTTCCATTGCGGCAGCGCCGGTACCAACACTGGCGTGGCCGGTTGCCCAGTTCTCAGAAAGCGGGTCGGCGGTCAAGCAGTCATAGGTCCACTTTAAGCTCTTAACATACTCCATAGCTGCAATGGCTTCTGGAGTATTTACGTTTGCAGTCTCTTTGCCGTCTGCACCAACGAGCATCAGGTCGGCGCCGAAGCCCCAAGCGATGTTCGTGAAGTGCCAGCCGCCGGCGTTGTCGTTAGCGAGCAGGCAGAAACCGCCTTGGCCTGTCTTCTGCTTAATGGTCTGAGCGGTCTTAGCCAGTTCGTCCCAGGTCTTGGGGTACTGGGGCAGGCCGTCCTTCATTAAACCAGCTTCTTCATAAAGTTCCAAGTTTAACATTAAACCAAGAGCGTAACCGTCACGGGGCATACCATAGGTACGGCCGTTTCTGGTAACAACCTCTTTGATGGTGGGGTTCATCGCTTCGAGCCAGCCGCGCTCATTTAAGTAATCGGTCATGTCGGCTACGAAGCCGTTATTCACCATCTTGTCAGTCTCGGTGTACCAAGGCTGGAAGAGAGTGGGGCATTGGCCGGATTCACACAGCGCAACGATGGTATCCAGCGCATAGAAGTAATAAGCGGGAACAACCTCTACATTGGGATGAGTCTCCTGGAATTTCGCGGTGTAGCCCTTAAACAGCTCAATTTCGGTCGTCTGAGTATCCTCAGGCCAGTTACCTAACTTAAGTACAACCTTCTCGTCTGCAGGTGCCTCGGAAGAAGCTGCAGAAGAAGCCTCGTCCGACGATGCCGGAGTCTCAGCTGCGGGAGCCTGCGCGCAACCGGCGAACAGTGCCAGCAGCATTGCGAGGCTGAGCATACCGCACAACAATTTTTTCATTTCCAATTAACCTCCTTAATATGTTATGGTTCGCGTTGCTAGGTTTAACGTTCAACGTAATTATAGACTAGTCATATCGCTTTGTCAATAGGTGAGTTTAAATATTTTTTTGTATATATTGCAATATACCCCCTCACATAAATTTTAACTGTTTTTTACGTATGTATGAACATCCCTGTTTTGAATTGGCAGAAAAAGATGCCGTTCCTGATGTTCCCTAATCTAGGTTTGTGCTTCCAGACATGTATTTATGGACAATTGTTGTGATAAACTTGAAATTTTATATTTCCGGCTTTATAATAATAGGTGCAAAGCTATACTGTATATTACTCATTCTGCAACAATGTAAAGCATTAAAGAAGAATTAATATTATAAAAATGTTGCCAAGCACTTCGGGGGACGATTGATGGAGAACAGTGTTTTTAAGCATTCCTATAAAACACAGCTGCGTGAAAACTTCGGCCTTTCGGTGTTCAACACCGGGCGGCAGCGCTGTACCCCTTCCTATACCTGGGGCCCGGCGGTGCGCGACCATTACCTGATTCATTATGTGGTAAGCGGCAAAGGAACACTTTGTACCGGCGGTAAAAGCTACGATATCATCGCCGGGGACGCCTTTTTAATCACCCCGAACAAGCTGGTTTCCTATACCGCGGACGCGGACGAGCCATGGGAATACCTCTGGGTGGGCTTTAACGGCAGCGACGCACAAAGCCTGCTGCTGCTTACGGGTTTTGTGCCCGAAAACCCCGTCTTCCACCTGACAAACGGGCAGGCTGCCGAGCGGATGCTTACGGATATCTATTCGGCGGTGGGGTCGGCCCCCTTTCAGGAGACCCGCATGAGCGGCTACCTGTACCTGTTTTTGGCGCATTTGATGGAAATCTCGGGCAAAACGCACCCCGAGGCGGGCGGCAGGGAGTATATCGACCTTGCCATACGCTTTGTGGAATATAATTACTCGGCCACTATCGGCGTGGAGGATATTGCGGCGCATGCGGGGGTAAGCCGCAGCCACCTCTACCGCTTGTTTATAAAGCATCTGGGGCTTTCGCCCAACGATTTTCTCACCCAATTTCGCATCAGCAAGGCCTGCTCGCTCATACGTGGCAGCAACCTTTCCATCGGTGAGATTGCAAACTCGGTGGGCTTTGGCGATCCGCTTTATTTCTCCCGCGTGTTTAAGCGGCTTAAGGGGGTAAGCCCCGCAAGATACGTTTGAAAGGAGGTTTGGCAGATGGCCGAATCTTCATTGTTGTACTCGTTGTCCTCTGCAGCGTCCCAGCCGGAATCTATGCCTACCTTTGCGGATATAAAAAAGTGGCTGATGAACTACTACCCATCCCTGATCGGCGCGTTGATACTGGTTGTGGTAGGGATGATTGTCATCCACTTTGTGAGCAAGCTGCTTGCGAAGGGGCTTGCCAGAAGCCGCATTGATACCGCGATGCACCATTTTATACGCTCGACCGTTAAAATTGTATTATATACGCTTTTGCTGTTGCTTGCGGCATCCGCGCTGAATATCGACATTACCCCGCTGGTAACCGCGTTCGGCGCGGTGGGCCTGGCGCTTTCACTGGCGCTGAAAGACACTCTTGCAAACCTTGCAAGCGGCATTGTCATTCTCTATAACCGCCCGTTTAAGCATGGTGATTTTGTGGAGGTAAATGGGCAGCAGGGCACCGTAATAGAGATAAGCTATACCTATACCAAGCTTAAAACCATCGATAACAAGGTGGTATTCATCCCAAACTCCAAGGTGTCGGCGGCTGATATCATCAACTTTTCGAGCGAAGAAACGCGGCGGCTGGATTTATACTTCTCCATCGGCTTTTCGGACGATTTTAATCTCGTGCAGCAGCTGATTCTTCATATCGTTGAACAGAATGAGTTTGCGCTTAAAACCCCCGAGCCGCTCGTACGGGTATGCGGGCATGGCGACAATGCCGTGAAAATCGCGTGCTATGTATGGGTAAAGCGCGAAAACTACCTCACCTTAAGCTACGACCTCTATGAGCAGGTAAAGGCGGCGTTTGACCAAAACGGCATCACTATCCCCTACCGCCAGCTGGATGTGACCATAAAAAACAGCAAACCTTTGCAATGAAGGAATGCAAAGCACCTAAAGATTGCAACACGAAGCCACCCTGAAAAGGGTGGCTTTCATTGTATCGGCATGTTTACGGACACATAGCTGCTGTCAATCGTGACAACGGCGTACAGGCGCTCGTCGCGTGCCTTGATCTGCGCGGCGATCTCGCTTACCAGCTCTTCCTCCTGCTTTTTGTAACCGCTGGGCACCACCACATCGAAGATGAGGTTGGTATGGGTAGGCCCCTGCACCGCCCTGAAGTCGTGCATCGAGAGGCTTTGGTCGATATCGGTGACCACCTTGCGCACAAAGGCACGCAGTTCGTTTATCTTCGGGTCGTCCACCACGATGGGGTCCAGGTGAATAACCAGCTGGAGGTTAAACTGCTTGCTGACATCCCGCTCAATATTATCAATAAGGTCATGACTGACCAAGATATCCTCATGTGCCGAAACCTCGACATGCACCGAGGCAAAGGTCTTGCCGGGGCCGTAGCTATGCACCAACAGGTCATGTATCCCCAAAACCCCCGGGTAGGCCAGTATCTGCCTCTCAACGGCGCTTACCAGCTCGCAGTCCGGCGCTTCGCCGAGGATGGGGTTGACTGTTTCGAGGATCAGCTTGCCACCGGAATAGAGGATAAAGGCCGCAACCGCAAGGCCCATGTAGGCATCCAACTGAAGCCCCGTAAAGCGTGCGATCAGCGCCGACACAAGCACCGCGCCGGTGGAAATGACGTCGCTTAAGCTGTCGGTGGCCGAGGCGATCAGGGCGGTAGAGGAGATCCTTCTGCCGATGGTACGGTAAAATACCCCCTGCCACAGCTTCAAAAGCATCGATGCCGCCAGCACCACCACGGAGAGGATGCTGAACACCACATCCCCGGGGTGAAAAATCTTGTCGATCGAGGTTTTGCCCAGCTCAAAGCCGATGAGCAGGATGATGATGGCCACCGCAAGGCCGGAAAGGTACTCAAACCGCGCGTGGCCAAACGGGTGCTCCTTATCCGCGGGTTTGCCCGCCAGCTTAAACCCCACCAGTGTAATCACCGATGAGGAGGCGTCCGACAGGTTGTTCACGGCGTCCGCCACAATCGAGATACTGTTTGTGAGTGTTCCCGCGATAAGCTTACCCGCAAACAGCAGCAGGTTGGTGCAGATACCCACCGCACCGCTTAGGATGCCGTAACGTCCGCGCACCCTATCGTTTGCTATATCCTCACTGTTTTTTACAAATAGTTTAATCAAAAGGCTGGTCACAAGCTTCTCTCCCTTACGTCAAACTCTATAAAACAGGCACATATGAAAATACATGGCGTGCAAGGCACGCCATGTGAAACGGAACAATAAACGATTAAGCCGGCGGATAAAAAACAGCAGCGCCCGGACAGATAAAAACGAATCCAGACTCGCTGTATGTAGGTTTGCTATTTCTTAGCAGGCAGCATCTTGTTAAACGTAACGTTGTGCAGCTTTTCGCGCACGTCGTTGGAGATGGCCTCATACACCGAATGGAACGGGCAATAACCTTCCTCGTGGGTATGGTTGCACTCGTACTCGCCCTCGCCGCAGACACAGCGGCTCAGGGCATAGGTGCCCTCTACCGTCTCTATAACGTCTCTGAGCGAGATTTCGGAGGCATCCTTCGCAAGCTCATAGCCGCCCTGCGTGCCTTTAAACGACTTTACAATACCGCCCGCAACCAGCTTGCGCAGTATCTTGAGTGCGAAACGCAGCGTAACACAGGATTTTTCCGAGATCTTCTTCGCATCCATCCTGCAGCTGTTCTGCGCGAGGCAGTATACGATTCTTACAGCGTAATCCGATTCCAACGTAATATGCATATAAGACCCAAGCCTTTCTGCTTCAATAAACGATTGAGGCATCACAACGGCGTTTTTGTGCGCCGCTTTATATACCAATTTACTATATTTTAAATTATACTCATCCTTCCGAGATTTGTCAATCGCGGATTTCTGGGAGATATTGGGGCATTTCTCAAAACGGAAAATCGCCGGATATTTCGCTACATATGAGCAGATTCAAATCAAAAAACGCAGGAATACTGTATGTATTCCGAGTATTTTTGATGCAGAAGATGCCTTGTGCAGTAGAAATAGACAAGAATTTGGAGGTTTCAGATAGCCCTTAGTCCAAAAAGTCCTTGAGCTTCTTGCTGCGGCTGGGGTGGCGCAGCTTGCGCAGCGCTTTCGCCTCAATCTGGCGGATGCGCTCACGGGTGACGTTGAACTCCTTGCCCACCTCTTCAAGGGTGCGGGAACGCCCGTCCTCCAGCCCGAAGCGCAGCTTGAGCACCTTCTCCTCACGCGGGGTGAGGGTTTGCAGCACATCGCCGAGCTGCTCTTTGAGCAGGGTGTGCGAAGCTGCCTCGGCAGGCGCGGGGGCATCCTCGTCGGGGATAAAATCGCCGAGGTGGCTGTCCTCCTCCTCACCGATCGGGGTCTCGAGCGACACCGGCTCCTGCGCGACGCGCATGATCTCGCGCACCTTGTCCACCGGCATGTCAAGCTCTTCCGAAATCTCCTCGGCGGTAGGCTCGTGGCCGTTTTTATGCAGCAGCTGACTGGTAACCTTCTTTACTTTGTTGATGGTCTCCACCATATGCACGGGAATGCGGATGGTGCGCGCCTGGTCGGCGATGGCGCGGGTGATGGCCTGACGGATCCACCAGGTGGCGTAGGTAGAGAACTTAAAGCCCTTGGTGTGGTCAAACTTTTCAACGGCCTTGATAAGCCCGAGGTTGCCCTCCTGAATCAGGTCCAAGAACTGCATGCCTCTGCCCACATAACGCTTGGCGATGCTTACCACCAGACGAAGGTTCGCCTCACTGAGGCGCTTCTTGGCGTATTCGTCGCCCTGCACCATGCGGGTAGCAAGCTCGATCTCCTCCTCGGGGGAGAGCAGCGGCACGCGCCCGATCTCCTTTAAGTATACCTTTACGGGGTCGTCGATGTTGATGCCCTCGGAGGCAAGGGCGTATTCAAGGTTTTCGTCCTGAATATCAATATTGAAGTCCAGCGGGCTTGTGAAATCCTCAATGATGTCGACGTTATTGCTTTCCAGCGCGTCGTAGAGCTTATCCACCTGATCGACGTCGAAGTCCAGCTCCTCAAGCACGTCGTTGATCTCTTTGGTGGTGAGCTTCCCCTTGGCTTTTCCCTGCTCAATCAGGTCGGCGAGCAGATTCTTTTTGTCTTGAGTACTCATTTCTTCATCCATTCTCCGCAGCATGCGGCATATTTTACACAATCGGTGTGATGGTTTTTAACCAGAGTCAATTTATCGTTTTTTAGATTGAAGGCTTTTCACAAAATCCTCAAGTTCCTTGCCGTCGAGCTTCGCCACCTGCTCGGGCGTTTTAGCCCGTTTGCACTGCGCCAGCGTATCGGCGTAGGCCTCGGCGTCGCTTTTGGAATAGCTTTTGATCGCAGATTGCGCGATGATCCAGGAGACGCGCGACATCTGCTGATCGGTAAAGTAGGGGGAGAGCGCCGTCAAGCTGCATTCGCCTACGGTGTGCAGCCTTTCCGCGATACGCTCGTAAACGCTTTTATTAAAATCGGTGACAAAATCTTCGGCGGTAACCCGCTCGTCGATGACGCCGATATAATCGGGGTGTTTGAACAGGAGGGCGATGATGTTCTCTTCGGCAACGGCAGCCTTCAGGTTGGCCTGACGCTGGGGGTTGACGTTATCAATACCGCTGCTTACGGCGCTCATCACGCGAACATCCCGCCGCTGCTTTTTGTCGGCGGCGCGCTTGTTCTTTTCGATGATGCCCTTCACCTGTTCTTCAATCGCCTGCTTCTGCACGCCGAGCTCCGCTGAAAGGCGTCCGGCATATACATCGCGCTCCACCGGGCTTTTGAGCGCGGCCAGGACAAAGCACGCGTCCTTCAGGTAGCCCACCCGGCCGTCGGGCAATTCTACGTTGTATTTGGTCTTGAGCTTTGCAAGCTCGTACTCGGTGGCGCCGGAGGAACCGTCGAGCAGCATGCGAAAACGCGCGGGACCGAATTTTTTGAGAAACTCGTCGGGGTCTTTGGCCCCCTCCACCTTGAGCACCCGCACGGTAAGGCCCGCCTGCTCAAGGATGCCGATGGCGCGCTGGGTGGCCTTCTGCCCCGCCTCGTCGGCGTCGTAGGAAACCACGATCTCGCCGGTGTAGCTGGCAATCAGCCTTGCCTGATCCGGCGTAAGCGCGGTGCCCAACGAGGCCACGGCGTTGTCGAATCCGCCCTGATGGATGGCCACGACATCCATATATCCCTCGGCAAGGATAAACCGGCGCTCCTTGGTGGCCTTGGCGATGTTGAGCGCATAGAGGTTGCGGCTTTTGTTGTACACCGGCGTATCGGAGGAGTTTAAATACTTCGGCCCCTTTTCGCCGAGGTTGCGCCCGCCGAACGCGATGACATTGCCGCGTATATCGATGATCGGGAAGATGACGCGGTTGCGGAACTGGTCGTACACCCCGCCCTTCTGCGAGCGGTTTGCGAGGTTCGCCGCAATGATCTCCTCCGGGGTAAAGCCCTTTTGCTGCAGGTGTTTGGTTAAATCGTCCCAGCTTTCCCGCGCATAACCCAAGCCGAAGCGCGTGATGGTTTTGTCGGTAAGCCCGCGCCCCCGCAGGTAGGCAAGTGCCTCCTTGCCCTGGTCGCCGGTGAGCATGTGGTAATAAAAGCGCGCGGCTTCCCGGTTCATCTCCAAAACCTTGGTGCGCACCTTAAGCGCGGCGTCGTCCTGCCCGTCGATGGGCAGCCGCATCCCCGCGCGGTCGGCCAGCAGCTTTAACGCCTCGATGTATTCAAGGCTTTCGATGCGCTTGATAAACGTAATAACGTCGCCGCCCGCGCCGCAGCCAAAGCAATAGAACGACTGGCTTTCGGGGTATATGGTAAAGGAGGGGCTCTTCTCGCTGTGAAAGGGGCATAGCCCCACCAGATTGCGCCCTGCGCGTTTTAAATTGACGTAGGAGGACACCACCTGCTCGATATCGTTTTTGTATTTAAGCTCGGCAAGAAACTGGTCGGAGATCGCCATCTTGGGTGTTCCTTTCATTCCCGTTCTCCCACAGGGTTGTGCGGGCTGCACGGATGTCGACGGGCTTCTTTTCGGGCCGGAAGGAGCCGGGTGGCGGTTTGCAGACAAAAACGCATAAGAATAGATTGTACCCTTACGGTATAATTATTCCATTTTCTGCGTCTGTTTAGTCATATGGGGTAACCTGCCACGGTTTAGGGATAAAAATGTCGTTATAAACGGTGGTTGCGTAGCGGTCGCTCATGCCCGAGATATAGTCGCACACTGCACGCTCCAGCCCGTCGTCTTCCACAATGGCGCGGTAGGCATCGGGCAGACGCTCGGGGTTTTTAAGGTAGTATTCAAACAGGGTTTTTACCAGCTGCTCGGCCTTGTGCTCCTCGCCCTTCGCCACCGGGTCGACATACACCGTGGCGAACATGTAGGTGCGCAAAAGCGCAAAGGTGTCGGCAGTAACCTTGTCCATCCCGATGGCATCGCCGCTGTTCTGTATCACCGAGGTGACGAGGGTGGTGATACGCTGGGTTTTGGTGTTGCCTAAGTTCACATGCACCTCCCACGGGATATTCTCTTCGCTTAAAATCCCCGCACGGATGGCATCCTCGATATCGTGGTTGAGGTAGGCAATCTTATCCGCCACACGAACCGCCTGCCCCTCGAGGGTGTCGGCGTTGTGGCCGGTGGTATGGCACGCAATGCCGTTGCGTACCTCATATGTAAGGTTGAGCCCTTTTCCTTCCTTCTCGAGCTTTTCCACCACGCGCACACTTTGCTCGTAGTGGCGGTAGCCGGACGAACACACCTCGTTTAAGGCGCGCTCACCCGCGTGGCCGAAGGGGGTGTGCCCGAGATCGTGCCCAAGCGCGATGGCCTCGGTAAGGTCCTCGTTTAAGCGCAGCCCGCGCGCGATGGTGCGCGCAATCTGCGAAACCTCCAGCGTGTGGGTGAGGCGGGTGCGGTAATGGTCGCCTCTGGGGCTTAACAGCATCTGCGTCTTATTCATCAGGCGCCGAAAGGCGTTGCAGTGCAGAATGCGGTCGCGGTCGCGCTGATAAACGGTGCGCAGCATGCACTGCTCCTCTTCCCGCTCGCGCCCACGGGAATAACAGGCCTTGGCAGCACCCTGCGAAAGCGTTTGCAATTCTGACTGTTCCGTTTGTTCGCGGATGGTCATGCACGTTGAACTTCCTTTACAAATAATGGCTAGTTTAATTTTTAATCTTTTATAATATTATACGCTATAGACGATGAAAACCCTTCTTGATTTTCAAAAAATCGTGAAAATCAACACAAAGCCCGTTCTTTTTTGTATTTATCGCCATTATTATGCAATCGATCCAAAAGTGCGCAGCACCATCTCGGTGCGGATGGTTGCGGCACTGAGTTCGGTGAGCTCCTCGACAAACGCCTGCGCCCGTTCGGCGCGGATAAGTACCGTAAGGCCTACCTCGGCGGCAAAATCGCTCCCCTGCACCTGCGCGTTATACCTCGGCAGCACCCGCTGTACCTGCGCATACCAGCTGTAGGCCATGGTAAGGCTCAGCAAAACGCACTCGGTCATCTCCACCCGCTGCGCGGCGTTTACCGCGAGCTTAGCGGCGTGCGAATAAGCCCGCACCAAGCCGCCCGCACCCAAAAGGATGCCCCCAAAATAGCGGGTGACCACCACCGCGACGTCGGTCAGGCCCTCTTTTAAAATGACATCGAGCACCGGTGCACCGGCGGTGCCGGAGGGTTCTCCGTCGTCGGAGCAGCGACGAGCCTGCCCGTTTTGCAGCGCATAGGCGAAAACATTGTGGGTGGCATCGCGGTGTTTGGCTTTGATGCCGCCTATAAACTCCATCGCCTGCTGCTCGCTGCTCACCGGCGCGATGTAACCAATAAACCGCGATCTTTGCTCTGTAAACTCGTCCTCGGCACAGGCTTGAATGGTACTGTATGCCAAACTGCTTCACCTGCCGTTATAAAAATGGCTGCAAGGCCCAAAATTGCTTTATACTAAATTCCATTTGAAAAGGGGATAAAATTTCTAGGCTTTTAGCCGCCGAATTACCGTTTCATACGCTTTCTGCAGCAACGCAAAGTGTTGTTGCTCCCCGTCGAAGGCGGGGCTAAAAAGAATTAGTATTACGAATAGAAAAGTAGGCGGTGTACATGCACACCGCCTAATCGACTTTTTAAGGCTGCAAAATTATTTAGCAGCTTTGTCATCGCGCCCGAAACGCTTATTGAACCTATCCACACGGCCGCCCGCATCTATAAGCTTCTGTTTTCCGGTGAAGAAAGGATGGCATTTGGAGCAAATTTCAACACGGATATTCTGCTTGGTTGAACCTGTTTCAATAACATTACCACAAGCACAAGTGATGGATGTGGCTTTATAATCTGGATGAACGCCTTTTTTCACAATGATACCCTCCATTCCGCCCCGCAGTACCTAGCGGCCCATAAACGGCCTACGCATTGCCGGCAGAAAGCGAAGCAACCTCTGCCTTGCGTTTATTGGAGAAACCGCCCGCAACAAAATAGCTGCTTTTGCCGCAGAAAGTTCCGTAGACCAACGTAACAGTAGTATGTTATCACAATCGAGAGTAAAAATCAAGTATTAATTCGGACAAATAGCTGTGTTTTTCGGATAAACAGCTATGTTTGTCCTGTAACGAAAAGGTGTGATAACCGGCTTGGCCGGCCGTTACACAAACCGCGCGGTGCTGCCCGAAGCGGAGGGGGTTACCTCCAGCCTTGCGGGGATGCGCTCCTTCAGCTCCTCCACATGCGAGATGATGCCGATGAGCCTGCCCGTTTTTTCAAGCTCAAACAGGGTATCCACAGCCTTCTCGCGCGAGGCGGCGTCCAGCGAGCCGAAGCCCTCATCGATAAACATCGTTTCGATGCTCACCCCGCCCGCGTAGCTTTGAATCACGTCCGCAAGCCCGAGCGCGAGCGCGAGCGAGGCCTTGAAGCTCTCCCCGCCCGAGAGGGTGCTCACGTGGCGCTCCTTGCCCGTCCCGGCGTCAAGCACCTCCAAATCCAGCCCCGCGGCGGCGTTGCCCTTTAAGCGCTCCTGCCGGTGCAGAAGGATATACCGCCCGCCCGTCATATCGGTGAGCCAGAGGTTGGCGGCGCGCACCACATCGGCGAAGTAGGCCCCCAGCACATATCGCTCGAACGAAAGCTTCGCCGCGTTGTCGCCCTTGGCGAGCGCGTAGAGTGCCGCAACGTCGGCGTAGAGCAATTCGTCCTCCCGCATGGCCTGCATCAGTGAGTTCATACGGGCAAGCGCCCGGGTGTTTGCGTCGATGCGCAGGCTGAACGCCGTCTTTTCCGCGTCCAATTCGTCGGCGCGCGCGGCGGCGGCCTGATAACGTTCCAGCAGTGCCTCGAGATCAGCGCGCGGCTTACCCTCGCAGGTATGCTGCAGCAGCGCAATCTCAGCCTGCGTTTTTACGGTAGTGTCGGCGTACCCTTTTATGGTCTTTTCGAGCGCCGTGTATTCGTCTTCGGTGATCAGATAGCGCTTGTACTCCTCCTGCGACGCAAAGCCGTGCTCCGCCATCCCGCTTTGCAGCGCCTGCCCGCTCTTTTCGGCGGCTGCCTTTGCGTTGGTGGCTGCCTCCTGCGCGTTGCGCAGCGCCTCGGATAGCCGCTCCTGCTCGCTCATCGCCGCCACAAACTCGTTCTGTGCGGCCTCGGCCTGCTTTTGCAAGCGGGCAAGTTGCTCTTCGTTATGCCTTACGGCCTCCCGCAGCTTATCGGGGCCCGCAAGCTCGGGGGGAATCTTTGCCCGCTCCTCCGCAGTGCGCGCGGTAAGCTCCCCGAACGATTGTTGAAACGTCGCAGCCTCGCGCTCCAGCAGGCCTTTTCGCTCAGTGAGGTAGGCAGTGTCATACAGCCGCTGGTCATCCTGCATCCTTAAACGCTTTAAGCTGTCGGCTGCCTGCGCGCTGAGCGCACCGTACTCCCGCTCAAGGCCCTGAAAGGCTGCCTGTGCCGCCTGACGCAGGGCTGTAACAGCTTCATTAGCGCTGAACAGTGCGTCATCGGCAATGTCCAGCGTGCCTCCCTGCGCGCGGATGGCCGCCGCCTTGGCCTTAACGTCCCCTGAAAGCGACATCTGGCGGGTATACAGGGCGTCGGTCTGCTGCTTTAGACGGTTGAGAGCGGCCTCATCCGGCAGCTCCTGCTGCTGCGCGGCGGGCGCGGGATGGTGAACCGAGCCGCACACGGGGCAGGGCGTGCCGTCGGCGAGCCGCCGCGCCAAAATGCCCGCCTGGCCCGCTAAAAACTGCTCGAACACCTCGGCGTAGTGCGAATTGGTCACGGCATACTCCTGCGCCGCCGTACGGTAATCGGTAAGCGCCGCATAAAGCTCGCCGTAGGCCGCCGCCAGTGCCTGCGCGCGGTCATGCTCCTCTTTCAGACGCGCACGCCTTAGCAGCAGCTCCACTGCCGCGACATACCCGTTTTGCGCCGAAAGCTTAGCCTTAAGCAGCTCCCCCTGCGCCGTAAGCTGCCCGACAAGGGTAAGCTGCTCGGAGATACGCGCAAAAAAGCCGCGCCTTTCCACGAGCTGCTGCTGTACCACCTTGTCCCGCTCGGCCTGCTGAAGGGAAGCCTTGGCCTCTTCCAGCCGTTTAGTACAGGTGACGATGCGCCCATGAATCAGTTCGGTGCTTGCTTCATTTGCCCGCGCCTGCTCCCGCGCGCTGGCTATCTCGCGCTCGATAAACGCAAGCTCGCGCGCCCTTCGCGCAAGGGTCAGGCTCTGCTGGCGCTTAAGCTGCAAGGGCTGCTCGTCCTTAAGCTGCCTCTCGATTGCAATCAGCTGCTCCAGACGGTCAAGCCTTGCGTTGTGCTGCTTGGCTTCCTCTGTATCAATACTGTTCTTTTCAGTTAATGCCTGTTCCAGCTGCCGCTTGGTGTCGTCCAGCGCGAGAGTGTCCTCGGCAAGCAGCGCCTGCGTCAGCTCCGCTACCGCCGCATAGGGAATGCTCTGGCGGCCAAGCGCATCCTTTAACGGTTCACTGCCGCCTGCCTGCAGCATATGCGCGTACTCCGCAAGCTTTTCGGCGGCGCTGTCGAGCCTTTGCCGTACCTCATAGCTCTGCGCCTTAAGCTTTGACTCCACAAGGCTGTACAGGCCGGTGGAGAATATCTTGCGGAAGATAACCTGCTTTTCGTCGCTGCCCGATTCCAGCAGCCGTTTAAACTCGCCCTGCGGCAGCATCACGATCTGGCGAAACTGGCTGCAGTCCAGCCCCAGCAGCTCGTTCATGCGGGCGTTTACCTCCGAAACCCCTTTGACGATGGTTCCGTTGGGCAGTGTGAGCAGGGCGTCGCCGTTCGCTACCGAAACCCCGCCGCCGCGCACGGTGCGCTGCTGCTTGGGGCGGCGCTCGATGACATAAACCTCGCCGCGCAGCAAAAAGCTGAGCCTTACAAAGCAAGGCTCGTCGGGGGTGGCGTAATCGCTTTTAAGCTTTTCAACATCCTTGCGGCTCTCGCCGCTCGCCCTGCCGTAAAGCGCGAAGGTAATGGCATCGAATACCGTGGTTTTGCCCGCGCCCGTGGGGCCGGTGATCAAAAACAGGTTCTGCCCCGTGAGCTGTTCAAAGTCTATCTCCTGCCTGCCCGCATAGGGGCCGAAGGCGTTTATCGTAAGCTGCAACGGCTTCATGGTCTATAGCCCCACCTTTCCGGCCTTATCGCCTTTAAGTAAAAAGCCTAACTGGGGGCTATCTGAAAACTGCGAATTCTTGTCTATTTCAAAAGCGTGTCTTTAAATTTAGCTATGTGTTTACTAACATAAACTTCTTGAAGACACGCTCTGCAAGCGGCATCTTCTACGTTAAAAATACTCGGAATACATACAGTATGTTGACATACTGTGTATGTCTGTGTTTCTTTAACTTGAATCTGCTCGTATGTAGCGAAATATCTCGCGATTCTCCGTTTTCAGAAACGCCCTAGACTATTTCTTCCCTTGCGGCGGTTTCAAACACCGCGCACATCAGGGCCTTGCGTTCTGGGGTAATATCCTCGCCCAGCATCTCTTTATAAAACTCGTTAAAAAGCTGGGACGGCGTCTTTTTTTGGAGCTCCAGCCCCGCCGAAAGGGCCGCTGCCTCCATCTCAACACCAGCACGCTTTAAGCCGATGATGTTTGGGTAGACCGCGCGCAGCTTTTCCATCGCACCGTAAACCTCGCCCTTATCGGTGAGGACGGCGTAAACGTAGTCGTTTGTCTCCTGCCCCGCTGAGGAAGCGGCGGCGGTAAGCTCCTCTACCCTGCCGGTAAGGATACGCAGGTCGTGCGACGCGGGGATGACCTTATTAAAAATATCCACCCTGCCCTTTTCAAAGAGGTCGATGACCGTAACCGATTTTTCCTGCCCTGCCTCGGAGAGCGAGTATTTGAGCGGTGAGCCCGCGTAACGGATATGCGGCGCACCCGCCGTCTGGGGCGCGTGCAGGTGCCCGAGCGCCACGTAATCAAAGCGCTCGAGCAGGGCGCTGTCCATCATATCGCTGCCGCCCGCACTGCGCTCGGAATCGGAAAAACGGGCGAGCGCTGCGTCCCTGCCGAAAAAGCCGTGGGCGATGAGCACATTGCGCCCGTTAAAATCCGCCTCGTGTTCTTTTAAAAAAGCCTCCGCTATGCGTAGAAAGGCGTCGTTCATGGTTTTGATGCTGTCGTCGCCGTCAAACAGCTTTTTGATGGGGTACGGCTCAAAATAGGGCAGCAGCACAAAGTTCACCGCGCCGTATTCATCGCGCAGCGCGACGGTTTTAAGCTCTTTCTCCACGCTGCCCGATACATGCAGCCCGCTTTCCTCAAACAGGCGGGAGGCGAAGCCGAGGCGCTCGCCGCTGTCGTGGTTGCCCGCAATCATCAGCACGGGAATCTGCAGCTTGCGCACCACCTCGTTTAAAAACTCATCGAGCAGGCTCACCGCCTCGGTAGAGGGCACCGAGCGCTGGTAAACGTCGCCCGCCACCACCAGCACGTCGGCGCGCAGCTCTTTTAACGCGTCTAAAAGCGCGAGCAGCCACAGGCGCTGGTCGCTTAGAAGCGGTATTTCAAACAGGGTTTTGCCGAGGTGCAGGTCGGCGATATGTACAATCCTCATTTTAATCCGTATCCTATCCTTGAGGTTTTGCAGGCGGGCATAAGCGCTAAAATGCTATTAAACAGAATGCCCCGTGGCAAGCGTCTCAGCCCTTTGTCTATTCATCGTAGAGGGGTTCTTCCTCGGAAGGGGCCAGGCCGCCGAAATCGTCCAGATCGCGCAGCAGCAGCGACAGCACACCCTTGTAGAGCAGCTGCGGGTCGTTTAAAAACTGGCGCTTGACCATATTGGCCTGCATCATATCGGGCATGAACAGCTTGAGCTCCATCAGGTCGGAACCCACGTCGAGCATGCGCATGGTAACGATGCAGCCGTCCTTCACCTGCGAAATCTCCACCTTGTTCATGCGCTCGCGGCTTTCGCGCGCCATCAGCCGCAAAGCGGCCTTAATGGCCTTCTCCCGCACCGAGGCGGAGACGGTGCGCTCTATCACCGCGCAGGCCTTTGCGCCCAGCTCGGTAACACGGTAGGCCTCTTCGCCGTTTGCGGTCTTCTCCGGCTCGATCTGTTTAAGCTTGACCAGCTCGTTAATTGAATGGGTAAGCTCAAAGTAGTTTACCAGCCCGTCCTGCTGCAGGATATCGCAGAGCTGCTGCTTGGTAAAGGCGGAGTTTACGCTTTTGAGCAGGTAACACACCAGAATGTTGATCTCATAGGTTGTCCGGAGCCCGCCGAGCTCCACCCCTTCGGAAAACGCATCGTAAGCCATACACCTTGCCACCTTCCCTATCGGTTAAGCCCCACACGTTAACCTTGCGGGGCAATTACATACACATATATAATTTACCATACTTTCACGGTTTTTTAAAGTGGTGGGCGGTTAAAAACGCTCAGCGCCGTCTGCAGCAGTATCTCCATATCCCGCGGGATGGTGATGTCGCGCACATATTTCAGGTTATAATCCATCTTCACCGGCAGGATTTCTTCAAGATAGCACTTTTCGGCGTTCTCGCTTTTCTCCAGCAGATCGTTTTCATTGCGGAAGTAGAGGCTGGAGGTGCAGGTAAGGCCGCAGGGCACGAGCAGGGTCGCCAGCCATTTGTCGGTGTACTGCTCCACATAGCGCGGCACCTCGGGGCGTGGGCCAACCAGCGACATGTCGCCGGTAAGCACGTTCACAAGCTGCGGCATCTCGTCCAGATGCAGCCTGCGCAGCCACCGCCCGACAGGGGTGATGCGGGAATCGTTTTTGGTGGTGAGCTGCAGCGTGTTGGCAGGGTCCACCCGCATCGTGCGAAATTTAAGGATATAGAACAGCTCCATGTTCTGTTTTACCCGCTGCTGGCGAAAGAAAACGCCGCCGCGCGAGGTGAGCCCCACCAGCAGCGCAACCGGCAAAAAGAGCGGCAGCAGAAGGATGAGCAGCAGGAGCGAAGCGAGGATATCAAACGCGCGCTTGAGCCCAAGGGTGCCTCTGCGCCGGTTGAGCAGCGAGAGGTACTTTTCGGTTTCGCGGTTGTGCATCCTTTGCGGCAGTGATTTTACATCCCTTGCTAACATGGTAAGTCCTCAAACAATTTTAAACTAAATTCTATTTAAAAAGGGGATAAAATCCCCTTTCTAGGCCTTAATCCGAATTACCGTCAACACTCATTCTGCAACAACGCTTTGCGTTGTTGCTCCCCGCCTTCGGCGGGGTTAAAAAAGCGATTTTATCGCTTTTTTAAGAAGAATTAGTATTATTGAATAGCCTTTAAAAACGATTGCGCAAGCGTCTCGTAGCTGCGGTTGTGCAGCGCGTAATCCCGCCCGCGCCGCCCCAGCTCGCTGCGCTGTTGCGGGGTGAGTGCCTTCATGCTTACAATGCCCTCAGCAAGGGCGCGAATCTGCTCGGCCTCCACGCTGATGCCGCAGCCGCAGAGGGATACCTCGTTGTTGGCGGCATTGATACCGAACAGGATGGGGCGCGCGGAAAACATGTAGTCGTACAGCTTGTTCATACTGACGCCGTAGCGGTAAAGGCGGCTTTTGCGCGCGCCGATATACAGGCAGTCGGCCTCCCGCAGCACCGCTTGTATCTGGTTCTTGGGTACATACTCCTCAAAATAGACATTGCGCAGGTTTTTGTGGGCGGCGCGCGCCACCAGCTCCTGCTTGCAGTCCCCCTTGCCCACCAGCACGACGGCAATGCCCTCGGGCAGCAGGCCCGCTGCCTCGACGATGGTCTCGAGCGCGTTGGCCTCGGCAAACCCGCCGACGTAGGCCACGGTAAAGATGCCGCGTTCTTTCAGCTGCAGGATGTGCCGCTGCGCGTCGCTCACCATCGGGGATTCCTCCGCCGAGGGAGAGATGCCGTTGGGCACATAGGTAATGCGTCTGCCGGTAACGCCGATCTCCTGCGCGCGCAGGTCGGCACGCGGCAGGATGGTGACGACGCTGTCGCTTTTTTGGTAGCTGTCTTTCTCGGCGCGCTTGAGCAGCCGCACAAAGGGGTGGGCGTCCTTGATGCCGTAAAGCTCAGTCAGGCTCATCGGCCAGACGTCGTGCAGCTCAAACACCAGCTTTGCGCCCGAAAGCCGCGCGATGCGGCGGGCGGGGTAAAAATCCAGCAGATAGGTGGAGGAAGCCACCACGACGTCGGGGGTATAGGTATCCGCGATGCGGCGGGCATTCAGTCGCAGCTTCGCGAGGAACACCGCCACGTTTCTCGCGCGGTAAAGGTTGTTGCGGTAGTATGGCGGCGCCTTAAGCAGCAGAAAATGCACCCCGTCCTCGGTATACTCCTCAACCGACTCCTCGGGGTGGGGGTTTTTGCCGCGCAGGTGGGTAAAGCTCGCCGCCACAAGGGTGACGCGGTGCCCCAGCTTGGCAAGCTCCTTGGCAAGGTAGAAGTGGCGGTATTCCATGCCCATGGCCTCGCTGCCCGCGTAGTGATTAATAATAAGAATATTCATCGTTTTTCACAACCTATGTCCTCTCTTTGCCCCGCATTTGCGTTGTTAACGGGCGTGCGCGGCGTAAAAAAGCGCCTCTTCCATCTGTATCAGGCACTGCTCCGTGCCGTAATGCCGCTGCACATGCTGCCGCCCTGCGTAGCCCAGGGCCTTGCGAAGCAGCTCGTTCTGATAAAGTTTGAACAGCGCGTCGGCAAGGGTGTTTTCGTCAAGGCCGCGCACGATAATACCCGTCTGCTCGTCCTTTATCGTCTCCAAAAAGCCGTCGGCATCGCTTACGACCACCGCGCGCTCGCACGCCATTGCCTCCAGCGCCGCCACCCCGAAGCTTTCGCGCCTGCTCGGCAGGCAGACGATATCCATCTGCGCAAGCACGCGGGGCACCTCGGCGTTTGGAACCTGCCCCATAAAATCGGTTTCGTCATTGATGAGGATCTCGCGCGCAAGGCCGAGCAACGGGGTATAGTCGCTCCCCTGCCCGTAGATTTTAAGCCGCAGCTTTTTTTGAGGCTCATGGATGCGCACCATCGTACGGAAGATTTTAAATGCCTTAAGCAGGATGTCGACGCCGCACTCCGGCTCTAGTCTTTTCACGGTGCCGATGACAAACTCGCCGGTAGGCGTGTGAGGCAGCGGCTTGAACCACTCCGTATCAACCCCGAAGGGGGTGATAAACACCGGCGTGTCGTCGTGTATATACTGCTTGGTGCACTCCGCCATGATGTGGCTGGTGGAGGCCACCGCCGCCGCCGAGGCAAGGTTTTTTTCGAGCATCCGGCGCTGAAAATACCCCTTTTGCGGAAAGTCGTACACATCGCTGCCCCACACCGAAAGCAGCACGGGGTGCAGGCGCGCGCGCCGCCCGAGGGTGCCGTAGCCTGTTGCGTAGTGCACGTTTACCACCTCCGGCTTATAGACGGCGGCAAGCTCTTTTAACTGAGGGGCGTTGCGGTAGTACCCGAGCGGCCCGCCGTGCACCAGATATTCCACCTGTACAAGCGTCGAAAGCGCCCCTTTCTCCACCTGATGGTCGACCTGAGATGCTAATAGCACCTTGTGCCCGTGCTGTGCCAAGGTGTTAACCCACTTAACGGTGTGCGAAGAGTTTGCCGCCGATAAAAACAATATCTTCATACGGGGCATCACTCCTTCTGTGTTGATGTGATTGACAAGGGTCTATGTTTCATCATCCGTCTCCAATACCGCGCCGGTGACGGCGGCAAGGTCAGCGGCTACCTGAGCGGCTCGGTGTTCCCACAGGTGTTCGCGCTTGACCGCAGCGACTGTGTTATGGTAAAACCGCTTATAGGTCTGCGGGTGGGCAATCAGCTCCCGCACCCCGCTTGCGATGGCCCGCGCGTCGTCGTTCACTACTGCCCCCACGTCGTACCGCTGCACAAACGCGGCAATCTCGGTACAGTTGGTGGTGACGACCGGCAGCCCGTACGAAAGGTACTCAAACACCTTTACCGGCATGGCGAAGTCCATATAAATGTCTCGCCTGCCGCAGTACAGGCCGATGTCGGCGCGGCTGTAGTACTGCTCCAGTGCCTCCCCCGTGGCGTGCACGACAGTGAGCCAGGGCTTAGTGAGGTACTGTTCGTCTATCTCCTTCTTCTCCCCCTCGCGGCAGACGATGATAAGCGGGTAGCTGCCCGAGCGGTTGAGCAGCTCAAACGCGAACAGCAAAATGTCGGTGCCGTAGCGCTTGGAAAGCCCGCCCACGTAGATGCAGGTGCGCGGCTCCTCCCGCGGATTTAAAAACCGTTTTTCACAGGCGGGCGGCAGCACCCCCTTTTGGGGGAACGAAAAGAGCCCCGCCATGGTTTTGGAGGGGAAATAAACGATATCGCAGCAGCGGGAGAGCACGAAATTATCGGCGGCGTGCAGCAGCCTTACCGCAAGCTTTTTATGCAGGCTTATCTGCCACCACGAGGCAAACTTGTAAAACGCGTCGCGGTAAAACGCCGCTATTGGCACCCCCATACGGTGCAATCGACGGATGAGCGTGCGGTCTATCTGGTGAAAGATCGGGCCGGACGGCAGCTCAATGTAGCAGAAGTCGGGGGAAAACTTCCCGAGCCTGTTCAATACCTTTCGCACCGTTTCGCGCCGTTTCATACAATTATTCTGCGCGCCCGAAACCAAGAAGACCTCGAAGCCGAGCTTTACAAACGCGTCGTACATCTTCTGCGGGCGCACGGTAGAGCCGGAACGCTTGTCTTCAAAATCCACATAGCTGATAAACATCATCATGCCGCTTCGCCTCCCCTATTTCCTCTCTGTAGAATCGTTCTCTCCACTTTAGCTGTTTGCTGTTCCAGCTGCTTCCCGCGCTCGGGCGGCAAACACGCTTTCGGCGGCAAGGCATACGAGCAGGATGTAGTAGAATTTATCGTACGCAATGCCGTACCGGCCTGAGATAAACACGTTAAAATAGAGCAGCGCCATGGTAATGGCAAGCGGCAGCGCGCGCCCCGGGATGTGCGCGAACAGTAGGACGAGACGAACCATCACCGCGCCGAGCAGCGCAAGGCCAAGGCTCAGCTTGATGATGCCGCCGCTTAAAAAATCCGCCAGTACAAAGTTGTGCGGGCTCATCCAGTTCTTGGGCTTGTTCTCAAAGCTCGCGTAGGCCTTTAAAAGTTTTTCGTCCTTCGTGATGTCGTACAGGTGCACCTCGTAGCCGCTGCCGCGTCCTATTAGTATGTCCTTCACATCATAGTTTAGCGCCTCTTTATACGCCAACTGCCAGATAATCGCCCGTTTATCGAACATACCGCCGGTGCCGATGGTGTCGATGACATTTTCGACGCTGTTCTCCTCGGTAACCTCGCCGCCCCCGCTTTCAACCTCCTGCCTGTATTTGATGTCGGAGTACCCCTTAAACCCGTTCTCGGCGGCGCCCACTACCCCAATGCACAGGATGGTAATGAGTACCCCCGAGATCAGCCGCTTAAAGGCAGATATCTCGGTGGGGCTGTACCGTGCCACATAAAACGCCTTGTAGAGCAGGATGGCCGCAAGGGCGGGGAACATCAGGATATAGGTTCGGCGCGAACCGCTCAGGGTGATGATAACGGCATAGAATGTGAGGTGAGAAAAGAGTAAAATCGCCTGTGTGCGCGGCTTAAAACGCACGTTTAGCAGAAAGAAAGCGCCCAGCACCATGCTGATATACAGATTTTCGGCGTAGCGGTTATAATCCGATATCATCGAAAGGCGGCGGATGTAGGGCAGCGGCATAAACTCAAACACAAAGTAGTTGGAGAGTGAAAGCAGCCCCGTCGTTAAGCCGGAAAGCGCCAGCGTTTTGTACAGCTTATCCAGCCGCTCGGTGCTTTTGAGATAGTAGATGGTGGGTACCAAAAACAGCAGCATGGGCACGATGACAAGGTATTTTACGAGCGCGAAATCGGGGACCGGGGAATAAAATACCCCCACAATGTCGGCCAGGATATAGATGAGTAACAGAAAGAACAGGCTTAACACCCCGTAAAACCTGCGGATGGACGAAAACAGCCGCCTTAAGCCCAGCTTTTTATCCAGTATTAACTTTACCCCGAGCGCGATAAAGGTTCCCACATACAGCCCTTTGTACAGGCTTACGGGTAAGGGGGTGGCAATCTCGAGCATCATAAAGAACACACAGGCAAGGTACAAAAGCTCAAACGCAGGTGTGACATGCGCCCTTACCCTGGCGGTTGCGTTGGTTATCCATTTCATGCGGCTACCTCTTGTTTAATAATTAGTATCCAATTGCTTGAGAATTCGCCTGCAGTAGAGATAAAACACCACATAGCACAGGGCGACAAGCACAGACAACAGCGTTAGGTACGAGAGAATGGGCAGCGGGGTTAATAGCTGTACTAAGGCCGGGGCGACGGACGCGGCGAGCAGCGAAAACTGCCACACCATCGACGCGCCCTGCCTGCCCGCCACAATAGCGCTGGAGGAAACAGGGGTGATGATAAACCTCGCGAGGAACATCGGGATGAGCGCCCTCACCATGGCGGCGGCGGGCAGCCACTGCTCCCCTAAAAAGATGCGGATGATCGGCGTTGCAAACACAAACAGAATGGTGAATACCGGCACCGAGAGCAGCGTGAGCACCCGGGTAACGGAGGAGAAGGTTTTGGCGGTCATTCGGCTGTGTGCGGCCTCATCGGAGGACTTTTTTAGGAATACATTGCCGACGGCGCCCGAGATAACCGTGAGCGGCGCGCTAAGCACCTGATTGATGAGCGCGTAGTAGCCGAGTTCGGCGGGTTTGAAAAAGGCGGTTAAAAAGTAAGAAACCGAGTTGTAGCTGAGGGTGGTCGCCAGTGTGCCGGGCATGGTGTACTTGGCAAAGCTTTTGTACATCCTCGCCATGCCTGCCATCTGCTTAAAATTAGGCTTTGCCACGTGCGGGGCAAGCTTGCGCATAAGCACCATATCCCCCGCAAGGTAGGCCAGCAGCTGCCCCACCATCAGCCCGTAAACGCCGAAGCCCATCAGCCCGAGCACAATCTGCACGGCCGCAGATATCACCGACCGCACGATATTGGCCTGCGTAATGGTGCGGTAGCGGTTGAGACGCAGGTTGTAAAAATCCAGCGCGGAAAAAAGCCCCGTTAAAAACACCGAAAGCGGCACCATATACACCCAACCCACCCCGTGCCCTTCGCTTAAGGAGGGCATCAGCGCGATAAAAACCGGTGCGAGCAGGAACAAAAGCGCCATCAGGCCGCCCGATAAAAGCAGGCAGAGCCAGAATACGGAGGGGGCTTCCTCCTCCCGCGCCACGACAATGGCGAGGTCGTATTTCAGCGAGGTGATCACCCCGAGGATGTTCACGGTGGATAAAAAGAGCGTAAAGGTTGCAAAATGCTCCGGCGTATAGATGCGGCTTAGTGCAGGGGAAGCCAGAAACGGAATGACCTGCGACAGCACCGACCCGCCCATGAGGATGAGCACGCTTTTAAAGAAGGGGTTGTTGGCTATTCTGTTTCGCAGCCCGGCGAGCATAGGCACACCCCGTTTCATTTTCGGTCAAAGGTTGGCACCAGCCGTTTGATATGGTCAAACAGCTCGTCGTGGCGATAGGTGTAGCAGCTTTTTTCAAGCCCTTTGATCTCGGAGGCAAACGCGTGAAAATCGATCTCCACGGGCTTGAGCACGTAGATTTTGTTGTTGTCGGTTTTAGAGACATCCTCCTCGGCGAGCTTGATCTCCTCAAACAGCTTTTCGCCGGGCCTAAGCCCTATAAACTCTATCTTGATATCCACATCGGGCTTCAGGCCGTAGAGCATGATCAGGTCGCACGCGAGGTCGTAGATGCGCACCGGCTCGCCCATATCGAGCACAAAGATCTCGCCGCCCGTGGCGAGGCTGCCCGCCTCAAGCACCAGCTGCACCGCTTCGGGGATGGTCATGAAATAGCGGCGCATCTCGGGGTGGGTGACGGTCACCGGCCCGCCGCTTTCGATCTGTTTTACAAAAAACGGCACCACGCTGCCGCTGCTGCCCAAAACGTTGCCAAACCTTACGGCGGCAAACACGGTGTCGCTTACGGCGTTTAACATCTGGATAGTCTGCTCGGCAATGCGTTTGGAGGCGCCCATGACATTGCCGGGGTTTACGGCCTTATCGGTTGAAATGAGGATAAACTTCTCACACCGGTGGCGGGAGGCCGCCTGCGCGACGTTTAAGGTGCCGAACACATTATTCTTTACCGCCTCCACCGGGTTATTCTCCATCATCGGCACATGCTTGTGCGCCGCCGCGTGAAGCACCACCTCTACCTGAAACTCCGAGAACACCTCGTTAAGCCTTACCTTATCGCGCACCGAACCGATGCGCAGAAAAAAACGCTCCTCCGCAAAGCCTGCGCCAAGCTCGTTGCCGATATCGAACAGCCCGTTTTCATCGATGTCAAACACAATCAGCCGCTGTGCGCCGTAGGTGAGCACCTGGCGGCAGATCTCGGAGCCGATCGAGCCCGCCCCGCCCGTCACCAACACGGTTTTACCCTCGATAAACCGCTTTACCGCGTTCATGTTGAGGTGCACGCGGTCGCGGCGCAAAAGATCGTCCAGCTTGATGTCGCTGATGCTCGCCTTATCGGGGCTGTCGTCGATATTCTCGATGGTGCCGAAGCGCGAGACCTCCACGCGCTGCTGGCGGCAGACCGATACGATTCTTTTTACAAGCTCGGCATCGGCGCCCGGCAGCGCGATGATAACCTCATTCACCGAGTGGTTGCGGATAGCGGAGCCAAGGCTCTTCAACCCTCCCGCCACCTTTACCCCGCTGATGCGTTTGCCGTGCAGCGCCTTATTGTCGTCTATAAACGCCACGGGCACGCGCTTTTCTGTGGGGCTGGACAACAGCTTGCCGCAAAGGTAGCGGCCCATCTCGCCCGCTGCATAGATGAGCACGCGGCTGGTATCGGAGCGGGTGTACAGGCTTTCGTAGCGCGCGAGCACCAATCGAAGCGCCTTGATGCCGATGCGCGACAGCAGCATAAAAAACAGCAGCAGCGCGCAGATGATGGCCATCATCTCGATGGGCATGCCCAAGCGCAGCGCGCGGTCGAACACCACCAGTGAGGCAAACACCAGCGCGGTAGAGGGCACCAGCGCCGCGATATGCGCAAAATCAATGCTGCGCCGGTGGTGCGAATAGACCTTAAAGGCCATATTCATCGCCAAAAGGAATACATAAACCGCAAGGATATAAAAGTTTGTGTTCTCACGGTAGTGCGGGGGGACAGTACCCAAAAAGCCGAACTTGAGTTTAAAACCGATCACGACCGAAAGGTAGGCGCACAAAAGGTCTAAAAATGCCAGAATGAGTTGAAGCCTAAGGCTCGATCGCCTGTCGTTCATACACCCCACCTCCTTTACGATTGTCTGATCTGTTTTGACGCACCGCAACCACCCCGCCGAATCAGGCAGGGTTAAAAATAGTATTTGCCTTTTTTCATAAAGAAATGCAGTGATTTTCTGCAAGCGATTCTTTTGATATATTGATACCAAATTGCCCGTTTATTTGCCTTTTACTGCATTATTGTATATAATAGTAATCGTTGACTGAACATTAACATGGCTTGCGCCGACGTGCGGGGCTGCGAGCCGTTTATACCTAATCTTTAATTGAAACGGTGTTATTCACCGTTTTAATTATGCGACTTTTAGTCGTAGGATACCGCCCAAAAGGGCGGTGAAGATTTTGTGCCATACTTATTCTGCAACAACGCAAAGTGTTGTTGCACCCGCCAAAGGCGGGGTTTAAAAAAGTGGTTTCATCACTTTTTAAATGAAGAATTAGTATTTAAATACCGCACGGGAATTGGATGAAACGATTTTGCACAACATCTCGGTAACGGATAAGCTCGACTTTAAGAAAACAGCACTGATCGGTTTTGGTTTTATGGCGGTATCGCTCGCGTGGGCGATGTATAGCGCAAATGTTCCCCTGCTGCTCGAAAAACACATCAACAACTCGGTACTCATCGGGTTGATTATGTCAATCGACAATGTTCTTGCCGTCGTAATGCAGCCGGTGATCGGCGCGCTCAGCGATAAAACGCACACGCGGCGCGGCAGAAGACTGCCTTACATATTAATCGGTATGCCTGTAAGCGCGGTGCTGTTTTCGTTTATACCTTTGAGCACCTCATTAGCGCTACTGATCGGTGTGATCATTCTTTACAACCTCTCGATGTCGGTGTGGCGTTCGCCCGTGGTGGCGCTGATGCCCGACGTGACCCCTTCCAAGCTGCGCTCGCAGGCAAACGGCGTCATCAACCTGATGGGCGGCATCGGCACCATTGTGGCGCTGTTGGGCGGCGGCGTACTCATCAACCTGACAAACGGCATACAGCTTCCCTTTGTGTTGGTAACCGTCGTTACTCTGGCGGCCTGGGCCGTGCTCTTCTTCTTTGTGCGTGAACCGCAGCAGCCGCCAGCCGCCGAGGCCGAGGACGGCGCCGTTTCCGCGGAAGCGCCGCGGGAAACCCGGGGCGAACGCACAAGCCTGTTGCTGCTGCTTTTGGCTATCTTCTTCTGGTTCTTGGGCTTTAACGCGATTGAAACCTTTTTTACCCTTTACGCCACCAATTCGCTCGGCATCGAGCAGGGCAACGCCTCTATTTCGCTTGCCTTCTTCGCGGTTTCGTTCGGCGTTTTCGCTGTGCCCGCGGGCTTTTTTGGCACAAGGTTCGGGCGCAAGCGCTGTATTGTCGTCGGGCTTAGCATGTGCGTGCTGCTTTTTGCGGCAATGTTCTTTATCACCAATATGGCGGCGATTCGCATACTGATGGTGGCGGGCGGCTTTTTCTGGGCCTGTGTCAACACAAATTCGCTGCCGATGGTGGTGGAGATCGGCCATACCTCGCACATCGGCCGCTACACCGGCTACTACTACTTCTTTTCACAGGTGGCGTCGATTGCGGCGCCCTCCCTGTTCGGTTGCATCCGCGAGCTGACCGGCAGCTACGGAACGCTATTTTTGTTTGCGGGGGCCTGCTGCCTGCTGGCGCTGCTCTGCATCGTTTTTGTAAGACACGGCGAGGCTGCAAGCCCGGCTGCGGCATAAGAAATATTGCGTAAAAATTCTTCACAAAAGGCATAAATGGAGCATTGCTTGAACTTTTTCTATAGTCTTACTAAGACGTCTTTACCTATGTATATAACAATGAAAGGATGTATCAGTTATGGCAGACAAAAGGTATGTCATCGCACTGGACCAGGGAACCACAAGCTCCCGTGCCATCATCTTCGATAAGGCGCAGAACATCCTCAATATCTCGCAGAAGGAGTTTACGCAGTATTACCCGCAGCCCGGCTGGGTGGAGCACGACCCGATGGAGATCTTTTCCTCGCAGTACAGCGTGCTCACCGAGGCGATAACCCAGAGCGGCATACTGCCGGAAGAAATCGCCGCCATCGGCATTACCAACCAGCGCGAAACCACCATTGTGTGGGATAAGACCACCGGGCGCCCCGTCTGTAACGCGATTGTATGGCAGTGCCGCAGAACCGCACCGCTCTGCACCGAGCTGGAACGGCAGGGACTGCGCGAGGTAATTCAAAAAAGCACGGGGCTGCGCCTGGACGCCTACTTCAGCGCTACCAAGATTGCGTGGATACTTGAGCACATACAGGGCGCGCGTGAAAAGGCGGAGCGCGGCGAGCTCCTATTCGGCACCGTGGATACCTGGCTGGTGTGGAAACTCACGAACGGCCAGGCGCACGTAACCGATTATACCAACGCCTCGCGCACCATGCTGTTTAACATCCATACACTTGAGTGGGACGACGCGCTGTTAGAGGTGCTAGGCGTCCCCAAATGCATGCTGCCCAAGGTGTGCAGCAGCAGCGAGATTTACGGCTATGCCAACCTGTTCGGCGTGCAGGTGCCCATCGCGGGCATCGCGGGTGACCAGCAGGCGGCACTGTTCGGGCAAACCTGCTTTGAGGCGGGCAGTATCAAAAACACCTACGGTACCGGCTGCTTCATGCTGATGAACACGGGCGATAAAATCTGTGAAAGCAAGAACGGAATGCTCACCACCATCGCGGTGGGGCTTAACGGCAAGGTACAATACGCGGTGGAGGGCAGCGTATTTGTGGGCGGAGCCATCATTCAATGGCTGCGCGACGAGATGCGGTTTATCAGCGAATCGTCCGACAGCGAGTATTTCGCCAACAAGGTGAAGGATAACGCCGGCGTTTACGTCGTACCCGCTTTTACGGGCCTCGGCGCGCCGCACTGGGACATGTACGCGCGCGGCGCCATCTTCGGCCTTACGCGCGGAACGGGCAGAAACCACATCATCCGTGCGGCACTCGAGGCGATTGCCTACCAGACGCGCGACCTCGTAAGCGCCATTGAGGCGGACACCGGCATAGAGATTACCGAGCTGCGGGTAGACGGCGGCGCCTCCTCAAACAGCTTTTTAATGCAGTTTCAGGCCGATATTATCAACAAAGGTATCCGCCGCCCGATGATACGCGAGACGACGGCGCTGGGCGCCGCTTATCTGGCGGGACTTGCCGTCGGCTTGTGGAAAAGTACCGACGAGATAAAGCAAAACTGGACGCTGGATAAGCTGTATACCCCCGACATGGACGACGAAACCCGCAAGCGCCTGATAAACGGCTGGAACAGGGCCGTAGAGCGCGCCAAGGACTGGGCCGAGTAGCCGGAGGATCAATTTTATTATGAAACATGCCGCCAATATCATCACTCTTTTAAGAATCTTCCTCAGCCTTTTGCTCATTCCGCTTCGGGAGCATCTTGTTGTATTCACTATCATCTATCTTTTGTGCGGGCTTACGGATGTACTGGACGGCATTGTCGCGCGCAGGGCGGGCACGCAAAGCAAGCTGGGCGCGAGGCTGGATTCTATTTCGGATCTGATCATGTTTGTGGTGATTGTAGCGCTTGTGCTGCTGTGGGCGCCTGATAACCTGTTAACCTTTTTGCCGCTTATCCTGATCATCTTCGCGATACGGATGGCAAGCCTTATTATTTCCATGGTAAGGCATAAAGCATTGATGTTCATCCATACAATTGCAAACAAGGTGACAGGGTTGCTACTTTTTATAACCCCGCTGGTGTTTGCGCTGCTGCACAACCCCGTCATCTTCTGGCCCGTGTGTATCGCCGCGCTGCTTTCGGCGCTGGAGGAAACGGCCATACAGCTGTTTTGTGAAAAACCGGATGTAAACCAAAAAAGCCTTTTCGCAAAAAAAAGGCTCTAGCAAAAAAACGGCGCGCCTTACAAACAAGGCAGCGCCGCTTTTATATCGATTCTTATTAATGGCTAAATCCTAGATGATAAAGCAACATGCCTGCTGCTATCTAGGGCATTGATTATGATTATTACGTATTTTTATAAAACAGGTATTATGCAAGCGTAAACAAAGCAGTTTCTTTGCAGCCGCAGTACCGCAAATTTCCTTTCATAACCCGATAAAAGCAACCTATAATAATAACACGATAGTCGTTTGGACGGTATTCAGATTCAAGCGTTTGCAGGTAATAATTGCTTACCTCGACGATTATCGTTGCGGGCAGCGTTCTGGTGACGCTGCCTGCTGTTTTTATAACATTGTGCTTAGCGCGACACTGTGTGTAGGTTGATGATTATTATAGGATTACGGGCGACTGATAGCCGCCACTACAAATCTGTTATTTATATTGGCTGAAAATTGGATAGCATCTTAAAGGAAAAGGGCGAACACGTTCGCCCCAATGGTTAGCTAGTTTCGCTAAGTCGCTTTCCAAAAGACAGCTCCCAGTAGCGCTTAAAAAGACAATTGATCAGCCAAATCGCTGTCCAAAAGACAGCTCCCAATTGCGCCTAAAAAGATAATTGATCAGCCAAGTCGCTGTCTTTGGGTACGCTGCCGGCTGAGGGGAGGGTTTTGGTTCTGAAGCGGTGGGCGTTGCCGAGCATCCCCTCTTCAAACGCCGCCGCCGATACGACACGCTGCCCTTTTTTGAGGGACATCACCGCCACGCCTTGATTATCCTTGGTCGGCTTCTCGAGCAATACCCCCGAGTGCACCAGCAGCACCCTGCCCGAAGAGCTGGTGAGCATGTACTCGCGGTCTTCCTCACCCGGGAGGATAGCGGCTACCGGGCTTTTATCACTGTAGGCGCTGATGAGCTTTTTGCGGCGCGTCTTGGTTTGATACGCCGAAAGCGGCACCTTGGACATCTTTCCGTTTTCATAGGCAAACAGCAGGTGGCCCTTATAGTCCTTGGTAACTATCATGCAGATCGCGTTCTCACCCTCGTCCATGCCCAGCTTCGCGGGGATATAATCGCCCAGCACGCTGGCCTTGGTGTCTTCAAAATCACACGCGCGCGCCTTGTACACCTGGCAGCGGTCGGAGAAAAAGAGCAGCTCCGCCGTGTTGGTGCTCTCAAGCTGCAGGATAACGGCATCGCCCTCCTTGAGCTTCTGCTCACCGCTCATGCGCAGCGAAAGGGGCGTGATCTTTTTAAAATAGCCCTCTTTGGTAAAGAACAGGTTTACGGGGTAGTCGGGGATATCCTCGGCCTCTTCCTCCTCCGCGGTCTCCTCTGCGTAAGAGATAAGGGTTTTACGGGGCTTGCCGTACTTCCTGCCCACCTCGCTGAGCTCATTTATGATAATATCGCGCACCCGCTTGGGGTTTGACAGGATATCCTCCATGTCCGCGACCTCTTTTTTGAGCGACTCGATCTCCTTGGTGCGGTTGAGGATGTACTCGCGGTTTAAATGACGCAGTTTGATTTCGGCGACAAACTCGGCCTGCGTTTCGTCGATACCGAACCCGATCATCAGGTTGGGCACTACCTCGGCTTCCTCCTCGGTTTCGCGCACGATGCGCACGGCTTTGTCGATATCCAGCAGAATCTTCGCGAGCCCCTTCAAGAGGCGCAGCTTTTCCTGTTTCTTTTTCAGCTCAAAGAACACCCGCCGTTTGACGCACTCGGTGCGGAAGGCCGTCCACTCGTTGAGCAGTTCGTATACGCCCATCACGCGCGGCATGCCGCTGATAAGCACGTTGAAGTTGCAGGAGAAGCTATCCTCCAGCGGCGTGGCTTTAAACAGCTTCTGCATGAGCTTGTCGGGGTCGACACCGCGCTTAAGGTCAATGGCAAGCTTTAGGCCGGAAAGGTCGGTTTCGTCGCGGATATCGGAGACCTCCTTGATCTTGCCCGCCTTTACCAGCTCGACCACCTTATCCATAATCGCCTCCACCGTGGTGGTGGGGGAAATCTCGGTTACCTCGATGCAGCCCGCCGCGGCGTCGTGGGTATACCGCGCACGCACGCGCACACTGCCGCGCCCGGTATTGTATATCTGGCTCAGCTCATTCTGGTTATACAGCACAAACCCGCCCGTGGGGAAGTCGGGCGCCTTGAGGGTGGTAAGCACGTCGTGGCTCGGGTTTTTCATGAGCGCAACGGCGGTCTCACACACCTCGGCGAGGTTGAAGGGGCAGATGGAACTTGCCATGCCCACCGCGATGCCCATGTTGGCGTTCACTAATACTGCGGGATAACTGGAGGGCAGCAAGGTAGGCTCCAGCATGGTGCTGTCGTAGTTGTCTACAAAATCCACCGTATCCTTGTCGATATCCTTAAAAAGCTCGGTGCAGACGCTATCCAGCTTCACCTCGGTATAGCGGGAGGCGGCGTAGGCCATATCGCGCGAATAGCTTTTGCCGAAGTTGCCCTTGGAATCTACATAGGGTACAATCAGCGCCTCATAGCCACGCGAAAGGCGAACCATCGTCTCGTAGATCGCCGCGTCGCCGTGCGGGTTTAAGCGCATTACCTGCCCCACCACGTTGGCGGACTTGGTTCTGCCGCCCGTGAGCAGCCCCATTTTATACATGGTGTATAAAATCTTGCGGTGCGACGGCTTAAAGCCGTCGATCTCGGGGATGGCGCGCGAGACGATTACGCTCATGGCGTAGGGCATATAGTTCTTTTCAAGCGTTTCGGTGATGGGCTGTTCCAGCACCATGCCCGCTCCCTCTATATATGCGTTACCCGAGGAGGACATCTTATTCAGTTTTGGCTGCTTGCTTTTTGCCATTATTCTTTCACCCAAACTCACTGAACCAAATGGGTTCGTTTTTTAATGTTTTTCGAACCGTGAAGTCGGCTTTATATGAAATCATGAAATAGAGCTGCTTCCGTCACTGCCTTGCGGCGTGATTCTTTCCCGCCGTGCGGGTCTACGACACGTCGGCGGCGTCCATGTAGAGATATCCGTTTTGCGCGATATAATCCTTGCGGCCCGAAAGGTTATCACCCAAAAGCAGGTCGAAGGTTTCGAGGGTTTTATCGGCGAGGTCGGGCGTCACCTTGATCAGGCGGCGGGTTTCGGGGTTCATGGTGGTGAGCCACATCATGTCCGGCTCGTTCTCGCCAAGGCCCTTGGAGCGCTGGATGGAGTATTTTTTATCTCCCAGCCGCTCGATGATCTGCGCCTTTTCCCGCTCGGTGTAGGCGAAGTAGGTTTTGTCCTTGGCGGTGATCTCAAAGAGCGGCGACTCCGCGATATACACATACCCCTGCTCGATCAGCGTGGGGGTAAGGCGGTAGAGCATAGTGAGGATGAGGGTGCGTATCTGGTAGCCGTCTACGTCCGCATCGGTACAGATGATGATCTTGTTCCACCGCAGGCCGTCAATATCAAATGAAGAAAGCTCCTTGTTGGCCTTAGAGTGAACCTCCACCCCGCAGCCGAGCACCTTGATGATGTCGGTGATGATCTCGTTTTTAAAGATTTTATCGTACTCCGCCTTCAGGCAGTTTAATATCTTGCCGCGCACGGGGATGATGGCCTGAAACTCGGAGTCGCGCGCCAGCTTGCAGGCGCCGAGCGCCGAGTCGCCCTCCACAATATAGATCTCGCGGCGGGTGATATCCTTGGTGCGGCAGTCTACAAACTTCTGCACGCGGTTGGCGATATCGATGGTGCCCGCGAGCTTCTTTTTAAGGTTGAGGCGCGTTTTTTCGGCGTTCTCGCGGCTGCGCTTGTTGATGAGTACCTGCTCGCAGATTTTAAGGGCCTCGTCGGGGTTCTCGATAAAATACACCTCGAGCTGGTGCTTTAAAAAGTCGGACATCGCCTCGTAGATAAACTTGTTAGTGATGGCTTTTTTGGTTTGGTTCTCGTAGGAGGTGACGGTGGAGAAGGAGCTGGAGACGAGCACCAGACAATCCTCCACATCGGCAAAGGTGATCTTGCTCTCGTTTTTAAGGTACTTGCCCGTCTGCTTTAAGTAACTGTCGAGCTGTGACACGGACGCATAGCGTACCGCCTTTTCGGGTGAGCCGCCGTACTCTAAGTGGCTGGAGTTATGGTAATACTCGGCGAGCTTCACGCGGTTGGAAAAGCACAGCGCCACCGAAAGCTTTACCTTGTACTCGGGCTTGTCCTCACGGTCTCTACCGCGGCGCTCGGTCTGCCAATACTGCACGGTGGTGAGGGCATCCTCCCCCACAAGCTCCTTTACATAGTCGGTAATGCCGTTTTGGTAGATAAACTCGGTGGTTTCAAAGCCCTTACCGGCCTCCACGCGCAGCAAAAACAGCAACCCCTCGTTTACCACAGCCTGCCGCTTGATCACCTCATAAAAATACTCCACAGGGATGCTGATGTCGGTAAAAACGTCGGTATCCGGCCGCCACTTGATCTTGGAGCCGGTCTTTTTGCGGGTGGTCTCCACCTTTTTAAGCATCCCGACGTTCTCACCCTTTTCAAAGCGCAGGTTATACTGAAAGCCGTCGCGGAAGATCTCGACGTCCATATATTCGGAGGAGTACTGCGTGGCGCAGAGGCCGAGGCCGTTTAAGCCGAGCGAAAACTCGTAGCTTTCGCCGTCGTTGGTGTTGTATTTGCCGCCCGCGTAAAGCTCGCAAAAGACAAGCTCCCAGTTAAAACGCTGTTCGCGCTGGTTAAAGTCTACGGGTATGCCGCGCCCGAAATCCTCTACCTCCAGCGAGCCGTCTGCGTAACGCGTAACCACAATCTTCTCGCCGTAACCTTCGCGTGCCTCGTCGATGGAGTTTGAGAGTATCTCAAAAAAGGAGTGCTCGCAGCCCTCCAGCCCATCGGAACCGAAGATAACCGAGGGGCGCTTACGCACCCGGTCGGCTCCCTTTAAAGAGGATATACTTTCATTGTCGTAGCTTTGCGTTTTTTTCGACATTACCTTACCATGCCTTTCAGCACTAATTTAAGCGCTAATAAGAGGAGACAGCCGCTCATCCTATGGTTAAAACTATAATACCTCGGTACCGCCGAACGCGTTGCTCACCTTGATGGTAACAAGCGGCAGGCTCTGGTCGGTGAGTGTGGCGGCGCGGTTATCGCACCCGCCGAAAGCCGACGAGCTTTCCACCTTCACGCGGCAGGTTCTGGGGGCGTAAATCTTTACCCCGCCGAACGCGGCGCTGGACTCGATGACGATATCATGGCTTACGCGTATCTCGGCAAGGTCTACCTCCACCGAGCCGAAAACCGAGGAAATCTTGCCGGAGAGAAGGTCCTGGCACACATTTTTAACCCTGATGCTGCCAAACACCACGTCGTAGTTAAAGGTGGGGGAGTAATCCGGCTGGCCATAGAAGGTGGGCGGCGTGTTGGTAAAACCGGGCACCGACTTGACGGTAGAATAGTGGCTGCCAAACGCGATGCGAACACCTAACGTAATCACAAGGCCCGCAAGGATAATGGGAAAGAACATCCCCTGCGTGATGATATCCTGCTCTTTTAACAGCAGCAACACACCTACGCAGAGCATGAGCATGTTCCAAAAGCGTATGCCGTAGGAAACGATTAAAAATACCGCCGGAATGATGATGAACAGTGTCCACCAGCCTGTAAAGCCTACAAAGTCCCACCAATCAATGGCCTGCCCCAGCAGCCCGATGCCAAGCAGTATTACCAGTATGCCGAAAAGAACCGTGGATAGTCTTTTTCTCATAATTTTGTCCGCCCTTCTGTGATGCACCATAAGGTACATTCTTTTTCATGCAGTGGAAGATTTGAAGTGTCAACAGCGCAAAAGCTTAACCTCTATCGGAAGCATGATTATTTTCCTTGCGCAGAAAGACCATGGGAACGCCGCCCAGCGTCTTAGCGTGCACAGGCTGATAACCAAGCTTTGTATAAAACGAAACGGTTGCCGCGTTATCTTCAGCGGTAAAAAGCTCATAACCCGCGCAGTCAAGGAACGCTGCGTGAACGGCCTGCATCAGCTGCTTGCCGATGCCTTGGTTCTGGTGCTCGGGTAAAACCACCAGCTTGCCGATCTGGCAGAGGCCGCCGCTATCCAGATGCGCGCGCACCGAACCGACAATCCGGCCGCCCAGCACATACTTTAGAAACACGCGCCTGCCAAACTCCACCTCGATCTCCTCTTGCGTCTGCATAAGCGGCGGGAGATCGAATTGGTTGGTTTTCGCCGCTACCGGCAGAAACGCCTGCTTTTGAACATTTAAAATCTCCGCTAAATCTTGCGGCGCTGCCCTGCTTACCATCTTTACACCAGCTTTTCATGCTAAAACTGCAAAAGAATTGTCATATGTATTATAAACTATTCACCCGTTTGTTGTAAACGGTTAATACTGCGAAACGAACCGGTATACACAAAATATTGTAGCACTAATGCTTCTTCCCCGCTCTTGGCGGGAGCAACAACGCAAAGTGTTTGTGCCTCTAGTATAAGAAAACAAGACCTGTCGGAGCATATCCGGCAGGTCTTGAAACTTATTTAATCTTCGTCAGCGGGGGGCTCTTCCTGTGCCGGTTCTTCGGGCGCAGGGGGTTCCTCCTGCGGCGCGGCGGGCTTTCTGTTGCCCTTCTTCGCCTCATTGGCCTTCTTCATCAGCTCGTCGGCAAGGTGCTTCTCGTCGGCATGCTCGGTGTTAAACTTCGCAATCTCGGCGTCTACGTCCAGCTCGCCCTTCATGAAGCGCTCGAAATCGGCGCCGTCGATCTTCTCACAGGCAAGCAGGAACTTCGCGAGCTCGTGCACCTTGTCCATGTGCTCGGAAAGGATCATCTTGGCCTTTTCATACGCCATATCGATGATGTCGCGCATCTCGCCGTCGATCTCGGCAGCAACGGTCTCGGAGAAATCACGCGTCTGGTTGAAGTCGCGCCCGAGGAAGATCTCCTCCTGCGGCTGGCCGTATACAACGGGGCCGAGGCGCTCGGAGAAGCCGTAGCGCGTAATCATCGCCTTGGCAATCTTGGTGGCGCGCTCAAGGTCGTTGGAGGCGCCGGTGGAGATATCGTCGAGCACCAGCTTCTCGGCCACGCGGCCGCCCAGCAGCACGATGATCTCTTCGATCATGTCGTTTTTGAGCACATAGCTCTTATCTTCGGTGGGCAGGTTCATGGTATAGCCGCCCGCCATGCCGCGCGGGATGATGGAAACCTGATGCACAGGGTCCTGCGTAGGGCAGAAGTAACTGATAATGGCATGGCCCGCCTCATGGTAGGCCGTAATGCGCTTACTCTTTTCGCTGATAACGCGGGAGCGCTTCTCGGGGCCGACCACCACCTTGATGGTAGCCTCCTCGATCTCGAACATGGTGATGGCGCGTTTTCCTCTGCGCGCAGCAAGCAGGGCCGCCTCGTTGCAGAGGTTTTCAAGGTCGGCACCCGTAAAGCCCGCGGTGGTCTTGGCGATTACCGAAAGGTTTACATCGGGCGCCAGCGGCTTGTTGCGCGTGTGCACCTTTAAAATCTCTTCCCTGCCCTTTACGTCGGGGGTATTCACCACGATGCGCCGGTCAAAACGCCCGGGGCGCAGCAGCGCCGGGTCAAGGATATCGTAACGGTTGGTAGCGGCGATAACGATAACGCCGGAGTTGGCGCCGAAGCCGTCCATCTCCACCAGCAGCTGGTTTAAGGTCTGCTCGCGCTCGTCGTGCCCGCCGCCGAGGCCCGCGCCGCGGTGACGGCCTACCGCATCGATCTCATCGATAAATACGATGCTGGGGGCTTCCTTTTTCGCCTGCTCAAACAGGTCTCTCACACGCGAAGCGCCCACGCCGACAAACATCTCTACAAAGTCTGAGCCGGAGATCGAGAAGAAGGGCACGCCCGCCTCGCCCGCAACGGCTCTCGCAATCAGGGTTTTACCGGTTCCGGGAGGGCCCATCAGCAGCACGCCCTTGGGGATGCGCGCGCCGATGTCGTTATACTTCTGCGGGCTTTTTAAGAACTCTACAATCTCCTTGAGCTCTTCCTTCTCTTCGTCGGCACCCGCCACATCGTCAAAGGTGGTCTTTTTGCTGTCGGACTGATGCTTTACCTTTGCCTTGGCAAAGTTGTTCATCTTGCCGCCGCCCGCCGCGCCGCGCATCATGTAAACCCAGAAGGCTATCATCACGACAATCAGCAGGATAGACGGAAGGATGGACACCCAGCCGGGAATCTCATCAACCTTTTTATAGTCGTTTTTAATCGGGGCCTCCGGGTGCGCCTTGTTGTACTCCCGGACGTACTCCATGGTATCCTCTAAAAAGAGGTTTACGTTGGGCACCTGATAATAGATGGTGTCGGTTTTGCCCGCCACCTTCATCTCAAGGCCGCCGCTGCCAAGATCCAGCTTGTACTCCTGCACCTTATTCTCATAGAAATACTGAACGATCTCGTAATATTTTGTTTCCACTCTGGGGGCCTGCATGTTAAACAAAACATAAATAACGGATAGTAGCAGCACCAGTACCAGCGCATATCCGGCAATCTGTTTTATCTTTTTGCTATTTCCCAAATTCACCACTCCTAGCTGCAATGTTTAATTTTACGGATATTGAACAAATCGGCTTTTATCTTATCGCCACGTAATCAACCTCAATCGGGTCTTGCGGGTAGTTTATGTTATGATCCCTTACAAAAGACATCGTATCCTCTAAAAAGCGGTTGACATCCGGCAGGGTACAGGATACTGTTTTGCCCTCTTGATCCTCACCTTTAAGCTGTAGGCTCAACTGCCCTCTCCCTAAATCCAGCGTATATTTATCAACCTTGTTTTGATAAAAGTACTGCAGGATCTCATCGTAAGCGGGAGCCTTCTTTTTGTTAAGCTGAGCGGCAAAAGAAAACGAAGCAATAAGCAGTAAGGCAGATGCCAGTATACACCCCGTTACTATTAATATCGTTTTTTTGTTACCCAACTTTATCACTCCCACGGATGAAGTGTAAAAAGGCAAAGGACAACGGAGCTATGCGTTATATACTTCCGGCTTTAGCACCCCTACGTACGGGAGATTGCGGTATTTCTCATCGTAATCCAGGCCGTAGCCCACCACAAACTCGTCGGGTACCTCAAAGCCGAAATAGTCGGCATGTACGTCCGCCTTGCGGCGCTCGGGTTTATCCAAAAGCGTGCAGATGCGGATGCTCTTGGGGTTGCGCGAATGCAGCAGCTCAGATATATAAGCGAGCGTCAGGCCGCTGTCGAGGATATCCTCTACGATCAGCAGGTCGTACCCCGCGAGCGGGATGTCGAGGTCCTTCACAATCTTCACCACGCCGCTGGTTTTGGTGCCGGCGCCGTAGCTTGATACCGACATAAAATCGATGCGGGCATGGATATCGATCGCGCGCATAAGGTCGGCCATGAATACCACCGAACCCTTTAAAATACTTATCATCAGCAGGTTTTTACCCCTGTAGTCCTCACTGATACGCTTACCGAGCTCGGCCACCTTCGCCTTTAGCTCCTGCTCGGAAATAAGCACCTTTAGAATGTCTTGCTCCATACTTTCCTCCGAATATCATACAGTTTTGTCTATCGGTACGCGGATGATGTCTATAACGGCGACGTTTTTCGTGTTGTGTGTAACCTCGCAGCGGCGGTCGCAACCAAAGCCCTCTGCCCAAACCACGCCCGCCTCATCGGCCAAAACGGGCACAAGCGCGCGCTCCGGCGGCGGAATCTTGGCCTCGTTAAAGAGCTTTTTTAATGTTTTGGTGCAGCCGCGGGCAGAAAACGTAATGCGGTCGCCCTCGTTTTTGGGCCGAAAGATAGCCGTTCCTATTATATTATCATAATCCAAACATTTTTTTAATAGCTTTGGGTGAATTTTTTTTGAACAAATCATTTCGCTGTATTCGTTTATGGGCAAAACGGTTACCAAAGCTTTTACGCCTTCATAGAGCGGCAGTTCACCCAGCTGAAAGGGCACGCTATAATCAGGGCTGGAAATCGTTTCGACCGTAAAAACCGACAATAAACCGTCTTGCACCCGCGCATAGGTATGGGTGGTAAGCGTGATACAGCCCGAGCCCTGCAGCAGCATCCTCGTAAGCGCCTCCACACGCTCGCTCTGCGGCTCGATGTGGTGTCGTTTTAGTATTGTCAAAACTGCGCGGTTTAGTATGGCGGCTGGGAGCGCCCGCAAAACCGCTATGCGAAAGCTGCCGTTTTCTTCGCTTTCGTCCAGCGATTTTTGCACCTGCGCGGCCAGATATTCCTCATCCCCGCGCAAGGAATGCATCGCGCGGCTTACGGCCTGCTCAAAAGCGGGGTTTGCCTGCTTTAAGGCGGGAATAACATCCATGCGAATGCGGTTGCGGGTGTATTCGCGGGTAAGATTGCTGCTGTCGGTAATAAAACGAATATCGTTTTCGCGGCAGTATTGCTCCACCTCTTCACGCGTTACCTCGATGAGCGGCCGGATGATATCTCCCCGCACCGGCGGAATACCGCACAACCCCTTTAACCCCGTGCCGCGCGCAAGGTTAAAAAGCATAGTCTCAATACTGTCCGAGAGGGTGTGCGCGGTGGCGATTTTGGCATTCTTTTCATGTGCGATACGCTCAAACGCCTCGTAGCGAACCTCGCGCCCGCACGCTTCCAGCGAAAGGCCGCGCTCCTTGGCAAGTGACGGAACATGAACGGAAACCACCTCGCAGGGAACGCCCATGCGGCTGCACGCTTCCTCCACAAAGCGCTGGTCGCGCAGCGCCTCTTCCCCACGAATACCGTGGTTTACATGGCATACCGAAAGCGAAACGCCATACTGTTGCCTCACCGAATATAAAAAATGCAGCAGCGCCATGGAGTCGGCGCCGCCCGAAACACACACCAGCACCTGCCCGCCGTAAGCGAGCATCTTATATTTTTCGATGGCGGCCTCAGCCTTATCCTTCATCTCTAAAACTCTCCAGCGTACTGAACTGCGTAAACTGGCCGTTCCAGTGCAGCTTGATGATGTCGGTTTCGCCGTGGCGGTTTTTGGCAATGATACATTCCGCGATATTTTTATCGGCATCCTCTTTGTCGAGGTAATAGGCCTCGCGGTAGAGGAATAATACGATATCGGCGTCCTGCTCGATCGAGCCGGACTCACGAAGGTCAGAAAGCACGGGGCGGTGGTCAGTTCTGGAATCGGGCCCGCGCGAAAGCTGCGAAAGTACGATAACAGGAACGCTTAATTCCTTTGCCATGATCTTTAAGCCACGCGTGATTTCCGAAACCTCCTGCACCCGGTTCTCGTTGCGGCGGCCGGTCGTCATGAGCTGCAAATAGTCGATTACCACTAGGCCCAGATCTTTGATGCGGCGCAGCTTGGCCTTCATCTCGGGCACCGTGATGCCCGAGGCGTCGTCTATTAAAATAGGATAGGAGGCCAAAAGCTGAGAGGCCTTGGCAAGCTCCTGCCACTGCGCGCCCGACATATTGCCGGTGCGGAACTCGCCGCTGGGTATCTGCGCCATAGAGGACATCAGCCTTGTGGTAAGCTGTTCGGTGGACATTTCGAGCGAAAAGATAACCACCTTTTTACCCGAGGTAGCCGCCACGTTCTGCGCGATGTTCATGCCAAAGCTGGTCTTGCCCATACCGGGGCGCCCTGCCAGCAGGATAAGGTCGGACTTATTGAGGCCGTAGATAATATTATCCAGCGCCGAAAAGCCAGAGCGCAGGCCGAGGTATTTCAGGCGGTCTTCGCCCGCAATCTTCTGCAGGCGGTCGTATGCTTCAATTATCGCGTCCTCAATCTTGATAAGGCCCCTTGAGTCCTTGCCCTGACGGATATCGAAGATTTTCTGCTCGGCACTGTCGAGCAGTTCTTTCGCGGCATAGGCGCCTTCACTCGCCGACTCGATAATCTCCTTGGAGGCGTCAATGAGCTGGCGAACATAGTATTTCTCCTGCACAATCGCCGCATACGCCTCGACATTCGAGGTGGTGGGCACGATCTGCGCAAGCTGCGCGAGATATACCTTGGCGTCCTCGGGGGTTTCAAAGATGTGCTCATTGACGACTTCCTCGAGGAGCGTGATAAAATCAATGATCTTGCCCCCCGCGAACATCTTCACCATGCAGGAGAAGATCTCCTGGTGCTGCGGGCGGTAAAAGCACTCGGACTTAATAAAGTCGAGCACGGTAGAAAGGCAGGTTTGGTCGATAATGATGGCGCCGAGCACCGACTGCTCCGCCTCAATGTTAAACGGCGTATTCTGCCCGTATGTGGTTTCGGTCATGGCATAGCTGTTCACCGTTTACCGTCCTCTCATTTTGGGGTTTTTGCTGTGGCTCACTATTTATTGTGCCTCGCCGACCATCACGAACAGCTTTGCCGAGATACCGGCGTAGAGCTTCACCTCTGCCGTGAAGGTGCCGAAGGCCTTGATGTCACTTTCTAAGGTTATTTTGCGCTTATCTATCTCTAGCTTATACTGCTTCGTAAGCTCCTCCGCAATCTCTTTTGCGGTAACTGAGCCGAACAGACGCCCTTCGGTGCCGCCCTTGGCAAACAGCTTGATGGTTTTGCCGTCCAAAAGCTTCTTGGCATCCTCCGCCTGTTGTTTTTCCATGGCTATATGATGCTCTTTGGCCTCCTGCTTGAGCTTGATATCATTGAGTACCTGCGCGTTTGCCTCCACCGCAAGGCCGCGCGGCAGCAGATAGTTGCGGGCGTATCCGTCCGAAACGTTCGCAACCTCGCCCTTTTTGCCCGAGCCCTTTACATCTGCCTTTAATACTACTTTCACAATAATCCTTCCCTTCCGGCACCGCGGCGTATGTACGCAGCGCCATAAAAACTATAATAAACGGCCGTAAGCCAAGGCTCACGCCAATGATTATTCATTTAACCGCTCCGCACCCGCACCACCAAAAACTCCGGTACCGCGGCTGACGCTGCAACACAGCAAGCGCACCCAAACAGTATTGCTAACTTTGCGCCGGGTTCTCTTCGTAATACGCGTCGATATTCTTTGCCAAAAGCTCCGCCGCGTTTTTAAGGCTTGCGCCCACAATGTAGGTGCCCGCCATGGTGAGGTGCCCGCCGCCGCCCATCTTCTCCATGATCACCTGCACATTCAGGGTACCGAGGGAGCGTGCCGAGATGGTGACGTTTTCCGGCGTCTGATAAAGCACAAACGAGGCGTCCACCCCGCTGATAGAGAGCAGCTCATCCGCCGCCTGCGGGGCGACGATGCGCATCTCGTCCGAGGTGGAGTCGCTCACGGCGACCGCACAGCGGCGGTAAACCTTCGCCGACGCGACGATCTTGGCCTTGAGCTGGTAGGCCTCCATGCTGCTCGAGAACAGGCGCTTTACCTCTACGGTATCGGCGCCCAGCTTGCGCAGGTAGGCTGCCGCCTCAAAGGTGCGAACACCGGTTTTCAAGATAAAGTTCTTGGTGTCGAGCATAATGCCCGCGAGCAGGGCCTCGGCCTCCTGCCTGCCCAGCTTGTTGTTGGTACCGAAGTATTGTATCAGCTCCGCCACCATCTCGGAAGCGGAGGAGGCGTAAGGCTCGTGGTAGAAGATAACGGCGTTGTCGATATGCCCCACCATCTTGCGGTGGTGGTCTATCACCGCCACAGTCTTGCACGCCTTGTAAATATCTATCGACTCCAGCATGGCGGGAAGATGGGTGTCCACCACAATGAGCAGTGTCTTTTTGCCTACCATCTGCAGCGCCTCGTCGGGGGATACGAACACGTCGTTATAGCCGTTTGCGATAAGGTTGTTCATCAGGCCCTGCACTAGGTTTTTCTCCCGGTCTATGGCAACGATCGCGGGCTTGCCCATGAAACGGATGCTTTTCACCAGCCCTACCGCCGCGCCGAAGCTATCCAAATCCGAAAAACGGTGGCCCATGATAATGCAGTTATCGCTCGTTTCAATCAGCTCGGTAAGGGCTGCCGCCATGATGCGGGTTTTCACCTTGGTGCGTTTTTCAACGCCCTTAGAGATGCCGCCGAAGAATTCGTAGCCGCCGGGCGTTTTCACCGCGGCCTGATCACCGCCGCGCCCGAGTGCCATATCCAGCGCCTGCTTCGCCATCTGCTCCAGTTCCCGCAGCGTGCCGCCGCCGCGCCCCACGCCGATGGAAAGGGTTGCGGGCTGGCGTTCGCCAAGAGTAATCTGCCGCACCTGGTCAAGCACGTCAAACCTGCGCTCAATAACTAAACGCAGGTAACGCTCCTCCATAATGGCTGTGAACTTGTCGCGTCCGCTGCGGATGAGCACAGCGCCCGTGGGGGCGAGAAAGTTCTCTATCACATGGTCGACCTCGCCCGCGAGCTGTACCTTCTCGCTTTCCTTTAAGGTTTGGGTCAGCTCGTCGTAGTTATCCACCGTAATGAGCAGCACCGATTGGCGCGATTCATAATATTCCTGTGCCAACTCCTTGAGTTCGGTGTTCTCCACCCACTGCATGGCCACCAGCGTGCCCTTCTTATCTTCAACCCGCATACCGTAGGCGGTAAAGCAGTGCCTGCCGTAGGAGATATTGACACCGCCCGGCTTGCAGGCCACGCCAAGATCCACCGAGGGGAAGAGCTGTTCAAACATCACGCCGAAAAGGTTCTGCCCTTCAAACACGAGCGTGGCAAACAGCTCGTTATACCAGATGATCTCGCCCTGCTCGCGGACGATGACAAGCGGGATAGGCATGCCAGCGGCCGACTCGCTGTTGACCATATTCAGACGTTTGAGGGTTTTATCCACGATGTGGTACACGTCGCCCTGAATGCTTTTATAACGGTAAAACGCGAAGGCCGACACCAAGAGCGTAAAGGCAAGCTCGACATAAAACAGGGTCACCTGCCCGATTGCCAGTGTCATAAGACTCATAAAAAGGCATAAAGCCAGCGCCACAACGATGATGGGCTTGAAAAACCATACCCTCTTTTTGATGACCTTCACAACCTTTCTGCGTCCCGCCTTGCATCCATAAAAAATGGAACTTTTAATTTACTCTTTATTATACTAATTTTTGAACCATAAAGCTAGAAGTTTTCTTGAAAATTACCTTCAATCTAAAAAGAGCTGTCTCCCGTCACAATCCCTATACCCCTAAAGAAAGCACAGAAAAGCCAAAACCCCGCGTAAAACGCGGGGTTTTTCCAATATACAGCAGTTTCACTGCAAAAGGCTTGATTAAACCTCCATGATAATGGGCAAAATCATCGGGCTGCGCTTGGTGGTGCGGTAAACGTAATCGCTTAGCGCGTCCTTTACCTTGGTTTTGATCTGCCCCCACTCGCGGATATCCTTGTCGCCGCACTGGGTGAGCACGTTCTTTACGACGTTGCGCGCCTCGTCCATCAGTTCCTCCGACTCGCGCACATACACAAACCCGCGAGAGACGATGTCCGGCCCCGCCACCACCTTGCCGGTCTGCTTCTCCATCGAAAGCACCACGACAATCAGGCCGTCCTCGGCCAGATGCTTGCGGTCGCGCAGCACGATGCTGCCCACGTCGCCCACGCCGAGGCCGTCCACCAGTACCCTGCCCGCAGGCACGGTGCCGGTAATCTTCATGTCTACGGCGTCGGTTTCTATCACCTTGCCGATGTCGCCGATGATAACGTTCGCGGGGTTTAACCCCATGCTGATGGCGATGCCCGCGTGCTTTTTGAGGTGCTTGTACTCGCCGTGAACCGGTACAAAAAACTTGGGCTTGGTAAGGCCCAGCATGAGCCGCAGCTCATCCTGGCAGGCGTGGCCCGACACGTGCGCCTCGTACATCTTCTCGTAGATAACCTCCGCGCCCAGCTTCATCAGGTCGTTCACTACGCGCCCCACCAGCTTTTCGTTGCCGGGGATGGGGGTGGCGGAGATGATGATAAAATCGTTGGGGTTGATGGTCACGTTGCGGTGGTCGCTGGAGGCCATACGCGAGAGGGCCGACATCGGCTCGCCCTGGCTGCCGGTGGTGATGATGACGAGCTTCTCGTCGGGGTAGCGGTTGATCAGCTCAATATCCACCAATACGCCCTCGGGCACCGAGAGGTAGCCGAGCTCTATCGCTTTGGCCACAACGTTGATCATGCTGCGGCCCGATACGGCAACCTTCCGGTCGCAGCGCACCGACATATCGATAATCTGCTGGATGCGGTGGATGTTGGAGGCAAACGACGCGATGATCACGCGGCGGTTGCCCGCCTTGGCAAACAGCAGCTCGAACGATTCACCCACCTTCTTCTCGCTCATGGCGCTGCCCGGGCGCTCGGCGTTGGTGGAGTCGGAAAGCAGGGCGAGCACACCCTTGCTGCCCAGCTCGCCGAAGCGCGCGAGGTCGATGATGCCGCCCTCGATGGGGGTGTAATCTATTTTAAAGTCACCTGTCTGGATGATAACGCCCGCGGGGGTGTGGATGGCGAACGCCACCGCATCGGGGATGGAATGGTTTACGCGTATAAACTCCACCGCCATGCAGCCGAACTTGACGGTATCGCGCGGCTTGACCACGTTTAAGGTGCGCTTGCCGAGCAGGTTGTGCTCCTTGAGCTTGCCCTCCACCAAACCGAGGGTTAAGCGGGTACCGTAAACAGGCACGTTAAACCGCTTTAAAAAGTAAGGCAGACCGCCGATGTGATCCTCATGCCCGTGGGTGATGACCACGCCGCGCAGCTTGTCGATGTTCTTCTCCACATAGGTGAAATCTGGGATGACGATGTCGACGCCCAGCATCTCCTCATCGGGGAAGGCGAGGCCGCAATCGACGATAAACATGTCGTTGCCGCACTCGTAGGCCGTCATATTCTTGCCGATCTCGTTTAAGCCGCCGAGCGGGATGATCTTTACCGGCGTTTTGCGCACCGCTCTGGGCTCATGCCCACCCTGCCCGCCGCGGTGGGAGCGCGACTTTTTATCCTCCTGCTGCGGCTGTGCTCCCTGTTGTGGTGCCGGGGCCTTCTGAGGCTGCGTACCCCGCTGCTGTGCGGTTCTTTCGGGCAGCTTTTCGAGCGCCGCCGTGATCGAATCCTTCTTCGCCTCGCCGCCGGCGTTTGATTTTCTTCTGCCGCCGCGCCGAGAACGGCTCTTCTGGGGGGCGGCACCTGCCGGTGCCTGAGCGCCTCCCTCGGGCTGCGCCGCCTTTGCGGCCTCGCTGTTTACGGGGGTGTTATTGGCCTCCGTCGTCTGCTTCTGGTTGCGATTGTTTTTATGGGCGAATGTGTTATTGTTATCCTGACTCAAGTTTTTAAAACCTCCAATTGCTGTGCCGCTTTAAGAGCGGACGGTCGTAAATATAAGATGAATAAAGCGATATGTACTCAAATGATGCCTTAACTTAGAAAGATGCTGGCCCAACACAAAACAAACCTGTCTGTCAACATAGTCAATTACAAAAGCGTACGGGTAAAAAGCGATGGTAATTGACCAGTGCAAAAACAGCAGGCAACTATCCGTTCTTGTATGATTATCTTATTTTCGGCGCGAGGGAGCGGAAATAAACATCATCCGCACCGCTTCTCGCACACTAACAGGCCATAACAGCCGCGGCAAAAATAGCAATAATAAAAGAAACCTTAAAAAGGCTTGCCGCAACAGGTCCTGTTTAAAATAACGACCGCATGAAAACACAACAAAAAGCCCCATGCGGGTAATAATCGGCCAGGCAGCAGCTTCGGTTTTTGAGTAAACGACAGGCATACTTTTGGATATGCGCGCTCATACGCATACCGTTTACGGCAAAAGCAAACCCTGCGCCCATAGGCCGCGGACGCGTAAAGATTACTCAAACACCGATTGCTGCAAAGCCACACGAACAAATACGCTACCTAAGATTTTATACGTTATTTTGCCAAGTGTCAAGGCTAAACTTTGCAAAAGCGCTTTATGCCGCCATTTACAGCTTATTTAGCATCTCTTCGAACCCACCGCAGAGCTCCTTGGCCATTTCGTAGTTCTGTGCCTCGGCGATAATCTTTACCCCGCCGCCGCGCTTGAGGGGGCGCACCAGCACCGTGCCGTTTTTGTAAGGGAGCAGCACCCCTTCGCCGATGGCGCCCTCCGCCACCCTGCCGCCGCTCACCACGCGCATGACCTCGCAGGGGTTTTTGGCGAGCGTGATGATCTTGACGGCGTCGTAAAACGCCGGGATCTCCTCATTCAGCTGCGCAAGGCTCTTCTCTGTGGAATGCAGCAGGGTAAGCAGCAGAACAGCGCGCGCGAGGGCGTCGCGCACCCACGGCTGCTGTTTGGCAAGGACGCGCGCCGTGTGGTCGCTGGCATCCGCCGGGCAGGCAAGGTAGCGAAGGGCCATTTTATCGTGCTGCCTCGCAAGGCTGTCGATGATCTGCGGCGCGTCAAACCGCACGGCAACATTGCGCCCGTTTGCAAACTCCTCGCGCGAAAGCAGCACGAGAATCCTTTCGTCCCCTACCTGCACTCCCTGCATGGATGCCGTGAGCGCCTTGCCGTTCTCCGAAAGCTCCAGCCTAAGCGCGCCCGAGTGCACCACCTCGCAGCCGAGCCGGCTTAATACCCCGCAAAGCAGGCGCTTTGCCGCTGCGTTTTTGCTGTTTACCGACACCTTCATGCCCTTTAGCCCGCCTTCGCAGTAGGACATGAGCTGCAAAGGGTATAACAGCCCGATATCCGCCATCATCACCCGCTTGCCGTACTGTTCATACGGCAGGCTCTTGCTCTCGGCGCGCAGCATGCACAGCTCTATCTCCCGCTCGGTATCGCGCGAAAGGGTAAGGCCGTATTCCGAGAAGGTTTTAATGCTCCCTGCGGCGATAAACACCCCCATGCGCAGCCCGCAGTGGGTAAAACAGAACGCCGCCTGCGGCTCGATGCAGCCGCCGAAATCCCACACCGTGCAGCCGGTCTGGCGAAGGCCCGCGGCGAGCGCGTCCTTAAGCGCCTCCGCCGCCCCGCCCGCGGAGGCAATGCCGATGGTGGCCCCCTTCATCGCGGTGCCGATGGCGGCGCCCAACCGCGTGCAGAGCACAGGCGTCAGCTCCCCGGGCGACTCAAGCACGATGCCCTCGTCGTCAAAAAGCTCGCGCCGCACAGCGCCCGCGCGCAGGTGCTCGCTGAGCACCGTATCACTGCGCACATACTTCATGGGCCACACCTTCACGCCCGGCTCCAGCGTGGCGCGGCTGCCGATGACCGCCCGCGCCCCGACGGCGCTCCCCTCAAACAGACGCGCACCGTTTTCGGTCACCGCGCTCTCGCACACGATGCTGCCTTTGAGGCGCACATCGTCGCCGATGACGGCGTTGCGCCCCACAAGGCTGCTGAAGACCACCGAGCGGCTGCCGACGGTGGCGTTATCGTCGATGATACTCCCCGCGCCGATACGGCAGCCCTTGCCCGCCGTCACCCCCGAGCCGATATAGGCGGGCGGCAGCACGTCGAACCGCCCCGCCTCGAACAGGTTTTTATAGAACACCCCCTCCACCTCGGTGGCATGCAGGGTGCAGCGCACCTTGCCCTCCAGCATGTCGCGGGCGCACCGCCTTAGGCTGTCGAGGTCGCCAATGTCGCACCAATAGCCCTGCTCTTCAAAGGCGAGCACCTTGCTGCCGTTTTGGAGCATGTGAGGAAAAAGGTCTTTGGCAAAGTCAAAGGGCTTGCCTGTCGGGATCATCTCTACCGCCTTCGGCGAAAGGATATAGACGCCGGTGTTGGCGAGGTCGCACACCGCCTGCGCGTAGCAGGGCTTCTCCACAAAGCCCGCCACGCCGCCCGTTTCGGGGGTGACGTTCACGAGGCCGTATTCCCTCGGGTCCTCCACCCGCTTGACAAGGATGGTAGCGTCCGCGCCGTTGTCGCGGTGAAAACGAACGGCGGTCTGCAGGTCAAAGTCGCACACGGCGTCGCCGCTTATCACCAAAAAGTCTTCTTCAATGTCCTCAGCGGCGTTCTTCACCCCGCCCGCCGTGCCGAGCGGCGCCGTCTCCTCCACAAAGCGCAGGCGTACGTTCTGGTACTGCTCCTGCACAAAGTGTTCGGTAATCCTGCCGGGCAGATAGCGTATGGTGATGCGCGCCTCGTCAAAGCCGCTTTCGCTTAAAAGGTCGAGGATATACTCAAGTATCGGCCTGCCGCAAAGGCGCGCCATGGGTTTTGGGATTGTACAGGTAAGCGGCTTTAAACGGCTGCCCTCGCCGCCCGCCATGATTACCGCCTTCAATGCCACCAGTCCTTTCACAGAGGTTTTTATTTTCAGCCGCAGAAAAATGCGCTGCCCGCAAGGCATAAAAGGACAGCATTTCCCCCAAGGGCAACAAACCTGTTTTCAACCTTTAGTATGGCACCGAAAAGGGCATTTAAAGCATATACGCTTATTTGCGCAAACAAAAAAACCGGCGTCCCCAAAAGGGCGTCCGGCTTCGCGGTCAATCTTTGTTTTTGTGCGGAAAACTATCCGTGGTTAAAGGGAATATGCTCCGAGCCCAGCAAGACGGGGGCCGCACCGGCAATCACTTTTGTTATATTCATGCCGAGCGCATGGGGCAGCAGCCTTATATCCTTAAGCCTATCGAGTTCTATCCACTCGATGCCCACCTGCTTATTGTCCTTTTCGGTGGGCTCCTGCACCTCTTCGCTCGCTAAACCGCACAGAAAGATGTGCAACATCTTGTGCGCGTAGTCGGGGTAGGCGCGCCGAATCTCCTCATCCTCGCAGATTTCCTCACAGACGGCGGCAAGGCGTATGGGTGTTACGGTATAGCCCGTTTCCTCCAAACATTCGCGAACGACGGCCTCCATCATGGTTTCGTAGGTGTTCTGCCCGCCCCCGGGCAAGGAATAGTACTCGCCGTTGTGTTTGTCAAAGCATTTATTGAGCAGCACCCTGCCTTCATGCAGGATAATGGCCTTGGATGTACTTCTGATACTCATGGAAAACGCCTCCAAAATAGCAAAACTCAGCGGAATACGACCTGCACCAGCACCATATAGAGCGCGGTGCCCGCAAGGATGCTGATGAGGGTGTTGCGCTTTAACAGGTGCAGCAGCACCACCGCAGCGGACGCGATAAGCTCAGGCAGGCCGAACGGGAATGCTGTGAGGTTGATGGCCCGCAGGCAGTACACCACCAATATCGCCATGATGGCGGGGGGCAGCACGCCACCCAGATAAAGCACCACCTTGGGCGTCTGCCTGCCGCCCGAAAAGAACACAAAGGGCGTGAGCCGTGTGAGGAAGGTCACTGCGGCCACCGTGAGGATAATACCCAGCGATTGCAAGGGGGAGAGAATCATCTTACTTCCTCCTCCCTTTCAGCGGCATCCGGTTCATCGGGCTTGCATGCGCAATCCGTTTTTGCAACCTCCGCGCGAGAGATGGGGGCACGCAGAAGCATGAGGAAGAGCACCGAAACCAGCATGGCAGGCAGGATAAAGCTATCCGCACCAAAAATCAATAAGCAGCCCACCGCGGCGCATACCCCGATCACGGCGGGGATGCGCGAGGGGTAGGTAAGCCACTGCTCGGTGCAGATGACGATGAACAGCGCCGTCATGGCAAAATCGACGCCCTTGGTATTAAAGGTGATAAGCTCCCCCGCAAGCGAACCGATGACCGTGCCCGTAATCCAGTAGAGCTGGTTAAACAGCGCGATCAAAAAAATAAAGGTCTTGGGGTTCGACCCCTCGGGCGCTTTGGCGGAGCATAACAGCGAATAGGTTTCATCGGTGAGCGAAAAGATCATATAGGGCTTTTTTGTGCCCATGCCCTTAAAGCGCTCGATCATCGAAAGGCCGTAGAACATATGCCGGATGTTGACGGCAAGGGTCATGAGAATGATCTGGGTAACGGAAAAGGCCCCCGAAAAAAAGTTGATGGCAACAAACTGCATCGAGCCCGCATAAACGGCGACGCTCATCAGTGCCGCCCACCACACGCTGTAGCCCGCGTTGCGCATCAGCAGCCCGAACGCGATACCCACGAACACGTATCCCAACAAAACGGGTATGGAGGCGGTAAACGCCGCTTTGATTGTCTTTTTCATCCTTGATGCTATCCCCTTTGGCTGCGTGGCAGCGCCGAAAAGCACTAGATTTCACCCGTACTCTTAGCCTTCAGATAGGCGTTGATAAAGCCGTCGATGTCGCCGTCCATCACGGCGCCGATATTGCCGCTTTCAAAACCCGTGCGGTGATCCTTTGCCAGGGTGTAGGGCATAAACACGTAGGAGCGTATCTGGCTGCCCCAGGCAATCTCCTTCTGCACGCCCTTGATGTCCTCTATCTTCTCGTAGTGCTCGCGCTCCTTGATTTCTATGAGTTTGGATTTGAGCATCGTCATGGCCGTTTCGCGGTTCTGGCGCTGGCTGCGCTCCTGTTGGCAGGCAACCACAATGCCGGTGGGCAGATGGGTAATGCGGATGGCCGACTCGGTTTTATTGACGTGCTGGCCGCCCGCGCCGCTGGAGCGGTAGGTGTCTACCCGTAAATCCTCTTCCTTAATCTCAATATGAATGTCCTCGCCAATCTCGGGCATGACCTCCAGCGACGCAAACGAGGTGTGGCGCCTGCCCGACGCGTCGAAGGGGGAGATGCGCACCAGACGGTGCACCCCCGCCTCACTCTTTAAAAAACCGTAGGCGTTGGTGCCCTCAATGAGGATGGAGGCGCTTTTCATCCCCGCCTCTTCCCCGTCGAGGTAATCGAGTATGCGATATTTAAACTTGTGCCGCTCCGCCCAGTGGGTGTACATGCGGTAGAGCATCTCGGCCCAGTCCTGCGCCTCGGTGCCGCCCGCGCCCGCGTGGAAGGTGAGAATGGCGTTGTTGGCGTCGTACTCTCCCGTAAGCAGGGTGGCAAGGCGCGCAGTGGAAAGCGCCTCTTCAAAGCCGCTCACATTCTGCTGTACCTCGGGCAGAAGCGATTCGTCCTCTGCCTCGTCGGCCAGCTCAATCAGCGCCAGCGCGTCCTCGTAGGAGGCCGTAAGCTTTTCAAAGCCCTCTATCCTGGCCTTGCACTGGGCGATGCGCTGCAGCACCTTCTGGGAGGAAGCCGGGTCGTCCCAAAAGCCGGGGAGGGTGGTCTTGCCCTCGAGGGATTCTATCTCGTTGCGCGCGGTCTCCAGCGCGAGCGCCTCGTGCAGGTCGTCAAGCTCCGGCTTTAGGCCTGTAAGCTTTAGCTTTAGTTCTTCATATATCAGCATAGGTTCCTCCATCTGCCCGGCCGAGCGCCGCGGCAGCTTTATGTGAGTATTTTACAATTAAACATAGACATTTTTATTATAGGGCAGGTTGTGCCACTTGTAAAGCAGGGAAAAATGGTTTGGTCTGCACAACAAAGCGCAGCGGCATGGTTTGTGCCGCTGCGCTTTGCAATATTGTTTATGCCTTAAAGCCTATGGAAGTAGTATTACTCAAAACGGATACTTATATCACCGCTGGTGGTGGAGGCCTCCAGCCGCTTGCTGCCGTTTTGGGACTGTGGAACATCCTTTGCTCCGCTTGTGGTGCTGACTGCCACAGAGTAATCTTCCGACTTCCCAAGGAGTGTACCTGCTACCTCACCGCTGATGCTCTTAAATTTTAAGTTGTTCCCGCTTAACTGTGTGAAGTTGATATCCCCGCTGGTGCTGTGAAGGTCTACATCCCCTTTGGTGGAGGATTTTTCAAGGCGGATAGAGCCGCTGCCGCTTCCCACCGAGATACCGGAGACCGCAGTGGATGCATCCATCGAAATATCACCGCTGGTGCTGGAGAAATCGGTTTTACCCTGTGCCTCGGTTTTCCGGATCATGACTACGCCGCTGATTGTCGATGCGGTAATATCCCCCGCGGTGGTCGCCGTGTCTACCGAGATATCGCCGCTCGTGGTGGAAAGATTCAGCGCGTTGTTTATTTTGCAGTTTTCAAGTTCTATTCCACCGCTTACAGAGCTTACCGTAAGCCTGTCTGCGGTGCCGGTATCGGTTAAACTCAATTCCCCGCTGGTGGTGCTGAGGGTGAGCCCCTTCTGCAGGTCAAGCGTCGAGAGCGCGATATTGCCGCTGACAGTGGACGCCTTTACCTCGCCTATAAATTTTTCGGGAACCTCGATGGTAAGCTTCCTGCTCGGGAACTGGATATAGAACCCAAAGTGAATGTACTCGTACCATTTCTGGGTCGAATGATATTCAATGCGCAGCTCTCCGCTCGGGGAAAGCTTGACATCGTAACGGTTCTTTTCGTTTTCAAGGGTGGTAACCGAGATTTTGTTTTCCTGCGTACCAACAAGCTCTACGTCACAGTCGACATCCTTTACGGAGAGGGATTTTACCTCCGCGGAGCTGTAGGTATAGTTCTTTTCCTCATAGGGCAGCTCCGTATTAAGCGACGTAATGTTTAAGCCGCCGAATGCAAACGCAAAGGTGGTTAAAATAAGCCCGGCCGCGACAAGGGAACCTGCTATAATCATTAATTTCTTCGTTACCTGCTTCATCTATTCTGCCTCCCTTTTAATAAACAACGATTTAACGGCGCGTAAAAACAATGCGGTGAGCTTAACAAGCCAAACCGATAGTTTCCTTACACCCAAAAACGACAGTATACCTAGCCCTATACAGATAATAGAGCATCCGAGTAAAAACAGCGCGGTTGCAAAGCTGTGGGGAAGAAAGAAAAACGAGCCGATGAGGCCTGCCACTCCACTGATTGAAATGGCCAATACCGCTCCGAAAAGCGAGATGATTATGGCCCATACCGATACATAAACCGCGAGGATAACTGCAAAAAACGCCGCCAGCAGCGGGAACCACAACGGAAATCCCAGGATCAGCAAAGCAATCTCCCAGGTGCTTAACTTGCGCTGCGGCTTCATCTTGGCCTTCATCAGCGTGGGCAGTGGGGCAGAGAGCATAACCTCTTTTACAATCTCGTTGATATCGCCCAGCGCACCTACCGCCGCCTCTTCGTCCATCCCGTCTTCTACGCGGTCATCGATCATCTCCGTGTAAAACGCCAGTGACTTTTCAACCTCGCTTTGCGGGAGCACCCCCAGCTTTTCGCTAAAGCTCACTGTAAATTCGGCCTTATTCATCCCCCAGATACCCCATTCCCTCAGTAATAAAGTGAAATACGTTCATGACCTCTTGCCATTCTTTTAGAAAGTCCTCAATCTTTTTGCGCCCTATATCCGTGATTTTATAGTACCTGCGCAGCCTGCTGTTGTATTCTACCGAGTAAACCGTTAGCAATTCCCCTGCTTCCAGTCTCTTTAAAATCGGGTACAGTGTCGATTCTGAGATTTCGATGTGAGGGTTCACATCCTTGATGATCTGGTAGCCGTAAGAGTCTCCCCGGTTCAAAACAGTTAGCACGCAGATTTCCAGTAAGCCTCTTTTAAGCTGTATATCCATTCAAACACCTCGTTTCAACCAATACTATACATCGCATAGTATAATGCTGTCAATAGCATTTATCAAAAATATAGTAATTAAAAGTAAATGTTCTCTTAACATTGGAAGTTTTTATTGGCTTTTGCTGTGGTTTCGTTTATAATAATATGTGGTTTAACCATGATAACGAAAGTTTAGCAAACGTATTTTAATAAAACAGGGGATGTATAATGGGTAGATATGACGGGATCAAATGCCCCGCGTGCGGGGTAGCATTTCAAGATAAAGACGATATCGTGGTTTGCCCCATTTGCGGCGCGCCCCATCACCGGCACTGCTATGAGGAAACGGGAACCTGCGCGTATGTGGAGAAACATGCCACCGGCGAGGAATGGCGGCGCCCCTCCGCCGAAAAGTATGACGGCGACGCGCCCAGGCGCTGCCCGCGCTGCGGCACCCTAAACCCCGCAAACGGCATCTTCTGCGAGCTGTGCGGTACCCCGCTCAACAAATTTGATACCCCCCAGCCAAAGGCCGAGGGAGCGGACGGCCCGTTTAGCCCCCAGCCGCTTCAGCCGCCCTTTGTGATGCCGTTTAACCCTTACACCACCCCGTACGGCGGCTTAAGCCCCGACGAAAGCATCGACGGCATCCCTGTAAAGGATATCGCCATGTTTGTGGGGTCGGGGTCACACTATTACCTGCCCCGTTTTAAGGAGATGGCGGTAACCAAAAAGAAGGCTTCGTGGAACTGGGCGGCATTCTTCGGCAACGCGCTGTACTTTTGCGGGCGCGGTATGTACATGATCGGCTCGCTGCTGGCGGTGGCGTTTTTAATCCGTCAGGTTCCCTCGATGATGGCCACCTATTACTTCCTTTCTTCAAACATCAGCGAGTTTTTAACCAACCCTGTAGCCATGTTTACCAAGGATCTTCCGCCGCAAGCCGCTTATTGGATGAACATCTCCAACATCTTCAGTTATGTTTACTGGGCAAGCTGTGTGGCGTGGGGCGTGTTCGGCAATAAGCTTTATCAGCGGCATGTTTTTTCGCAGATACGCCAGCTAAAGGAGCGTTTTGGTGAAGGCGATGCCTATAAAGCGGCGCTTACCAAAAAAGGCGGGCTTAAAACCGGCCTGATTATCGGGCTGATCGTGAGTTTCTTTGTGGCGAGCTTTATCGCGGCAATATTCATGCAGGCTTATCTGCTGATGTAGTACTGTGCTTCGCCAAAAGGGACATCAACATTGAAAGGATGACAAAACCGTATGCAAAGCGCACTGGTGCTGGTCGATATTCAAAACGATTACTTTGCGGGCGGGCGGTGCGAGCTGTACCGCCCTGAGCAGGCCGCCGAAAACGCGGCAAGGATTCTTAAATGTTTCAGGGCACAGGGGATGCCCGTTTTTCATGTACAGCACGTGAATATCCGTGAAAACGCCACCTTCTTTATCCCCGAAACGGAAGGGGTTTTCATCCATCACAGCGTTGCGCCGCTGCCCACGGAGCCGGTGGTTGTAAAGCATGCACCCAACAGTTTTTTGGGCACCGGTCTGCACGAAAAGCTTGCGGCCATGCAGGTGGAACATCTGGTGCTGTGCGGTATGATGAGCCATATGTGCATCGACACCACGGCGCGCGCCGCCAAGGATTACGGCTATGCCGTCACCCTGATACAGGACGCGTGCACCACCAAAGACCTGCAGTGGGGCGAAAGCGTATTGGATGCGCAGACCGTGCATCAGGTGTTTATGGCGTCTTTAAACGGTATGTTTGCCAAGGTGCAGAACGCGGATGAATTGCTGGCCGAATGCGCCGAATAACGATAAGAAAATTTAAGGAGTATAACGCATGAAGATTAAAAAGGCTGTAATCCCCGCGGCAGGGTTAGGCACCCGGGTGCTGCCCGCCTCCAAATCGATGCCCAAGGAAATGCTGCCGATTGTGGACAAGCCCGCGATTCAGTTTATTGTAGAAGAGGCCGTTAAATCTGGCATTGAAGATATTTTGATCATCACCAGCCGCGGCAAAACCACGGTTGAAGACCACTTCGACCGCGCGCCCGAGCTGGAAGAGAAGCTGCTGCGCGCCGGCAAAACCGAGGTATATAACGAGATGGTAGCCATCTCGAACATGGCAAATATCCAGTACATCCGTCAGAAGCAGCCGCTCGGCCTCGGGCACGCGGTGCTGTGCGCCAAAACCTTTGTGGGCGACGAGCCGTTTGCCGTACTCTACGGCGACGATGTAATCATCTCCCAGAACCCCGCGTGCGGGCAGCTCTGCCGCGCCTACGAGGAGTTCGGGCTGGGGGTTGTGGGCATTAAAGAGGTGCTGCGCGAGGAGATCGGCAAGTACTGCTCGCTGCAAACCGGGCATATCCGTGATAACCTTTACACCGTAACCGATATGATCGAAAAGCCGAAGCCCGATGAGGTGATGTCGCTGTTCTCTATCTTGGGGCGCTGCGTGCTGCCGCCCAAGATTTTCTCGATTCTTGAAAACACCAGGCCGGGTGCGGGCGGCGAGCTGCAGCTTACCGACGCCATGGCCGTGCTTGCGCGCACCGAGGGCTGTGTGGGCGTAAACTACGAGGGCACGCGCTACGACATGGGCAACAAGCTGGGCATCCTCAAGGCCATTGTGGAGGTCGGCCTTGACCACAAGGAGATCGGCGCCGACTTTAAGGCCTATTTGAAGAGCATTTGCGAGAAATTGTAATAAAAGCAGAGCCTTTTCGTTGACAAGGCAGTATCTGCCTGTTATAATTACTCTGTTATAGACCTTCGGGCTATAACGCTGTTGCCCGTAAAAATGGGCAACCATCCTTGCCCCGCAAGGGGCCTTATGTCCAAAAGGAGGTGTAAACAATGTCAAAAGCTTCGGTTGCTTATGAAACCATCATGGTGCTTAGTACCAAGTTAGGCGATGAGGGTATCGGCGAGCGCGTTGAGAAATTCAAGACGCTGATTGAGCAAAACGGTACGATTGACTCTGTGAACGAATGGGGAAAGCGCAGGCTTGCCTACCCTATCAACGATGAAACAGACGGCTATTATTACCTGATTAACTTCAAGAGCTCGTCCGAATTCCCCGCAGAGCTTGACCGTATCTACAAGATTACGGACGGCGTGCTGCGCAGCATCATCGTAAACAAAGAGGAGCAGTAAGGACAGGAGGTAACGTTTAATGCTGAACAGAGTAACTTTGATGGGAAGGCTTACCACCGACCCCGAGCTTAAACATACCACTTCCAATTTCGCGGTAACGAATTTTCAGATTGCCGTAGACCGTTCCTTTACAAAAGCGGGTACGGAACGTCAAACCGATTTCATTACCATAGTGGCATGGAGAAACACAGCCGAGTTCATCTGTAAGTACTTTAAAAAGGGAAACATGATGGCGGTTGACGGCTCTATTCAAACGAGGAACTATACCGATAATCAGGGCAACAAGCGCACGGCGTTTGAGGTTCTGGCGGACAATGTGTTCTTCTGCGAGAGCAAGGCCTCTTCATCCTCTCATTCCAATACCGGAACCAGCGGCTTTGAAGCCCCTCCTATGCCGGTGGCCTTTGAGAGCGGAAGCAGCGATGATTTCTCCGTTGTTCCCGGTGACGACGACCTGCCGTTTTAACTTTTGTTTTGCCTAGCTGAATACTACGGCGCGTTTTGCGCCTGTAAAACCGAGATAAGGAGGTTTTGGTACCATGGAAAGAGATCGTAACGACAGAGAGCGTAACGATAAGTTCCCCGGCCGCGGCCCCAGAAAGAGCCGTAAGAAGGTTTGCGGGTTTTGTGCGGAAAAGACACACGACATTGATTATAAAGATGTGGCCAAGCTCAGAAAGTACCTTTCCGAGCGGGCGAAGATCGTGCCCCGCCGTGTAACCGGCACCTGCGCACGTCATCAGCGTCAGCTGACCATCGCTATCAAGCGTGCCCGTCACATTGCGCTGCTGCCTTATATCAGTGATTAATTCACCTGATTCAATAAGCAATAAAGCCTCGGATATGAAATATATCCGGGGCTTTTATCTGTGTATTCGTTAAGGCTATTTCACAAACTGCGCCTCGCGGATTTTATCGGCGCAGAGTTTAAGATAATACTCAAAAATGTCTTTGCCCAGCCGAATGTAGTCGGCATCCTCATCCTTTTTGCACAACGCGGCAAACTCCTTGCCGATGGAGGCAGAGTTGGCGTACTCGGTTCGAGTGCAGAGCAGATACATTGAAAACGCGCCGGAGGTCTGTATATCGTCGTAGAACGCATGGTCGCGCAGGCTGATCTGCTCATAGAAGAGGTTTTGGGCCGACTGTGCCACAATCGAATTCGGCAGGCCGTTCTCCATACAGACGTCCACCGTAAAGGTGATGAGCAGTTTAATCTGCCTTAGCAGCTCTTTATCCTCTAAGCCATGGGTGAACACATCGTGCGAAAACACCGTCTCCACCAACACCACAGCCAGCCGCTTGGAGCGCTCGATATTGCCGTTGTCGTGCTGGGCCTTGATCAGCGCGGCAAGGTCCTCCATCTCCTCGGAGCTGCCGGACACCTCGCGCACCGTGTTTTCGCCCGCAATTTTGATGTCACTGTCGCCGTTATCGCCCGCCTGCGCAAGCTTTATCCCCTGACAATTCATATTTTTTAGTATATAATAAGCTGTACCGATAACGGTTAATATCCCAAACGCACCGATAAGGTCCATCCGTTTTCTCTCCCCCGCAATATTATGTCTTTTGGCATACCGCCTGCTCCAGCGCCGTTGCCAGCTGGTCGGGGCAGGAGGTTTTCCTGTATCCGCATCGGATTCCTCTGAGCCTTTCGATTACATCCTCGGCGCGGCAGCCCTTGATGAGCGCTGCTATCCCCTGCGCGTTCCCGCTGCAGCCGCCTATAAAACGAACCTCGCGTATAATCCTTTCGTCGTCTACCTCCAGTTCGATTGCCATGGAGCAAACACCCGAAGGCTTGTATGTATATTTCACCCAACTCATCCTTATTTAATATATAATATACGGAAGAAAGCGGTAATATACGGGCTAACGCAGATTTCCTAAACTTTTTTCCGTTGTTAGGCACCTATGCTGCCTATACCTTTGGCTTGAAAGCGAGTAGGGCATCCAGCGCGTATTCGGGGGTAAAGCAGGCGCCGATGGGGTTTGGCTTACCGCGGTACATCCCGTGAAAATCGCTGCCGCCTGTCACTAACAGATTATGCTCCTTTGCCGTCTCGGCAATGACCTTCGACACCTCCTCGGAGTTATCGGGGTGCCACAGCTCCACGCCGTCGATGCGGTGCCCCTTCGCTGCTTTGAGCATAAAGTCCATGCTGTCGTACATGTTCGGGTGTGCAAGTACCGCTATGCCGCCCGCCTCATGGATCAGATCCAGCACCTCGTCCACCGACGGACGTGCGAAATCCGTAACGCAGCTGCCGTTTTCGGTGTCAAACAGCTCCTCGTAAAGCGCGCCGAAGGCTGTACCGCAGTAGCCGAGGTCCATCAGCGCGTTCATGATATGTGCCGCATAGATGATCTTGCTGCCCGAGGTGTAGCGCAGTACATGCTCGAGTGTAACGGGATAAAGGCGCATGACCTTTTTGAGCATCTCGCCGCCCGCGTTCTTGCGCTCGTCCTGTACCTTTATAAACAACCGTTCCAGACGCTCGGGAAACTTGGGCAGGTAACACAGGATATGCAGCTTACGGCCCGTATCGGGGTCTACGCTTGATATCTCACAGCCCGGCACAATCTCAACGCCATAGCGCTTGCCCAGTATCTTTGCGCGCATAACGCCCGACATGGTGTCGTGGTCGGTAATGGCTAAAAACGACAGTCCTACGCGCTTTGCATAGGCTATGACATCCTCTATCCCCATTGAACCGTCGGAAATCCGCGTGTGACAGTGCAGATCGCCTTTCATGTTATTCCCCTCTTTTCACCTGGTATAAACGGTTTTCGTTAAAATACTCCCCCTAGGGCAACAAATATTATTAATATATTATACAACTAAGAAGTGGTTTTGCGCAAGTAAAATTGGGTCTTGCGGATGTATAGTGACAGTAAAATGGCATAAAAGGCCGCGTCAAGCGTATAGCTATCCGCTGTTTATTTATTAAAAACGGTGGAAATGAATGAAAAAATGTTTTACAATAACAATAAGGATAGTATCTAAACAACATACAATCTTCGGGAGGTCTTTTGAATGCAGAATTTTACCTATCACAATCCTACCGCCATTATCTTTGGCAAAGACACCGAGCGTGAGGCGGGAAAATACGCCGTAGCGTACGGCAAGAAGATCCTGCTGCATTACGGCGGCGGTTCCATTAAGAAGATCGGCTTGTACGACACTGTGCTGAAGTCCCTGCGCGACGCCGGAGCCGAGGTATATGAGCTGGGCGGTGTACAGCCCAACCCGCGCCTTTCGCTGGTACAGGAGGGTATCGCCCTTTGCAGAGAGAAGCAGATCGACTTCATCCTCGCAGTGGGCGGCGGCAGCGTCATCGACTCTGCCAAGGCGATCTCCATCGGCGTGCCCTATGACGGCGACGTGTGGGACTTTTACAGCGGCAAGGCGCAGGCGACCAAGGCGATGCCCGTCGGCGCGGTGCTCACCATCCCCGCCGCGGGCAGCGAGTCGTCCGACTCGTCGGTAATCACCAACGGGGCCACCGGCGATAAGCGGGGCTATACCAGCAAGGTATTCATCCCCAAGTTCGCGATGTTAAACCCCGCACTCACCTATTCGCTGCCTGCCTACCAGACGGCCTGCGGCGCCTCCGATATCCTCGCCCACCTGATGGAGCGCTATTTTACACAGGTGACGCATGTCGACCTCACCGACCGCCTGCTGGAGGCGACGATGAAGACGGTACTGTATTACGCGCCCCTTGCGATTAAAAACCCCGCCGACTACGACATACGCGCCGAGGTGATGTGGGCGGGCACCCTTGCGCACAACAACCTGCTCAACACCGGGCGCATCGGCGACTGGGCGTCGCACGGCATCGAGCACGAATTAAGCGCGCTGCGCGATGTGGCGCACGGCGCGGGACTTGCAATCATCTTCCCCGCTTGGATGAAATATTGCTACAGCGCAAACCTGGACCGCTTTGTGCAGTTCGCCGTTCGCGTGTTCGACGTGGAGCTGAGCTTTGACCGCAAAGAGGAGATCGTATTCGAGGCCATTAACCGTTTGGAGGCGTTTTACAAATCCATCGGGATGCCCGTGCGCCTGCCGGAGCTGGGCTTTACGCAGCAAGACCTGCCGCATATGGCGGAAAAATGCGTGTCGTTCAGGCCAAACAACCACATCGGCAACTTTAAATCTCTCGATAAGAACGATGTGCTGGAGATTTATAAGCTGGCAATGGAATAATAAAAACAGCGCCAAGAGGCTCAGGGCATAATGCTCTGAGCCTCTTCTTTAGTATGGGCATGCTACGGGTTTACAACCTCTTCGGCGTAGCTGTTGTTTACGACCTTATCAAACGGCGCTTTGGCCTTCAACTCACTCGCTTCCGTCATGACCGTCTGCAGCTTCTCGTAGGCCTCTTCCTTCATCACGGGGGTGGTACACCACGCCTCGATGCTCTTGTAGCTTTCCGCCGATTTCTCCAAAAGCTTGACGTCGGTATCGGGGAAGGAGGCCGCAATCACGTTGGCGATCTCTTTGGGGGAGCTTTTCTCTACCCACTGCTGCCCGCGGTAGAGAGCGCGGATAAACTTTTTAATGATGTCGGCATTCTTCTGTATGTAACTCTTGCTCGCGAAGTATGACGTGTAGGGGATTTCGCCGCTCTCTTTGCCCACCGAGGCCACGATGTAGCCCTTGCCCTCCTGCTCCAGCATCGAGGCTGTCGGCTCAAACGCGGTCACATAGTCGCCGGTGCCGCCGGTGAAGGCGCCTGTCATCATGGCATACTGTACGCTGTCGTCAAAGGTGACATCCTTGCCGGGGATGACGCCGTGCTGCTTAAATACGTACTCGAGCGTCATATAGGGTACGCCGCCCTTGCGCCCGGGTAGTACCACCTTGCCGATGGTTTTGGTAAAGTCGAAGTTTTCGTCCTTTTCGCGCCCGATCAGGAACGCGCCGTCGCGCTGGGTAAGCTGCGCAAATACCTCGCAGTAATCCGCTTTGCCCTCGTTGTACACGTAGACGGCTGCCTCCGGCCCCGCAAAGCCGATATCCACCGCGCCGGTGAGAACCGCCGTCATCACCTTATCGGCGCCCTGGCCGTTGCTCAGCTCGATTTCCAGCCCTTCATCGGCAAAATAGCCGAGGTTGATGGCGGCATACTGGGGGGCATAGAAGACGGAATGGGTTACCTCGCTCACCTTTAGCCTTACCGTTTGGTCCTGCTTGCCGCAGCCGACAACCGCCACAAACACAAGCAGCACGCACAGCAATATACAGGCAAGCCGCAGAATGGTTTTCATGTAAAAACAATCTCCTTTCAAACTGGGGGGCTTCTATTTGTAGTGCCATACCCCATGCCATGGCACTGACATGCAACGGCACCGCCTTACGTTAAGCGCTTTAAGCGGAATGGCTGACGGTTTTGATAACCATCTTTTCCGCCACAACCACGCATTCGTACATCACAGCGGCCACCACCGCCAGAATGAGCACACTGGTCATGACAAGGTCCATCTGGAACACCTGCCCGCCGTAGACGATAAGGTAACCGAGCCCGGCCTTAGATACTAAAAACTCGCCCGATATAACGCCGACGAGCGACAGCCCGATGTTCACCTTCAGGGTGTTGAACACCGTGTGCAGGTTGGAGGGCAGCACGATCTTGGTAAACACTTGCCCCTTGCTCGCGCCGAAGGTTTTCGCCATCTTCATCTTCTCGCTGCTGGTGGCGTGAAAGCCGTTGAGCATCTCCAGAATGGTGACGATTAGCGAGATGGCAAGGGCCATAACGATGATGGCGGGCTCCCCCGCCCCCGCCCAGATGATGATGACCGGCCCCAGCGCCACCTTAGGCAGGCTATTAAGCACTACCAGAAACGGCTCGCTCACCTTAGACAGAAATCCGGACCACCACAGCAGCACCGCCACCCCGGTTCCCATCAGGGTGCCGAGCAGAAAACCCGTTACCGTTTCAAAGCAGGTAACCATCACGTGGTGCAGCAGCCCGTTTTGCGACACATTGGCAAGGGTCTTTACGATCCGCGACGGTTGGCTCATGACAAAGCTGTCGATTACACCGGTGTTAGCGAGTACCTCCCACAACACAATAAACAGCACCAGCACGGCGTACCGGCACAGGGTAATGAGCCTTTTGCGCGTTTTTATGTATCGTAAATACTCCTTGCGTTCCGTTGAAAGCTCTGGAAGACGGTTATCTTTACGTTTGAACATCCAGCTCCCTCCAAATCTCGTTAAAATACTGTCCAAACTTGGGGCAGTTGCGGCGTGAAAGCGGTGTGGTGCACGTCTTTTCAAATTCAACCGTGTGCACATGCTCGATAATGGCGGGACGACGGCTGAGCACCAAAATCCGGTCGGCCATACTGATGCTTTCGGGGATATCGTGGGTAACCATCAGCATGGTTTTGCCCTCGTTTTTTAAGATGCGGTACACATCGTCGGTAACGGCGAGGCGGGTTTGAAAGTCGAGCGCCGAAAACGCCTCGTCAAGCAGCAATATCTTCGGGCGAACGGCCAAGGTTCTAATCAGTGAAACGCGCTGCCGCATGCCGCCGGAGAGCTGTGAAGGGTATTTGTCTTTAAACTCATACAAGCCGTAGGTTTTGAGTAGTCCCTCGGTGTAGTTTACATTCTCCTCGCTGAGCTTGTGCTGTATCTCAAGCCCCAGCAGCACATTCTTCCAAATACTGCGCCACTCCAGCAGGTTATCGCGCTGAAGCATATACCCCACCTGGGGCGAAACCCCCGTTACCGGCTCACCGTTTACGGTAACGGTGCCGCGTGTGGGCTTCTCAAGGCCGGAGATGATCGAAAGCAGCGTGCTTTTGCCGCAGCCGCTCGGCCCAACGATGCAGATGAACTCCCCTTCCTCCGCCGTGAAGGTGATGTCTTTAAGTGCGGTGATCTCGCCGTTTTGTGCTTGATACGTCTGCATGACCTGTTCTACTTTTAAAATTTCATTCATAGTAAGCTCCTCTGCCTTTCAGGCTTTAGCCTAAACATCTGGCAAACCGGGACGTTCCCCAAAAGGATTACAACCCATTATATTAATCGGGCAGCGGTTGTGTTCGGCTCTTGCCGAAGGGGAATTTTTCCGTCGAAAAGAAAGGCACAACGCACATAAAAAAGCACAAAAAACGTTGAATTGTATAATGACCTCTGATATAATTATTTTCTGATAATTAATGTAGCAATACTAATTCCAATAAGACATATTACGCAAAAATTCTTCACAAAAGGCATAAATGGGGCCTTTTTCTCGAATTTTTTCTATATTTCTAATTGAAATAAGTATAAAACAAAAAGCCTTCGACTTAAGTCGAAGACTTTTGAGGAACGGACGGTGCTTATGCAAAAGAACATACTTGTAGCACAGTCGGGCGGACCCACCGCCGCCATCAACGCCTCCCTCTCCGGGGTGATCCGCGAGGGGCTGCGACATGAGGCGATCGGCAATATTTACGGGGCACTCAACGGCATACAGGGAACCCTGGAGCGCAGGCTGATAGAATTAAAAAGCCAGCTTACAACCGAAAAACAATTTAAGATGCTGGAAAGCACACCGGCTATGGCGCTGGGCTCCTGCCGCTTCAAGCTTCCGGCCTATGACAAAGGCCCTGATGTTTATGAGGAAATCCGCAGGATATTCCACGAGTACGGCATCGGCTACTTTTTTTATGTGGGCGGCAACGATTCCATGGATACCGCGTTAAAGCTCAGCGATTACTTCGCCGCCTGCAACGACGACATCCGGGTCATCGGCCTGCCCAAGACCATAGACAATGATTTATACGGCACCGACCACACCCCGGGTTATGGCTCTGCGGCAAAGTTCATCGCCACCGCCATGGCCGAGATTGCGCACGACTGCGACGCTTATAATCTGAACTCGGTAACCATTGTCGAGATCATGGGGCGCAACGCGGGCTGGCTCACCGCCGCCTCGGTACTGCCGCGCAAGGCCGGTGCCGCGGTGCCGCAGCTGGTGTATATGCCCGAGGTGCCGTTTGATTTAAGTGGTTTTTTAAACGATGTTAAATGCCTGCATGCCGAGCGCCACACCGTGCTGGTGGCGGTATCGGAGGGTATTCGCTTCGCCGACGGCAGGTATGTGTCGGAGAGCGAACAGTCGGGTGTATCCGACAGCTTTGGCCACCGTTACCTCTCCGGCGCGGGCAAGCTGCTCGAACGGCTGGTGGCGGAAAAACTCGGCTGCAAGGTGCGCTCAGTGGAGCTGAACATCCTGCAGCGGTGCTCCTCTCACCTGCTTTCGGCCACCGACATCAACGAGGCAAGGTGCATCGGGCAGGCCGCCGTACAGTTTGCGCTGGAAGGGCGCACCGGCGTGATGGCGGCGATCAAACGCGCCGAAAATAAGCCTTATGCCTTTGACATCGGCACCGTACCGCTGAAGGAGGTAGCCGGGCTGGAAAGGCGCTTCCCCCTCGAGTGGATTACACCCTCGGGCAACGACCTTACCGAGGATGTTTTCCCCTACCTGCTGCCGCTGATTGCGGGCGAGATACAGTCCCCTACCGTAAACGGCGTCCCCGAATTCTTTAATTTTAATAAAACAGTGGTGTAATACTAACTTTAACCCTGGCCGAAGACGGGGAGCAGCAACGCTTTGTCTTGCTTGTAGAATGAGTATTAAACGGTAATTCGGCGGCTAAAAGCCGCATGCACCGTTATAATAGCGCTGCGTATGAAGAGGGGTTAAAATCCCTTTTTTAATGGACTTTAGTATCGTCCTACGCAACACAACAACCCCTCTGTATCCAGAGGGGTTGTTTGACAGTATCGTTTAAAACTAGTGGCGCGGCGGCGTATCCGGATAGATTTCCACGTCCGATTCGTTACCGTCCTTGCCGTTGTAGGTGACGTAGTAGTGCGCCGTCACACCGCCGACCTGCAGTGTGATGCACAGCTGCGGCCCGCCTTCGGGGCGCAGGGCCTTCAGCCACAGCGCATAGCCCTTGGCGGAGGTTTTATCGTAGATCGTTTTAACGGGCACAAACTCCGACTGCTTTTCATCAAAGCTCATGGTGTCGATCGTCACGTGCGTACCCTCCCGCTTCGGGATAAGCAGCAAGGATTCGCCGCTCTGGTCGTACTCATAGGATTCCGCAGCCTCGTATTGTGCCACCTGCTCAGGCGTGGGGTTGTCGATAACGGTTGCCAGAACCTCGGTGGCCGCCGGGGTGCTGCTTGGGGCAGGCTGCGGCGCGTTCGCGGGGTCTACGGTAACGGTGCGCTGTTCCTCGGTGTGGTTGAGGTAATTGTCATCGAACATGGTTACCGTCATGGTGAGGGTAGTGCCCGAAAGCGTGGCGTTAAGCACCTGATCGGTCTCCTGCTCGGGCTTATAGAGCAGCCGCAGCTTGGGCGCTTCATTGATATTTAAAAGGTATACCGCGCCGCCGGGCGATACGGTGCCGTAACGCAAACCGATAATCAACAGCAGCGATTGATTATCCACCCACGAAACCTGCTTCAGCCCGTCCGATTGCGGAAGGTCCTGCTGAGAAAGCAGCTTTTCGGCCTTTTTCGCTGCCGTGTCGTACAGGTACAGGTCGCTCGGCTCCTCAAACTCATTGGGGTAGATATAGGCAAGCCTTTGCCCGTCCGGCGAAGCGGCGGGGCTGCTTGGCAGCATGCCGCTTGTGCCAAAAAGCGCGTCGTATTCCGCTATGGTCATGTAGGGCTCAAACGCCGCGTTGCGGGCAACGGCGGAAAGCGACCAATCCTCTGTGATACTTTCTTGCGGCGAGGATGAAGATTCAATCGGCGGGGACGAAGCTGGCTCCTCCACCTTATGATCCACCGGCACGGCAATCAAACAGCCGGAAAACAGCACCGACAATCCCACGGCTGCTGCCGCAGCAGAGATGATTCGTTTAAACATAAAAACACTCCTTTCTCAAACGCAAGGAATTAAGCTGCCGATTAGAAATATTCACCTTTATCTTATATTTCAAACCTTGTACTCGCGTTATTTCTGAGTAATTTCCCACCCATTGCAGTTGATTTAATGTATAATATAATTAATTTCAGTTAAAATATAACGTTAAAACAGGAAACGAGGTTTATTTATGCCAAATGTAGACCTTCCGTTAAAGGAACTTAAAAAATACAGGGGCAAGAATGAGCGGCCAAGGGATTTTGACGCGTATTGGAACAAGGCGGTCGCGGACCTTGACGCTCAAAACCTGGATTATAAGCTCGAGCGCGCCAAGTTTCAAGCCGAAGGTGTAGAATGCTATCACCTGTTTTTTACCGGCGTAGGCGGTGCCAAGGTGCACTGCAAGTTTGTAAAACCCGTGCAGACCCCCGCGCCCTGCCGTGCGCTGCTCATGTTCCACGGCTACCACTGCGACAGCGGCGACTGGATGGACAAGGTGACCTACGCGAAGTTCGGCTTTGTGGTGGCGGCAATGGATGTCCGCGGCCAAGGCGGGCTTTCAAGCGACCCTTTGACGGTGGAAGGTGAGTCCTTGGAGGGACAGATTATCAAGGGGCTGGACGACCCCAACCCCGAAAAGCTGTTCTACCGCAATGTATTCTTAGATACCGCGCAGCTGGCGCGAATCGCAATGGCTCTGCCCTATGTGGATGAAACACGCGTCGGCGCCACGGGCTTTTCGCAGGGCGGCGCGCTGACAGTGGCCTGTGCAAGCTTAGAACCCCGTTTAAAGCTCGCCTGCCCCGGCTACCCCTTTTTGACCGACTACCGCCGCGTGTGGGAAGATTTGGACATCGGTATAAGCGCTTATTGTGAGCTGAAAAATTACTTCCGCTACCGGGACCCGCTTCATAATCGCGAAAGTGATGTGTTCAACCGCCTGGGCTATATCGACCTGCACAACTTCGCCGACAGGATTACCGCCAAGGTGGTGCTGTTTACAGCGCTCTCTGACACGGTATGCCCGCCCTCTACCCAGTTTGCTATCTACAACAATCTGAAATGTGAAAAGGAACTGATGGTTTACCCCGATTTTGGCCACGAAACCCTGCCGAAATCCGGCGACATCATCTTCCAGCTCATGATGCAGGAGCTTTGATATCACGTACAAATACCTTCGCCGAGCCGGCGGGGGTATTTTTATTGATAATGCAAGCTGCGACACTACCGATACTCCAATGCCCGCGAGGCTTCCTCCTCCGGTGAATTAGGCCTTGGCAGATATAACGTCAGCTTTATGGTATAGCGTCCGCCTTCATAACGCTGCTCCGCGCTGCCGCCATAGGTCTCGGCAAGTGAAGACAGCATTGCGCTCTTTTGCGGATAAGCGTTCAAGCTCCTTTTGCGGCCGGTTGCCCCCTGCTTGACCTTGGGCACATCGGCTGTCGTCGCCGCACACTCAATCGTGAGCCTTGCATCCGCCGTCACCGCGCAGTGAAAATCAATAATCCCGCTTTGCTGCCCTTCATGATCCGCAGGGCGGCTGTACTCAAGCGTCCGATCGAACACCTCGCTGACAGCGCTGCATAAAACCATATCGTCAAACGCATAGGCAGCCGATATCTCCGCATGAATACTGCAGAGGACGCCGCAGTCGTGCGCCGCGCCGTACTTGTCCATCAGCAGCTCGTCTAAAAGGCGGTTATCGCAGAATATCCCGCCGCTATCCAGCCCGAACTGTACATATACCTCTTTTAAGAACTCCCTTACCTTGTCGTACTGCCCGCCGGTCAGCAGCGACTGCATGGTGATCAGATAGTTGCGGGCGTCGTGGCGCAAAAAGCGTATGCGCTCGATAAAATCATCCAACTCCTTGTGCCGCCGCAGCTGTACCGCAAGCTCTTTTTCGTAGTTTTCGAGCTCGCGCAGCCTTTTCTGGTGAAATAGTACCAGCGCCACAATAACGACGGCCCCAAACGTGACCGCGATGCCCAAAAGCATCACGAAAAATTTATCCGTATTCACAGGTAGTTCCCCCCGTTACAGCCTCTCACCCAAAAAGCGCAGGCAGGCCTGCTTTACTGCCGGATATCGATCGGCTGTTACCACGACCTCTTTGCCGTCGCTCATGGTGAGCGTCTGCCTGCCCAGGGTCCTCACCTTGCTCATGTTGACCATGCAGCCCTTGCCGCAGTCGATGAACCGGTCATCCAGCTTAGAAGGGATGCTGCTCTTCCCCGCGACCGAATAAAATTTGTCCTCGGTGACAATGTTCATCTGCCGCCCCACCGTCTCAATGTACAGAATCTTCCCCATATGCACCGTCGCCGTCAGGCTTTTGCTCTTGATGGTGATGTATTGCTCCCGCTCTTTTTTCGCCTTATTCACCGCCTTGGCCAGCACCGAACTAAGCTTTGGCGTTGAAACAGGCTTTTGCAGGTAGGCGACATGGTCGACCTGATAAACATCCTCACAGTAGGAGGGATAAGCGGAAATAAAGATGATCTGTATGTGCGGAAAGCGGCCTTGTATACTCTTCATGGCGGTAATGCCGTTGTCGCTCTTTAGCAGAATATCGCTTAAGATAATATCGGTTGTATCGTTTACAGCTGCCAACAGCGCCGTCGTTGTGGCAAAGCCCTGCACGCGGTAATCGTTTTCACCGTAAAGTTCACGAATCTGCTGAATCAGTTGGGTAAGGTGCTCCTCGTTGTCGTCACAGCACAGTATGTTCATTGTTAAAGCATCTCCTGTATCTGCAATATCACATCCGGCGGCAAAAAGGTTAAAACCCCCGGCAATTAGCTGTCATTGGAAATAGTATAACATAATTGGCGGTAAAATTGTTAACGCAGCCTTAAAAATGCATAATACTAATTCCAATAAGAAGTATAAAAAGCACTTTTCCGTCACTGCTCACGCGCATATATTAATTAAACAGGAAGTACAACACGCACAAAACATAAAAAGCCGCCCGTAAGAGCGGCTTTTAGGCTAAATTATCACCGATTAGTTGCTGGATTTGGGCAGGTAAGGAATGATTCTGCCTGCAAAGCCGGGCATGGTCATGGTTTGCAGATACACGGTGCCGGGGCCTTCAAGGATAGTTAAGAACAGGCCCTCGCCGCCGAACAGAACATTCTTAAAGCCCTTTACCGTCTCAGCGGTATAACGCACGGTGGATTCATAAGCCGCTACATTGCCGGTATCTACCTTTATCTTTTCGCCGGGCGCCAAGGTAATCTCTTTCAGGCTGCCGTCGATCTCAATAAACACAAGGCCGTTACCCTTAAGGCGCTGCATAATAAAGCCCTCGCCGCCGAATAAGCCGCCGGATACACTCTTGTTTACCTCGGTGGCAAGCTCCACCGTAGGCTGTGCGCACAGAAACGCGTTTTTCTGGCAGATGAACTCTTTGCCGGGGCCAACCTGCAGGCATTTAATCTCACCGGGGAAAGAGGAGGCCAAAGTAATCTCCTGATTGGGTGCCGACGCGGTATAGGTGGCCATAAACAGTGATTCGCCCGAGAGCATACGGCCGAGGCCCTTCATAAAGCCGCCCTTCATGTTGGTGTCCATCGCGATGCCGGTGCTCATCCAGGTCATACCGCCCGACTGGGTGAAAATGCTCTCGCCCTGCGCGAGCTTAATGGTTACCGCAGGAAGATTCCCGCCAAAAATTTCGTAATTCATCTTGCTGTTTTTTCTCCTTTATAATTTATCTGTATACACCCAAAGTGCAGTTTTATTATCGCATTTATTTCCTGAATAATCAATCGCGTTTTGTAAATATTCATAACAATTATACGAAATTTACATATCTCTGGATAAATGTATAAAATAATGCACGATTTTGTATTTGGATACTATCCGTATAGTTATTACCTGATAAAGAAAAAAGGAACAGCATTACTGTTCCTTTAAATGGAGCGGGTTACGAGGTTCGAACTCGCTACCTCCACCTTGGCAAGGTGGCGCTCTACCAAATGAGCTAAACCCGCGCTTATGAAGTTCTGGTTTATTATATCAAAGCAGCGATGAGCTGTCAACTGATAAATCCGTAAAATACCCGATTAAATTAAAATTTATTATTGCTCTATTCTATGCTATAATAGGTGCATCGGTTAAGTCTTTCAGGAACTTACACCAAACATCATTTACAATCACCCTGTTATATAAAAGAAGCAAGCGGTTTTTAGCCGCCGAATTGTCACTCAATACGCTTTTTGCAGCAGCGCTTTGCGTTGTCGCTTCCCGCCAAAACGGTTTTTTAAGAATTAGTAGTACATATATCGGAGGCAGCGATGGATTTTACGGTGAATTACGGCATACTGCAGGGCGTTTTTGCCGTACCCAACAGTGTAGTGGACAAGCATATAAAGCTTGCGGGAGCGGCGCAGCTGAAGGTGCTGCTTTACCTTTTGCGCCACAGCGGCAATGGGATAAACCATGAAGTGATGGCCGCTCAGCTGGGGTTTTCGCCCGCGGACTGCAAGGATGCGGTAAACTACTGGGTAGAGGTCGGGGTGCTGGCCGAAGGCACCGCACAGGCCGCGCCCATACAGGAGCAGTATGCACCCGTCGCGCAGGAGCATCCACCTGTTTTGCCACCGGAACCCGTGCAAACATCCGTGGTTGAGAGCGGCAACGTGAAAAAGCTCACCTCCGCATACCGCTTTACCCAAAAAGAGGCGTTTTCGCGTCTGCAGGAGAACGAGGAACTGCGTTTCTTGGTGGAGCAGTGCAAACTACTGCTTGCGCGTGAGCTGCAGGGCAGCGATGTGGCGGCGCTGGTCTCCATCCACGACTGGGTGGGGCTGCCGTCCGACGTCATCCTGATGGCGGTGGAATACTGCGCGTCACAGTCCCGAACCGATATGCGCAGCATTGAACGGCAGTGTGCCGCGTGGGCCGACCGTGGCGTAACGACTCATGAGCAGGCCGACGCCTACATCAAACGGCAGGCCGACCGGCACACACACGAGGCGCTGGTGCAGTCGGCGTTCGGTATTACGGGGCGTAGCCTTTCCACCAAGGAGCGGGAGGCCATTGACAGCTGGTTTACCGAGTACGGCTACGACCTGTCGGTAATACGCATCGCCTACGACAAAACGGTGGATAACACCGGCAGGCTGAGCTTCGCCTACCTGGGCAAGATACTCTCAAACTGGTATAAAAAAGGCATCCGCACCGCGGGGCAGGCCGCGCAGGAGAGCCTTGAGAAACCACAGACCGGGTTTACGCCCTCCTTAGACATCAGCGCGATCGAGAACGAGATTATCTACAACACACCGAAGATATAGCGGAGGGAAAACCCTATGGGATACTCTAAAGAGGTATATGCCGCCGTAAAGGCCACCTTTGCCCTGCGGCGTCAGACGGTTCGCAATATCGCGGAAAGCCGCCGCACCCAGCTTTATAGCGATATTCCCGAGCTGGAGGCGCTGGATACCGCGCTGCTTGCGGCAGGGGCCCTTACCGCCAGGATGATGCTTGCGCCCAAGGCGGATACCGAAATGCTGCTTGCCGAGCTCAAGGAGAAATCAGGCGAAATAGAACAGGCGCGCCGCGAGATCTATCAGGCCTGCGATATCCCGCTCGATTACCTTGACGTGCCCTACCACTGCTTAAAATGCAACGACAGCGGCTATGCCGACGGCGTGATGTGCGACTGTATGAAAAAAGAACTGAAGGCCGAGGCCTACCGACGCCTAAACGCACTCTCACCCCTCACTCTCTCGGGCTTCGAGCAGTTTAAGCTCGAGTATTACCCCGGGCAGCCCGAGCCCGCCACCAATGTGGTGCCGCGCGCAAAGATGCTGGAGATCTACAACTTCTGTGTAAAGTATGCCGATACCTTCTCGCTGCAGTCGCAGAGTATCCTGATGATGGGCTCGGCGGGCTTGGGCAAAACCCATCTTTCCCTCGCCATCGCCGCGCGCGCCATCGACAAGGGCTACGGCGTGGTGTACGGCTCCGCACAGAATTTGTTTCGCTCGCTTGAGTTTGAGCGCTTTTCAAAGGATACATCCGAAGGGGACACCCTAAACTCCCTGCTGGAGTGCGACCTGCTGATTATAGACGACCTCGGCACCGAGTTCCAGACCGGCTTCACGGCGGCGGCGGTGTACAACATCGTAAATACCCGCCTGCTCACCAAGCTGCCCACCATTATCAGCACCAACCTAAACATCGAGCCGCTGAAAAAGGCCTACAGCGAAAAGGTGGTGTCCCGTCTCGTGGGCAGTTACGCCATGCTGCGCTTTGTCGGCAACGACATCCGCGACATTCTGCGGAAAATGCGATAGTCAAAGGCAGCGCCGCTTGTTCGATGCGGAAAAGCCCCGCACAGGACGCGGGGCCGTAGACGACATTTCCTATGGTTTAAGACATATAGCGGATATTTTGACTTCTTGATGGTGTTCAGCCGGTAACCTGTGGCGTACCTGATTGGGTGCGCCTATTTGTTTGCCCTAACGGTTCAGTTATCCAATAATCAGCAGTCCCGCGCCCATCACCGCAATGCCGGACAGCACCCCGAACAGCTGCACGGTGCCTCTGCCGCCGCTGTACGCCGCGGGAATAAGCTCGTCGAACGAGATGTACAGCATAATCCCCGCCACCACGCCGAAGGTAAAGCCGAGCACCGCATCTGTTAAAAACGGGCGCAGCAGCAGCATGGCAAGCAGCGCGCCCAGCGGCTCGGAAAGGCCCGAGAGGAAGGCGTAGCGTATGGCTTTTCTCCGGCTGCCCGTCGCGCAGTATACCGGTACGGCAATTGATATCCCCTCGGGGATGTTGTGAAGCGCGATGGCAATCGCCACCGAGAGCCCGAGGGAAATCTGCCTGTACCCCGCCATAAAGGTGGCGATACCCTCCGGCAGGTTGTGCAGCACGATGGCGAGGGTAGTGACGATGCCCACCCGCAGCAGGCCGCGCTTGTTATCTAGTGGGGTTTGGCTATTGCCGAGTTGCAGCACACTTTCATCCGGCACCTTCTTTTCGATGAGTGAGGCTAAAAACATCCCCACCAGCATCGCAAAAAAGGCAAACAGCCCCGCCGACACCTTTGTGCCGCTGCCCAGCAGCCTTGCCGCCTCGGGTAGCAGGTCGGCGGTGGAAACCATCGTCATCACCCCCGCCGCAAAGCCCAGCGAGAAGGGCAGAATGCGCGGGTTGTTCTTTTTTACAAACAGCGCCATCAACCCGCCGATTCCCGTGCAAAGACCCGCGGCAAGGGCGAGCAAAAACGGCAGCAGCATTCTGGAGTATTCCATGGCCCTTCCCCTTTAAGCGCGCAGACTGCGTATGCCCTGCAACAATATATGCGTTGGGGTGGGGCTTTATATGTTCATGCTGCCAAGAACACGATTTCTTCTTTTAGAGCGGTCGTAGAAAATCATCCGCAGCGCGATAATACGACCCCGGCATGAATATAAATAGGTATATTTCAGATTTGGAGAGATGAATCGATGAAAAGCCGTATGCTCCCCTTGCGCAAAAACTATGGAGTATTGTTATTGATGCTGTTGGCGGCCGTGCTCATCGTACTGATTATTGTCCGTGGCGTAAACAGCGTAATTGCCGTAAGCAGCATAAACGGCTGGCCTATCGAGCCGCCGACGCCGCAGGATATCGACGACCCTCCTTTCCATGAGCCGTCTCTTCCGTCACAGGTACTGCCTGTTAGCGAGGTTCTCGAAAAGGGCGAGGATATCCCCTTGCAGTTCATCTACAACGACCTTGACTGGAAGCGGCAGGCGTACAAGTCTTACTGGCACAGCTCGACAGGCCGCTGGAGCTATGTGCCCAGCCTGCTACATCATGCCATGCACCGGCTTTTTGTCACCTACCCTACCGCCTCGATCTTTTATGACTTCATCCACGAGCTCGGTATCGCGGAGGAAAGCGAATCATTCCCCAGGCCGTTAGGTGAGGGGCCTTTCACAAACATCGTCATGGTTGTGATGCAGACGAAGGTAGAAAAAGTCGTTGCGCTCGGCAATCAGGTGGTGGTGGTCGGCAGGCCGTCGCTCACTGGCCTGCAGGCATTGCTGATACCGGTTAAGGAACTTAAACCCAATGATACAAACGAAAGCATCCTGTTTGAGCTGGCGACAAGCGAGGGGGACGAATTCGATACCGCTACCCTTCCCTATGTTACCGATTTGCAGACGATATTTTGGTCAAAGATACAATAAGGCTTTTCGCCTATGCTTCTAAAGCAAAAGCAGACAAGTAGTCGGCTGTTTTTTACGGGAGAAATGCTCGCGAAGGCCTCAGTTTGTTGTCAAGTCTTGCCTGCTTTGAAAAAACGTACTATAATAAATGATTGGTTATACTAAACTTTATTTGGAATGGGGATTAAGAAAGTGATAAATCACTTTTTTAATGAAGAATTAGTATTACAATAGCTTGAGGAGGGCTACCCATGGTGGGAGCATTAAAGCAGATTGAGATTTTTACCGACGGTGCCTGCAGCGGCAACCCCGGCCCCGGCGGGTATGGGGTGATTTTGCGCTATAATGGCAAAGAAAAAGAGCTTTCGGGCGGCGAGCGCAGCACCACCAACAACCGTATGGAGCTCACCGCGGTAATAGAAGGGCTTGCGGCACTTAAGGAGCGCTGTCAGGCCACCTTATACACCGACTCCAAGTATGTCGCCGACGCCATTTCCAAGGGCTGGGCAAAAAAGTGGCAGAAGAACGGCTGGAAGCGCGGCGGAAACGAGCCTGCCCTAAACCCTGACCTGTGGGAGAGACTGCTGCAGCTGCTTGAGGAGCAGCAGGTTACCGTCGTATGGGTAAAGGGGCACGCCGGGCACCCCGAAAACGAGCGGTGCGACCGCCTTGCCGTAGCCCAGACGGAAAAGCATAAAACCACGGTATAGTTCCTTAGAATTCAAAAGGAAAGTAATGAAGAAATCGTTAAATTTTTAATAAAGGGTATTGCATTTACTACTTAATTGGTATATATTATAGATGTTCTGATATACCTAAAATGAATAAAAAGCAAAGGCATAACAGGTACTAATCTTCCTCAATGGTATTGCCACCGAGTAAGTAGCGCGGCTGCATGCTCTTAAGCATAAACAAGAGCAAACCTGCTTTGATGGCACCGCATTTAAAAGAGGTTTTATGTCGTACCCGCATAAAGCCGGAAAGGCACGGTCATTAACATGAATTATGTAAACGGCAAACCATTTGTATACGCAGACAACGCCGCGACAACCAAGATTTCGGATGAGGTTTTTGAGGCGATGCTGCCATATCTGAAGGATAAATACGGCAATGCCTCCAGCATATACAGCCTTGGGCGTGAAGCCAAGGTTGCGGTGGAACACGCACGTGCAACGGCTGCCAAGGCATTTAACGCGCTTCCGCAGGAGATTTACTTCACCTCCGGCGGCTCGGAGGCTGATAACTGGGCCATTAAGGGCTGTGCGCACCAGATGGCGAAAAAGGGCAAGAAGCATGTAATCACCTCGGTTTTTGAGCATCACGCGGTGCTGCACACCATGGACACCCTCAAGAAAGAGGGCTTTGAGGTTACCTTCCTCCCCGTGGACAGCCTTGGCCTTGTTCACCCCGAGGACTTAAAAGCCGCCATCCGCCCCGACACGGCGCTGGTAACCATCATGTATGCGAACAACGAAATCGGTACCATTCAGCCCATTGCCGAGATTGGCGCCATCTGCAAAAGCGCGGGCGTGCTCTTTCACACCGACGCCGTGCAGGCGGTCGGCAATGCAGCGATTGACGTAGCCGCGCAGAATATCGACATGCTTTCGATGTCGGCACATAAGATTCACGGGCCGAAGGGTGTCGGCCTGTTATACTGCCGCAAGGGCATCACGCTGCCCAACTACATCGACGGCGGCCAGCAGGAACGCGGCAAGCGCGCCGGCACCGAAAACGCGGCCGGTATCGTGGGCCTTGCAAAGGCAATCGAGCTGGCGACCGCCGATATCGATAAAAAGGTTGCCGCTATTACCCCCATGCGTGACAAGCTGATCGATACCATCTTAAAGATAGAACGCACACGCTTAAACGGCGACAGAGACCACCGCCTGTGCGGAAATGTGAACATATCGGTGGAGGGCATCGAGGGCGAATCGCTGCTGCTCATGCTCGATATGAACGGCATTGCGGCCTCCTCCGGCTCGGCGTGCACCTCCGGCTCGCTCGACCCGAGCCACGTGCTGCTGGCCTTGGGCTTAAAGCATGAAGTGGCGCACGGCTCGCTGCGGCTTTCACTCTCGGATATGACCACCCCCGATGAGATCGATTATATCTGCGAGAAGATTCCCCCCATTGTAGAGCGGCTGCGTTCCATGTCCCCGCTGTGGGAGCGCATGTGCCGTGAAGGTAAATAATCAAGTGATACCATAGATAGAAAGGCTGAGAGAGATGTTATACAGTGAAAAGGTGATGGACCATTTCGCCAACCCGCGCAATGTGGGCGAGCTTGCCGATGCCAACGGCGTGGGCGAGGTAGGCAACGCGAAATGCGGCGACATCATGAAGATGTATTTAAAGATTCAAAACGGTATGATTGAGGACGTCAAGTTTAAAACCTTCGGCTGCGGCGCCGCGATTGCCACCAGCTCGATGGCGACCGAGCTCATCAAGGGCAAGTCTATGGACGACGCCTTAAAGCTCACCAACAAGGCCGTTATGGAGGCACTGGACGGGCTGCCGCCCGTGAAGGTGCACTGCTCGGTGCTGGCGGAGCAGGCGATCAAGGCTGCTATCTCGGATTACTACACCCGCATGGGCGTAGACCCGAGACCGATTGTGGGCGATATCGGCGACTGCGAGGCCTGCCACATCGGCGAGGGCGGCTGCGACCGCTAATATGCGTAAAAAGAGGCTTGTCCCGTTGCCGTGCCGGCAGTGGGACGGCCCTTTTGTTTTTAACAGAGGAGTAAGGCCATGACCGCCGTACAGGAAACGAGCAACACGATAACGCTTGCCCGCATCACCAAGGAGGAACAGCTGCCGGCGGTGAAGGAGCTGTTTTTGGAATACGCGAATTCGCTGAGCTTCAGCCTATGCTTTCAAAGCTTCGGGGCGGAAATGCAGGAGCTTTTAAAACGGTACGGCCCGCCCCAAGGCGCGCTGATACTCGCCTCGGTAGACGGTGAAAACGCCGGTTGCGCCGCGATGCACAAGCTCTCGGAGGGTATCTGCGAGATGAAAAGGCTGTATGTGCGCGATGCCTATCGCGGGCTGGGGCTTGGCAAAAGGCTGGTAACAGCCGTTATTGAAAGCGCCAAAAGCGCCGGATACCGGGCTATCCGCCTGGACACCCTCGCCTCGATGAAGGCGGCGCAGCACCTTTATCTGTCGTTCGGCTTTTATGACATCGAGCCCTACGCGGATAACCCGCTCAGTGAGGCGCGGTATATGGAGTATACGATAACAGCGTAGTAACCAAAGAAAGAACCTAAAAGGGACACAGCGCAGAGTATGAACTGCCGCTGTGTCCCTCTTGAATATGGATTAAACCTATTATACTGTCTGTTCCGGCGTGATGGCTTCCAGCTTATTCTCAAGGATATGCTTTAAAAACCGGTTGTACCGCTCGGGGTATTGAATGCTCACGCCGTGCCCGCAATCGGGCACCACGCGCAGGATGGCACCCGGCACACTGTCGCGGAGCAGCTGCGCCGAACGCCTCATGATACTGTACTCCTTCGCGCCGCACAGCACGGCGACCTCTGCCGTGGTTGTGCCAAAGGCGGCGGGCAGCGTGTACCGTGCGTTGCTCATCGTCATATTTAAAAGCGACTGCTTGCTCATGTGCATGCTGTCGGCAAAATAATGCTCAAACAGCGCGTCCGGCAGGTACATCTGCCTCGCCTGCAGGCGCGCAAACCAGCGCCTGCGAACGAGCGGATAGCTAAGCGAAAGGAGCAGATCCATCCCTTTGCCCAGCCCCATGGGGAGCACCAGCGCACTTTCAATCACGGCCTTCTGCGCGATGTTAGGCCTTTGCGACAATATCTCCACCGCAATCTGCGCGCCGATGGAAAGGCCGCACAGGGCGAACAGCCTGCCTCCGCAGTTCCGGTCAATATACGCGGCCATCTTCCGCGCGCTGTCCTCTATACTGAAAAAATCGGTTTCGGCGGCCTCGCCGTGGCCGTCCAGAACGGGCACCAGCAGATGATACTCCTGTTCAAGCGCCTTTATTTGCGGCTGCCACATCCACCAGGAGAGCCCGCCGCCGTGTATCAGCATCACCGCAGGGTTATTCGGATTGCCAAACTGCTTTACGGTCATCGTGTCATCTCTTCATTGGTTTTTAGAGCTTAGTCCTTCCTGCCAGCACTGCTTTTACAGAAGTATACCGCCGAGAGAACCGCCAGCGGCGTAAAATAGATGCACCAGAAGAAAAGCGCCAAAACGCCGCCGGATAAACCGGACTCCTGCTGTGCCGAACGTTTAAACAGGCCCAGCATCGGCATCAGCACACAGGCGGGAGCGAACAGGCCGTGCAGCATGAGCAGGAAGCGCAGCCATTTTTCCGGCCTGCTTCGGGCCGTAAAGGCGATGCCGAGCAGCAGCGTGGAAACCGCCATCATCCCGTAGCCGAACAGATCCAGCGCAAAGAACCAGCTGCCCGGGGTATAGGTAACGGCCGAGATCACATCGGGTGCTTCGGTGGCAAAGCGCACAGCTGTAAGCTGTGTGAAATAGACCAAATCCACGAAAACGGCATAGACTACGGCAAAGGCCACGCCGCCGAGCGCCACCGCCTTTTTGTCAGGCGATACCTCGGATGCCAGCGCACAGGCCATCAGCACATACGACCATGATATCATAAGGCTGCTAAGATACGATAGGTTGATATCGCTGACGAACATTGAAGCCGCAAACCCCACGGTTGCCACCGCGACGGCAATGGAGGAGATAACGCCCAGCTTTCGGTTCATAAGCACCTATCCCTTCTATACGGTCTGCGGGGGTTTGCTGAAAAATTCCTTCCGATTTGCTATCAGGATAGCGGCGCACGCGATGCCAAACAATATGGCCTGCACCATGTAAAGGGTTACGCCAAAGCGCTCCCATAAGAGCAGATGAGACAGCAGGTTGAACGCAAAGTGGCAAAGGACTATGGCGAGTACATTGCCTTCCGTGCGGTTATAGAGGAAGGTAAAGAGGATTGAAAGCTCCGTCACCGTGAGGGTGTACAGTACAAATCCCCCGACGCCGTCGGCGAAGTTCATGTGCCATGCGCCCCAGAATACGCCCACCAGCAGAGCGCTTGCAAACGGCGAGAGGCGTTTTTGCAGGGTGGGCAGCAAAAAGCCGCGCCAGCCGATCTCTTCGCCAAAACAGCCGAGCAGCATAAACAACAGGTTCAGCAGGTAAAATGCCGCACCGCCGCCCCACGGCTGATAGGATACGCCGAGCAGCGACAATGCCACCGCACTTAACACAACCAATACAACCGGCAGCAGCACCGCGCAGGCATACCCTTTTAGGTGCGCTTTGCCCAGCTTTAGTCGCCGCAGAATAGCGGCAAACGGCGCGAAGTCCCCCGTAAGCAGGCAGAGCACCAGCACGCCGAGGGCGGGCGCAAACTGCGGGAAGGAAACGGAATAATCCCCCACCGCGGGAAAGGCCATGTGCAACAGCAACAGCAGCCCGCTGAGCGGGAGTACAATAATACAAAACGAAAGAGTGCTGTGCCTTTTAATCAGTTGCTTCATGTACTGTACTCCCGCAGCATATCTGCATTTTATGAGTGGTTAGTTTTTAAGGCTCTGCAGCGGCGCGGGGATTCTGCCGCCGCGGTTGATAAACACCGCGGGCGAGGTGGTGTTCACCTTCATAACTGGCGCGCTGCCAAACAGGCCTCCCCATTCCAGGCTGTCGCCCACGTCAAGGCCGATGGCGGGGATCAACCTCACCGCCGTGGTTTTGGAGTTGACCATGCCGATGGCGGCTTCGTCCGCGATAATCGCGCTGATAATCTCCTCTGAGGTATTGCCCGGGATGGCGATCATGTCTAAGCCCACCGAGCACACCGCCGTCATGGCTTCGAGCTTCTCTAAGGTGAGCACGCCGCTTTCGGCGGCCGCTATCATGCCCGCGTCCTCCGAAACGGGGATGAAGGCCCCCGAAAGACCGCCGACATGGGAGGACGCCATCACGCCGCCCTTCTTCACCGCGTCGTTTAGCAGCGCCAGTGCCGCGGTGGTGCCGTGGCAGCCGCACTGCTCAAGGCCCATCTCCTCCAGGATATGCGCCACCGAGTCGCCCACCGCGGGGGTGGGGGCCAAGGACAAATCCACAATGCCAAACGGTACGTCAAGGCGCTTGGAGGCTTCATAGGCCACCAGCTGACCCATGCGCGTAATCTTAAAGGCAGTCTTTTTAATAATATCGGCAACACCCGTGATGTCGCAGCTGGTGCCTGCCTTCGCAAGCGCACAGCGCACCACGCCAGGGCCGGAAACGCCTACATTAATGACGCAATCGGGCTCGCCCACGCCGTGGAAGGCGCCCGCCATAAAGGGGTTATCCTCCGGCGCGTTGCAAAACACCACCAGCTTGGTGGCGCCGACGCACTGGCGGTCTGCGGTAAGCTCTGCGGAACGCTTTACAATGCCGCCCATCAGCTTTACGGCGTCCATGTTGATACCGCTCTTGGTCGAGCCGATGTTTACCGACGAGCACACGCGGGTGGTTACATTAAGTGCCTCGGGGATGGCGTTGATAAGTTCCAGGTCACCCGCTGAAAATCCCTTGTGCACCAGTGCGGAGAAACCGCCGATGAGGTTTACGCCGCAGGCCTGCGCCGCCTTTTCCATGGCAATGGCGTACTTTACGGGGTCGCCCTTGCTGGAGGCCAGCAGCATGGAGATGGGGGTGACGGCGATGCGCTTATTGATAATCGGAATGCCGTACTGCTTTTCGATTTCATCGCCGGTTTTTACAAGGTTCTGCGCCTTGCGGGTGATTTTATCGTAAACCTTTTCGCAGGCGCGGTCAATGTCGCTGTCACAGCACTCCAGCAGCGAGATGCCCATGGTGATGGTGCGTATATCCAGGTTTTCGTCCTGTATCATACTGATCGTTTCCAGTATGTCGCTGACATTAATCATTAAAAAATCAATTTCCTTTCTACACTGTGCGATATTGCGCTTATGCTAATCTTTATGCGACTTTTAGCCGCAGAGAGGGCTTAAAAAATGATCTTGTCACTTTTTTAAGGAAGATTAGCATTAGATGCGGTGCATGGAATTAAAGATATCCTCGTGCATACAATGCACGCTTAAGCCCAGCGACTTGCCTTGTTCACCCAGTTTATCTGAAAACTCGCTGAAGCCGATGGTCATCTTCGAGATGTCGACCATCATAATCATTGCGAACATATCCTGTAAAACCGATTGGGTCACATCCGAGACATTTACGTTATACTCCGCGCAAAGGGTGCTTATCCTCGCCAGAATACCGACCATATCCTTACCGATTACCGTTATTACCGCACGCATGCTCTTTTCCTCCAATACTTGTCTTGGCTTCATATTATCTCCAAACATATTATCCCGATGGGTTGACATAATCAGCCATTAATACCTGTTTATACTATTCTCCAATTTAAATGCGGATTATATCCACATTTTAATGTCTGCCGCAAAGCGGCAGACGGCGGCATAAGCCGTCAGGAGAGGCGTACAATACTGATCGCACAAAAACATAAAATGTTTTTGCGCGCCGCTTTCAGCGGCATTAAAAAAGCGATTTTATCGCTTTTTTAATTGGAAATCAATATTATAATAGCATATTTTCATTTTGAATAAAACAGCTTCTCAAAATTTTCACAAAACCTATAAATTAATTGATAAATGTGCTATGATGATGTTATGCATGTTGGTCAAAGCGTAAAAATTTTCTTGTAAAATTAAATCATTGCCTTGTTGTTTTGTGTGACGAAAGGAGCCCCGTTTCATGCCTTATATCAACCTGTACGACAGCCACACTCACTCCGATAACTCTCCGGACGGCCGCGAATCGGTAACCTTTATGTGCGAGAACGCCATTGCTACCGGTCTGCGCGGCATCTCGATCACCGACCACTGTGAGATGGACAACTTTGAGGGCGGGAGGTTCAACATCTCTGTCCGCCAATCCTATTTCGAATGCTTAAAGGCAAAATCCGTTTTCAGGGGCAGCTTAATCGTCTCTTCGGGCGTTGAAATCGGGCAGCCGCTTTACGACCTTAAAACAACACGTGAGACCCTTGCGGCGTTTGACTTTGACTTTGTTCTGGCCTCGATGCACAATATGCTGGACGGAACCGACTATTATTACATCGACTATTCGGATATGGGCGAAAAGGAGATTGACACCATCCTCACCGCCTATTTTAAAAATATACTGGCTATCTGCAACTGGAACGAATTCGACAGCCTTGCCCACCTCACCTACCCTATCCGCTATATCACGGGCGCGCACGGCATTCCCGTAGACCTGACGAGATATAGCGGCATGATTGATGAGATATTAAAAACGCTTGCCAAAAACGGCAAGGCGCTTGAGATAAATACCTCCGGCTTCAGGCAGGGGCTTAATACCGCGTTGCCCCCGCTTGAGTATGTACGGCGTTTTAAGGAGCTGGGCGGCACCTATATCACCATCGGCTCCGACGGCCACCGCAGCGAGGATGTGGGCAAGGATATCGACCGCGGCATGGCTCTTGCAAAAGAAGCGGGCTTTGACCAGTTTACCATCTACCTTTCGCGCACCCCCATGCTGATCGACATTAAATAGGTATTGTAACCGTTATATCCACGAACGAGCAAGAATAGGAGCACTCGGCGCTTTATAAGGCGCTAGGTGCTTTTATAAATAAAAAGGAACTGGAGTGACACTTGTCATGGATAAGTTACTGAGAATCTTGGACACCAACGCACGTTTATCGAACGAACAGCTCGCCGTAATGCTTGGCGCAACAGCGGAGGACATCGCCGCAGCGATAGCGCAGTACGAGGCGGACGGCGTCATTCGTGGATATAAGGCACTGATTGACTGGGACCGAGCAGGCAGGGAATATGTAACCGCCTTGATTGAACTGCGCGTTACCCCCAAGCGCGACCTCGGCTTTGAGGAGATTGCCAAGAAGGTAATGCTGTTCGACGAGGTTGAAAGCGTATTTTTAATGTCGGGCGGGTACGACCTTGCCGTGCTCGTTTCGGGCAAGAACTTTAAGGACATTGCGCTGTTTGTGGCACACCGCCTCGCCCCCATGGACTCGGTGCTCTCTACCACCACCCATTTTGTGCTGCGCCGTTATAAAGACAGCGGGTGTGTTTTCGCGGATGCCGAGCGCGACGAGAGGGGGAACGTGTCGCTGTGATCGACTACTCGAAAATACTGCCCGAGAAAGTTGTAAAGATGAAACCCTCGGGTATCCGTAAATTCTTTGACATTGCCAACGAGATGGACAATGTCATCTCTCTTGGCGTGGGCGAGCCCGATTTTCAAACGCCCTGGACGATCCGCGACGCAGCAATTATCTCACTCGAACACGGGCAGACGCGCTACACCTCCAATTGGGGGCTTTTAGAGCTTCGCAAAGAGATCGCCGGGTACCTCAAAAGGCGTTTTGAGATCAGCTACGACCCCAAAAATGAGATACTCGTTACCGTGGGCGGCTCGGAGGGCATCGACATGTGCATCCGCGCGCTGTTAAACGACGGCGACGAGGTGCTTATTCCCGAGCCCAGCTTTGTGTGCTACGACCCCATCGTCTCCTTAAGCGGCGGTGTGCCGGTGCCCGTTGTCACCAGGCAGGAGGATAACTTTCGTGTGACCCCGGAGGCATTAAAGGCCGCAATCACCCCCAAAACCAAGCTGCTGATACTGCCCTACCCCAATAACCCCACCGGCGCCGTGATGCGGCGCGAACACCTCGATGCGATTGCCGGGGTTCTGCGCGGCACCGACATTATGGTGCTTTCAGATGAAATCTATTCCGAGCTTACCTACTCGGCCTCGCACGTATCGATTGCCTCGTTGGAGGGCATGTGGGAGCGCACCATCGTGGTGAACGGCTTCTCCAAGTCGTACTCCATGACAGGCTGGCGGTTGGGCTATGCCTGCGGCCCCGAGCCGATTTTAACGCAGATGACGAAGATACATCAGTTTGCCATTATGTGCGCGCCCTCCACCAGCCAGTATGCCGCCATCGAGGCGCTAAAGCACTGTGACGCAGAGATTCGCATGATGGTGGAAGATTACGACATGCGCCGCCGCCTGACCGCGAACGGCTTTAACAAGATGGGCCTTAGCTGCTTTGAGCCCGAGGGCGCGTTTTACGTCTTCCCCTGCATCAAGTCCACCGGGCTTACCTCAGAGGAGTTCTGTGAGAAGCTGCTCTATTCCCAGCGCGTGGCGGTAGTGCCCGGCAATGCCTTCGGCGAAAGCGGCGAGGGGTATATCCGCGTTTCGTATTCCTATTCCGTTGAACATATTATCGAGGCGTTTTCGCGCATTGAACAGTTTTTAAAAACGCTGTAGCACCTACGGTTTTTTACATCGCTGCCTTGACACGATTGTAATACTAATTCCAATAAGAATATTTAAAATTCTAATTGAAATGAAGTATAAGGAGTGACAAAAATCGATGACCGAGTGTCGCGTAGAGGCACCCGCCAAACTGAATCTGACGCTGGACATTACCGGCAGACGGCATGACAGCTACCACATCCTGCGCATGGTGCTACAGACGGTAACGCTCTGCGACTACCTGCTGCTGCGCAAAACCGAAGGCGGCCTCCAGCTGCAATGCGACCGTGAGGACCTTCCCTGCGACGAGACAAACCTCGCCTACCGCGCGGCGCTCGCGTTCTTTGAACACACCGGCCTCCCCGCGACGGGCGTGCAGATGGTAATTGAAAAGAACATTCCGCTCGCGGCGGGGCTTGCGGGCGGCAGCGCCGACGCGGCGGCCGTGCTGGTGGGGCTGAATACCCTGTTTGAGACGGAGCTGAGCCTTCGCACCCTTTGTGAGATCGGCTTGCCGCTGGGGGCGGACGTACCCTTCTCTATCGTCGGCGGCACCGTTTTAGCCGAGGGCATCGGCGAGATTTTTGACCCGCTGCCTTCCCTGCCCAAATGCTACTTTGTCATCGCGAAGCCGCAGGGCGGCGTCAGCACGCAGAACGCCTACGCGCTCTACGATGAGCATATCCCCGCCCGCAGGCCGGATAACGATATGATGGTTGCGGCGGTGGCCACCGGCAGATTACAGAGCATCGGCGAAGAACTGTGCAATGTGCTCGAAGAGGTTTGCCCCCTGCCCGAGGTGGCGGCGATTAAGCAAACCATGCTCGACAGCGGCGCGCTGGGCGCTTTGATGAGCGGCAGCGGCAGCGCGGTGTTCGGCCTGTTCGATACTAAAGCCGATGCCAAGCGGTGCGTCGCGGCACTCAGCGAGCAATTCGGCGAGGTATTTCTCGCAAAGCCCTGCCCGCATGGTGCGGTGGTAACGGAGTATAACTAAAAGTACCGCAATTGAATAAAACCTAACAAAACCGTCCATATTACCCTTGCAAGAAACATTTGAGGGTAAAAAGGACGGTTTTACATATGAAAAAGCTCGAGCTTTCGGTTCTCATCGCACTGGTTTTAACCATAGCGTTCACCAGCTTTACCGGCTTTGCACGGCGCTGTGAGGATATCAGCGGCAAGGTGCTTCGCCTGCACGTAATCGCAAACTCCGACTCGGACGCCGACCAAGGCGTAAAGCTGATGATTCGGGACAAGATATTGGATGAATGCGGCGCACTGCTCTTTAATAACCCCGATAAGCAGGACGCGAAAAAGACGATTTCGCAAAATCTTGAACAGATTGAGATCACCGCGAACCGCCTGCTTGCCGAAAATGGCTTTGATTACACGGCGCACGCGTCGATAGAGAATAAATACTTTAACACGCGGGAGTACGACGAGGTGACACTGCCCGCGGGGAACTACGACGCGCTGTGCATCCGCCTTGGCAAGGCACAGGGCAAAAACTGGTGGTGCGTAGTGTTCCCGCCCATGTGTCTGCCCGCGGCCTGCGAGGAAGAGGAACTATCCGAGGTACTAAACGGCGACGAGCTGCGCATTGTAACCGATAAGGGCAGTTATGTTATTAAATTTAAGCTGCTTGAGCTTTATGAGGAGCTGATTGGCGGCAAGCATCAATAATCGCCTTGCCGCATTGACGCCCGAAAAAGCTGGCTACGCATAAACCGCTTTTTTTACGGAAAACTAGGTTTATCTGCATATGGTTTGCAGACATAGCGCTATGCTATATCATAACCCAAAAAGGAGATGAATACACGTGCTAGACAGAATATCCTTGATTTTAGTGATAATCGGTGCCTTGAACTGGGGAAGTATCGGTATATTCAGTTTTGACATCGTGGCTTGGATTTTTGGCGGGCAGACCGCAATCCTCAGCAGGATTATCTATACCCTTGTAGCACTGGCCGGTATTTGGTGCATTTCGCTCCTCTTCAGGAAGGAAGACCTTGTGGAAGGCCATCGTTAAACTCTGCCTCAATACTCAAAAAAACCGCATAACCCAAAAAGGTGCTTCGGGTAAAACCCGAAGCACCTTTTATTACTCTTGTGGATTAGCCTTCTTCCTTCATTTTGGCAAAGCACTCGCTGCAGTAAACAGGACGGTCTTCGCGCGGTCTGAAGGGAACCTTTGCTTCTTTGCCGCAGCTTGCGCATGTAGCCGTGAACATTTCTTTCTCGGGCTTAGATGCGTTCTTGCGGTTGTCGCGGCAGGCTTTGCATCTCTGGGGCTCGTTTACGAAGCCCTTAGAAGCGTAAAACTCCTGCTCACCGGCTGTGAATACGAACTCAGCGCCACACTCTTTGCAAATCAGGGTCTTGTCTTCAAACATGAAATTTACCTCGCTTTTGGATTAAAATATTGCGCCCGCGGACGGATTTGAACCGACACCTTTGAAAAACAACGCTCTTCCTTTGAGCTACTAGGGGCATATTGTAAACCGCTGTTACGGTTTAACAACTAAAATTTAAGCGGTAGAAACATATGAGCCGCTGCAAAAGGGTTAAAGCATTACCAAACCAAACTTTCTCCTTACACGCTGCAAAGCGTTATCCACCGATTTAACGGTGACGGAAAGCTTCGCAGCCATCTCTTCATATGTGCAACCGTTCAAATAAAGCGTCAATATCTCCCTCTCGAAACCAGAAAGAAGAGTGGCAATTTTCCGTTTAAGTAGCGCATATTCTTCCTTTTTAATAACGAGGGCTTCAGGCGAACCTGCCGAGCTTGCCGAGAGTTGGTCGTAAAACTGACCGCCTATGTCGTCGCTGTAAAGTGGAACATAGTTGTTGAGAGGCATGTGTTTTAAACGTCCAGCAGATCTTACAGCCGATTTAATGCTATTGTCTATACAGATTACGGCAAAGGTATTAAACGATGTTCCTTTCTCTTCCACAAAGGAACGAATTGCTTTCAGCAGCGCAATCATACCCTCTTGCACGAGGTCATCCTTTTCTAAAAAGGAATATTCATAGCCCCGCGCCTTGGCGCTGATAAGCGGAAGGTAACGTGCAATCAAAACGGCTAAGCTGTCGTCACAGCCGTTGCGCGCTTTGGCAACCAACACCTCATCGGCAGTATTCACTGCATTCATTGAACCGGCTATTACGCCCCTGAGATGTTTCGGCATTGCATTTCACCTCAACAGATACCGCAACCTACTGCTATTTTACTTGTAATCCGGCAAAGTGTCAATAGATTTTCGAAATTTATTTAAATTTTTATTTACCTTGTCACATTTCTTACCCATTTTGTACCTTTTATCCTTGATATAGTAATAATGGCCTTTAATGGCTCATCGATTCTCAGGCAAAGGAATACCACCCAAACCGGCAGCTTGAGTACCCAGCCGGCAAGCATACCAAGCGGAGCCGAAAGTACCCAGATCATGATGGTGTCGGCCACAAACACAAACTTGGTATCCCCCGCGCCGCGCAGGGTGCCGATGAGATTGATGGCGTTGAGCGATACGAAGAACACGTTCAGCGCCGCCACGATCATGATGACCTGCGCCATCTCCTTGGTGGCGTCGGGCACGTTGTAAAAGCTTACGGCAATGCCTCGCAGCGCAAGCATCACCGCCGTCCCTACCACGCCTACCCCTGCGCTGAGCAAAAGCAGCGTGTTGGCGCACTGCCGTACATATTCGTTTTTGCCTGAGCCTACCGCCTTACCTACCACGACCGCCGCGGCGTTTGCGATACCGAAGATGACGATGGTGGTGAGCTGCTGGAACACCCCGACAATGCTGTTGGCCGCAACAAAATCGGAGCCGATCCGCCCGATGATAACCGACTGCAGCGACATACCCACCGACCAGAAAAGCTCGTTAAACACCACGGGGACCCCATAGCGAATAAAATCCCCGAACAGCGTTTTGTCGAGTTTTAGCATATCCTTAAACGAGAAGCGGACCTTCTTCTCGTAAAAAACAATGTACACGGTGATCATAATAAACTCGGTAACGCGTGCTACCAGGGTGCCTATGGCGGCGCCCCGTACCCCCAGGGCTGGCATGCCGAACTTGCCGAATATCAGCACATAGTTGACAATTACATTGATTACAAAGGACGTACCGAATACAAGCAGGGAGATATGCACCTGTTCAACGCTTCTGATAATGCTCAGATAGGTGTTGGTAATGCCGAAGAAGAAGTAGGCAAACCCCATAATCTGAAGGTACTTCACACCCTCTGCAATAACCGGCGCCTCTGTGGAGAACAACTGCATCACCTGCTGCGGGAAAAAGATCGCGACTGCCGAAAAAGCCAGTGAGAAGATCGTGGCGATATCAAGCGCGATGGCAAAAACCCTGCGGATGGCCCCTATATCTCCCTTACCCCAATACTGCGCCGTAAGCACCGATGCGCCGCTCGCGATACCGAAGGTGAGGATGTTAAAGATAAAGAACACCTGATTTGCCAGCGAGACCGCCGAAAGCTGGTTCTGCCCGAGCGCACCGATCATAACGGTATCGGTCATATTCACGCCGAAACCGATCAGGTTTTGCAGGGCCACGGGGATGGCGATTGCGATAATGTTTTTATAAAAACCCTTATCCTTTACTAAATTCAACGATAAAACCTCCAAACTAGGGTACAGGCTATGCCTTGTCATCGCCTGCGTGAAAACGGTCCGCAGCCTTGCACACGATGCCCAAAGATAGCGACAGCCCCTCTCCGCAACAATCATTATCCGCACGGCAATACGCGCGGCAAAATGATGAGGGGAAAGGGGCTACCCTGTCTACCCTGCTTCTATCCGGCCCGCTCCGTATGATGATGGGGAGGGCGAATATACGTATATTATACCAGCAAGATTCACCTCTTGCAACAGATATTTACACCTGACATACACAAGGCAGCTTATTACCACAATACGGTATTGGGCATCTTTCAGGCAATGGTTGGCTAAATAAGAATAATTATTAAATTGAATTATGCAGAATGCCATGTTAAAATATACGTAACCACTAGGAATTGGATGTAGTTGACATAATACAAAAAATACGGTTGAATGCGAGGTAAACCCATGAGAAAATACTTATGTATTTTGCTTTCGACAATGATGGTGCTGTTAAGCCTAAGCAGCTGTTCCAACGCACCGGAGACTAAGAAGGGTATTGATAATGCCGACACAAGCAGTTCCGACAATGCCACACTGGCCGCAGACGAAACACTCACGGCTGAGAGTTCCTCCGCCGCTACTGACGAGCAGGTAAACGAGGACGCAGTTGCCGCTCAGGAAAACGGTACGGCAATCGCATCCGCCGATCAAGACGACAAAACAGCCGTTGAGAACAGCGCCGCAGGCACTGCTGTAAAGAGCGCTTCCTCCGCAGCGGGCAGCTCTTCCGGCACAAAGAATACTTCCTCTGCGAATACCTCCTCTGTAAAGAGCAGCAGCACACCCCCCTCCACCAGCAGCTCCAAGCCTGCTAGCAGCTCTAAGCCCGCAAGCAGCGCTCCCTCGAGCAAGCCCTCCTCCAATCAGGGCTCGATCGGCAGCTTCAGCATGACCGATTTAAACGGCAACACAGCGAACCAGAGTATTTTAAGCAACTACAAGCTCACCATGATCAACGTATGGGCAACCTACTGCAACCCCTGTATCGAAGAGATTCCCGCCATCAGCAGCGTATACAATCAGGTGAAGAGCAAGGGTGTTAACATTATCGGCGTAGCCTCCGACGGCGCAGGCAAGACCGACGTGGTGAAGGAGATTGTAAGCAAAACCGGCGCAACCTACAAGATGTACATCCCCAGCAGCTCGATGCTGAAAAACAGCTTTATGAGCGACATCAGCTTTGTACCCACCACCTTCTTCGTAGACCAGAACGGCAATATCGTAGGCAAGGTGACCGGCTCTAAGAGCGCCGACGCATGGCTGAAGACCGTAAACGATATGCTTTCGCGCGTAAGCTGACTTTAAAAAACGAATAGCATGTTTGAAAAGGGGATTTTATCCCCTTTTCATATGGAATTAGTATAGAAACATCTGATTGCGATTGCGCTTTGCGTAGAGGTGACGATATGAAAAAAGCAGCCACCCGACTTTTGACCTTTGCCGTAATACTGCTTGGCATAGCCTTTATTGCCATCGGCGTACTGCGCGGCGAGCATAACATCGTACTCGAAAAGGCGATCAACATCTGTCTGGAGTGCATTGGCATTGGCTAGAATCAAACATTTCCGGCACTGGGTGCAGGCGGTTTGGGCCGCCGCAACCAACAGTTACGCGATAGGCTTCTTGCAGGGCAAGATCTATAAAGGCAGCCTAAAGCAGCTCTGTGTGCCGGGGCTGAACTGCTACTCCTGCCCGGGAGCGATCGGCTCCTGCCCCATCGGCGCGCTGCAGGCGGTTATCGGCAGCCGCGGGCTTAAGTTTTCATACTACATCGCGGGTTTTTTGATGCTGGTGGGTGCCATATGCGGCCGGTTTATCTGTGGCTGGCTCTGCCCGTTCGGGCTGATACAGGACCTGCTGCACAAAATCCCCTTCCCCAAAAAGATTAAAACCTTTAAGGGCGATAAGCTCTTACGATGGCTGAAATATGTCATTCTTGCGGTTTTTGTCATCTTTCTGCCGCTCGTTGCTCGAGACATTATCGGGCAGGGCGCACCGTATTTCTGTAAGCTGCTCTGCCCCGCGGGCACACTGGAGGGGGGTATCCCCCTGGTGCTGCTGAACCAGCCGCTGCAGGACGCGCTGGGCTGGCTGTATACCTGGAAGCTTGCCTTCCTTGGCGCGGCGGTGTTTTTATCGATGATCATCTACCGCCCGTTCTGTAAATACATCTGCCCGCTCGGCGCCATCTATTCGGTGTTCAACCCCATTTCGTTCTACCGCTACCGTATAGATGAAAACAAGTGCACCTCCTGCGGGGCCTGTTCCAGAGCCTGCGGCATGAATATCGATGTGATGCACAAGGTAAACAGCCTTGAGTGCATCCACTGCGGAAAGTGCAAGGAGGCGTGCCCTACGGGCGCCATCCAATCCGGCTTTCGCGCAAAACAAATAACAAAGGAACACGCATGAGTAACCCGAGGGGCCGTCTGTTGCCGGACAGCCCCTCGGGCTTTTCTATTTTTTCTTCCGACGGTTCCAAGGTAGCGATAAACAAACGGAAAATGCCGTACAAAATAGCACATAGATTGTAACCGATACCAGATGGTAAAGAAATTCTTTAGGCAAGATTCGCTGTAAAAATACAAGCGGCAGGTACATAGGATAAAACCGCCCGCTGAAAATGCACCAGATGGGGAGGATGGACCACACCCAAACCGTCAGGGCGTAGAAACGCCTGCGCGGCAGCGGGTTATCAACGTGCTTTTCGGCCTTGCTGTTATAAGCATACAACTCTGCGCTAATAGAGATACGGCGGGCTTCGTACCACATAAGCCCCGCAATCTGCAGTATAAGGCCGACGGCCACTGCGTAGGGAGTCTGTGATTCCGTCCATATCACCCACGCGAGCAGAACACCAAATACGCAAGCCATCGCGGCAATGAGACAGTGTATTTTGTAGCTTGCAAGCCGCTTTTGCAGGATGTATGCCTCAATAGGCCGTTCTTCGTCTACTTTTGCCTCCCCCGTACTTAGAAGGCTATCCGTTGTCGTTTGGAGCGCCGCGGCCAGCGCGGGAAGAACACTGATATCCGGCAGGCCCTCGCCAGTCTCCCACTTCGAAACAGCTTTGTTGGTTACCCCAAGGGTTTCCGCCAGCTGCTGCTGCGTAAGCCCCCGCGCCTTGCGAAGCTGCGCGATATTCTTACCGATTTTGTAGGTATCGATTATAATCATCTCCTTGAAAACATCATACCTCAGGACCGCCGAAGGGGCAAGCCACGGCCTTTGGACTGAAGTCTACGCAGCGTGGAATTGGCATACGACCACGAAAAGGTGGTTTTTGCCTGAGCCGGATATAATTTTTATTTAACTGTTGACAGAGGCAGGAGATCATGCTACTATTCTTATAGACCGACCGTCAGTCTGTAAAAGGAATGAACGCATTGAGAACAATCAAAGACCCGCTGGAAAGAAAAAATGAGATACTGGATACGGCTGAAGCCCTCTTCTTTACAAAAGGATATGAGAAAACAACCATTAACGATATCCTAAATGAAATAGGGATCGCAAAAGGCACCTTCTATTACTATTTCAAGTCCAAAGACGAGGTAATGGACGCCATCGTTGTGCGCATGGCATCCAACGCCATACAGGCTGCCGAAGCCGTTGCGGATAACCCCAATCTGTCTGTACAGGAAAAGCTGATACAGATATTCGCTAACAGCTTTTCGAGCGAGCACAAGGAAGAGATGATAGAGCATATGCATCAAAGCGGCAATGCCGAGCTGCACCAAAGAAGCCTGACACAGTGTGTTGTGCAGCTTACACCCGTTTTAACAAGGGTGCTGGAGCAGGGTATCTCCGAGGGGCTGTTTTCAACCCCTTACCCCAAAGAGTGCATCGAAAGCTTGCTGGTATCCACCCAGTTCTTGTTTGACGAGGGCTTGTTCCAGTGGGCGCCCGAGGAGCTACAGCGGAAGATAGCGGCACAGATTTACATGATGGAGAGGATTTTGGGCGCTGCCCCAGGCAGCTTAACCTATGTCGCCGGGTTTTTCAGTACAAATTGACAAGGAGTGTTTCATAAATGACGAACGCATACAAATACAAACCCATAGCCTACTTTGGGCTTACCTTTCTCTTTACCTGGGCAAGCTGGTTTGTTTCGGTTTATTTCAGCTTCACTTCGGCGAACGGAGGCCTGTATATCCTATTTATGGCGCTGGGCCTTATTGCTCCCGCTACTATTGCAATAATCATGATTTTCGCTTCAAAGAACAAGCCCATTCAAAGGGACTATGTAAACAAGGCAGTGAGTATTAAGCGGATAAAACCGGTCACTTTCGTTGCCATGGTTTTGATCATGCCCTTTGCGGTTGTGGCCTCGATACTGATATCCGCCCTGCTTGGCCAGCCGATAAGCCAGCTGGAACTCGCGGATAAATTCTCGTTCTCTTTCGGAACTATGCCCACCTTGGCCGTGCTGTTCTTAACGGCATTCTTTGAAGAATTCGGGTGGCGGGGCTATGCAATGGACAGCCTTTTAAGCAGGTACAGCCTTTTTACCGCGACCTGGATCTTTGCAATCATCTGGTCTCTGTGGCACCTGCCTTTGTTTTTAATTGCGGACTCCTACCAGTACAACATCCTTCAAGAGAATATCTGGTTTGGAGTAAACTTTATTATCAGCACCATCCCGCTCGCGTTTATTCTCAGCTGGCTGTGTGCAAAAAACCGCGGCAGTATTCTGGCTGCAATCCTATTCCACTTCTTTGTGAATATCATGCAGGAGGCCACGAATATGAATCAGATCAGTAAGTGCATTGAAACCGCTGTCTTGGCCGTTATTGCCGTCGCAGTGGTGATGAGGAATAAAGAGTTATTCTTTAATAAGGGCATAGCAAAGCAAGGTATCGCTTCGCTTGAGTCTATAACAAATTAAACGAACCATTCCTAGCAAAGAGGCCGCGTGGAGTTTCCGCGCGGCCTCTTATGAAGTTTTTACTTACATCATAGCCATTGCTCCCCTGCACCGTTCTGCCTCGGCTTCCTCAAAATCCTTGCAGGACAAACAAGTTCCGGTCCGTGCGCACATATACTCTTAGTACGGCTTATGGCACACGGTTGTACACCACAAATGACACTTAACGGGGGTGTGGGGAAATGTATCTGGCGCTGTTACAGTTTGCCATAGAGAACCTGTTATACTTTGCGCTCCATGTTACCTCCGGCGGTTCGTTTCCCAAGCCCCTTTCCGCCAAAGAGGAACGCGAGTGCCTTGAACTGATCAAGCAGGGCGACCCTGCCGCACGCAACCGCCTGATTGAGCACAACCTGCGGCTGGTGGCACACATCATTAAAAAATACTACTCCAATCAGAAGGAGCAGGACGATTTGATCTCTATCGGCACCATCGGGCTGATCAAGGCGGTATCCACCTTCGACTGCGACAAGGGCACGCGGTTTGCCACCTATGCGGCGCGCTGCATAGAAAACGAAATCCTCATGCACTTCCGCAACATCAAAAAGACCGCGCAGGACATCTATATCAGCGACCCGATAGACACGGATAAGGAAGGTAACGCCCTGACACTCATGGATATTGTCGCCGAGGACGAGAGCATCTTTGAGGACATCGATCTTAAACTGAAATCCGAGAAGCTGCATGTGCTCATCAACAAATTCCTCGACGAGCGCGAACGCACGATCGTCTGCTTGCGCTACGGGCTCACGGGGGGCGCCCCGCTCACACAGCGCGAGGTGGCGGCCATGCTGAAAATCTCCCGCTCGTATGTGTCGCGCATTGAAAAGAAGGCGCTGCAAACCCTGCGGCGCAGGTTTGACGGATAGCCGGTATGCACATGTTACGGCGAAAAAGCTTGTTCATTGAAACCGTGAACGTTACCATCTAGGTGATAGATTCTCAAATACTCTATAAAATAGGCAAGGCCCTCCATCGACTGGAGGGCCTTGCCGCTTATTTGATACTTATTATGATTTGCGGGCCTGCACCGTAAAAAGGTTTATGAGCCATTTAATAAAGAGTATCAGCAGCAGGCAGGCGACGCCGGCCAGCACGATGGTCGCGCCCGGGCGAAGCCTTGCGTAGTACGAAACGAACAGGCCCACCAGAGTAAAGCCGACCGCAAACCCCACGGAGTAAAGCACCGTCTGCCGATAGCTTTTGCCGAACTGCATGGCGCACGCAACGGGTACCACCATCATCGACGACACAATTAGGGCGCCCACCGTGCGCGCCGCCACCGAAACGGTGATGGCCGTAAGGATGGTAAAGATAAAGTTGATAATCTTTACCGGTACACCGGCCAACCGTGCCGCGCGCTCGTCAAAGGCGACATAGAACAGCTCCTTATAAAGCAGCAAAAACGCGAGCAGCACCGCGCAGCTGATCACCACCACCAAGATGAGCTCAAAGTCGCTGATGGCGACGATGCTGCCGAACAGAAAGCTGTTGAAGTTGGCGGCGTTCTTGACAAAGCCGGACAGCACGCCCGCCAGGCCGATGCCCGCCGACATGATGATGGCAATCGACATCTCGGAAAATTTGGGTATCTTTTTGCGTATGGCCTCGATGCCCAGCGCCGCCGCCACACAGGCAGCCACCGCGCCCAGCACGGGGTTGATACCCATCACAAGCCCCGCGGCCACACCCGCAAGCGAGCTGTGCGACAGCGCGTCGCCGATCATCGAAAGGCGCTTGAGCACCACGATGATACCGATGCAGGGGATAATGACAGCGAGCAGGATGCCTACAATAAACGCCTTGCGCATGAAGTCATATTGAAAGATCTCCATTGCTGCCCTCCTCCCCCGCTACCGTCAAATTGCACCGCGGATGCTTGTGCTTGTGTGAAAGTTCATGCTCTAATTGCCCCCGGTCAAGCTCCACCACCGAGCCCTGCTCCAAGCAGAGGGTACGCGTGACGTACCCCGCCGCGGAGGCGATATCGTGTGTCACCATCATGATGGTGATTCCGGTTTCATGGTTAAGCCCTGCAAGCAGCCTGTAGAGTGACTGGGCGGCGGCGGCATCCACCCCTGTTGTCGGCTCGTCCAGCAGCATGACGGCGGGATTGTTCACCAGCACCCTTGCCAGCATCACACGCTGCTGCTGCCCGCCCGAGAGGTTGCCGATCAGGCTTTGGGCGTGGTCCTGCATCCCCACCAGCGCGAGTGCCTCTTTGGCCCTCAGCACATGCTCTTTACGGATGGGCCTTAACAGGCCGATCTGCGAATACAGGTTGGCGCTCACAATCTCCTCCGCGGTGGCGGGGAAGCCTGCGGCATTCGTCGCGGCATTCTGCGGCACATAGCCGATTTTCGGCCAAGCTCTAAAGCGGCGCACATCCTCCCCCAACAGGCGGATATTCCCTTTTACGGGGGAAAGCTCGCCGAGCAGCAGTTTGAGCAGCGTGCTTTTGCCCGCGCCGTTTGAGCCGATTACCGCCGCAAAATCCCCCTCAAACACCGAAAAGCCGATATTGTTTAATATCGGCGCCCCGGAATAACCAAAGCTTAAATTTTCAACCTCGATGATCTTTTGCATGTAAACACATCCCGTTAGATGGCTAAATTATTGCAGCGCCGATTGAAGCGCCTGCAGATTTTTACGCATGATCGAGAAGTAATCCTCACCTGCGGCAAGCTGCTCGTCGGTTAGGCCCTCCAGCGGGTTGAGCACATCCGTGGATGCGCCTGTGGCGTCCGCTACCGTTTGGGCAACCTTGGGGCTTACCAGCTCTTCAAAGAAGATAACCTTCACTTGATTTTGTTTCACAAAGTCGATGATCTCCGCCATTCTGGCGGGGTCGGGCTCGGAATCGGGCGACAGGCCCTCGATGGCGACCTGATTGAGGCCATACTCGGCGCAAAGGTAGCCAAACGCCTGATGCGCCACCACGACATCCTTGTTGGGCAGCGGTGCAAGGGTGTCGGAAAACTCCTTGTCCAGTTTATCCAGCTCCGCTGTAAAGCGGTCACAGTTCTCTTGGTAATAGGCCTTATTGTCCGGGTCGGCCTGCGCAAGGGCGTCTTTGATGTTATTAAGCATTGCCTTTGCGTTCTTGGGGCTTAACCACACATGCGGGTCGTATGCCGCCTCGGCTTCCCCGCTCTCAGCCTCTTCGTCCTCTTCGTGCACGCCCGGCAGCAGAGAGATACCCCGCGCGGCTTCCACGGCTAGCAGCTCTTTATTGGATACGGAGCTTAATACCTGCTCTACCCAATGCTCCATGCCCGCGCCGTTGTATACAAGCACATCCGCCTTTTCAAGACCGGCGAGGTCGGCAGCCGCGGGTTCCCAGTCGTGCGGCTCGGTGCCGGCGGGAACAAGGGTGGTAAGGGCAACCTTATCGCCGCCTATCTTTTCGGCGAAGTCGGCCATCTGATAAAAGCTGGCGTAAACCGTAAGCTTATCACCGTCTCCGGCAACGGAAAGCGGCTGGTCTGCCGCATTGCCCTGCGCCGCACAGCCCGCGAAAAGCGAAAGGATTACTGTCACCGCGAGCGAAAGAACGATTTTATGTTTCATATTGAAGCCTCCAAAAATCGCGATTGCAAATGCAAATCATTTGCAACTAAATTATATATAGGTTGGGCTTCATTGTCAAGGGCTATTCGTTAATCGAAGAAATTTAATATTTTGTTAAGAGGACTTAAAAGTTGAAGGGTCTCGTAGGTGTATAGGTTTCCACCGGATGTGCCGATACTACGCTTTGGCATGGCCGCAAGCTAAACTCTATTGTTCTGCGTCGGTATATCTACCTGCTTGCGTATGACACTGCCTTTTTGAAGCGGGATATCGCAGGTAAACGAAAAGGGCATCGTCGGGTGCGGCGTGCTTTCCAGTTCACTGCCGTCGGCGGCAAGCAACTGTTTAATGGTAAATTCAAACGGCTTGGAGCGAGGCTGCAGAATCTCCACCGTATCGCCGCGCAAGAATTTGTTGCGTTGGGTACAGTAAACGACGCCGTTTTGCCAGTCGTCCACCACCGCCACCACGTCGTACGACCGAACATAGCCGCCGTTCTCGTAGTACTGCCCGTTCTCGATGGGGCCGTAGAAAAAGCCGGTGCAGTATTGCCTGTGGCTCACCTTTTTTACCTCGTCCACCAGCCACCCCGGTGTTACATAGCCCTGCGGGGCGGCAAGATAGCCGTCCACCGCGCAGCGGTAGGCGTTGGTGATAACCGAAACATAGTAGTCGGACTTCGCGCGCCCTTCAATCTTCAGGCTGGTGATGCCCGCGTCCGCCAGCTCCCCGATGTGCTCAATCATGCACAGATCCTTGGCGTTTAAGATATAGGTGCCCTGCTCGTCCTCAAAAACGGGATAGTGCTCGTTCGGACGCTTCTCCTCCGTGAGGCTGTAGCGCCAGCGGCAGGGCTGCGCGCATTCGCCGCGGTTGGAATCGCGCCCCGTCATGTAGCTCGAGAGCAGGCAGCGCCCCGAGAAGGATACGCACATCGCGCCGTGCACAAACGCCTCTATCTCCAGCTCGGGCGGCGTGTGGGCGCGGATAAAACGGATCTCGTCAAGCGAAAGCTCGCGCGCAAGCACCACGCGCTTGGCACCCATCGCGTGCAGTTCGCACGCGGCCGCATAATTCACGACACCCGCCTGGGTAGAGATGTGTATCTCGATCTCGGGCATAATCCTTCGCGCAATGCCGAGCACTCCGAGGTCGCTGATGATCACCGCGTCCACTCCTGAGGCCTTGACAAGCTCAAAATATTCGGGTAGCTGCTCGATCTCCTCATTGCGCGGCAGGGTGTTGCAGGTGAGGTAAACCCTTGCGCCGCGCCCGTGTGCGTAACGAACGCCCTCGAGCATCTCTTTTTCATCAAAGTTTGCGGGAGCGGCACGCATGGTAAAGACCTTTCCGCCGATGTAAACGGCGTCGGCGCCGAAATCCACCGCCGCCTTGAGCCGGGCAATATCCCCTGCCGGAGCGAGCACCTCCGGTATTCTGTTCTTCAAAAACGCGCACCTCTCTTTTTATACTAAATTCCATTTAAAAAGGGGTTTAGTATTTAAAGTGGGCGGCATAACGCCGCCCGCACCGTAATACTAATTCCAATAAGAAATATCACGTAAAAATTCTTCATAAAAAGCATAAACGGGGACATTTGCTTGAATTTTTCTATATTTCTAATTGTAATAATATAAAGCTATTGTTCCTCGTGGGTATCTACGCCGCCCACCGTATCGCCCACCGCTTTTGCCTTAGCGATGTTCGCCTCGTGCTCCGCAAGATTTTTGGCGAAGTAATAATGCATCTCTTCGTCGGTAACGAAGTAGTAGTTTGCGGAAGTGTCCGGATAGATGGCCGCTTTAATGGCGTTTACACCCGGGTTGCCAACCGGGCCGACGGGCAGCCCTTCGCACTTGTAGGTGTTATAGGCCGAGGCATACGCCTGCTGGTCGGCTGTACCGGATACAAAGGGCGTAATGTTATCATTGACATAATTAATGGTAACATCCGATTGAAGCAGGGGGAATTTGCCCTTGTTGTTTAAGCGGTTGTTGAAAACCGACGAAACGGCATACATATCGTCAAGCGTGCGGCCTTCCTTCTGGATAATCGAGCCGAGCGTAATCGCCTGATCAAGCGTCCAGCCCATTTTGTCGATACGGTCGATCAAGTCGGCGGTGATCTTCTTGTTAAAGTTTTTGAGGAATTTATCGGCTACCGACTTGGGGGCCTCGTCCAGATAAAAGTTGTAGGTATCCGGGAAGAGGTAGCCCTCCAGCTTGAGGTAACGGTTGCCGCCTGTGGGGATGAGCTTTTCAAACTCGTAGCCGAAATCGGTGGTCTGCAGCACGTTGATAAACTCATCGGCCTTGCAGACGTGGTTTTCCTCCAGTATCTTCGCAATCTCCCGCGCCGTCATGCCCTCGATAAAGGTGAGCTTGACCGTTTGCTGCTCGCTCTTGCTGATGCGGATAGCGGTCATGATCTCGTCGTAGGACATCTTGGAGTTGAGGCTAAAGTCGCCGTCTAAATAGACATCGGCGTTCTCGCTGTACTTATACTGCGTATACAGCCTGAAGGTGAGCGGCTGCGAGATGATGCCGTTTTCCTTTAAGAGATCGGCTACCGACTTGGTATCGGCCCCCTTGGGGATGGTGACGTTGATCTCTTTATCGTTTTTAAACAGCCCGAGCACATCGCTCATCGACTGCAGGATAAACACCGAAAGAAGGATGGAGACCAGCAGCACACCCACCGTGTAGATGATGCCGTTTGCAAGCCTGCCCAAGCTGCGCATGGTTCTGTTCACCGGCCTGGGCGGCGCTCCCGCGGCGGCTTGCGGCGGAACGTAATCAAACTCGCTCTCCGTCTTCTGCACGGCCGCCTTACCGCGCTTTTGCACCGGCGAGGCGGTAAGCGGCGGCGGCGTGGGCCTTGTCTTATGCGCGCGGTTGTCAAAATCGGGGATAGCGTTGTAGTCCTCGTCCTTAATGTTCAATTTAAAAGGTTTGCTGGGGCGCGGCACCGGCGCTGTACTGCCGTACATCGAATCATTATTCTCATTGCCCCGGGCGCCGTAAATCTTTACCCCATCGGCGTCATCGGTACCGCTCGGATGCCCGACAGCCCGCTTGGGGATGGCAATGGTCGGCTCGCTGAGCCGGTCTGAACCGCGAAGCGGCTTAGCCGGGACATCGGGCGGCAGCTCGGCAAAGGAATTTGGTTTATAAACACTGCGCTTGGGTGCTATAGGAGGAGGGGTAGGCGCCTCCGGCTGCCGGTTGACAGCCTGCGGGCGCTGGTTCTCCCTTGTTTCGCGCTGCACCTGCGGCGGGGTGGGCGTGTTAACCGCAAGGCGCTCGTAAAACTCATGCTGGCCCATCGGTATCCCGGTTTTGCCCGCGTCCGGCTTAGGCGAAGGCGGTGCCGCCTCAGGCTGCTTAGGTACTGAAGCGCCGAAAAACTCCTCATCGGATTTTTCTATATCAAAAATCTCGGGCTTGCTCTGCCTGCTGTGGTTCGCTTGCTCGTTTGGGCGCGCGAACTCGTTAAAGCCCTCTTTTTCGTTATCGTTTGAATTCATGTAGTATTTCCTCCCAGTAGCCGTTGTTACACATTACGCCAATAGCTAACGGCGGTTTTTCCGGCAAAAAACCAACTCGTTCTCAGTAACGACCATGTCGCAGGCAATGTCGTACCTGCCACGGTGCAGAAGATGCGTCATACAGGCTTTATAACAGATACCAATGGTGGTTCCCCCGTAATCCGCTAAAAATCTATCGTAATAGCCCTTGCCGTAACCGAGCCTGTAGCCCTGCCTGTCAAACGCAAGGCCGGGCACGATGCAGATGCTGCCCGTAAAGTCCTCCGCAAGACAGCAGGCCTCGGCCACCGGCTCCAACACGCCAAAGGTTCGTTTCTGTAGCTCGTCGAGTGATCGGATAAAATAAAACTGCATCTCGTGAGAATTCTCTATACAATAGGGAACGGCCACCCGTTTGTTATCGCTCAGCGCGCGCAGGATGAGGTTTTTGGTGTCTACCTCAAGCGGGGTGGATACATAGGTAACGAGCATGTCGGCGGATCTATACTCCCATGTGGCGCAGAGCCGCTCGAGTATACGCCGGTCGTTCTCGTGTTTTGCCTCCGGCGGCATAGCGTGCCTGACAGCCTTAAAACGGCTGCGCAGGTTCTGCTTATAAACTCTTATATCGAATCTCTGCATTGCATGGCCGCCTTTATTCCATCCGCTCTTTGCCTGCCAAGCAGCACCTCAACAAGCTTAAACCCAAACTCGAGCGCGACCCCCGCGCCCGCAGCGGTGACAAGCTTGCCGTCCTGCTCTACCGGCGCGGCGGTGTAAATGCCCTCCTGCCCCTGCGTTTCGTAACCGGGGAAGCAGGTGTACCGCCTGCCATTCAGCAGGCCGGCGTGCCCCAGAATAGAGGGTGCCGCACAGATGGCTGCAAGCCATTTATCATTATGTGCGCAAAAGTCTATAAAGTACTGCACGATCTCAGATTTTTCAAGATTCAGGGTGCCCGGCATACCCCCGGGCAGCACCACCATATCCAAGTGTTCGAGCGTGGCATCCTTCGCCTCGATGTCCGCCGCAACGGTGATGCCGTGCGCACCGCGCACCGTTTTACCGGTGACGCCCACCGTTATAACCTCAAGCTCGGCCCGTCTCAATATATCTAACGGAGCTATCGCCTCAATCTCTTCAAAACCGTTCGCAAGAAACAGATAAATCATGATTATGACCATGCCTTTCCGGCGCAAGCGCCGGAAAGGCACAAAACGCCATGAAAAATTGCGCTGCGGCTTTGCCGCAGGAGGAGTTTTACTCCGACAGTAATTTTTCCGTAGTTTGAAAGATTTATCTTTCAAACTTTCTACCCCTTTCACCTTACGGGGAAACGGCCGTTTGGCCTGCGTCATCCGCAGCCCAACACGCATTCTATTATAACAAAACAGGGGCAATTGTCCAGTGTTTGGCAAAATATTTCTACAGCCAAATACGGGCATATGCCTTATATTTTAAGCTGTATACAGCCTTCATGCAGCTACCCGTTAAACTGATTTTTGACGTGCTTTGCCCTTGTCATACCATGTTTATCCAACAGATGGAATGTTTTCTTTCAGCTGCCGGTATTTCTCGCGCATTTCGTTTGCCTTTAAGCAGGACATCTTGCCCTCGGGGCAGGCCCCGTTAGCGCAGGGCGGGCCGGCGGCCGCGAACAGGTTGGGGGCAACCTTCAGCACCAGCGCCAGCATCTGCTCGGCCACCTCGCGAATCTCCCACTGCGCGCGGTTGCAGCAGCGGTGGGCGAAAAAGTTATACAGGCTGCGTGCGTTCATGGTGACAATCATCTTGGTGTCGCAGGCGTTGGGCAGCACAAAGCGCGCGTCCTCAATAGCCAGCTTCTCGGCCTGCTTCTGCGCCTTTGAAGGCTCCATCCCCTCTTCGGTAAGCCTTTGGGCGTGAGAAGCCTTTAAAATCTCCGTAATGCGCTCGTAATGCGCCTCGGCGGCCTGCATCGCGGCGATATACTCCTGCTTGGCCTCCGGAATCGTCTCAATCTCGGGCGGTACGATGTACTCAAAGTGATCTTTGCGCACATAGCGCTGGCTCTGCACCGAGTAGGAGGCGATACGGTGACGGGTAATCTGCGCGAGCAGCGCGCGGGAGACCCCTTCTATGCCAAAGGTAAAGGAGGCGTGCTCAATGGGGCTTTCGTGCCCGATCTCGGCGAGCATGGCCACAAACTTCTTCGCGCTTTCGGGCGTTAAACCATCCATTAATGTATCGATATCCGAGCCGCTGTAGCACAGCTTTGCCGCTGCCGCCACCGTCTTTTCGGGCTCAGGGGTGTGGGCAATCAGCGTTACCTTCGCCATAAGAAACCACCCTTTCTCTGTATGATATTCTCCAAATAATCGTGCCGTACGGATATTACAGCTTATCCAGCTTCGTAAAGTTTGCCATAATCTTTTTGGTGCCCTTGGTATCAAACGCAATCTCCAGCAGCGTATCGTTGCCCATGGGGGTTGTGGAAAGGATCATACCGTTGCCGAAAATCTTGTGGCTCACCCGCTCGCCCGCCGCATAAGACGCACCGGACGGCTGCGCGGGCTTTTGTGCCGAAGAGATGCCGGCAGCGGAGGCAAGCCCGCTTCTCTGAGCGGTGCGGGCCGGAGGGGTGTAGGCGGGGGTGGGCTGCCTACTCACGCGAACCGAAAGCCCCGTTTCGTCTTTATACTCGGGCGGTATCTCAATTAAGAACCTCGACGGGCGGTTGCGCATGGTCTGGCCGAACAGCATGCGGCTGGAGGCGTTGGTGACAAACAGGCGCTCTTTGGCGCGCGTGATTGCAACATAGGCGAGCCGCCGCTCCTCCTCCGCCTCCGAGGGGTCGTACATCGACTGTATGCCGGGGAAGATACCTTCCTCCATGCCCACCACGAACACAAAGGGGAACTCCAGCCCTTTGGCGGAGTGCATGGTCATCATCACCGCGGCGTCGGCATCGGCATCGTAGTTATCGATGTCGGTGAGCAGCGAAACCTCCTCCAAAAATCCCGAGAGGGAGGCCTCCTCGTTCTCGAGGGCGTACTTGAGCACATTGGACTTCAGCTCATTAAGGTTCTCGATGCGGGTAAGCCCTTCGTCGCCCTGTGCCTTGAGCATAGTCATGTAGCCGGTGTCCTCCATTACGCTCTCCAGCAAAACGTCCAGTGTGGTTTCGGCGGCAGTGTCGATAAACCCGCGGATGAGGGTTGAAAACTCCTTAAGCGGCTGCGCTTTGCGCACGAGCGTCGCGTAGCTCTCCGGCTCGCTGAGCACATCAAACAGGGTGTCGCCCAGCGTCGTGGCAATCTCCTCCGCGGCGGCAACCGTCGCCTCGCCGATGCCGCGCTTGGGCTCGTTGATGATGCGTTTAAGGCGCACCGAGTCGGCGGGATTGTTGATCACCGAAAGGTAGGCAATCATGTCCTTGATCTCTTTGCGCTCGTAAAAGCGCAGACCGCCGATGATGCGGTAGGGTATCGCCGCCTTGGTGAAGTGGCGCTCGATCTGCGCCGACTGGGCGTTCATGCGGTACAGGATGGCGTGGTCGGCATACTTGCGGCCCTCGCGCACATTCTCCTCGATGATGTCGGCGATAAAGGCGGCCTCGTCCATCTCGTCGGACGCACGGTACACCAGCACCTGCTCTCCCTTGCCGTTGCTTGTCCACAGCTGCTTGCCCTTGCGCTGGGTATTGTGCTCTATCACCGCGTTGGCGGCGTTTAGAATGGTCTGGGTGCTGCGGTAGTTCTGCTCTAAACGGATAACCTCGGCGCGCTCGAACTGGTGTTCAAACGACAGGATGTTCTCGATGGTGGCGCCTCTGAAGCGGTAGATGCTCTGGTCGTCGTCGCCCACCACGCAGATGCGCTTATGCGCGGCGGAAAGCAGGCTCACCAGACGGTACTGCGCGTGGTTGGTGTCCTGATACTCGTCCACCATCACATAGGCAAAGCGGTTCTGCCACGCCCCCAACACCTCGGGGAACTGCTCGAACAGCTTTACGGTGCAGCAGATGATATCGTCAAAGTCCAGCGCGTTGGCAGCCTTCAGCTTTTTGGCGTAAAGAGCGTAGACGTCGGCAATCTTCTGCTGCCGGTAGTCGCCGCCCGCCAGCGCCTTGGCCTGCACGGGGTCGGTCATCTCATCCTTTAAGCGGCTGATGGCCCCCAGCATCTGCTTTGGAGGGAACTGTTTATCATTAAGGTTTAAATCCTTGAGGCAGTCTTTGAGCACGCGCACCGAATCGTCGGTGTCGTAGATGGTAAAGCTTTTGTCGTAGCCGAGTGCCTCGATCTCGCGGCGCAGGATTCTGACGCAAACCGAGTGGAAGGTGCCCGCCCAGATGTCGAGCGCCGCCTCGCCCAGCACCGCCTCCAGGCGGTTTTTGAGCTCGCCCGCGGCCTTGTTGGTAAAGGTGATGGCCAGCACGTTCCACGGCCTTGGCGGGTGCACCGCCAGCAGTGACCGCACCGCTTCGGGGTCGCCCTCCCCTTTTTCGAGGTAGGCGGTGAGGAAGCGGATGGTCTCTTCGTCCACCGAGGCGGGTACCGCAGTGCTGTGGTAGGCGTTGCCGTATTTGATCAAAAACGCGATGCGGTTGACGATAACGGTGGTTTTACCGCTGCCCGCCCCCGCAAGGATAAGCAGCGGGCCCTGATTACTGAAAACCGCGACGCGCTGCTTGTCATTCATTCTTGAAAACTCTTTTTCTAAAATACGCTTTTTAAGCTGTATGTAGGTGGCCCCAATATCCATTGAACGCTCCGTTTCTTTGCCCTGCAAAACCTGTAGTTATCTCTATTATATCAAAAACACGCTGAAAAGCAAACCCGCATACGGCAAAAGGACCCTGCCATAACAGAGCCCTTTTGTATGATGGACAGATTGATTATTCGAATACGACGATTGCCTGACGGCGCTTGATGCGCGGCAGCACGGATTCTACCACGCGGAAGCTGTGGTTTAAGTCCTTCTGCTCAAGATAGGCTGTGGCAAGGTCCTGGCCGACCACAAGGTCTACGTTGCGTGCGTCGGCACTGACAACCACCGCCCTCCCCTTCCCGAGCGCCGGGGCCTGGAAGATGCGGCCGTCCAGCAGCTTGCCGATCCGTTCGCTCTCGAGCAAGCCGGTGCCCGGCTGGATGCGCTGGAGCTGCATATAAAGGTCGGGGCTCAATGCAAGCGCGTAGCTGCCGTAGATGCCCTTGGACACCAAGGTTTCGACAGCGGCGGAAACATCCGCAAACGCGTTTTCGCCCTCCGCCCAATCCTTCTTTTTAAGCGTGTTCACACCCTTCGCGGTGAGCAGGCCCTCGTAGCCCAGCGCCTCGCTGCCGAAGAAAAGAAGCCTGTCTTCCTTCCGTGCACACGCCTGCGCCGCTGCCGCGGCTGCGGAAAGGTCTAGCGGATAGCCGGTGCGTTCGCTGCTTTCAAGGTCTCTGGCGAGGAGCGTAAAGTCCTCAAAAAGGGTAGGAATCTCAACGTACTTTCTGCCCTTGGTTACCTGCAGCCCGTCGGCAACAACCTCCTGCAGCTCTGCATCGTCAATGTTGATATTGGTTACACCCGAGCCCAGCGGCCCGAAGAGGTGTATAAAACGCCTGCCCGTCAGTGCGCTTCTGGCGGCGTTTATTACGGCGGCATCAATCTTTTCCCACAACAGCGCGGAAACCGGCGCTCCTTCTCTTGAAAGATAATTCATCAATACAACCTCCTTTTACGTTACTGTTGAAGCAGGCTGCCCACGGTTGCGTCTGAGGCTTCCTGCTGGGGCTGGGCTGCGGGGGTGGTAATGCCCAGCTCCTCCAGCATCTCTTTTACCTCGGCCTCACCGGAGGCGAACAATTCTGCCTCGTTCGGGTCGAGCGTTCTTAACAGCGTCATCAGCTCGCCCACATGTGCTTTTTCTTCATCCCGAATATCGGCGATCACCTTTTTCGCGAGGGGATTGTCGGTGGCCTGAACATGAGCGTCGTAAACATAGATTGCCTCCAGTTCACCCGCGATATTCAGCCGAACGGCCTGAATGAGTTCCTCGTTTGTCATCTTACGGTCTACGTTTCCCTGAAAAGGGTTTGCAAAAGCCGGCATCTGTTTTACCTCCAGTCATTTTGAGCGTTAATTTAAGTATAATATACCATTAATAATAGCTCTATACAAGAAAGTCCAGTGTTACTCTATACAAATATCTTATTGCTCTGCGGCGGCACTCGCCTGATTGGCAACGCCCTGTATCTTTGCGCGGATGTGCGCCGGGTCACCGAGATAGTACTTACCGATAATCTGCCACCGGTTATCCAATTCATACACCAGCGGAACACCGGTTGGGATATTCTCCTCCATGATCTCCTGCTCGCTTAACCGTTCGAGATATTTAACCAGTGCGCGGATGGAGTTGCCGTGCGCCGCAATCAACACGCGCTTGCCCTTTTTCATCTCTTTCTTGATAACCCTGTTAAAAAAGGGCACCACACGGTCCACCGTATCCTTAAGGCTCTCACACAGCGGCAGCTCAGAGGGGTTAACCTCCCTGTACGGCTGCTGGGTGCGCGGGTTGCGTTCGTCCGCTTCATCGCCCTTCGGCGGGCGGATATCGTAGGAGCGGCGCCATATCTTTACCTGATCCTCGCCGTATTTCAAGGCGGTTTCGGCCTTGTTAAGCCCCTGTAACGCCCCGTAATGCCGTTCGTTTAATCTCCAGCTTTTTATAACGGGCAGCCACTCGCGGTCTAGCTCGCGGAGCACAAGGTTTAATGTATGTATGGCACGCTTGAGGTAGGAGGTGTAGCAGACATCAAAATCGTAGCCGTGTTCCCGGAGCAGGTTGCCCGCTTCCCTTGCCTCCTGTTCGCCCGTCTGGGTAAGGTCTACATCCGCCCAGCCCGTAAACAGGTTTTGTTGGTTCCACTGACTTTCGCCGTGGCGCAAGAGCACCAGCTTCATGGTAAAGCCCCCGTTCTGTCATATTACTTGAGCGTGTATGGTATTTAAGAGATATGATAATCGTCAGCCCGACGGTAACGCCGCCGGGCCGGCGCTATTTTTTACTCCCTGAAGATGCAGCCCTGCGTAAACTCTGCGGAGCAGCTGGCCTCGTTGGGGATGCTAAAATCCTCTTCGCCCTTGCGAGAAGGATGCTCCTGCTCATCAAGCAGTTTGTAGAAGGTATGGATTGGGTTAAATTTGTTAGATTTCATTTTATAATCCTCCTTTTCAGGTGATAATTATTTCCTTGAACTTAATATACCATGTTAGTATAGTTTAGTCAAGCTCTTTTTGATAATTATTCTTAAAAAGTTTTTTAGGGATGATGAAGTATATGCGTTTAGTATGTATAACCTTGCGTCCCATTTCAAGCAGAACGTTGAGGGCAGCTATAAGGCGCTGAATGCCGGAGGCCCGGATACCGAACCGCTGCTGCCAAATAGACAGAAGAAGGGCATCATCCGCAATTCGTGCGAATGATGCCCCAAAATGGCGGTATGAGGTTGCTGGCACCGTAGGTGCCCCTTTTGCGCGAAATGTTGCCATTTGCACGCAAAAGGGAAAAGGAAAGAGTATTGGAAATTAAGAAAAAGAAGTTAGCAGTTTAAGCCCCTCGCAAAGGAAATTTGGGGGCGCCTACTCGTCTACGCAAGCACAGCTTTGCCAGCACTGTTTGCATTTCTTCTTGAGCCTTCCCGCTTCTTCGGTAAGCTCGTAGATGTCTTTATATTGATGGGCGCGGTTGGTCACACCGGCAATCGAAACCGTCATGAGCGGGAACTGTTCTTCCTCCCCGCGCCTGTTCTTGGCAATGATATGGCCGCTTGCGATATCCTCTTCGGAATAGAACCGCGGGATGCCCGCGTCAAAGGCTTGGATAATATTGTTGCAGAGCTCCTCGTACTCGTAGTGGGAAAGGATACCGACGTAATCGTCGCCGCCGATATGCCCGACAAACTCGGAGGACGGGACGCAGTCTTTTAATAGCTGCGCCACAAAGATGAGCACCTTGTCTCCGTTTTCAAAGCCGTAAACATCGTTATAGGCCTTGAAATTATCTATATCGAAATAGAGGATGGTGAAAGCCTTGCCATTACCCACACACTGCTCCAGATGCAGCTGTATCAGCGCATTGCCCGGCAACCCCGAAAGCGGGTTTAAGTGGATGGCGTTGTTGACCTCGATCTCCATGGTTTTTTCAAGCAGTGTTTTAATCGTCACAACCCCATGATACTGCTCGTCTTTGGTGACGATGATAAAGTCGTACAGGCTGTCGTTGGGGCGTGACATCGCAAGGTTGGTAACGATATCGATGGGGGTTGTGAAGTCCACCACCAGCGCCTCTCTGTCCATCACGTGGCTGATCGGCCTGCGCGCATGCAGGCTGTAGCCGTACTGGCCGCTCATCATAAGGTTGATGCGTGTTTTGGTTACCACGCCCTCCACCCTGCCCTGCCGGACAATGGTAATGCCGGTGAGGTTAGGCTGCTCCAAAAAGATGTTGTAAACATCCTGCGTAAGCTGGGAGGGGCGGGCGGTTTCGTTATCGCAGCTCAAATTGCCGATATAAAGGTGCCGCACATTGTTATGCAGGTGGTTCTTCTGCGCGTTGTGCTTTTTAATGTGTGCCAGCGCCGTTTGGTCCAGCATGCCGATCTCCGCGCAGGGACGCTGTAAAAAATACCCCTGCCCGTAGTGCACGCCGATATCGATGAGGGTATAGAGCTCATCCACCGTCTCGATGCCCTCGGCGATCAAGAAGACGTTGGAGGTACGGCAAAACTCACAAAAGCTTTTTACCAGCGCCTTTTTAAAGTTGTCGCCGTCTATGGAACGCACGAGATTCATATCCAGCTTAATATAATGAGGGTGAATATCGCTGATCATATTAAGCCCCGAATACCCGGCGCCCGCGTCGTCAATGGCTATCTTGTAGCTCTGGCCCTTGTAGTTTTCGATGGTTTTTTTAAAACCTTCGACGTCATCCACCACATTCTTTTCGGTTATCTCAAAGATAATGTCCTCGCTGCTGATGTTGTAGTTATGAAGATATTCCTTCGTAAAGCCCTGCCTGAATTTTTCGTCGTGTATGATATGGGGGTCTACGTTTAAAAAGAGCTTTACTGAGGAATCCTGCTGAAACGCGGTCTCCAGTGCGCGGGTACGGCAGAGCTGTTCAAGCTCCCACAGTTTACCGCACTGCCTTGCAATGCCGAAAAGCGCGTCGGGGTTTTGCAGCGGGGTATCCGCGGGACCGCGGCTGAGTGCCTCATAACCGAATATACTCCCGTCGCGAAGAGAAACCACAGGCTGAAATACGGTTTTTATCTGCGCATTATCTATAATGTTACAAAGTTGTTTTACAAGCTCGCCCGGAACACGCGACGGGCGTTTGGGTGTTTCATGGTCGTCCATTCTGTCATTCTTCCCCCTGCCAAGCGCTTACTTCGCCCGCATTCAGTTCTTCTCTTTAATACTTATCAATGACAGCATAACATATAAAAGCCGCCTGAGACAGGCGGCTTTTGTCATAGAGGAGTAAAATGAGTGTAAATCACCAAAAATTCGACAAACGCTTTACGCGGTTACCGGCTCAGCCAGCGGCAGCACCTCGGCGCGGTTTAAGCGCGCAATGCTGTCGGCGGAACCGAACAGGTAGGCACACATCCCCACCGCGTAGGCAATATCACGTTCGGGGTTGGAGGGGCGGGTGCGGTACTCGTTATGGGCGGCCCAGATCTTTTCGAGTACCTCTTCCGTTTTGCACGCGGGCCTGAGCACCGCCGCGTGCATGTGACCCTTGCCCTTGAGCAGCTTGGTAATGGCCATTTCATAGCCCATGTGCGCGCGCGGGCTCATCACATCCTCGTTGTGAGGGTAGCAAAAAAAGTCCGCGAGGAAGTGGCAGAGAATACCGAGCCGAATACTTGTAAAAAAGCCGCCGTGCCTTGCGTACACCAGGCGGTCTATACAGTTTTTAACCTTTTTTTCAAAGGCCTCCCCCCGTGCCGCGGCACTGTGGGGCGTGAACATAAAGCTCCCGATAAGGTCTGGCTGAATATTGCCGAACAGGAATGCAAGCCGCTCGGTAAAGCGCTGGTCTCGTATATAAAGTTTCATAACCCCTGATGCCATTCTCAGATGGGAATGCAGGTTCATGGGCAACGTCTCCTCAAAATCAAATTCAAGACCCATTATAACGGTTTTATCGGTACGCGGCATCACTTTTGTGTAAAAATTTTATGTCGCGAAAATGAAGTTTCTATGAAGGTAGATTTTTTTCAATATTTTGGTATCCTTTCATGGTTTTAACTGCTAAAAAATAAACCGCCAAGCCAAAACGGCTTGGCGGTTTATGAAGCTGTGTTAAGGTCTGCTGTAAAGGTTAAAAAGCTTTTCAAAGTTCGGGCGCCCCGCCGACTGCATCAGGTATGCCTCTCGCCGCGCACCATCCCTGCGGTTGCGGTTTAGCGCCGCAATGATGCTCGCGGCGTCGCGTTTGCCCATACCGTGGCCGTAGTACGTTCCATTGCCTAAGTCGATGACGTTTTCGCCCTGCCACTCAGGGGTAAGGGTATCGACATCCGGGTTGTCAAAGTACCTTCTGTCGCCCGGCAGATAATCCTTCACGGGGCTCATGTGCCCTACCTCGCGTATATGGCGGTGGATCCTGTGCCAGTTCATCAGATAGAGGTTGCCAAAAAGGCTGTTAAAGCGTTCATCCCCAAAGATTTCAAGCAGTGCCTTCAGGTAGACTATCTGCATGGCGGTAGCGCATTCGGTGGCATATTTTCTACCGTTTGTATAGATATCGCGGATGGCGGCGGCGGGTGCTGCGCCGCTTTTAAGCTGGAACCCGCCCTCGTCGCTCGTAATCCAGTAGTCGGGGTTGGCCTTGGATTCACGAAACACCGCAAAGGCTAAGCCGCTCTTGTTAAGGTTATTCGCCGCGTTAACGATCTCACGCCGAAGGTTCAGTTCAAATAGCAGCTCCTTTTCGGAGCCGTAGCGATAGGTCGTTTCGCTGGCGGCAAGAGTATTCAGTACCTGCCGCTCTATTCCGCCCGCGGGAAGCTGGGCGGTTAATGCGGCGATGTCGGCAGGGCTGCCGTTAATAGCAATCATACGGCACCTCCCGCTGCGGCCTTCGCGGCCGCAAGTTGCTCCGAGACAGGGCGAATGAGCAACTGCCGCCATTCGCCAAGGCTCTTCTCCCGCAGCATTGCCGAATAATCGGTCAGCAGATAGATATCCTCCGGCGCGAGGCGGTTCACCTCATCAAGCAGAGTATTTTCTTCTGCAGTAAGCGTGGTAAGTAAAGTATTCTCAGCGGGAGAAACAGCCTTGCCGAGATATTTTGCCTCCGGGTTTACAGCAAACGGCATAGGATTGCTTGTTTGCTGGAAGCTCTCGCCCGTGGCATACATGTAATCGTAGTTTTCGTTTAACCAGTGGATATAATCGGTATACTGCTTCTGCTGTTCCGCGGCCCTGCCGGCAGGCGGAAGCGGGTTAAGCCCAAGCAGCAGGCAGGCAAGCTCGTAGTCCTGGTCGCTGGAAGAACGGAGATATCCCGCCACCAGACGAAGGGTCAGCGGGTCGCAGGACGAAAAGTAAGCCCACGCGATATCGTGAATGAGGTGGCTGCTTCGGTTGCGCTTAAAGATCAGGTCCGCCATAACGGGCAGGACATTAGAATCCTGGTAATGGCGGCTGAGCAGCGCCGCGGCGGCATCCAGCACGCCGTCAAAGCTGTTATCCGCCCCGTCGTCGGCCGCGCCGGTTTGAAGCATCCATTTTAAAACGTTATGCTGTGTTTGAGCATCCGCCTCGGGAACCGTTTGAACGCTCTGCTGTAACCGAGGGTCTTTCAGCACCGCGGAGCTCACCCGAAACGCTTCGAGGTTGCGGGCGTTTAACTGCAAAACCATCCCCTGTGATTCAATCTCCGGCATAAGCAGATACAGGCTGTAAAACAGCAGCCCGCGGTCATTCATAAGCGTTACGGCCTGCTGCCTGCGGCGCGCGGCTACCTCCCTGAAGTAGCTTCTCAGCCGGTCGCCGCCGTACCGGGCGCGGATATCCTCCAGGCCGCCAGTGGCGTACCCCCTGCTGCGATTCATGCTCAAATAAATCCCCCCTGCTAATAAACAAACAGACATACCGTGCAACACGGCTGTTATATCATATTAGCTGCGGGGGGCTTTTGTGCACAAAAAAACAGGCTGCCCGGCAAAAACCAAACAGCCTGCAAGTATTTAGTGATATAGGGCGTACCGTATGGGCTACAGCTTCACCGCAAGTTCGCGTATCATCGCGAGCTTTTCGGGGATAGCGATGGCCTGAGGGCAGTGCTGTGCGCAGAGGCCGCAGGCGATGCAGTTTTCCGCAAGCTCAGAGGCGGGCACCTCGCTTAGCGCGCGGCGGTAGGTATCTGCGTTCTGGTCTACCGCGTAGCGGTTATAAAGCGAGAACATCTTGGGGATCTCAACGCCGCTCGGGCAGTCCATGCAATAGCGGCAGCCGGTACAGGGAACGGTATCCTTCGCCTTGTAGGCGGCAACCGCGCTGTCAATCACGGTGTATTCCTGTTCACTGAGCGGCTTAAAATCGGTCATTGTCTTTACGTTGTCGATAATCTGATCTATATTGGACATACCGCTTAACACGGTAAGCACATTGGGCAGGGACGCCGCGTAGCGGATAGCCCACGAAGCGATGCTCTTCTCGGGGCTTGCCGCCTTAAACAGCTTGTTTGCCGCCTCGCAGGGGCTGGCCAGCGTACCGCCGCGCACCGGCTCCATAATAATGCAGGGGATTTGATGGCGCTCTAGGATTTCGTACTGCCGCTTCGCGTCCTGCATCTCCCAGTCGAGGTAGTTGAGCTGTATCTGCGCAAAATCCCACGCATGCTCATCGCAGATGGTTTCCAGCAAATCGGGTACATCATGGAAGGAGAAGCCCAGATAGCGGATAGCCCCCTCGCGCTTCTTTCTTTCCAAAAACTCATACACACCGAATTCCTTACACTTTTTATAGTGTTCCTTGTTTAAGGAGTGTATAAGGTAAAAGTCGAAATAATCGGTTTTACACAGCTCAAGCTGCCGGTTGAAGATGCGCTCCACGTCGGTGGGGGCTTTGGCCATCCAAACGGGCATCTTAGTGGCAAGGAAGTAGCTTTTGCGGTCGTATTTCTGCAGCGCGTGGCCTACAAACTCCTCCGACTTGCCGCCGTGGTACATGTGGGCGGTATCAAAGTAGTTGATGCCGTGTGCAAAGGCGTAATCGACAATCTCCTGTGCGCGTGCATAGTCAATGTCCTCTTTATCGGGGCTGACCTTGGGCAGACGCATACAGCCTAGGCCGAGCACAGACACTGAGAGGCCGGTGTTCTTATAGTTGCGCATTAACATGGTTTGCTTGTCCTCCTGTTGTAGATTATCCCTATTGTAGCCCTTTAAGTTCACTCTAAGTCAAGGGTGTATAACCAGAGATTTTATGGAGAAAACTTATTTGACTTAAAGCGAACTCTAAGGTATAGTAGAGGTAATAGATCTGCAAAGGAGTTGTTCTGTATGGAGTACACCATCTCTCAGGCAGCGGAAAAGATGCACCTGACGGCGCATACGCTGCGGTATTACGATAAAGAAGGGCTGCTGCCCTTTGTGACGCGCACCGACGGCGGCATACGCCACTTCACCGATTCAGACGTCGAGTGGCTCTCGGTTATCTGCTGCTTAAAGGGCACCGGCATGCCCGTAAAAAAGATCAAGGAATACATAGACCTCTGCATGCAGGGCGACGAAACGCTCGAAGAAAGACGCCAAATTTTCATTAAGCAGCGCGAAGAGGTGCTTAATAAGATCAGCCAGCTCACGCGCTACCTTGAAAAGGTGGATTACAAGATCAAGCACTACGATGAGGCCTGCGCCATGTATGAAGAGCGGATGCAGCACTTTATAAACCACGGCTAAACCGAGAAAATCACCGGCTCGTTGTGGATGTAATAGAATAGCTTTTCCTTTAACTGCGGGTTGGTACTGAGGTAATCCTGCATGACGGTAAAGAGCAGCAGGCGGCGGTAGCTGACGAAGGTATCGATCTGCGAAAGCCAGAGATCGTCCATATGGCTTTCCTGCTCGTAGCCGTTTAAGAAGCTCTCGAGGAAGTTTCGGATAACCCCGTAATCGGTCACCTCGCCGATCATGCCGCCGCTGACGTCGAAAAGCAGCATCTGCATGGCGGTAGTGATGTCGCTGATGAAGAATTGGCAGTTGGCGACGTCAAAGTCCAGCAGCGTGATCTTCGCACCGTCCCACATCAGATTGTGAATGTGGTTGTCGTTATGGATAAAGCCGAAGCCGTCGCGGTTCACGGGCAGTGCCTGCAGGCGCTGTTGCATCTGCCGCCACTTTACCCTTACCGCCTCATCCCTGCATTCGTTATAAAACATCTCCGCTTCGTTCTGCCAGCCGTTTAGGCCGCTTTCGGCAGTACAGGGCAGCGTGAGCCAGTGCGGGTAGGCCTTGGCCGCGCGGTGCATCCTGCCGGTGATTCTGCCCCACTCCTTATAAAAAGCGAGGGTACAGTCGTCCTTCATGGGGGTGCCGCCCGCACAGTAGTCCATGATATACGCGGTAAAAAGGCGTTCCCCGCTCGCCATACTCTCGTACAGTGCCCCTTCGGCGCTCGGTTTCGGGCAGGCGATCTGAATACCGCATTCCCCCAGATAGTGCGCAAAATCGAGCCTGTCCTTCAGCTTGGCAGGCCCGAGCGTGTCCTTTGCGGGCGTCGCCAGTACCTTAAGTACCTGCCTTGACTGTTCGCCGTATACAAAGGCGGTGCCGTCGGAATCCTCCCTGCCGCCGCCCAGAAACTGCAGGGTGTTTTGCGGTACGGCAAGCCTTTCGCACAGGGTGCTCAGAACGTCGTTTGGTATGGTGACCAAGTGAATCCCTTCCTTTTATGATTATAGATTGTCGTTGCCTATTGCGGCTGCCCGGGCGGCAGTATGCCTTTAGGAGCGCTTTGTGCGGGGAAGATCCGAAGCGGGTCTTCCCCGCCCTTTTTATCCGCCTCACCCTCATGGCTTTGAGGGCACGGACGGTTAAACTCGGTCATATTACCCCAGTAGCGCTTGGGCATGTGGCTCATGCGGCACTTGGGGTTGTGGCGCCCCTCCACCTCCACCGTGTCGTAAAAAAGCTGCCACAGCCTGCGAAAGGCAAGCTCCTCCTCGTCCGGCTCGGGCAGCTCCAAGGCCTCCAGCGGCAGGATTGCGGGGTGGTAGGGCTCGTAGATGAGCGCCATACCGTGTGTTTTATCGTAGATTAAAAACCGTTCCTCGGGGTACCGCTCACAGAAATGCTGTACCAATAAGGGGAGCACGATGTTCTTGGGGTCTATCTCCGCCAAGAGCGCGCCGTTTATGATCGAAAAGCGGATAAATCCCTTGAGCAGGTGGGTTTCACGGTCCAGATGCCGCACAGCCTGAACCAAGGTGTGCACCGTATCGTCGGCAAGCATATCCAGCACCTTGGGGCCGACGCGGTAGCCTATCTGCAAAAACAGCAGGATATACAGTTCCTTCTGCTCAAGACAGGTAAGGTAGGCGCGCCGCACAAAATCAAGTGTCTCCGCCCCCATCGTCCTGGGGATGGAAACCAGCACCCGTGACGCCTTCTGTTCGTTGGTGGCAATGAGCCGGGACGGCAGCAAGGTAGTTTGCGCCGCAGTTGGGGAAAGGATGTCGGCAGGTATTTCTTTGCAAAGGTAGCTTTCAAACACACAACATAAAAGCCCCTCAAAGCTGCCGTCGTATTCATAAACTATATCTGCCCGGTTAAGCATTTTTGAATATCCTCCTGCGTAAGGGGCGGCGGGGCAAAAAGCGAGAGCTGCTCCGGCTCGCCGCCAAGCGGCATGTTGTGGTAATACATGCCCAGCTCCTTGTCGCTCATCATCGCGCGCAGAACGGCGTTCTGCGAAACCCTGAGCCCCTCCGCCGCCTTGCCGTTGCAGAGGATGAAGTACTGCGCGCGTTTGAGCACCACGCCCAGCTTTTTAAGCGCCGTAAAATCCAGCGCCCCCATGCGCCGTGCGGTGACGATGCGCTTGGCGCTGTTTACCCCGATGCCCGGCACCCGCAAAAGGTCTTCGTAGGGCGCGCGGTTTACCTCCATGGGGTAGTACTGCATGTGGTTGAGCGCCCAGTTGCATTTGGGGTCTATATACTGGTTGAAGGTTTGGTGCCGCTCGTCCAGCAGTTCGCTTGCCCTAAAGCCGTAAAACCGCAGCAGCCAGTCGGCCTGATACAGCCGGTGCTCTCGCAGAAGCGGCGGCTTGGTGGCGGGCGCGGGCAGCAGCGGGTTATCGACCACCGGCATGTAGGCCGAAAAGAACACGCGCTTAAGGGTGTACTTTTTATATAAACTTTCGGTGAGGTTTAAAATCTGGTAGTCGGTTTCGGGGGTGGCGCCGATGATCATCTGCGTGCTCTGCCCCGCGGGCACAAAACGTGGCGCGTGGCGGTAACGAACGATATCTGTGGTGTTTTCGCGGATGCCGTTTTGAATAAAGCCCATGGGGGCCAGAATGGAGTGCTTGGTTTTATCGGGCGCCAGCAGCCCGAGGCTCGCCTGCGAGGGCAGCTCGATGTTCACGCTCATGCGGTCGGCGAGCATCCCCATGCGGGAGAGCAGCACCGGGTCCGCCCCCGGGATGGCCTTGGCATGGATATAGCCCGAGAAACGGTACTCCTCGCGCAGAAGGCGCAGCGCCTCGATCATTTGTTCGCAGGTATAGTCGGGGTTTTTGACCACGCCCGAGCTTAAAAACAGCCCCTCGATATAGTTGCGGCGGTAGAAGTTGATGGTTAGGTCGGCCAGCTCGCGCGGGGTGAAGGTGGCGCGCGGGGTATCATTGGAGCGGCGGTTGACGCAGTATTTGCAGTCGTACACGCAGGCGTTGCTCATGAGCACCTTGAGCAGCGAGATGCACCGCCCGTCACCCGCGAAGCTGTGGCAGATGCCGCAGGCCTGTGCGCTGCCGATGCCCCCGGGGGAGGCTTTTTTGTCTACCCCGCTGGAGGTACAGGCCACATCGTATTTGGCGCCGTCGGTGAGTATCTTTAGTTTTTCAAATACATCCATGGCTGTCAGCTCCTTGTAGGTTGATTATAACACGGAACATATGTTCTTGTAAAGGGCAAATTTCGTCCCTTATATCCTCTGCTGTTAGCGCTGCTTTATGCGCGGCGCGGTGAATCAATATAGGCCTGACAGCGAACAAATGAATCCCGACAAAATGCAAACAGGGACAGACACACACGGTCCGCCCCTGCAATACCATTTTTTATTGAGGGTCAACGGTCTTATGCTTAAACTACTTGTCCCGCCTCATGGAAACGATTGCCCTGCACACGGGCAGCACGCGCTTAAAGAAGTAGGCCGCTTTGCCAAGCTTTTGACGCACACGCCTTTCCAGGCTTTCGTGGTAGAGCGCCGTCTCTTTAATCTCGTCACGGCTCGGGGGGACGAGGCCGTACTTCAATCGCATGTAGGCCTGCGAAAGGCGCGCCATGCCGTTTTTAGCGTCTATCGCCAGCCTTCGGTCACACCGCGGGGCAAACTCGAGCAGGGTTTCGCTCAGGTAAAGCGAGAGGCCGAAAATCTCCATCTGCTTTAAGATATCCTCAAAATAATAATCGAGCTGTTTGTCCGCGCCCCCAATACGCCGCGCCATCTGCTCGTAGCGGTAAGCGTGCAGTGGCAGCCTCATCAGGCAGCGGTAGCATATATACGCCGCCGCAAGCAGCAGCAACAGTGTGAGAAGCCCCGCCAGAAGACCGTTGTATTCGTCCCCGGCAGCCTGCGCGTCCAGGGGACCTTGCGGCGTGCCCTGCGGGTGCTCAGGCTGGTTTGCGTAGGGGTCGGCGCCCTCCGCAAGCCCTTCGCCCGCCGACCCGTCGGATTCCTCCAGGCCTTCGTCAAAGCTCAGAGGATCAAACGGCACCCAGCCGATGCCGCTGAAATAGAGCTCCGCCCACGCGTGCGCGGTTTTTTCGGTGACATAGTAAACGCCGGGGGCCTGCGACTGCTGCATGGCAAAACCCGTGACATAGCGCGCGGGCAGCCCCGCGCAGCGTGCAAGCACCGTCATGGCGCTGCCGTAGTAGGTGCAATAGCCCTCGCGTGTTTGCAGAAAGTGCGCGACAAAATCCTCGCCCTTGGGCGGCACATCGGGGGTTAAGGTATAGGTACAGTTCTGGGCAAGCCATTTTTCAATCGCCGCCGCCTTCTGGTAGGGGGTAACGGTACCCTCGGTGATCTCGCGGGCGGTATTCGTCACCACATCCGGCAGTTCCTCGGGCAGCTGCAGATACTGCCTGCAGATATTCTCCCACTCCCCGTCGCGGTAACCTGCAAGCTGCTGCTCGAGCAGCAGCATATGCTCGTCAAAGTCGGACGCCGTGGTAGTGAATATGTCCGCGGTAAAGTCATAGTTTTTGGCACGGCCCACCACGTGCGAGGTGAAAAGCTCCGACTGCAGGTTAAAATAGGTCTCCATATCCTTGGGCGGGGTAAGCCGTGTAAGCCTGCCGGACACGAAAATGCCTCTGGTCCAGCCGTTATCGTATGCGACATTGGCCTCTACTGTGCTCACCAGTTCATCCCGCAAAGCACTGTAATCGGTCTTTTTCCACAGCGGCAGGTCAGGCAGGAATATCTGATTGCGGTTTACTCGCCACACCAGGCTGTCAAACCGAAAACGCCCGTTTCGCCAGCCGTCGCACCAGCCAACGCCGGTGTAGGTATCCTCCACCGCGCCGCGCAACAAAAAAGGCCCGCTCTCGGTATGGATGGTGAGCAGTTGCTGGTCGCCGGGGTTGATCGGCCCGCCCAGCCTGTCGGAGAGCGGCTGATATCCCAGCCCCGAAATCTTAAAGGAATCGTTGCGCGCCTGACTGCGGCCGAAGTAGTAGCTTATCACGTCGTTGCAGTCGTACACAAAGTTTAAGAGCGCCTCCGACTTCCACGTGTTGGTGTCTGCGGGGACGATGAACAGCGCGGCTATCAGTGATACCGCCGCGATGGGGACCGCGGTAAGCTGCAGCGCCGACAGGGACACCGAGTGCCCGCCCATGGTCTTGTTCATGCGCCGGTACTGCGCCGCAGGCAGCAGAATAAGGTACCCCGCGATAAAAAGCACCAGCACCGCCGTTTTGTGTTCGGCCTTTTGCAAAACCTCTATAACGATAAGAACGGTGCACAGCACCCCCAGCGCGGAAAGGGAGAGCAGCCACCGAACCGTAAAAAAGAAGATCAGCGCAAGCGGTAGCGCGACCAGAACGCAATATACCGAGGGGGTCGTCTGCCAGAACCAAACCGCGCGTGACATAAGGCCGGTAACAAAATCGTCAACGATGGGGATGAGCCGCAGCAGTGCGACCACGCCGAAGCCGAGCGCCGCCGCACCCACCGTAGCGGGCAGCACCCACACCCTGCGCGTAAACAGCCACACCAAAAACACCGTTATAAAAGAGATGCCCAGTGTGATGAGCAGATTGCTTTCAAGCCCGAGCCACGGGCTGCACGCAAGGGTCGCACCCGCCGTGAGCAGCAGCACCGCCAGCTGTTCGGAGGCCTTGGACTGCATCATGCGGCGCACCCAGAGGGATATCCTCACGGATAGCTTTATTCTGTTCTCCTTCATAGCGACTCCTCCAGCACCTTTGCCACGTCGTCGCCGGGCGCAAGAGCAATAAGGTGCACCCGCTCATCCGTTTTAACGCCCGTCGGGCGGGTCATGTTCACCGCAACCACCGTGATGGCCTCAAACGGCAGGTTCTCCCTGCTAAGCGCATCACAGAGTGCCTGCGTGTTGCCCAGGGTAAGCAGGTAAAGTGAGCCGAACGCCTGCCCGTGCGCAAGCGCCGAAAGGGGGGCAGCATCGCCGGCTTCGTTTTTAAACTCATTGAGTGCCAGCCAGCGGTGCAGGCGCGAAAAATCGCGCACGCTCTGCGCTTCGATAGGCCTTTCCCCCGTCATGGTGCTCAGGCGCACGGCATGCGCGTGGGAAAGGGCGTAATAAAGGATGGTGGCTGCGGCTTCGGAAAGGGTGTCTTCACACATTAGCGCCTTTTCCCCCGCAAGGTCTGCGGCGCAGTCGTCCACACACACAAGGCAGTGCGTTTGGGAAGAAAGCTCGTACAAGCGGGAATAAAGCTTGCGCTTGCTTGCCGAAGCCTTCCAGTGTATGCGCTTGAGCGCGTCGCCGGGCTGATATTCGCGCAGGCCCGCAAAGCTGTCGCCGCTGTTTGCAAGGCGGAGGTTGGTGCCGTCAAAGTTCTTTTCATCCGCCGCGTGAGACGGCAGGCTGTAAAGCTCATGCACCCGCGGGTAGATAAGCACCTCCTTCTGCCGATAGTAGGAGAGGCGCAGCATATTAAAGTGCAGGTGTGTCAGGCCGAACACATCCTGAATATCCACATAGCTCATCCCCACCCGAAAGGTTCCGCGGTACGCGCAATGGATGGGCGGCGTAAAGGTGATATGTTCACGCGGCGCGAGGTGAAAGGCATAGGAGGTGTTCTCCGCCTCGGCAACCGCCTCGATGTGCACGCGCATCATGGTAAAGGGGTAGGGCATGTCGTTGTGTATGCTTAAGGTGAGGTTGACGGTATCGCCCTTCACCGCCTGTTCCCTGTCCACCGTCTGGTTAAACGAGAAATGCAGCACCGTCCACAGGTTCAGCGCGAGGCTCAGCAGCAGCACGCCGAGTTGCACAAAGGCCACAATGAAGTAGGTGCGCTCGCCGGTTAACAGCCCGCCCAGCAGGCAGCCGCCGAGCAGGGTGTAGAAGATAATCTGTACCGCCTTCATGACTGTACGGGCACCGGCACGGTGCGCAGGATATCGCGCAGCACGGCCTCGGCGGATTTATTCTGGAAGCTTGCCTGCATCTGGAGCACCAAGCGGTGCGCGAGCACCGGCACCGCCATGGCCTTTACGTCGTCCGGCAGCACAAACGCCCGCCCCGCCAGCATGGCGTAGGCCATGGAGGCGTGCATGAGCGCCAGCGAGCCGCGCGGGCTGACGCCGAGCGAAAGCTGTTCGCTCTTGCGCGTTTTCTCGGCAATATCCACGATATACTGCATCACCGCGCGCGAGCAGGTGATGTTCTTCACCTCCTGCTGCAGCAGCAGAATCTCCTGCGGGGCGGCGGCAGCCTCCACCTTCGGGTGTATCTCCTCCCTGCGGCGGCTTTCGAGGATGGCAATCTCATCGCTGCGGGTGGGGTATCCCAACGAAACGCGTATGAAGAAACGGTCGAGCTGTGCCTCGGGCAGCGGGTAGGTGCCCGTAAGCTCCACCGGGTTTTGCGTGGCGATCACCATAAACGGCTCGGGCAGCGGGTAGGTGGTGCCGTCGATGGTCACCTGACGCTCCTGCATCGCCTCCAACAGGCTCGACTGTGTTTTGGGGCTTGTACGGTTTATTTCATCGGCAAGTACAACCTGGCTCATCAGCGCACCGTGGTGCACCTCCTGCTCACCGGTTTTCATGTTGAACATGGTGTAGCCCGTGATATCCGAGGGCAGCACGTCGGGCGTAAACTGCACACGCTTAAAACTACAGCCCGTAGAGCGTGCGAGGGCATAAGCGAGCGTGGTTTTGCCAAGGCCGGGGACATCCTCGATAAGCAGGTGCCCGCCGCTTACAAGCGTAATAAGCGCTAGGTCTACGGCCTCGCGCTTGCCGATGAGCACCTTTTCAATATTCTTGCGAACAGACTCGATAATCTCTGCTGTGCTGCGCGTCGTATCCATCGTTTTTGCTCACATCTTTCCTGTTTTTGTACTTTCTGATGCAGAATCGTTAAAAGGGGGTTCTACCTTTGGCAACACCCTTTTTCAGCCATTTATACAAAATCAGCATAGCAGAAATACCATTAAAAAACAATCCGGCGAGAATAAATACGTCTTATTCTACCAAAATTCGTGTCGATAACTGTATAACTATTCACAGGCAAACGGCGTGAACTAAAGCTGAATATACCGCGAAGCGACGTAGCCGATGGTGCCGTTGTAGTCTACTACATACCAGTCGTTCACCTCACCCAGTATGGTAAGGGTGCCGCTGTTTGGTACTCTGCCCACCGTCTGGGCCGTGACAGAGGGGAACGCACGGATATTGAGGTTGCCGCTGCGCAGGGCGACGGTGCCTCTTCTCGGAGACTGTGCCTCGGAAAAGGGCAGGCCGAAGTACTCGGTGAGCGCCTTCACCGTCGCGCGGGCGATGGCGTTGATGTTGTCGCTGATCCACTGCGCGTCCTCGGGGTTGTCGTGGTAGGCGTATTCTATAAGGATGGCGGGCGCTCTGGTTTTGCTCACCTCGCCGAGGCTGGTGGTGGGCACAATCCTCACCTGCGAGGGGTTGGGGTAGATCTCTTTAAGGTTTTTCACCACGAACTCGGCGGCCTTTCTGCCCCAGATGCTGCCCGGGTAGTAGTACACCTCGACGCCGCGGCGCGTGCCCGCAATCGCCTCGGGCGCGGCGTTGGAGTGCAATGCCACGTGCAGGTCGTACAGGCCCTCGTTGGATTGCGCGATAGAGCTTGCCGCCGTCATCTGCGGGGTGTTGCGCGTAAAGCGGATGCCGTTGGAGCGCAGGTAGGGCACCATCGCGTCTGCCACGCGGTTCATGTAGTACTCTTCGGTGCCGCCGATGATATAAGGGTTGGCCTCCTGCGTGGAGGGGCTTAGGTAGATAACAGGCATTTTACTATGTACCCCTTTCTGAAAACAGCATGCATAGATGTAACGTTTCGCTATTGCAGATTATGCTGTGCAGAATAAAAGGGTGAGGAAAACAGCGGATAAAAACATACAGGGCCGCTGGAAGGTTCCCGGCGGCCCCGCGTGCTGTACATTGATAAGACTAGAATATAGAAAATAAACTATGTTTAAAGTAGAAGGGCTTTCATACTAATTCATTCTACAATGTTATCATTTAAGACTGGGCAAAAATATCACCCGCATAATCGCCTTCATAGATTAATCCTGTTATATGCCTAGCAGCCTCACAACGCAACATTCCTCTATACATTTTACCTGTTAACTCATCATAATCCTCATAATTATAATAATCTGGTACATCCGCATCACTTTGACAATTTGTATACCTTACAGTTATTTCAACATGTTTTGACATAACTACTCGAGGCTTAATTACGTCTGATATTGCTGTTTTCTGAACAGGGCGAACATTTGTACTTTCTGCGAATACTTGCTGACTAGACAACGCAAGTACAATAACTAAAACCAAGCTAACTGTTATTAAACTTCTCTTCATCGCAAACATCCTTCCGTCTTTAAGTTGTGCAAATTCCTTCTACTGATAACATAAATTTATTCTCTGGTTAATATTCCTTTATAACCGACCAGCCATTTCTCTTTTCCGCCTATTTTCATATCATCAATACGTTTACCCCATTGGAAATTTAATGTACCGACAAAAACGCCGTTGTATATATTGTTATTTATAGAGTAGTTTATACTACTAGGGATAACTCCTTTTGTTCTTCCCCCAGCGGGTAACTCATAATACTTCTCAACCTCAATTTCATAGCTGTTTAGCTTTTCGGGGTTGGTTCCTTTCGGTAGCGGTTCGGGCTTAAAACGAAGCTCTTCTAGTTCTTCTTCCAAAGTAGAATCTACCCGCTGCTGAACCTGTAGAGCAGCCGGTGCCAGCCATGGCTTCTCCTGCTGCGGGACATTGTTCCACGAAACAGCCGCCAACACCGCGCCGGTGGCAAGGGTACCCACAATGGCTACGGCGACAATCAGTGCGCCGATGCGCCTGGGTTTGGTATCGAGCAGTGCCAGAATACGCTCTTTCATATGGTTTTCTCCTCCTGTAAAGCTTGTGGAAAACAGCGGACCGCCGCTTTGCCTGCTGCTGGCGGCACTGATGAGCGCCTCGCCGTAAAGCCTGCGTGTGGTAAGCGTGCTGCCCTTTATGGTTTCTTCATCGCAGGCGCATTCGCACTGGTGTGAAACCTCAAGCGCCATGTACCACACCAGCGGGTTAAACCAGTGCAGCGCCGTGGCAGCCAACACCAGCACCTTCACCCAGACGTCGCGATGCTTATAATGTACCACCTCGTGCCGCAGAATCAGCGCGAGCCTTTCACTGCCCCACTCCTCCGCCTCCCGCGGCAGCAGGATAACCGTGTGCACAAGCCCGAGTAGCATCGGCCTTATGGTACCGCCGCACAGCCGCACCGTTACCGGTGCGGAAAGATGCAGCCGTTCCTGTTCGCACCGCAGCAGTTCTTCTATACGTGCAGAGGTTGAAGGGGTGCTCAATCGTTTTACCGATACGGTAAAACGGTAATAATGCAGCAACTGATGGAGGATGACCCCCACGCAGCCCGCCGCCCATACCAGCAGGGCTGCATAAAAGACCAGCTCCGGCGCATGATATACCCTTTGCGTAAACCCCGCAACCGTGGAATTGATCGCTCCTGCCGCGTCGGCAATGGGGGAAGGCGCCGCGGGCAGGGCCGGGGCGGCAGTATGTAGCGCGGTAAGGCTCAGAGGCGGGCGGTATGGCAGCAGCAGGCCCAACAAAACCGGCAGCCAGCAATGGTAACGGCACCGCGCCGAACTGCGCTTATACAAAAGGGGCTTGAGCGCCAGTATCAAAAGTATGAAAACCGACATCACGCCCGAGCAGGCGAACAGTTGTACCAGGTAACCACGCATCTCACTCACCACGCTTATTTAACAGTTTTCGCAGCTCTTTTTCTTCGCTTTCGCTTAACCTCTTACCGCCGTACAGCGTACTGATGAGGCTTACAAGTGAGCTGTTGTGGTAGTGCTCCACAAACCGGACGGTTTCAAACCGCAGGTAATCCTCCTCCGTAACCAGCGGATAATAGATACGTTCCCTGCCCTGCTTGCCGGTTTTTAAAAAACCGCGCTCCACAAGGCGGGAAAGTAAGGTAAGGAGTGTTTGCGCCTTCCAGTTCTTTCCCTCAAGCTTCTCCATCAACAATGCGGTGGTGACGGGCGGGGTGATGCGCCATACCGCCTGCATCACTTCAAACTCCGCGTCCGGCAGTTTTTTCAACTAAACCATATCCTTTCAAGTCGCCGTCTTCTCTACGCAATAAAAAACAATAATATTTTCTACATCTGTCGTTAACATTATTCTACTATTGTCTTAATCCAAAGTCAAGGTGTTTTTCTATTTTTTACATGTTTTGTGGTGTAAAGCGGACAGGCACTATAAAGTGGGCTTTACTCCGCAGTACAGTGCCTGTTGTACAATTTTGCCTATTATTATGTCTATAAGCGTCGATTGCCGCACATCCAGATACTTACAAGCATATTGATGTAATAGCTTGTAAAGGGAGGCAAAATAATGGAGACTGCACATATAAGCATTGGTATGAAAGCACCCGATTTTAACGCGACTACCACTTTCGGCCCCATGAAGCTCTCTGACTTTAAAGGCAGCTGGCTGGTATTCTTTTCTCACCCCGGGGATTTCACCCCCGTCTGCACCACCGAGTTTGTGGCCTTTTCAAAGGCATACCCCCAGTTTAAGGAGATTGGTACAAAGCTGCTGGGGCTCAGCATCGACAGCAACCCCTCGCATCTGGCGTGGGTATACACCATCTACGTGACCACCGGCATTCAGATACCCTTCCCCGTGGTGGCGGACCGAACCGGCGAAATCGCCCGCCTGTACGGCATGGTCGCCCCGGACGTAAGCACGCAGGAGACCGTGCGCAACGTGTACATCATCGACCCGAGCCAGATCATACGCGCCATCCTCATCTACCCGCTGACCAACGGCAGAAATATCTCTGAGATTCTGCGGCTGGTTATGGCGCTGCAAACGACCGACAGAGACAAGGTTGTAACCCCCGCCAACTGGGTTCCCGGGCAGCCCGCGTTGGTTCCCGCACCCAAAACATACGATGAGCTGTTGCTGCGGCAGACCAACCCGCAAGACCAGAACCTTACCTGCGAAGACTGGTTCTGGTGCTATAAACAGCTGCCGCCCTCCGGCAAATAAGGGGCTTCACCTTTGTTTAAAGGCTCACTGTGCTTTAGGTAATCTATGTAGAAAAATCCCCACTCGCCAAGCTTAGCCATTGCCTTTAAAAATTCTCTGCCCACATCGGTTAAAGAGTACTCCACCTTCGGGGGTACTTCTTTATATACCGTGCGGCGGACAAGCCCATCCTGCTCAAGCTCTCTTAACTGCATGGTGAGCGTACTTTGGCGAATATCCCCCAGCGACCGCTGCAGCTCACCAAACCGTTTAATGCCATCCTTTAAGCGCCAGATTATTAAGAGCTTCCATTTTCCGGCCACAACCTCCTGAACAATTGCAATGGGGCACTCTTTTCGCAGCAATTCGCTTCTTCTATCCATACCATCATATCCTTCATAGTTCATTTCGATGTACTTAGTCCAAAAAATAATCGTACTTGCCTCGTTTGGTTTTCGATATTATGATGATACTAAATCATAAGCTACCACGCAAGCAATATTTGTAAGCCATACGCAGTTTTTAGATCAAACGGAGGGAAAACCATGAACGAAACCTTACAGACGATACTCTCAAGGAGGAGCATACGCAGATATGAGCCGCGCCAGATAGAGGAGGAGAAATTGCAGGCGATCCTGCAGGCAGGGGCTTTTGCACCCAGCGCGATGAACCAGCAGTCCTGGCACTTCACCGTTATACAAAGTGAAGCACTCTTAAACCGCATGATTGACACCTGCAAAGCAATGATTGCGCAGTCAGACAACAGCACCATGAAAGAAAGGGCGTCGGATATTCAGTCAAGAGGCGGGAATCTGTTTTACAACGCCCCCACACTGATTATTGTATCGGGCAACGAGCATTGCCTGGTGCCCCAGATAGACTGCAGCCTGGCGCTCGGCAACATGTTTTTGGCGGCTCGGTCTTTAGGGCTCGGCTCCTGCTGGACACACGTGATTACACATCTTTACGCGAGCAGTATGGGCAAAGAATTTTTGCACGCGCAGGCCGGTATACCCGAAGGCTATGCCGTTGTTGGGGCCGGCGTATTCGGCTACGCGGCAAACGAAGCACCCAAGGCACCGCCCAGACGCGAGAACAGTATTACCTTCCTACGCTAAAAAGTGGTTCTTAAAAATACCGCGGCATTGGCGCTTTCTACAGCCAAGCTGCTATTGTATGATAAAGATGTAAAAAGGCAAAAGAGTAAGCAATAATTGAGACTGAAAAAACCGTCGGCCGATCCGGCAAGGATATAAGCATCATCGGTATCGGCTATTGGCCACTGGTAGTAATTTTTAGCCAACCTCGTTCACTTTCCGATAAAGGAGCGAAGCCTTACCCATATCGTTGGGTAAGGCTTCGCTTTCTAATACATCTTCCCGTTGTTACGGCACATGGCGCCAAATAGAGAGTGCAACTGAAATGATAAAGCCGAAGAGCTTTCAAGCACCAAGCATCACGGAGTGTACAATCATTTTAATGCCTCCATTGTCAAAAAATCTATCGCTTGCTTTTTGCCCTGCCATAGTAATACCACGCGGCAAACGGCTCGCCGTGGCCGGGGTAGACGGTTTGAATATTCATCTTTTTTAAACGCTCAATGCTGGCCTCCATCACCTTAAAATCGCCTGCGTTCATCGCTTTTGCGGGCTTGCCGGGGTTAGTGAAGATATCGCCCGCTATCAGGTCGTTTTGCGGGGTGAGGATACCGATGGAGCCCTTCGTGTGCCCGGGGATATGTAGAACCTTCGCGGCAAAGCCATAGGGGGCAAGGTCAAAGCCCTCGTCAACCAAGATATCCGGCTTAAAGCTCTCAAACTCCTCAAGTGCTTTCAAGGTAAGCCTTTTCATGTTGTTTTTCATGAGTGCAAAGACGAGCTTATGAATAAACGAGCGATAGCGAAAGGTCTCCATCCACTGGTCGATATCGGGATGGTTCACCAGCTCGATATCCTCGGGATGCATCGCCAGCGCGACATTGTAGCGCTTCTTGATATACACGGCGTTTGCGGTATGGTCGCTGTCCCCGTGGGTAAACAGCACGAGTTTTAAATTCTCGGCGCTGCAGCCGTTTGCGTCCAGCTGCCGTATAAGCTTCTCCCGGCGGCTGTCAAACTGTTTATCGAGTGTCAGATGCCCGCCGGTATCCACCAGAATAAAGCTCTCGTCCTCTTTGAGCAGGTAGCAGTTCACGCCGCCCAGATCGATTCGTATAATCTCCTGTTTCACTTGTATCATTCCCTTTCCGTCCCCTTACGGGTGATTCTTATGATAAGCGCCGTGTGTCTCTGAATAGACCTTGAGATACAATTCATCAAATCTCTGCTTGCCCACTGTGTAATAGTCCTGCCACGACTGTGCAAAGCAAAGGTAGGCGCAGCTTGGCAGCAAGCTGGTGAAAAACTCCGCAACCCTGCGCTCCTGCACGTCATAATCCGCCTCCGGGTTCAAAGACACCTCGTGCGCAATCAGCGCGTCGAGCAGCTTATAGAGGGCGGGCCGTTCGGTGGACTTTTTCAGCGAGTCTATCAGGATGATGCGCACCAGATCGGCGTGCCGCTGCCCGAACTGATAGTAAACGCTCTCCATGCGCCCCGGCAGCGACCGGGCCTTTTGCGGGTGCGTTTCTTTGGCAAGCTTCGCGAGAATCTGCTTATATTCCTCGACAAAATCGTTGATCAGCACATCCAGAATCTCATTCTTGCTTTTAAAATGATAGTAGATCAGCGATTTGGGCACGTGTGCCTCGCGGGAGATCTCATCCACGCGGGCGCCCTCAAAGCTCTTTTCCGCAAACACCTGAATCGCCGCCTGTAATATCCGCTCACGCGCGCCTTGTCCGTTCATTTGCTCACCTCTTAATACTGACCATTCAGTACTATTATCATACTGTCTTTTCCCATAGATGTCAACCATCTATTGAAATACCATAAAAATATACCGGGTACGGTACCCTGCAGGTACCACACCCGGCAATATCCTTACGTTCGGATAAAATTATGTTAACCTTCGTACGCCCTCACGCGCAGGGGGATGTCCAGCTCCTCGGCAATGCGTTTGCATGCCTCGATTTCTTTTGCGGGTATCACGTCCACCACCGAAAAGACCACCTTTGGCACCGCCTGTTTGCAGTCCTTCGCAAACCGGAGCATGGCCTCAAAGGCGGCCTCGCCGAAATCGGGGCGGCAGAGGCGCTGATAATCCTCGGCATTCGCCGCGTTCAGGCTGATAGACACGGTATCGACCAGCCCTTTAAGCAGGTGGGCGGTGGGCCTGCCGTTTATCAGGTCGGACAAGCCGTTGGTGTTGATGCGTATCTTCATATCGCTCACCCTACGCAGGTAGCCGCAGGTTTGCAGCACGATGTCCAGCCTCTCCAGCGGCTCGCCGTAGCCGCAGAAGATCACCTCGGGGCAGCCGGAGGGTTGCACCGCTTCATAGGCCTGCACAATCTCCTCAAAGCTCGGCTCGTGCTCGAGCCAGAGCGAACCGTTATCCCCCACCGAGTCGCCGTTGCGGCGGATACAGAAGGTACAGTCGCAGGAGCACCGATTGGTGACGTTCACATAGAGCTTGCCACCGTATTTATAAAAAATGGTCATATTCTTTTCCCCTTAGCTAGCATTTGTTCTGTATCATTATATACCATTATCGGTGATATAACAATTTACCGGGCGGCAATCGGCGAAAATGGGCGCAAATTATTTTCAGGAAAAACAACAGATTAATGCCTTTTATCGCCCGCAAAGCTATGGACATTGACCATGCATGCCGTAGTAAGGCAATCCTGCTGAAAATTGCGCGTATAAAATGCCGCAATCGGCGCGTCCGTTTCCGCAAAAATTGTGCAGCTATCCGAATTTTTGTTAAGGGGCAGCATATCCACCGCGTTTTGAAATCTGTAAGCGAACTGGTTATACTTTAACTATCAAACCGCTATGGCAGACAGTTTTTTGCCGATATGCTACCAAAGCAGCGCGGTCACATCGAGGAAACGGAAGGTATCTGTGTATGCGCAATAACTTTAAACGCCTGATCTTTACCGCTGTCTTTATCGCGCTCATCTTCATTACCACCGCCTACATCCTGCATATCCCGGCGGGCAACGGTTATATTCACATCGGTGACAGCTTAATCTACCTTGCCGCAAGCTGCCTACCCGCCCCCTTCGCGATGGCCGCCGCGGCGCTCGGCGCCGGGCTCTCGGACGCGCTGACGGGCTTTCCGCAGTACCTTCTGTTTACCGTTCTCATCAAGCCGCTCAATGCCCTCTGCTTTTCGAGCAAGGGTGACAAGCTGCTCACCCTGCGCAACATCATCGCTCCCTTTGCAAGCGCCGTAATCACGGTGGCAGGCTACTATCTGGCCGACGCGATCCTGTACGGCAGCTGGGTATCCCCGCTCACAATCATCCCCCAAAGCCTGATACAGGCCGGGGGCAGCCTTGCCGTTTATTATGTGGTTGGGTTTGCGCTGGACAAAGCGGGCTTTAAGCGCCGTTTTCTCGGTGAGCTATGAACAGACGCATAGATTTCTCTTAGGTAGGGCGAAGAATAGAGGCGCCTTTGACCATAAATACAGCTGCCCTCTTTCCGTCATGGAAAGAGGGCAGTCTTTTGTACTTATTACTTTTGGCATCCGACTATGTAGGCTTATTGCATCAGGAACTTAAAGATAAACCCGCCGGTCACCGCGAGAATAGAGAGGCCCAGCACAACCAGCGCGATGATAAACAACTTGGTGTTTTTACGGCGCGGGCTGGTATCGGTGAATTCTTCGCTGTTAAAATCGAAGTAATTAAAATCTTCGTTCGGGATGCGCATACGGCGCTTTCTTTTTGCGGTAGCCTCCAGCGAAATGGGCGGCGGCACAATGCTGTCGGCATCGGTAACCCCCGCGGGCGGCTCGTAGTGCTTAAGCGGCCTCACGTTCTGGCGGTCTGCGTCATCCTCCTCTTCCTCGGCGGAAGAGGGTATGAGCCGGTTCGGGTGCCGCGCCTCGTCGGCCGGCTTTCTGGGCGTAATAGGCGGCTCGTCCTTCTCGTCCTCAGCCTGCTCTGCGGGCTGGGCCGCAGCGTCGTCGCTCTCTTCTGTAGTAGGAGTGCGGGGGACCTTGGGTTTAGCTGCCTCGGCAGGCTCTGTCGCTATTGCCTGCTGCCCGGCGGGCTTTGCCTCAGCCCCGGCTGCCGTCGCCTGCTCAGCAGGGGCTTTTCCCTCGGGCGGGCGCTCGGCGGCGGGAACCTTGCGCACATGGCTTCGGGCGCGCATCGTGCTCTGCTCGGCAGGAGCCTCCGCAACGCTGACCGCAGCCTTGGGGGCGGCAGCTTCGGCGCTCTGAGAGGCACCTGTGGGGTGGAACGCGGCTTCTGCGGGTGACAGGGTCGCTTCCGCCTTTTCCGTCTGCTCCGTTGCGGTTTCCTGTTGTGCGTCAAAGCCGGGCGCCGGTATCTTGGTATATAGAATCTCCTTGGGCAGGGTGGCGAGCAGACGATCCAGCGAATTTTTAAGCTGCATAAAGCTCGCGTACCGCTCGTCCTTGTTATACGCCGTCGCCTTGGCAAGCACCTTGGTGATCTCGGGGATATTCATCGCGGGCAGCGGCAGAGATCTGGCCAAATCCCAGGAGCTTTTGATCTTTTTAAGCGTGGTGTGGGGCGCGTCGTCGTAGGGCAGGCGGTTGTGGTTAAAGATCTTGTACATCATCATGCCGAGGCTGAAGATGTCGGTTTTAAAGGAGTATTCTTCCCCAGTGTAGGCCTCGGGGGCTAAAAAACGGTAGCCGTAGCTTTTAAACTGCCTGTCCGGTACCAGCGTGGTGCTGAGGATGTCGTTGATATAGAAATCCCCCAGCGAAAAGCCCGTTTTGGAATTATAGAAGATGTTGGACTCTTTAATGTTGCCGTGAACCACAAACTTCTTGAGCATGGTTTCAAGGCCTTCGCAGAGCTGCGAACCCATGCGCAGAATGGCGCCGACAGGCACTTCGCCGCTCGCGAGCACCGCATGCAGCGGGGTTTCGTACTGCGTAAGAACGGCAAGGGTGTAGATGCCCTTGTCGCTGTCTAAGCTTAGGGTATAGTCATAATGCCGCAGGATACCTGTTGACTGCGGCAAGGCGGTAAGGGCCTTGAGCAGCTGATGAAGCTCGGTACCGGTGTTGCGCATCGCCTCGGTAAACTCGGCGCTTTTGGTGTATTTGGCGGAATATTTTTCGATGGTCGCTTCGTTGGGCAGTTCTATAATCTTTATAACGGCATGTTTTCCGTCCTGTTCGGCCAGCATGGTTTTTGAAAAAGCGCCACTGCCAAGCTCGGAAATTATATCAAAGCCTCTGAACTGGTTGTTTTCCAAAGCTTTTCTCTCCTTTGCATGTTTACTCGGCGGCAGATAGAGTGTCTGCGCCGTCTGTGAGCATTCGAAGTGCACGGTTTGCCTTTTGAGCCAGGCTGTCGGCTTGTGCGTTTTCCAGCCCGAGGTCTTTCAGCAGGTCACTCAGATGCAGCATTATCTCAAAACGTGTCTTCGTAGCGGGAGTCTGCATACAATAATCCATATAGGTAACGGTGCCCGATTCAATAATGGCTCTGGCGTTAAGGTCGTTTGCAAACAGCTTGTCTTCACAAACCATTGCAAATACCTGATACTCCGGCACCTCGCTGTACTGCAGACAGTTTTTTTGGTAATCCTCGTAATAAAAGCGAACCATACGGTCAATGGCGCGGTTATCGCCCGCCTGCAGCGCCGCCAAATATTGCTGCGCCTTTTGCGCGGCTTTCAGCTGTAAAACCGCAGACTGATAACCGTCGGTATCCGGGGGCGAAAGGTAGGTATCCTTAAGCGACTCCAAGCGCGCCTGCGCCTGAACGGCGTCTTGGGTGCCAAGCGCCACCTGACCGATAACCGTTCTGGCCTCGGCCATAAAAGCGGCGGTATCGCCCGCTTGAGCGCTGCTCGACGGTGCCGCGGGAGTGATGGGCTCTCGCTCTGCGCTTATCACCAGTACCAGTACGGCACCGACAAGCGACAACACAAAAACACCTATCGCCGTCGCCGCCGGCTGGGCCGAAAGCGATACTCTGGTGCGCCTGCGCGATCTTGCCCGCATAAAATGCAGCAGATACGCGGCAGAAGCCGCCATGCACAGCAGCAGGCACAGGCATACAACTAGGCTTACGCTCTGCAGCAGGCCCATAAAACACAGTCGCCCTTTCGAAAAGTAAATTTCTGTCTGATTAACGGAGAAGCTCTCTTTTCGACACGATACTTACTTTAAAATTATAGCACAGTAAAACGGCTATATCAACAAATTAATATAGGAATAGTTGGAGCGAATAGGATACATCCCCCAGCGGTGTTCACAAAAAAGTGTTTACTTCGGCAAACTGCCAAACTATAATAAAGTATCAGGTACGAATCATCGTACCGCGAAAGGGGGAATAGACCGAAACATTATACAAACAATATTGAAGGAGGTGTAGAAACCATCATTCCCAGCACAAAGCGCCAAGCACCTTGCGGATTCGCCGCACGGTTAACGAGGAGAGAGGAGTATCGAATCTTCGGCGGATGCCTCTCCGCTTCCTGCCTTGAGCGAAGCCTGTAAACAAACTGTCGGGAAACCGAAAAACAAAGTTACAGGCAAGGGCAGAATTTAACTAATACTTATTTCAATTAGAAATATAGAAAAATTCGAGCAAAAGGTTTAATTTATGCCTTTTGACTATTTCTTATTGGAATTAGTATGAATTATGAATAAGGAGATTAACTTCATGTGTGGAATAGTCGGCTATGTTGGCGCCCGAAATGCCACAGAGGTGCTAATCGAAGGACTCAAGATGCTGGAATACCGCGGGTATGATTCCGCCGGTATCTCGGTGTTTAATCATAATACGGTAAAAACGGTCAAGTCCAGGGGCAAGATTGCGAATCTGGAGCAAAAGCTGGCGCAAACCGGCCCGCTGCCCTCGGGCTGCGGCATCGGGCACACGCGGTGGGCAACCCACGGCGTGCCTTCGGATATCAATGCTCACCCCCATGCCACCGAGAAGGTGTCGCTGGTGCACAACGGCATTATCGAAAACTACCTTGAGATACGAAAAGAACTGATTGCCAAAGGGGTAGCCTTTGTTTCGCAGACCGATACCGAATCGGTTGCCCGGCTGCTTGACTATCTCTATCAGGGAGACCCTGTTACGGCTATCCGCGAGACGCTAAACAGACTCAAGGGTGCCTACGCGCTGGGCATCGTATTTAACGAACGGAAAGACACGATCTACGCTGTGCGCAAGGACAGCCCGTTGATCGTGGCGCAGACCGAGGACACCAATGAATATTTTATCGCCTCCGATATCCCCGCCGTTTTAGCGTATACCAAACGCTACTACGTGCTGGAGGAGGGCGAGATTGCGGTTCTCGCCCGGGACGGGGTAACCTTCTTCGCGCCGGACGGCAGCGTCATCAACAAGCCGCTGTTAACCGCGGCGTTCTCCCTGGAGCAGGCGCAAAAGGGCGGCTTTGAGCACTTCATGCTTAAGGAGATTTACGAGCAACCCACGGCGCTGCGCAACACCATCAGCCCGCGCGTCCGCGACGGATTGCCTGATTTTTCGATTGACGGCGTGCCCGACGAGCTGCTTAAAAATGCGAAGACCCTCCATGTTACCGCCTGCGGCACCGCGATGCATGCGGGGCTGATGGGCAAGGCCATAGTGGAGCGCCTTGCGCGCGTACCCGTAAACGTGGACATCGCCTCGGAGTTCCGTTACCGCGACCCGCTGATCGGCGAGGGCGACCTGCTGATCATCATCTCGCAGTCGGGCGAAACCGCTGACACGCTGGCGGCGCTGCGGCTGGCGAAGAAAAAGGGGGCAAAAACACTGGCTGTGGTAAACGTGGTGGGCTCCTCCATCGCGCGGGAGGCCGACTGTGTGGTATATACCCACGCGGGTGTGGAGATAGCGGTGGCAAGCACCAAGGCCTATATGGTGCAGCTTTCGATGCTGCACCTGCTCGCGGTTCGCCTGGGGCTTGTTCGGGGAACCATTGATGAAACGGCTGCACGGCATTACGTGTCGCTCTTAAACGGTGTGGAAACGGGCATTGAAAAGATGCTTACGGATACCTCTGTGATAGAGGAGGCAGCAGCGCGTATTGTGGCAACCCCCGATATCTTCTTTATCGGCCGCGGGCGGGATTACTACCTCTCGATGGAGGGCGCGCTCAAGCTCAAAGAGATCTCTTATATCCACTGCGAGGCCTATGCGGCGGGGGAGCTCAAGCACGGCACCCTTTCGCTGATTACCGACAACGTGCCGGTGATCGCCATCGCCGTAGAGCCGAAGCTGTTTGAGAAGACCATCAGCAACATCAAGGAAGTAAAGGCGCGCGGTGCGTATGTCGTGGCGGTGCTCAGCGACGGGGTACTGCTGGACGACCAAACCGCCGACTGCATGGTGCATCTGCCCGAGAGCGACGAGTTTACGCAGCCGTTCTTAACGGCTGCGGTGCTGCAGCTGTTGGCCTACTACACTGCAAAGGGGAAGGGGCTGGATATCGATAAGCCCCGCAACCTCGCAAAATCGGTTACTGTAGAATAGTTCGCAATGCTAATTCATTGATAAAGCCATTTAAAATGGAACCCCACGCAGACCGTGAAACGGGCTATTGACAGCAAAACAGGCTGTATACTACCGCAGAGGGAGTATACAGCCTTTCTCGTCGAGGGTTCCAAAGGGGCTTGCTCCTTGGCACATGTGTTTTACGCTTTGTCTGCGTTTTCGCAAAAATGCCGTTACCTCCGTAGTATGCATCGGCTTTCATTATAGTATAACCCTATCGGCCAATTCTGTATCTTTTGAGTTGTTCGGCTATGCATAAGAATTCCCCGAAAAGTACTTGACATTATTAAGTACTTTGGATATACTGGTGTTAATTCAGTACATAACATCATTTAGCATAATACGGCGGTGAGATTTTTGAACAAAGAAATGCTCAAAGGAACGATTGATATCCTTATCCTCAGCGTACTAATAGAAAAAGATAACTATGGATATGAAATATCTAAAACCATTAAAGAAAAATCGGATGACTTATTTGAGATATTGGAAGCCACCATGTACCTTGCGCTTAAAAGGCTTGAGAAACAAAAAGCAATAGAGGCATACTGGGGTGATGAAACCGGTGGTGGCAGGCGAAGGTATTTCAACATAACTGCTTTGGGCAAGGAACAGTTAGAAAAATCCATTTCTGATTGGAAACAAACCGTTCAATTAGTGGACAAATTTATTTAGGGAGCGTTAATGATGAATAAGGTAAAAAGAATTTATGATCTGACTGACATAAAATATCCGTGGCTTTTGCTGCTCTCTATGGTAGCATTCGTATTGTCATTGTATTTTAACAAACTTCATCCGAATATCGGCCCAAATGCGGAAATGGTAATCTATGGCTCCAGCATTGCTATTGCTCTGATATGGAGTATACTAAATTATATCAGCCATTTGAAGCTCAATGCGATTTACAAAAAGCATGACGATATAACTGTCTTCGTCGAGCATATGGCAATGAAGAAAGACGAAAAAATTGAACTTATCCAATATCTAAACGACTTTGTGAAGGATTTGGAAGAAAAGGGAGATGCACACGAAGTTGCTGTTAAAAAAGCCATTAGTCAATTTCAAGTGCAAGAGTTTCTAGCTGCACAAGATGGTGATTTATTTGAAAAACCAACACATTATTATCTCTTGGGATATGCATCAATCTTTGTAGGTGTTATCCTTATCATTCAGTGTTTGAATATTATATTCCCAGTCCCTTTTATAGTGTCTGCGGCAAATTTCATGCTTGAGCTGTATAGCATAGCTTTCTTTTTCTTGTTCTTCCTTTACAAATTAATTGATTCGTTAATATCTAAGAAATAACTGCGAAAAGGCAGCTTTTCGTCTGAAAGGTTGCCCAAATTTTTACCCGCGTACTCAATTATATTATGTAATAAAAATATTAAAGTAATGTGGAGGTTACCCATGCAGGAGATCATTATTGAAATATTAAATCAATTTGGTTATATTGGTATTTTCCTATTGATAACGATAGAAAACATTTTCCCGCCGATACCATCTGAGGTTATTCTAACTTTCGGCGGGTTTATGACAACCTATACCACAATGAACGTGTGGGGTGTTATAGTGGCCGCAACCGCCGGTTCGGTCGTGGGCGCAATCATTTTATATGTTATTGGCAGGGTCTTGAACACTGAACGCCTTGAACGTCTTTTTGACAGTAAATTAGGGAAACTACTTCAGCTAAAAAAAGATGATGTTAAGAAAGCGGAAAAATGGTTTTTAAAACGAGGCAACAAAGCGGTTTTCTTCTGCCGGTTTGTTCCCATTGTACGCAGTCTAATATCCATACCGGCGGGAGTCGCAAGAATGAAATTTATTTCATTCTTAACGCTGACCGTTATCGGCACTTTAATCTGGAATGTGGTATTGGTTTTCCTCGGCAGAATTGCGGGAAACGCGTGGGAGACAATAGCACACTATGTTGACATTTATACGATGATAGCCGCCGCTTTCTTTGCTTTACTCGCCATTTTGATTGCTGTGATTTTCGTCAAGAAGAGATTTCTCAAACGAGATAATCTTTAAACTTGAGCAAAGAATATGATTTGCCGAACAACATATAAAAAGTATCCTTTCAATAAAAAGCGGGGGCATTTTCTCTTTGAGAAACGCCCCCGCTTTTATAGGCTAGTTGTGATAATCGGGTTTTAGGATGCGCAGGATAATGTCGGTATCCGTTATCCAGCTGGTGATAATACCGGAGTTCTCGCGCAGCTTCTGCGGGTTCTTTTCGTACCCCTGTAGCAGATGATACTGCCTTTCGTAGTACTGCTTAAGCTTTACCAGCAGCTCGGTCTGCGCAAAAATACCGGCTGTATCCCCGGTTGCAGCCAGCTGTGCCAGATAATCTATCTTTGCGTTCATCTCATCCGCCGAAAGGCCCGTCGTCTTCTTAAAATCCCGCAGCACCCACTGGCGCTCAAACACGTTGCGCCTGAGCCAGCCGTCGTACTGCTCGTGATAGGTTCGCACGAGGCGTTGCATTGCGTCCGCTATCTCCTGCTCTTGTGCGGAGGTGAGTTCCCGCTGCGCCTTTAAATCGCTCTCCCCACCGGAGGCATACAGCCCCGCGTCCATCAGCGCCTGTATCGAGCCGATCTCCTGCCCGCGGTAGCGCGCCGCCAGTACCACCGAGGCCGCAAACCCCACGCCGGCGGTTTCCTCGTCCAGCATCTGGCTTTCGTTCATCTTATAAAATTCATCCGCCGACATGCCCATCAGCGCCGCGACCTTAGTGATACCCCGTATGGCGGTGGCGGTTTTCACCAGCCCGGGGCCGATAGCGTAGGTGATGATGCCGGTGTCCTCAAGCTCCCCCGCGAGGGTATTGCACAGCTCGACCTGCGCGGTTTTAAAAACCTCATAAGCCCCCATGTAGGGTGCCGCGCCCGAGGAAGGAACAAAAACGATGGTGCCGCGGTTACGCTTTTTCATACCCGGCAGAAACCTTTGCGTCAGCAGTACGGGCGCGCGCAGATTGACACCGTAGCTTTTGTCCCAATCCTCAATGCCTACCGCGTCTACGGCGCCAAGCGGCGTTACGGTCGCGTTGTGGAACAAGACGTCCACCCCGCCGAATCGCTCCTCGGCAAAGGTACAGAGCTTCTCCACCTGCTCGGTGCTGCCGATGTCTATGGGATAAAAACAGGCCCTGTCGGTATGCAGCTCCGCGTTGATCAAATCCGCGGCGCGCTGCCCCGCAATCTCGTTGATCTCTGCGATAATAACGGTCGCGCCGAGCCATACCAGCGCACGGGAGGCCTCATAGCCGATGCCGCCTCCCCCGCCCGTCATCAGCACCACGCTGCCGCTAAGGCAGCCCTGTTGAAGGGTCGTATTCTCTATGATCATATCGCACCTGCTTCACTCAATTTAGATGCTTTCAAATCCCCTTTAAGCCAAACCCGATCCAGCGGCCGTCGATATCCTCCACCACAAACTCGTGGTTGTGATAATCGGTGTCAAACAAAGGGCGCACCACAAGGGCGCCCGCGTCTATAAACTCCTGCTGCAGTGCATCCTGCCTATCGGTAATAAAATAAGCGTCGTAACCGTAGCCGTATAGTTCGCGGTTGGGCAGCACCTTCGGCGCGTTCGCAACCGTGAGGATAATCTCGGTATCGTCACGGTAGAGGCAGATGTGAGGCTCCTTCGCATCCAAATACTGCGCGGCATGAAAGCCCAATACCCGTTCGTAGTATCCGGCGGTTTTTTGAATATCCGGGGTAGGAAAAACACAGTGCGACTGAAACAGCCTTTTTTCCATGATGATTCTCTTCACCTTTCCGTCTGTCTTGAATGGATAACCTGTCCTTTTTATGGATTATACCATATCGCCGCTACAAAATAAACACTGTGCCGCGCCCTTTTGGTCAAAAAGAGGGTGGCATTGTCAAACAGCGCGCGGGTAGAATATACTGTATTGAGAGCTGAACAGTCCGCAGAAAATCATGCTTCTTTCTCTCCCCTGATGAAGCAGGATGATTAACGCCTTTGCTTTCAGGCAAAACTAAAAGTGCCGGAAGATTTCCGGCAAAAGAAATTCAAAAAAACGGAGCGTGATAGCGTGGCTGTAAAACGGGGAGATATCTACTATGCCGATCTAAGTCCCGTAGTAGGTTCCGAACAGGGCGGCATCCGTCCTGTGCTTATCGTGCAAAACGACGTTGGAAACAAATACAGCCCGACCGTAATCGCTGCGGCCATCACCAGCCAAAAGGAGAAATCCAAGTTACCGACGCATATCACCCTTGAATCCGAAGGCTGCGGCCTTTCTAAAGAATCGGTGGTGCTGCTCGAACAGATTCGCACCATTGATAAACGAAGGCTCAAAGAGCGCATGGGTCAGCTGGATGACGGTTCAATGCAGCGGGTAGACCGGGCATTGTCCATCAGCTTTGGTCTCCAAGCGGAGGGCAAAGCGCGCGAGGAGCTTACATAGCCTAAGCACACCCGCGCAAAAAAGGAGTAGAGCGTTCGAGCTCTGCTCCTTTTATATGTTTTACCATGTATAAAAAGTCGACTATTTCAGCAAGGGTACGATCGTTACATAGATGCCCGTTAATATGGCGGTGGTGATAACACCGCAGATATTGGCACCCAGAGCGTACTGCAGGATGAAGCTGTACTTGTTGCTTTTGCTAACCTCTTTTTGAGCCACCTTTGCCGTTGTGGGAACGCAGGAGACACCGGCGATACCGATGACCGGGTTAAAGTTCTTACGGTTAATGATGTACACGAGGTAGCCGCCGAGAATACCGCCGATACCGGAGAGCAGAAGGGCGATCATGCCAAGCACCAGAAGGGTGAGAATCTTGGGGTTAAGGATGGTACTGGCTTCACACAGCACACCCAGCATCAGGCCCAAGAAGAAGGTAGCGCCATAAAGGAATACGTTTTCTATCAGCTTAATGTACTTCTCAAGGCCGGATTCGCGGATGGCCACGCCAATGAAAAAGCTGATAAACAACGGCGCTGCAACGGGGAACAGCAGGCAAAGCACGGTATTGGCAATAACCGCGAAGAGCAGCTTCTGTTTCGGGGTTACCGCGGCAACCTGTTTGGTGACGATAACCGGCTTCTCACGGTATTGCTTTGGTACAAGCAGCTTGATAAGGTACGGATAACCGCCGTAGGTCAGGCTAAGATATAGATAGGCCACAATCGTAATGGGCACGAAAATATCCTTTGCCAGCGACATCGAGGTGAAGAGCACCATCGGCCCGTCAGCGCCGCCAATAACGGAAACCGCCGCGGCCTCGCCGTAGTCAAGGCCCATCCCGACTGCGATCGGGAAGGTTAAAACGGTGCCGAGCTCGGCGCACATGGCAATGAGCATGCTGGTGAAGGGGTAGGCCAGCAGGTAGCTGATATCTGAAATAACACCGATGCCCATAAACACAATGCAGGCAATAAGGCCGTTGCTGAAGGTGAAGGTGTATATCGGCTGCAAGAAGTCAATCTGCAGGATATTCATCAGCGAGTCGGTGTCGGTGGCCAGCGGGTCGATAAAAAGGTTGCCAAGCTGGGTGCTTGTTAAGAACAGCACACCGGCATTGACAGCCGACATACCAAAGCCCATCGGGATCATGATAAGCGGCTCCAAAATCTTTTTGGCACCGAGATATACGAGCAAGATACCTAAGAGAATCAATACAACACGAAAAATCGCTACTACATGGTCCTGAACAAAAAAGGTTGAAATGCCCGGAAACAAGGTCGCTAAATCCATATAATTACTTCATCCTTTCAGCTATGCAGGTCAGCCCTGCTCGGTGTCATCCGTTTTCTCGCGCGATGTCCTGGTAATCAGAAACATCAGCACTTTGATGAGTATGGCAATGAATATGGAGATTACAAAGCCATAACCAAAAACCTGCAGCGGTACTGAAATTACAGTCGGCATGATTTTTTCCCTTCTTTTTGATTTAAAATTGCTGGTAAATTAAAAATACGGAAACGGCGGTCTAAAGCAACATAAACCGTCCTTCCCGTAAATATCCCTAAAAAGTATGTCGATAGGCTTATTTTAGTTCCGCACGAATATTCTTCACATAGATAACTGCTATAACCAAAGCTACAACGACACCGATGATAACCTTTACAATATCCATACAAGTACTCCATTTCTGATATTTTTATAACAAAGTCTTCTCACTTAGCATTATACCCTTGTAATGTTTGCAATACAAATATATAATACATATAGTAATTATTCATAATATATATAATCCGGTGAGCCAAGATGGCAGAGTCAGAACCCCCTCTATTGTTGCATAGTGCCAAATCGCATTTGTTTGAGCATTCGGCGTATAAAGAAAGATGAGCCGGTCTGTTTCCCCCATTTACTTAGAAAAGCGCGTGATGATTATCGTCAGGCGATCTGAGCACCGAGAGGTGAAAGGACTTTACCCCTATGGACCTTCATTATCTGGAACTTTTTAACACTATCGCGTCCCTTGAGAGCTTTACCAAGGCGTCCATGCTTCTTCACATCTCACAGTCCGCCTTATCCATTCAAATGATGAAATTTGAGGACCAACTCGGCCTCAAGCTTTTTAACCGGGTTGGCAACAAGATTACCCTTAACGAAAACGGCAAGAGCCTGTATGAGTATTCTCAGCTCATCTTTAAGATGGTTGCTGAAGCCGAATATAAGCTGCACAACAATCATGAACTGATGAGCGGTACGCTGCAAATCGGTGCCAGCAACACACCCGGGGCGTACATCATTCCGTATATCATCGCGGAGTTCATGAAGATCTATCCGCTGGTAAAGATCAATTTAAGCATTGGCAACACCTCCGAAATCGCCCATAACATCAACAACGGCACGCTGGATTTCGCGGTAAACGGCGGCAATATGGCATACCATAAAGACGTAGTTGTGGAAAAGCTCATGCAGGACGCGCTCGTTCTGGTGGCCTCCCCACAGTCCGACTATGCAAAAATGGCGCACGTCGACATGGAGAGCATGTTGGATATGCAGTTTATCGTACACAAGACCGATTCGCAGCTTTACACGTTTTACCTCAATTATATCGAGTCGCTCAACCTGCCCGAAAAGGTGAGCATCACGCTGGGCAATATCGACGCCATCAAGAGAGCCGTGATCGCCAATATCGGGGTTGCGCTTATTCCCTACGCTGCAGTGTCGCTGGAGCTTAAAACGAATCTGCTGGTCAAGCTGGAGCCGGATAAGACACCGCCGCCCTACCCGTACAGCCTCATTTATAACAGAAACAAGTACATGTCCCATCCGGCCGAAAAGTTTGTGGAAGTACTGCGCGCTTATATAAAAGGGTTGTCTGCCATAAATCTGTAAAATAGCCCGCATAGGAAAAAACACCTTAAAGACAGGCGCAACACATGTCCCAAATACCTAAAAACGCTTCCCGAAACACGATGGTACGGGAAGCGTTTTGTTTGTTTATACCCTTTTCGCCTGTCGGCTGTGAACCGAATTACTCCCATCTCGATAACAAAAAGGCCTTCCGGTGTGTTCAAAAAACAGATTGGAAGGCCTAATCATATCGTATAATTTACCTGCAGTTCGGAGAAATCGCAAGGTACTAACTATTCGTCATCCTCGGCGAAGTCGTCTTCATTCTCCCAGTTGTGCCACACGTTCTGGACGTCGTCGTTATCGTTTAAATGCTCGAACAGACGGTTCATCTTCTGTGCGGTCTCAGGGTCTTCAAGGCGGGTGTAGGTCTGGGGAATATACTCCACCTCGGCGGAGATAAAGGCATACTTTCTTTTCTCCAAGGCTTCACGAACGTCGTGCAGGGCGCTGGGGTCGGTGTAGATCTCCACCACATCCTCTTCGAACGAGAAGTCCTCCGCTCCGGCCTCGATGCCGTCCTCCATCACCTTATCCTCGTTTAAGCCCTCCGATTCGATGACGATAACGCCCTTCTGCGAGAACATGAACGAAACGCAGCCGGTGGTACCGAGGTTGCCGCCGAACTTATCAAAGTAGTGGCGCAAGTCCCCTGCCGTACGGTTGCGGTTCTCGGTGAGCGTTTCTACGATCACCGCGATACCGCAGGGGCCGTAGCCTTCGTAAAAGAGGGTCTCATACTGGTTTTTATCGTCGCCGCCCATCGCCTTTTTAATGATGCGGTCGATATTATCATTCGGCACGTTATTAGACTTCGCTTTTGCAATAAGGTCTCTCAGCTTGCCGTTAACCGCGGGGTCACCGCCGCTCTCACGCACGCACACCGCTATCTCGCGGCCGATTTTGGTGAAGATCTTCGCCCTTTGCGCGTCGGTCTTTTCTTTTTTACGCTTAATATTATTCCATTTTGAATGTCCTGACATCGCGTATACCCTCCAATATCCTTACCCGTGTTGGCTGCACAACGCACCTGAAACCGCACTTGGGATGCGCTAGGCACCCAACATGAGTGATTCATGCGGTAAATTTACCGCATACCGCGGCTTTACGCCGATTACCTCTTGTTATTTTAGCATATCGCGTGCATAGAAACAATATGCAAGTTTAAAAAGCATTCAATATCCTTCCGGTAAAAAAATATCCCGCCTCATTAAAAACAATGCAGTAAATACGCCTAAAATCTGCACCATATTTTTGGTAGAGTTCATTTGATTTTGCTGCAATATTAATGTATAATTATGTTGTATATTCTGGACAAAACACCCGCCGGACGTAAACGGGTGAGCGATATAGACATACCGGCGCGCCCGCGCAAACGACAATCGGCGGCACCCGGATAGAAAACGGCGTAAAGGCGCGACAACGCGCTTTTTGCCGCCGCGCATACCCTTATGATTCTTTACTTTGCGGTAAGGGGCGCGCACTACCTACATCCTTGCCGACGCAAAGCGGCAGAACGGAGAATACCATGCGCAGTACTTATAAGCTGTTATGCCTGACAGCATGTGCGGCCCTGCTTGTTTCATTGAGCACGTTTGGCCTTACAGGGTGCAGAAGCAACGACATCCCCACCTCCACTCCGAGCATGCCCGAAAGCTCCTCCTCTGTGCCGGAGCCTTCAAGCTCCTCCGCGCCTTCTTCATCTGAAAGCTCCAGCAGCGTCTCTTCGGAGGCGCCTTCGTCCTCCTCCAAACCCGCCTCCACCGGTGGTAACAGCGGCGGTTCCGGAAGCTCGGCCAAAACCTATTCAAAGGCGGTTATTGATTCCAAAAAGGAAACCTTAAAAACTGTTAAGATAACCGCGAGCGATGTGATACTAAGCAACAAAACTATCACAGGCGACCTGATTATTGATAAGGGCGTAGCCAAGGGCAAGGTTTCGCTTAATAACGTCAAGGTCGGCAAGACCATCTATGTATACGGCGGCGGCGAGAACTCCGTCTACTTAGACGATGTAACCGCCGGTAAGCTCATCTCCGCCAGCACCGTTTCGCGCCCGCGCATCGTGGCAAAGGGCGATACCAATATCGGCAAGACCGAGATACGCTATGATACCCTTCTGGAATACGACGGGCTGAGCTACTCCGCCAAGGGCTTTAACCAGATAGAAACGGTAAAAACATCCCAGTTTCTGACGGTGCTCAAGCTTTACGATGTCGGCGTCTACTCGATGATACTGAGCGACGACACCAACCTGTTTTTGCTGGGGAATTCGAGCGTAAGCTATCTTACCGCCAACGCTCCCGCCTATATTGAAGGCGGCGAAAAGGTTGGAACGCTCGAGTGCAACAACAAGGATGTGGCGATAGACACCGCGCCCGCTTATATCACCAGCAAAAACGGCACCGGCTATTATACGCCGGAGATCCTCGACGGGCAGGACAATGAGGACGATGAAGATGACGACGATGATGACCGCACCTTCGCCGCACCGCGCTTAAGCTGGAAGAATTCCGGCACCGTAACATGGTCGTCCGTTTCGGGTGCCGTGCATGGGTATGAGGTGCGCATCAACCAAAAAGGCTCTTCATTGTATTACGCCCAGAGCTTTGGCCAAAACGATTCCCGCCAGTTGAATATTGAGGACGTACTGGACAGCAAGGGTGCCGTGAGCGGCAACTATCAGGTGCGTGTGAAGGTGTATAGCACCGCGTCGGTGGATGAATCGCCGTTCAGCAACGTATTGTCGTACAGCTACACCGGTACGGGCACCGCGCTGGCGCTTTCCAATCTCGCTTTTAACTACAGCGACCGTTCAAAGTGCACCCTTTCCTGGGCGGCTGCCGGCGCTGCCAGCTATGACATTGTCATTGCAACCGACGACTCCTTTAGAAATAAGGTAAAAAGCTATAGTATTACCGACCCTAATTTAAAGAGTTCCGACCTGCGGGCGGCGATGGGGACGGTCTTTACTGCCGGTAACTACTGGGTAAAGGTTACCGCGAGAACCCTGTTTGACAAAAAGGAAGCGACCATACCGTTAGCAGTCACCGCCGCAACGACCCCGGCTGATTTGCGCTATGACGAGGGAACCAAGAAGGTTACTTGGGGAGATTCGGCAGCAGCAAGTTACGAAGTATCGGTGAATGGCACAATCAAAACCATTTCAGGTTTGGAACTGGACCTTAATGACACTGCCTATCCTATCGGAGCTACCTATAATATTACGGTTAAGCGGCTTGGGTCTGCGGGCAATCAGGTGGACTCGGATCCAGTTCCCTTAACAGTAACCAAACCCGGGCCTACCGCTCTGGCTGCGCCAACCAATGTTGTTTTAAGCCGCATAAATAGTAACCAACTGGTACTTTCATGGAATGCTGTGCCTAATGCACAAGATTATACCGTATCGTTAAAAAAGGATGGTACCGAAGTACAGAACCTTGTTGTGACTGGCGCAACCACTTGTACTTTCACCACCTATACTGCACAGGAAGGAACTTATACCACTACTGTCAAAGCCTCAGCCTCAGGGTATACTGATAGTATGGTTGTTCCTACAGGTACACCATTAACTTTAACGACAGCCGACCTATACTTTGACGCCGGAAATGGCACGTCGGCCAGCCCGTATCAGGTAAAAACCGATGCGCAGTTTGCGCAGATTGGCGGTAACAGCATAACCGCCGGCACTTACTTTACCCAAACCGCCGATTTTACCATCACTTCCCCTATTTCCAACTTTAAAGGTAACTATGACGGCAAGGGCAAGCAGATTACCATCAGCATTAATGCTTCAGGCACTCAAGATGTCGGCCTTTTTGGCGCCGTTGCCTCGGGTGCCATGGTAACGGGCATTAATGTTGGAGGTTCTTCACTGGTAGTGGGCAGTAGCAATGTCGGCATGATAGCGGGTACCAACAATGGTACAATACAAGGCTGTACTGTCGGAACAGCTTCCGCAGTAAAGGGAACCGCGAATGTCGGCGGTATCAGCGGGTTAAATAATGCCACGGGAACGGTGCAAGGCTGTACTTACAGCGGTGGCCTACGCACAACCGACTCGGATATTAACATTACAATTGCCCACCCAACATTCGGGTTAATTTGCGGTATAAATCAGGCTATCGGCAGTAGTGTTTCGGAGAATAACATTACTGAAGCCGCGAATAATGCAGCAATCGGAGCGATTGGATCGCCGCCCGAAGGCTTCACTGAGGATACAGGTGGAGCCGACGCACTCATGGCCGCGCGCTTATTGCCATGGCTGGGTCTATAGCGATTTTACAAGTAACCAATTTCTTTGGCCGGTGGCAGCTGCCACCGGCCATTCTTATGCGAAATTCGTGAAAAGCATGGGGTATTCGCGTAAAGATTCTTGCCACAATAAGGAACGTGCTGTATAATTAATTAGAAAACTTGGCATTAATGCTTTATCTGATATGCGAAAGGGGATTTACCACGATGGCAACAAGGTATCGCGGCAGACAGCTTCTGCTTATTCCTGTACTGGTGTCGGCATTGGCATTGTCCGGCTGCTCTATTGCCCAAAAGGTACCGGAGGGTTACCTGACGGAGAATTACCTCGCGGTGCCCGTCGTCGCTCCCGCAGAATCGCAGCCAGCGGACGACAGCGGTGTGATAGACTTTAACCGAAGCTACGCGCAGCCGGAGAAACCGAAAACCGGCAAACCGCCCAAGGCGGTGGTAAACACGGCCCCCGCTGCCGGTACCGCTGCTGCTTCTTCCGCTTCGTCCGGCAGTACATCCTCGGAGGAGGAGCTTGAGACCGTTACCTACAATCGCTCCGAAAGCGACGATAAGCGGGAAACCCTTGGGAATGTGGAGATTACCTCTCCCGACGTGGTGCTCGAAAACAAATCCATCAAAGGCGATCTTGTGGTAACCAAGGATGCCTACGGGTCTCTTGCGCTAATAAGCTGTAAAGTGGCGGGCGATATCACGGTAAACGGGGATATCGACACCTTAGAGTTGGTGGATACCACAGTCGAGGCGCTTTACCTTTACTCCGGGGACGATATCACCGTAAACTTAGAGGGTGACGCCACTATACAGGGCACCTACCTCAAGGGAACCAATGCGTCCTTAAACGCCTATAACATCAGCCATGACTATTCCGGCTACAGCGTGATCACCGTTGAGAAAAACACCCGCCCCGCGACCTATCTGGATATACACGGGGCCGACTGCAAGACCGTCATCTGCAACTCTGAGTGTGAGGTAACGCTGGATAACGCCTCAAACCGTACCTATGTGGAACGTTTTATCGCGAATTCCCCCGTAACCATATTCGGTGCCGAACAGATTAAGGTGCTGAGCGCCAATGCGCAAGACATCCTCCTGTACGGGCAGCCCGATAGGGTCACCTATGACGAAGACCGGTATGACCCACCCACCATTACGTCCTGATACATAATACTAATTCCAATAAGAAATATTACGAAAAAAAGTAAAAAAGCCGGGGGTTACCGCCAAAACGGTGCCCCCGGTACTATTTTTTGAAACAATTATCAAGTTATTAAAAATCCGCATAAAATGGCTTATGGAAGAGCGGCAGAGAATCGCTGCCGCAGTCGGGAGGAGATGTCTGTGAAGGACAAAGCATTCAGGCACAACTGCTGCACCCCTCCCCAAGAACTTGTCAGCCTGGCCACCGCGCTGTCTATCGCGCTGACCAACGGTTTAAACACAGAGGAAATCGAGGCCGTATCCAACTTTCTGGAGCTGCTCAGTGTGCAGGTTGCCGTTATCGGCGCGCAGCAAAAATTCTGTAAGAAGGGTATAACAGACCTTGTGATCTAGTTTCTCCTGCCTATGGGATAACGCTCGACGTTCAGGAAATCGGTACCCTCATAGTCCAGCAATGTTTTCACATCATCGGTGGAGCTCGCATACCCGAACTGCTGCAGCACCGCTTTTACCAGCACACTGCCCTTCTCCTGCCCCACAATGCGGATAAGCTCCTGCGCCATGGTGCAGTACATGTGTGCGGTGAGATACTCCCACGAATAGACGCAGGTGTTCCCCAGCTTATCCTGCAGGGCGGTAAGCCTTCGAAAGCTCTCAAGGCTCAGCGGCAGGCCGTTATAGATGAATACACAGTTGCTGCTTCCAAGCCCGATGGCACGCGGGAGTTGAAAATCGAGGTCGAGATTAAACCCCTGCACCAGCGCCGGCTCAAATACCTGACAGTAGGCGCGGCAGTACTCGTCCAACTCGTACTCCTTCCACGTGTCGTACCATGCGCAGGAGGAAACCTCAATGGTATAAACGGGGAATTTCTCGAGCACCTCGGCCACAAAGCCCGAATAAGGCTCCGGCCGCCAATCGGTATACGCTAAATACGCAATAAAATCGCTGCCGTCCCCCGCAAGCTTAGCTCGGTGAGCCATACGCATCCCGCGTTCAAAACCATAGCGGCGGGTAGCGCTCTTTAACACGTCAAAGGAATTGGGCAGGCCGGAAAGCAGTATCTGCTTGGCAAAAGAAGCGTACAGCAGTGCATATTCACGAATGGTAATCGACATACGCTATCCCCCTACAATCATTGGCTACCCTAATATTGCTGCTTGGATGAAAGGACGACAAGCAGCGCACCGTCCCCAACCGTGATTTCGGCATACTCCTGCCTAAACTCGTTGCTCACACCAAGCGGAAAGCTATTTGTAAGGTGTGCGTCGGTAAGCGGGTAACGCAGACCCTTCAGGGTAACGCCGTCACAGCAGGGCGAAAGTGAGAACACCGAAACAAAGCTGCCCTCAACGGCTTTAAGTACCCTGGTGCCGTTTATCAAGACGAACGCCGAATTTCGGCTGCCCGCAAGCAGGGCCTCTACGCCGCGCTCGGCGCAGTAAAGCAGGGTTTGAATGTTTGCAAAAACGTGGTCAAGCCTGCCGCCCACTCCGCCAAGGATAGTGATATGGTCATAGCCGCGTTCTATCGCGAGCTTAACCGCCAGCATAGTGTCGGTATCGTCCTTCTCGGCGGGAACAGGCACGGTCTCGATGCCCGTGGGCAGTACCTTGATACTGTCCATATCCCCTACCAGCAGGTTCGGCTGCAGGCCAAGCTTCAACGCGTTGTCGTAGCCGCCGTCGGCGCAGATAATATATTCATCCTTGTGAATGTATTCGTCTTTATCAAAATCGGCTTCCAGCCTCGCGGCTGAAACAATTATACATTTGCTCATCTTAAAAATCCATGTCCTTTAACTTAAAGAGCCCTTCAGACTGATGGAATCAGTGCTTGGGCTCCTGCGCCCACTCCTTGATGTTTTTGGCTTCCTCGTACATCATCTTGTAGCTCTCGTGCCTGCTGAGCGGTATCAACCCGTCCTGCACAGCCTTCAGCACGGCACAGCCCTTTTCGGTGGTGTGGGAACAATCTTTAAATTTACAATGGTCAATATAGTCTGTGAACTCACGAAAGCAGTACTGCAGCTTATCCTTAAAGATAATATCGAGCTGCACCGTTTCAAGGGATGAGAAGCCCGGCGAGTCGGCAATATAGCCGCCCTCGGGCAGCCGGTATAGCTCCACGCTGCGGGTAGTATGCCGCCCGCGGCCAAGCTTTTGGCTGATATCCCCCGTTTTGAGGGCGAGCTGCGGGTCGATGGCGTTGAGGAGGGTCGACTTCCCCACGCCCGAGTTGCCGCAAAAGATATTCAGCCCGTTTTTGCACCGCGTGCGTATGGTCTTTACACTTTCGGGGTTGTCGTAGTCCGCAATCAGCACCTCAAAGCCCGCTTTTACATACACCTCATACAGCGAGGCAAACTGTTGCAGGTCGATTTTGGTGATGACGATCACCTGCGCGATCTCTTTATACTCGGCAATGGCGATAAGCTTATCCAGCACCAGCGTATTGGGCACCGGCTCGGTAGTAGAAACAATTAAGAAAAGCGTATCGGCATTGGCTACCGGCGGGCGCACTAAAAAGTTCTTGCGCGGCAGCACCTCATCGATCACGCCCGTCTGCCCGTCGCCAGCGGTAATACGCACGCGGTCGCCTGCCACGGGGCGGATATCCTCCCTGCGCAGGATGCCGCGCGCCTTGCATTCATAAACCACACCGGCGGTCTCTACATAGTAGAAGCCGCCGATACCCTTTAAAATTAATCCTGTAAGCGCCTGTTCATTCATAATTAAAGACCCATACCATTCCTCGGCTGAAAACCTTCAGCCCGCTCCGCCTAAAAATTCTTGGAATTATCGGTTATCACTTTCATCGTACCGCGGGTAAAATCGAGCTGTATCTCCTGATAAAGCTTATCGTCGAGGGTAACCTTGATGATAATAGTGCCTTGGCCTTCAAACGAAGGCTTCCACTCCGGAGTCTCCGAAGGATTCACACGTTCCTCATGCTTCGGGTCGGTGCTGTCGTTTACAAAAGCCTTAAGCGTAACCATCTTTTTGATGTGTGTCGGCAACTCTACCGTGATGTTGTAACGCTCTACGGCAACACCCGCGCCCGCGCTCACCATAAAGTTTACGGTGGTGTTCTTCTCGGTTTCGGTATCGCCCTGCGGGTCCTGCTGAATGATGGTGCCGGCGGCAAGGGTACTTTCTACCGGGGAGATATCGCCCACCTTAAGCCCTGCGGCCTCGATTAAGCGCTTTGCGTCGTTGATGTTCATACCCACCACCGCCGGAACGGTTGTAGGACCGGTTTCGGAGCCGGTGCTGATATAGAGGATGACGCTGGTGTCAGCATCCACCTCGGTGTCCTTGGGCGGGTCGGTTTTCACCACGCGCCCCTCGGCATAGGTTTCGCTCGGTATCTTCTCCTCGCTGACATTGTCAATGCCGACATCATGCAGCCTTGCGATTGCCGACAGCGAATCAAGATTATATACATCAGGCACCTTGAGCACCTTGATGCCCTTGCTAACCTTAAGGTTGACGATAGTCTTGGGCTTAACCCCGCGCCCTGCGGCGGGCACCTGCTCGTAAACAACGCCCTCGGGGTAATCGGGGCTGAAATCATAGGTGACCTTGTATTGAAAGCCGTAGGCCTGATACTCCTGACTGTTGATAATGTCGTCGTAGGGCAGCCCCTCAAACTTGGGCATGGTGACATCCTCCACCTTGGCAAAGGGGTTGTTTAAGATGAAGATATATACAATAAACACCACGGCGGTGATGACAAACGCAAACGCCACGCCCGTCATAATGGGCATGAGCGGCGATTTAAAGTCGTCCTCTTCCGTCTCGGCCGCCGCCACGGCGGCAGCTTTTCTGCTCTTCTTTTCCGCCTTGCGGGAGGGCGCCGCATGCTCCTCCGCGGGCTTCGGCGCGGCGCCGCTGATCACCTTTTTGGTGTCGTAATAGATGGTGGGGCTTTCGCTGGTGAAGTATTTATACTGAAACTGTATGCTCGGGTTCTTTTTAAACTCGTCGATGTCCTTGAGCATCTCGGCGGCGGAGCGGTAGCGCTTGCTCGCATCCTTCTGCATGGCGCGTACCACAATCTCTTCAAGCCCTTCGGGGATCTCGGTGTTGAGCTCCCTCGGACGCTTGGCCTGCGCGGAAATCTGCTTAATGGCTACCGAAACGGGGCTGTCGGCCTCAAAGGGCAGCTGTCCGGTGAGCATCTCGAACATCATCACACCCACCGAGTAGATGTCGGTTTTCGCGTCGGTTACGTCGCCGCGCGCCTGCTCGGGGCTGATGTAGTGCACCGAGCCAAGTGCTTTGTCGGTCATGGTGCGGGTTTCGCTGCGCGCAAACCGCGCGATGCCGAAATCCATCACCTTTATGGCGCCATCCGGCAGCAGCATGATGTTCTGCGGCTTAATGTCGCGGTGAACGATGCCTCTGTCATGGGCATGCTGAAGCGCGCGCAGCACCTGAATGGTGAAATGCACGCATTCTTTCCATTTTAAGATATGCTGCTGGTCGATATACTCTTTGAGCGTGATGCCGTCAACCAGCTCCATCACAATAAACTGAATTCTTTCGGTAAAGCTAACGTCATAAACCTTTACGATGTTGGGGTGCGACAGTACGGCTATTGCTTTGGACTCGTTCTTAAACCGGCGAACAAACTCCTCGTTTTCGAGGAACTCATCGCGCAGAATCTTAACGGCATACTCCTTATGCTCTACAATGTCTATCGCACGGTAGACATTGGCCATGCCGCCGACACCGATAAGCTCGAGTATCTCATATCGGCCGTCAAGCCGTTTTCCAATGTATCTGTCCATCTTCTGTTCACTCCTGATTCATCTCGCTGTGTCGCTGCGTAAGGACCGGCGAACATATCCGCTTAACTAAAAATCGCTACGATCGTGATATTATCCGCCCCGCCGCGGCTGTTGGCTGTGTTGATAAGTGCATCCAAACAACCCTCCGCGCCGCTTTTACGCACAATATCCACCATCTCACTCTCTTCCACAAAGTTTGTCAGCCCATCGGTGCAGATCATCAGTACATCGCCTATAGCCGCCTGCACCTCGCAGTAGTCGATATCTATTCCCTGTTCAACGCCCAAAGCTCTGGTGATCACATGCTTTTGGGGGTGGTTCTTTGCCTGGTCGGAGGTAATCTCGCCGCGTTCCACCAGCGCCTGCACCATGGTGTGATCCTTGGTAACCTGCTCTACCGAGCTGCCCGAGAGGTGGTATACGCGGCTGTCGCCCGCATAGGCGATATGCGCAACCCCGCCCGCCACCACGGTGGTCACCACGGTGGTGCCCATGCGGCTGAGCGCCTCGCTGCTCATCGCCTTATCGTAAACGCGGATATTCGCGGCACTGATGGCTGAAAGCAGCATGGTGCGCACCGAGTTTGCCGTCATATCGCTTCGGTAGCTGCGCGTGATACTCTGGCTGATGCTGTCTACCGCAAGCGAGCTTGCAACCTCTCCCCCATTTTCGCCGCCCATGCCGTCACATACCACGGCCCACACCGAATTATCCGGCAGCGTTCCGTATTTGAAGCTGTCTTGATTCTGTTTTCGGATCATCCCGATATCTGTTTTCCCAATTATTGTAAGCAAGACTCGCACCTTCTCTCGATAATGCAGAAAAGCCAAGCCATGTATTCTGTGCAGCGGAACAACCGCCCCTAATCCCGCACTGCTCCGGTGTCGTATATATGAAAACACATGGCGATAAATCCGTAATGATAGTGAAAAAATCGTTGTTAGGTAAGCTTTTAAGGCACGCCAAATGCGTCTATAAACTCTTATTTGATAAACGCGCAATGTTTGTGGTATAATCATCCATTCCCGCCGGTTGCCCGCAAAGGCGAGACAACGGACATAAATGTATAATAAGCGCTCTAATCAGCCCGATTGCTTATATGGCCCCAATGTGCTTATTATACCATATTTAAGTATCAAGTAAAATTAATATTGGCAAGTTTTATAGTATTTATAAAAATTGTATAACCGGCAAGGTTATTTTTGCAGATTTTCACGTCTTAATTGCCCGCAGGCCGCGTTGATATCGGTGCCCAAGCGGCGGCGCACCGTGGTTGCAATCCCTGCGCGCTCCAAAATACGCACAAAATTCTCGGTGGCCTCGCGTGTGCTTTTTTTGTAACTGCGCTCCTTGACGGGGTTTACAGGGATGAGGTTTATATGGCACAGCATGCCTTTGAGCTTTTGCGCAAGCTCCTGCGCGTTGTTAGCCGAGTCGTTTACCCCGTCGATGAGCGCGTACTCAAACGAGATGCGCCGCGAGGTTGCCTCCGCATAGCTTCGGCAGGCCGCCAAAAGCTCATCCATAGGGTAACGTGTATTCACCGGCATGGTTTTGCTGCGTATCTGATCGTTGGGCGCGTGCAGCGATACCGAAAGGGTAACCCCGAGCCTGAGCTTTTCAAGGTCGTATATTCTGGGCACCAAGCCGCAGGTGGAAACGGAAACATGCCTTAAACTCATATTCATGCCCTCTTTGGAGGAAAGCAGGGTAAAAAAACGTATGACGTTATCGTAGTTATCCAGCGGCTCGCCGATGCCCATCAGTACGATACTGGACACCTTTTCGCCCGAGTCGCGCTCGGCGGTGATGATCTCACCCAGCATCTCGGCGGGCGTGAGATTGCGCACAAACCCGAGGATGGTGGAGGCACAGAAGGTACAGCCCATCTTACAGCCCACCTGGGTGGAAATGCACAGGCTGTTGCCGTGGTGGTAGCGCATCAACACCGCCTCCACCGTTTCGCCATCGCCCAGCTCATAAAGGTATTTGATGGTGCCGTCCAGCGACGAAATGAGCTTATTCTTCACTTTCACCGCGGGGATGTAAAAGCCCTGAGCAAGCTTTTCGCGCAGCGCCTTCGAAAGGTTGGTCATCTCGCCAAAGCTTTGAACGTGCTTCTGGTGCAGCCACTCGTACACCTGCGCGCCCTTATAGGCCGGCTCACCGAGGGCGGCAATCTGCTCTTTTAATTCGGCAAGGGTAAGAGAGAGGATATCGGTTTGGTTATTAATCGTAGATTCACGTCCTTAAAGGTATCTTTTTTACTTTTGCTTGGTAAAGGCGGCGATGAAAAAGCCGTCGGTGTCAAAGAGTTCCGGAAGAATCGTAACCATGTGGGGTTGTCCGCTTTGGCAGGGCGCGAATACCTCGGGCAGTGCAAGCGGAACAAACGCGGGGTTTTGTTTTAAAAAGGCGTCCGCGATCTCTTCGTTCTCTTCGCGGCGCAGCGTGCAGGTGGAATAGATAAGTACCCCGCCCGTCTTCACGTAGCGAGAACCATTTTGCAGGATGCCCATCTGTAGCTCGCGCAGGCCGTCGAAGGAATCGAGCGGCTTGTATTTGATTTCGGGCTTGCGGCGTAAAATGCCAAAGCCGGAGCAGGGTACGTCGCACAGCACCCGATCCGCCAAGGGTAGCTCGGGGTTATACACCGCCGCGTCACCCGTCCGGGCGCGGATAGTCGAAAGCCCCAGCCGCTGAGCACCCTTTTGAATCAACTCGGCCTTGAAGTCGTAAAGGTCAAACGACAGCACGCTGCCGCTGCCCTGCATCTGCTCGGCAACCGTAAAGGATTTGCCGCCCGGGGCAGCGCACAGGTCGAGCACCGTCATACCGGGCTTTGCACCCAGCGCCAATGCGCACAACTGAGAGGCACCGTCCTGTATGTGAAAAAGGCCGTCCTTGAACGCGCTTAGTTGTTCAAGGTCACCTGTATGATGTAACGAGATACAGTCGGGGATCACTTCATGCACCACCGCCTCCACGCCCTCCTGCCCAAGCAGGGCAACGAGCTGTGCGGCGGTGGTCTTGGTGGTATTCACCCTCGCGTAGAGCGGCGGGGTTCCCGCTGTTTTCTCCAATATCGCTTTGGTTTTTATCGCGCCAAAGCGCTTGATAAAGAGCCGCACCAGCGGCTGCGGACAAGAAAACTCCACGCTCAAGCGCAGTGCGGCATCCTTCTCATCGGGCAGCGCGACTCGCTTGCCCTCGCGGATAAAGGTGCGCAAAACGGCGTTTACAAACCCCGAAGCGCTCGCCTTGCCGTTTTTCTTGCACAGCAGCACGCTCTCGTTTACCGCCGCGCTCTCGGGTACCGAGTTCATATAGAGGAGCTGATAGAGGCCCATCCTGAGGATGCAGAGCACCGCTCTGTCCAGCTTATCGAGCGGCAGGCGGCTGTGGTCCTTGACGATATAATCCAGCGTCAACTTGCGCTCAATAACCCCGTAAAACAGCGCGGCGGCAAAAGCGCCGTCGCGCCTGCCGAGCTTTGCGGTGTCGATGGCGCCGCTTAGCACCAGATTGGAGTAGCCTCCGGCTTCCACCCGCATGAGCGCCCGCAGCACCACACCTCGGGCATCCGGGGCCCCCTTTTCCCTTTCAGGCGTCATAGCTTCAGCCCTTTTTGCAGGCGGTGCCCCCGTAAAAACAGCTCGGCGCTCATGCGCTTGCCGCCCTCGTACTGCACCTCGAGCAGCTCTACCGCGTTACCGTCCCCGCACCCGATAATCAGAGCGCTGTCGTCCAGCAGTATGCCGCTTTCGCCCTTGCGGTCGCTTATACGCGCGCGGTGTACCTTCAGTGCCTTGCCCTCTACCACCGTATAGGCTACCGGCCACGGCGACAGGCCGCGGATAAGGTTGTGCACCTCGTGTGCGGGCTTGGTAAAGTCCAGCCTCGCCATCTCCTTGCTGAGCATGGGGGCGTGGGAGCTGAGCGCGTCGTCCTGCGCCTCGCGGGGTGCGGTGCCCGCTTCGACCAGACGCAACGTCTCCGACAAGGCCTGCGCGCCGATAACGCTTAAGCGGTCGTGCAGCTCGCCCGCGGTTTCCCCCGCCCCGATGGGGGTTTCGCGCTTAAGGATCATATCTCCGGTATCCATACCCTGTGCCATATACATGGTGGTAACGCCGGTGACCGTTTCGCCGTTGATCACGCTCCACTGGATAGGCCCCGCCCCGCGGTATTTGGGCAGCAACGAGGCATGTACATTAATGCAGCCGTATTGGGGCAGTTCCAGCACCGTCTTAGGCAGCATCTTGCCGTAGGCCGTCACCGCGATCACGTCGGGGTGTTGCGCCGAAATCAGGGAGGCGATCTCTTCGCCCTTGAGCGTGCACGGCTGGTAAACGGGGATGCCGTGCCGTTCGGCCAACACCTTCACGGGGGCTGGGGTAAGCACCTGCTTGCGCCCTACCGGCTTATCGGGCTGGGTAAACACCGAGGTAACGGTGTGCCCGTCTTTTATAAGAATATCCAAGCAGGGCACCGCAAATTCGGGGGTGCCCATAAATATTACGTTCATATTGGTTCTCCCGTACAGGCAGAGGCAACTTGAAGCGCTGTGCACGCTGCCCGCATATCCTGCAGTTATTCTGTTATTTCTCTTCCTCGTCGGCCTTGATCAAGCGGGTGGCAATGTCGAGGAACAGCTTGCCGTCCAAGTGGTCGAGCTCATGGCAGAAAGCGCGGGCGAGCAGCTCGGTGCCCGTAGCCTGAAACTTCTTGCCATGGCGGTCGTAGGCCTCTACCGTCACCTCATTCGGGCGTTCCACAATGCCGTATTCGCCGGGATAGGAAAGACAGCCCTCCGGGCCGGTCTGCTGGCCGGATTTGCTCACAATCACGGGGTTTACAAGCTCGTAAACATGCCCGTCACCCACATCGATAATCACCACGCGCTTGAGCACGCCCACCTGCGAGGCGGCAAGCCCCACACCGTCGGCCTTGTGCAGTGTCTGGACCATATCATCAATCAAGGTGCCGAGTTTGGCGTCAAATGCGGTCACCTCACGGCACTTCTTGCGCAGCACCTCGTCACCGTATAAAACAATCTTGCGTGTTGCCATTAACCTATCATTCCTTTCCGGCGCGCACCCTAAAAAATACAGCGCCACAAAACTGCTATGCGGCTTCGCAGGGGGAGCATCTCCCCGTTTGGCCGCGCCATGGCGGCATACAAGCCTTTTTACTCATTATATACATAATTCGGCGAAAATAACAAGTGCATGCGCACTGGATTTCTTCTATAGTTTATGCAAAAGCCGTCAAACCGGCCCATCATAATTAAGATCTGTAAAAGCTGTTACCGCCTTTGCGACGGGCTGCCTGTCAAACTCGCACAGGGCCTGCAGCAGCAGCTCGCGGGTGCGGCGGTTATCTTTGCACTTGATGATAAGACGGTAGCGGTACTTGTTCGCCACCTTAAGTACCGACGCGGGGCAGGGCCCGAACACCTTGAGGGGCACGTCGCTGTATTCGCCCTTTGCATAACCCTGAAAAAGACGCAAAAACTCATTTGCCGCCTGTATGGTCTGCGCCTCGCTTTCGCCCGTGAACCCCGTTACACAAAAGCAGCAAAACGGCGGGTACAACAGGCTCTTGCGGCAGAGCAGCTCACCCTCGTAAAACTCGCGGTAATCCTGCTTTGCGGCGAGCTCTATCACCTCATGCTCGGGTGTGTAGGTTTGTATGTAGGCACGCCCGCGCTTAGCGCCCCGGCCGCTTCGGCCCACCACCTGCGTAAGCAGCGAAAAGGAACGCTCCAGGCCCCTGAAATCGGTGGTGTATAAAAAGCGGTCGGCGGAAAGCACGCCCACAAGGCTTACGTTTTCAAAATCCAGCCCCTTCGCCACCATCTGGGTGCCGATAAGGATATCATACTCCCCGCGCGCGAAGCGTCCGAGGTAATCGTCGTAGGCATACTTCGCCATCGTGGTGTCGGCATCCATGCGCAGCACCCGCGCCGTGGGGAAAAGGACCGCCAGCTCATCCTCCACCTTCTGCGTGCCCAGGCCCAGATATTTGATATGTACGCTTTCACAGTGGCCGCATTTATTCTCGGGGGTGTGCACGTAGCCGCAGTAGTGGCACATCATGCGGTCGTTGGCGCGGTGGTAGGTGAGCGCGATGGAGCAGTTGGGGCAGGTGAGCACCTCGCCGCACTCGGCGCAGGCCACCAGCGTGTGGTAGCCCCTGCGGTTTAAAAACAGGATCGTCTGCTCGCCTCTGTCAAGGTTTTGCTGTATCTCCCGCGCAAGCGGGGCGCTGATGGAGCCGGCGTTGCCGTTTACGGCCTCGTCATTCTGGTTTACCACCACCACCTCGGGCAGCACCGCCTCGCCGAAGCGCTCGCTTAGCTCAAACAGCTTGTACCGCCCGGTTTGGGCGTAATAGAAGGTCTCGATGCTGGGGGTCGCAGAGGCCATGAGCAGCAGCGCACGGTGCTGCGCACACCGAAACTTCGCCACCTCGCGCGCGTGGTAGCGCGGTGCGCTCTCCGACTTATAGGTGTGCTCCTGCTCCTCATCGATGATAATAAGCCCCAGATTCTCAAACGGGGCGAACACCGCCGAGCGCGTGCCCACCGCGATGCAAGCCTCGCCCGAACGGATGCGCTTGTATTCGTCCAATCGCTCCCCCAGCGACAGCCCGCTGTGCAGCACCGCCACCTTGCTGCCGAACACCGCGTGAAAACGCTGCAGCATCTGGGGCGTGAGGGCGATCTCCGGCACCAGCATAATGGCCTGCCGCCCCCTTTGCAGTTCGTCGGCAATCAGCTGTAAAAAGATATGCGTCTTGCCGCTGCCCGTTACGCCGAACAGCAGCGCCGCCTCGGGAGCGCCGGAGGCGGCAAGCCCCTTCAGCCCCTCGTAAACAGACTGCTGCGCGTCGCTGAGCGCGATAGCGGCGGCGTCCTCCTTTACCTGCGCGGCGTAAGGAGTGCGCAGCACCTCGCGCTCGAAGTACTCGACAATGCCGCGCTTGAGCATCGTATCCAGCGTGCCCTTCGCGGCCTCGGTATAATAGAAAACCTCTTTGACCGAGGCGCTGCCGCACTGCTCCAGCAGCTCCACCACCCGGCCCTGCTTCTCGCTTAAGCGCCCGTAGTCACCCTCCGCGGCGGGATTCAGGCGCACCAGCAGCACCCGTTCATCCTTGGTTTTGCGCGCCGCCGTCTGCTGCTTAAGCAGTATCCCCTCGGCGACAAGGCCCTTTAAGGCCTGTGAGCGCTCGCCGATGCCAAGGGCGGCAAACAGCTTCTTCTCGCCCACGGGCTTTTTCTGCTTAAGCAGATAACCTACGATCTCGAGCCGTTCGCCGCTGAGCGTCAGGCTTGCTGCGTCACAGGCGGCATTTATGGCGTAGGCGGTTGAAAACTCCATATTTAAACCTGCGGGCAGCACCAGACGCACCGCCTCATAGTAGGTACACAGGGTGTGCTGCTTGAGGTACAGAACGAGCGAGAGCATCTCCGCATTCAGGATAGGCTCTTTGTCGATCACCTCCGCAACCGGCTTAAGCCCCGCTGGCTGCTCCTCCTCGGCAAGGGAGAGGATAAGCCCCTGCCGCTTGCGGTTGCCCCCGCCAAACGGCACCGCCACCCGCGCGCCCACCCGAACAAGCTCGCGCAGCGCATCGGGTACAACATAGCTGTATTCTTTATCGAAGTGGATTGCAACCTTATCTACGGCTACATAGGCCACAAGCTGATTCGGCATTGCTGCAACCGTACCTTTCCGTCGTTTTAGCTGTGAAAACACCGCATAAATTATCAAAAACCCAACCCACTGATAAACGGCAGGTTGGGCCTAAACAGCATGCGTTATTTCTCTATGGTTTCACCGATGTTGGGGGCCTCAACCAAATGGTACTTCCCCGCCGCAAACTCCTCCACCGCAAGCTTTACGGGCTTGGCCTGCAGGTAATACCGGTTGGCGCCAAGGTCAAGCGGAAGCTTGCCGTTGTTTCGTTCAATTAAATCCTTCTTTATGTTTTCAACGTCGTCTGTAATCTCTCTCGCGCGCTTGGATACCGCGATAACAAGAGAAAAGTAACTTCCGCTGTTTTTCATAATCTCACTGATTGCCGGTCTAAGCATCGGTAAGCACCTCTTTAATTTTATACTTCATATTCACGGTCTTGCACTTCTGGCACAGGATAATAGCTTTCAGCTTTTCTATCGCATCGTCAATTATGTCGTTTTCCACGATATAGTCGTATCTATCCGCTGTTTCAATCTCTTTTCTCGCGGCGGCAAGGCGCTTTGCAATCACCTCGGGGGGTTCGGTGTTGCGGCCCACGAGGCGCTTTTCAAGCTCCGCCATCGACGGAGGCATAATAAAGATATACACCGCCTGCTCACCCTGCTCCATCAGGTTGAGAGCGCCCACGACGTCAATCTCCAGCACCACGTCGCAGCCCGCATGAAGGCATTCGGAAACATAGCTGCGCGGTGTGCCGTAGTAGTTGCCGCAGTAGGTGGTAAATTCCAGCATCCCGCCGGACGCTATCTGCCGCTGAAACTCGTCTTTTGAAACAAAGAAGTAGTTCTTGCCGTTTACCTCTCCCTCACGCGGTAGGCGCGTGGTGGCAGAAACCGAGTATCTTATACGCTCGTTCCCCTGAATAAGGCCCTGCAGCAGCGTACCCTTCCCGCTGCCCGATGGCCCCGAAACGACAATCAAGGCCCCTTTGTTATTCATCCTCTTCCAGCTCCTCATCCTCGTCGTCACGGTAGGTAAGGCGGTTTGCCACCGTCTCTGGCTGAACAGCCGAAAGAATGACATGGTCGCTGTCGGTGATGATCACCGCGCGGGTTCTGCGCCCGTAGGTCGCGTCAATGAGCGTGGCCTTATCGCGTGCGTCCTGGATGATACGCTTGATGGGGGCGGACTCGGGGCTTACGATGGCAACCAGACGGTTTGCCGAAACCATGTTCCCAAAGCCGATGTTAATAAGCTTCATTTGGTTCATTCTCCTTCTAACTGGGAGGCAGAGGCCATAGCGCCGCTTTGCACGGCCCTCCTGCCGCCGATTGGCGCTATTCGATATTCTGAATCTGCTCGCGGATCTTTTCGATCTCCGCCTTGATAGCAACTACGGTTCTTGCAATCTCTACGTCCTGCGCCTTGGAGCCGATGGTGTTGGCCTCGCGGTTAAGCTCCTGCACCAAAAAGTCCAGCTTACGGCCCGCCTGCCCGCCCTCGCCAAGCAGCGAGCGGAACTGCTCGATGTGGCTTTTAAGGCGCACCGTCTCTTCGTCCACCGCAATGCGGTCGGCGAAAATCGCAGCCTCGGTAATCAGACGCGACTCGTCGATGTTCTTATCCTCCAGTACCTCGTGCATCTTGGCGGTAAGCCTTTCGCGGTACTCCCTTACGGTTTGGGGCGAACGCTCCTCCACCGCTTTCACCGCCTGCTCGATGAATAAAAGGCGGGAAAGAATGTCCTCTTTAAGCTTGACGCCCTCGGTTTCGCGCATTGTCACAAACGCGCTCACCGCCTGCTCAGCCACTGTCTTCACACTGTTCCAGATAACCTCTTCCTCCGGCTGCTCCTTGCGCACCGCAAAGATGTCGGTAAACTGGATAAGCGAGGAAAGCGAAAGGTCGTCCTTGATGTCCAGACGCGCGCCGATATCGCGCAGGGCTTTTACATAGGAGGACGCAAGCTCGGCGTTTACCTCAACCTTGGCGTCGCTGCCCTCCAGCGTGAGGATGGTGACCGATGCCTCCACCTTGCCGCGGCTTACCCGCTCCTGCACAAAGGACTTCAGCTTTTCTTCCAGATACCCGTAAGCGCGCGGCGTTCTCGCCGAAAACTCGAAAAAGCGGTGATTGACTGCCTTGACTTCAACCTGTATATCCCTGCCGTCGATAAGCTGCTGGGCGCGGCCGTAGCCGGTCATGCTTCTAATCAAACTGATTCAACCCTTCTGTTCACACGTCGCATAGTGCCGCGCGCGGTGTAATAATTACACCTTCCCGGCATAGGACGCCGGAAAGGTACAATTCAAGCACATGAAATGCATCTCATGCTTCACTACCCTATATTTTACTATCTTTTTGTGGTGATTGTCAACTGAGACGGTTCGTTTTACACAAATAATCAAGGCACAGAGCCATTTATACCGCGCCTTGGCGACGACTTATACTAAATTCCATCTAAAATCGGGTAAAAATCCCCTTCTAAACTTTGGGTGCCGAATCGCCGCCTGACACCCATTCCGCAGGACCAAAGCGTTGCTGCCTCCCCAAATGGTAGGGGAGAAGCATGAGTATTACCACACAAAACCTCACCGCCCGGCAAATGCGTCCGGGCGGTGAGGTCTATGCAACAGGGCATCAGCAGATACCCCTATATCCACGTGCAATTAAAACAGTATTGTGTAACTTATACCGGGTGAACGCTGTTCTTAGCGTCTGCGTGCTGGGCGTCTACGCCATACTTCTCGGCTCTGCGCTGCTCAAAGAACTTAATGGCCACCTGACCGAACTGCGCGTAGCTGAGCACGTCCTCCTCCTGCTCTACGAGCGAGGCGGGGATTTCGGCACGCAGCTTATCAAGCTCCGGCTCCAGCAGGTCTGCGGGGCGGCAGTCGATGGGCTGCTCGTCGCCGATAATCTTCTTTCTGAACTCGGGGTCGATGGGCAGCGGGGTTTTGCCGTACTCGCCGCGCACAAGGCCCTTGAACTCCTTGGTAACCATCTTATAGCGCTCGCCGTTGATGATGTTGAACACCGCCTGCGTACCCACGATCTGCGAGGTGGGGGTAACGAGCGGAGGCATGCCCGCGTCGCGGCGCACCCTCGGCACCTCGGCCAGCACATCCTCAAACAGATCGATCTTGCCCGCCTGCTTGAGCTGGGAGTTGAGGTTGGAAAGCATGCCGCCCGGCACCTGATAGATCAGGGTGTTGGCGTCTACGCCGAGCATCTTCGGGTCGAGCAGGCCGTTTGCGAGATACTTCTCGCGCAGCTTTGCAAAGTGGGCGCGCACCACGTCGAGCTTCTTTAAATCAAGCCCCGTGTCGTAGGGAGTGCCCTGCAGCGCCGCTACCATGCTCTCGGTAGGCGCGTGGGAGGTACCCAGTGCGAGCGGAGAAATAGCGGTATCGATACCGTCCACACCCGCCTCGATGGATTTGATCATAACCATCGACGCAAGGCCGGAGGTGTAGTGGGTGTGCATCTGAATCGGGATCTTTACGTTCTTCTTGAGCGCCGTCACCAGCTCCTCGGCGGCATAGGGCGTAATCAGCGCCGCCATGTCTTTGATGCAGATGGAGTCGGCACCCGCGCTCTCAAGCTGCTTTGCATAGTTTACAAAGTAGTCGATGGTGTGAACCTCGCTGGTGGTGTAGGAGATCGCGCCCTGAACGTGCGCGTTTACCTTCTTTGCCGCCTTGATGGAGGTTTCGAGGTTGCGGATATCGTTTAAAGCATCGAAGATTCTTAAGATATCGATGCCGTTTTCCACCATCTTCTTCACGAAGTAATCCACCACGTCGTCGGCGTAATGGCGGTAACCGAGCATGTTCTGGCCGCGGAAGAGCATTTGTATCTTGGTTTTGGGCATGCGCTTTTTGATCACGCGCAGCCTCTCCCAAGGGTCTTCGTTTAAAAATCTCAAGCAGGAGTCAAAGGTAGCACCGCCCCATGCCTCAACGGAATAGTAGCCAACCTCGTCCATCGCTTCAAGAATGGGCTCCATCTCGGAAAGCTTCATGCGCGTGGCAATCAGCGACTGATGTGCGTCACGCAGGACTGTTTCGGTAATATTTACTTTTGCCATATTGGGCACCCTCTTTCCTTGATTCTAATTAACAATTTTGGGCTAGGCGATGGTTGCAATAAGGTCGTTGGAGTTTACCGACTGGCCCTTGGTAACGGCAACCGACGCAACGGTGCCGGAAACAGGAGACATGATCTCGTTCTCCATCTTCATTGCCTCAAGGATTACCAGTACATCGCCTTCCTTTACGGTATCGCCGGGCTTTACCTTCACATCAAGGATGGTGCCGGGCATCGGCGCGTTGATCACGGTAGAACCTGCCGTGGGAGCCGGAGCAGGAGCCGCTGCGGGCGCGGGCACGGGTGCCGCTGCAGGTGCAGCGGGAGCCGGAACCGCCGCGGGGGCGGGGGCTGCGGCCACAGGAGCAGGGGCAGCGCCGGACGCTACCTCGTCAACAACAACGTCGTAAGCCTTTCCGTTAACGGTTATGTTAAACCTTTTCATCTCTTTATCATCCTTTCTTTCACTGTGTGTTTATGGTATTTGTCTTATCCCGCACAGCGAAACGGATGATAAGACAATCATTAACCCGCGTATCATCACGCGGAAACAGCGCGGCTAAACACAGTTAGAGCGGCAGGTTGCCATGCTTCTTGGGTAAGCTGGAAACCCGCTTGCCGGAGAGCATGTCGAGTGCGGAAAGCACCACGGCACGGGTAGCGGAGGGATCGATTACCGCGTCGACCAGGCCGCACTCAGCGTATGCAAAGGCGCTGGCCTCGGTCTCCTGATACTCGGCTTCAACCGCCTGCCGAGACTTTTCGGCAGTAATGCGGTCGTTATAAAGAAACGCAACGGCGGTTTCGGGCTTTAAGGGGGAAATCACCGCACCGGGCCACGCGTAGGCCATGTCGGCATTCGCGCCCTTGCCTGCCAGCGCGATATAGGCGCTGCCATAGGCCTTGCCCAGCACCACCGATACCTTCGGGGTAGTGGCCTCGGCGTAAACGTGCGCAAGCATTGCCGTATCGCGCACGCTGCCCTCAAAGCCTTCGGTGTTTATAAGGGTTACTACCGGGATGGAAAATGCGTCACAGATGCTGACGATGCGCGCAAGCTTGGCGCATTCGTCCTTGCCAAGGCTGCCCGCGGCGCCCAGAATGCCAACGGCTTGCCCGCCGATGGTGGCAAGAGCAGCATAAGCCTTTTTACCAAACGATGCCTGCAGCTCGGTTACGCTACCTGCATCGGCAATATTCTTTACAATCTCGGCTGCCTCAACGCCGTCGAGCTTTTCACCCGCTGCCTGCAGCGCAGCGGCTGCACCTTCAGCCTCCGCAAAGTCCCAGATGGGAGCCTCTGCAAGATTATTGAGCGGCAGCATCGAGATGATCTTTCTGGCGGCGGCAATCGCCCCGTCTGCATCCTTGGCAACCACGTGCGCCACACCCGTTTCGGCGGCGTTTTTCGCGCTGCACGCCTCGGAGGCGGCGGGGGCTGTGAGGAAGAACTCCCCGTCCCCGCTCATCACAATAAAATCGGCACCGCTGGCTATCAGCGCGGCGCTTCCAGCACAGATACCGAGCACCAGCGAAACCTGAGGCACAACGCCCGAAAGGTTGTTGGAAAGAGCCAGCAGCTCACCGTAAGCCGCCATGGTATCATAGGGGTTTGTAAGGTCGGCACCCTTGGAATCGTAAACGCCAACCACCGGAGCACCGGTTTTCGCGGCAAGCTCGTACACCTTTTTAATCTTTGCAGCGTGTACCTTGCCCAGCGCGCCGGAAGCCACCGAGCTGTCCTGACTGAAAGCAAATACCGTGCTTCCGTCAACCGAACCGTAGCCTGTTACCACCGCAGCGGCATTTTCGCCTGCCTTGGCCAGTGCGTCTATCTCAACAAAGGTATTTTCATCAAAAAGCTTTGTAAGACGCGCCCTCGCAGGAGAGGCTTTATCGATTGTTTGCAGTTTTTCCGATAGAAGTGCCAACTTATTGGCAGCACTCATCTTTATTCCTCCGTTCCGTATGTGAAATCGTGGGTTGCCAGGCGGCCGTCGGTGTTAACGCGGGGGCTTGCCTGAGATGCCCTGCAGCAATTAAAACCATTGGCCAAATTTGCCGAAAAGCAGAAAATACTAACTATTCCGTCTTCATCCTTTTTCGCAACTCGACAAAAAATTAACGAAATGGTTTTTGCGTAATCAAGTAAATTATACACGATTTACTATATGATAACAAGTTCTTTTGTTACGATTTGCCGCAATTTTTACAAGAATGTAGCGCCTGTGCAATCGGCAGGTCCGTATTAATGTCTTGCTTAACAAAATTTAGCTTTCGCAGTAAATCTATATGGTTAGCCTGTGAAAAATTGGCCAGTTCTATACCTCTCAGCTCGGCGTAGTTTAGGCCGCTGCGCGTGAGGATATCGGCTAAGTATTCATCCTCAGGGATATGCAGCACCTTTACAACGCCCGCCTCAACGGCAAAGATGCCAAAGCCGATCTGCTTACCGCGCTCGGTAGCCAGATAAACGATGGTCGACGGGGTAAACTCTATCCCCGCCTGCGCGCACAGGCTTTGGTTTATTTCACGGTCGCTGCTTGGGAGAAATTCTATCATCACACAGATATTCCTTTCTTATATTAATCCTACAATAACGCAAAACGTTATTGCTTCCCGCCAAAGGCGGGGGATTACAAAGTGATTTTATCACTTTGTAATGAAGAATTTGTATTATTGTACTTTAAAATATGCCCTTGGGCCAAAGGCCAAAGAGCATATCCTATTATCTTCTCGGTTTATTAGCGTGCGAAACCCTGTCGCCCGTCTTTTTGAACTGCTCTTCACGCAGCAGGTTCTTTGTCGCCATCGCCTTGAGCGCCGAAATCTCGCCGCCGGTGAGCTCGCGGTACTGGCCGGGCTTAAGCATCGAGAGCTTAACGGGGCCGATCATGGTGCGGCGCAGGCGCTTTACCGTAAGCTCGACCGCCTCACACATCTTGCGTATCTGGCGGTTGCGCCCCTCACGGATAACCATCTCCATGACCGTGCGACCTTCCTCTTTTGTAATCACCTTGACGTTTGCTGGAAGGGTGCGTCTGCCGTCGATCACCACGCCCTCGGTGAGGGTAACCAGCTGCTCCTCCGTTACGGCGCTTGCCACCGTCACGCGGTACACCTTAGATACCTGATGGCTCGGGTGCATCATCATGTTGGCAAACTCCCCGTCGTTGGTGAGCAGCAAAAGGCCCTCCGAAAGCTTGTCGAGCCTGCCCACGGGGTAAACCCTCACGGGGATGTCGGCGGTCAGGTCCGCGACCGATTTGCGGTCGAGCTCATCGCTTAACGTCGTTACATAGCCGCGCGGTTTATACATGGCATAGTAAACCTTGCGCCCCTCCTCGGGTGCCGCGACCTGCTCGCCATCCAGGGTAATCACGTCCCGCGCGGGGTTTACCTTCATGCCGATGACCGCCGGGTGGCCGTTCACCTTCACCCTGCCCGCGAGGATATATTCCTCCGCCTTGCGGCGCGAGGCCACTCCCATCTCCGAGAGCGCCTTTTGTATTCTTTCTGTAGCCTGAGATGCCATTGTAAGCCCCGTTCCGCCGGTTCACACCGGCAAAGTGAAATTCATTTATAGAAAAGCCGGCCGTTTACCGGCAAACGCCGGCAGACAAAACCCGCAGCCTTTCAGCCTAATCAAACCAGCCCTTGACGGTTTCCCACAGCGAGGGAACATGCTTGTAGCCGATATCCTCCCCCGCAAGCAGCGGCACCCGCTGCACCACGGCGCCGTTTGCCATATACTCAAGGCTGCCCACCTCGTCGCCCTTTTTCACCGGGGCAAACATAAAGGGTGGGGTTTTCACCTGACGGGTGAGGGTTTTTAAGTCGTCCTCGGTAAGCGCCGCAGAGGCCTCCGGCTTCGCCGTCACGTTCAGGGCTTTTTTCTCCCCGCCCACCACGGGCACGGTGATGCCCTTCACGTCCGTATCCAGCTTCACACTTTTATAGCGCGCAAAACCGTAATCAAAGAGGTTGGCATGGTCACGCCAGTCGTCGGGGTCGTTGAGGGTCACGCAGATAAGGCGCACCCCGTTACGTTCCGCCGCCGAAACAAGGCAGCGGCGCGCATCGTCGGTAAACCCGGTTTTTACGCCGATGCAGCCCTCGTACTCCTGCAGCAGCCGGTTGTGGTTGGTCAGCCACCGGGTGTAGGGCGGGTTGCCGAAGTTCACCTTGGCGCTGCTCTGCTTGCAGATATTCAAAAACTCGGGATTCTTAAAGGCGTACGACGTGAGCAGCGCAAGGTCGTACGCGCTGGAGTAATGCTCCTTGGCATCCAGCCCCGAGGGGTTTTCGTAATGGGTATCGCTTAGCCCAAGCTGCTTTGCGCGCTCGTTCATGCGCTTGACAAAGGTCTCCCGGTCTCCGCCGAGCTTTACCGCAGCGGCATTGGCGGCATCGTTGCCCGAGGGCAGCAGCATCCCGTAAGCAAGCGCGCGCATGGTGACGATATCACCCTCGGTAAGCCCCATGGAGGAGCCCTCTACCTGAATGGCGGTACTGTCTACCACAAACGCCTCGTCGAGGTCGGGCGCCTCAAGCGCCAGCATCGCCGACATGATCTTGGTGGTGCTCGCCATGGGCAGGCGCTCATGCTCGTTGTGGGAAAAAATCACCCGCATCGAGCTTGCATCCACCAGAACGGCGGCCTTTGCCGAAAGCTCCGGTAATTCTTGTTCGGGTGCTATCTGCGGGTTAAACGCCATAACCGCCGCAAGCATAACAGCTGCCACATTTTTCAACATGCACTACTCCAGCCTTTCCACTATCGTTAGCTTAAACAGTAGGAGTATATGCATATGGGCGCGCTCTCATTCAGCAGCGGCACAAAACGGCTCGACTCATATCAAATCTTTAATCAATCACTCGCTTTGAGGGATGCCCGAAACTGCCTCGTTGGCGCCCTTCTTGTCTTTGTCATCCTTCTCCTTTTTGCCCGCGAACTGCTCGGCAATGCCGGAAATCTTGTCGATAACCTCGGGCACCAGATTGATGGCGCGGTCTACCGAATTATTCTTTTCCACCAGCTGTATCATGCGCACGTTGCCGCCGCTCACTACCAAAAAAGCCACCGGTGTAACCGAAATGCCGGCGCCAGCGCCGCCGCCGAAGTGGTCGCGCTCGGGGTTTTTGCCCCCAAAGTCCGAGCCGCCGGAGGCAAAGCCCATATGCACCTTGGAAACGGGAATGATGACCGCGCCGTCCGGGGTTGTAATGGGGTCACCGATTATCGTGTTGCCGTCAACCATGTCTTTGATCTTCTGAATGGTGGTGTCCATCAGCCCTTTGATCGGATGCTCATTCATCTTACTTTCATATCCTTTCTTGATCGGTTTACGCCCAACGCGTCAACGTAAATGCAAAGGCATAAACCCTATTAAAAGCGATACCGCTAGCGTCTCATTGCGCCTGCTTTACGGTTTTCTCCACATTCTTGCCGATAAGCTTCTTAAATACCAGCAGCGCGATCAGCTTCCAACCGAATGTAAGGGAGGCCCGAAGCGCTGCCGCAGGTGTTATCCCGATGGTGATTCTAAAATAGGTTTGGCTTTTTTCTCCATAATAATCGGGAGTTATAAGAATATCGGGGTCACTTACCTGAAAGAAATTTATCAAGAACGCGTAACAGCCGTAAACATAGGCGTTTACGCGGCCAACCTCCACAGCGGTTTCGGCGGGGTTCTCCCCCACGGTCTTCATATAGAAGGCAATATCGGTGAGCTTGACCCGCTTAAGGATATGGCGAAGCGACGTATGGAGCGATTCAAGGATGTCCCTGACCATCCCAATGGTTTCGGAGAGAGTTCGCTTTTCGGGCTCTTTTTTCGCGGCAGACGGTTTGCCCTTGGCCGCCTCGCGCTGCTCCTTCTTAAGCTTTTTTTGCTCACGCTCGGCAGCCTGCTTTGGGTCTGCGGGAAGGAGGCGGTAGCGCACGAAGGCGTAACGCGCCATGACATAAAGCGTATCGTCTTTATACTCGATAAGTGTCTGCACGGGGATGAAAAGGATAACCAAAATAAGCGCGACGATCGCGCCGAATATGATCCATCCCGTCACTTCTTTGCCTCCCTCGCATAAGCGTTTACTCCTCCAGCACCGCCGCAAGCTCGGTTTGCAGCGTATCGTCCTGCGCCTCAGTATCCTCGTCCGGCAGCGGTACGCCGTCGTGCGAGATGGGTGGCAGGCCCTCGAGTGATTCCAACCCAAAGCACCGCAAAAAGTTGGGGGTGGTGCGGTATGAGAGCGGACGCCCCGGCAAATCCAGCCTGCCCGCCTCCTCGATAAGTGCCTTGGCGGCAAGGTTTGCCATAACACCCGAGCTGTCTACCCCGCGCACCTGCTCCACAAAGCTTTTGGTCACGGGCTGGTTGTAGGCGACAATCGCCAAAACCTCCATGGCCGCCTGTGAAAGCTGCACGTTCCGGCTCGCGTCCAGCGCCTTTTGAATAAAGGGCCCGTACTGCGGGCGGGTGCAAAGCTGGTAGGCCGTGCCGAGCTTTAACACCATAAACGCGGTGCCCTCCAAACGGTCGCCGAGCGAGTAGAGCACACGTTCAAGGTCCTTGGGGGGTATTTCAAGCGCCTCGCAAAGCTTTTCTTCCTCCACCGCGTCACCGCTTGCAAACAGCACTGCCTCTACCCGGTTTTCAAGCTCTCTGATATCCATATGTCACTCCCGAAGCCATCAAATAATATCCCTGCTCACACAAGGGTAAGGGTCTTTTGCGCGTCTTCCTCGGCGGGGGTCTCCTCCGGCTGCTTGCCCGTGTTGACGAACCGAACCTCCTGGCAGCTGTCGTCTACCATCACGCGGCCGGACTTCACAAGCTCGAGCACCGCCAGAAAGGTGGCGACCAGCTCGCTGCGGTCGCCCGCCTCCTCGAAGAGCGAGCGGAAGCGCACGTTGGTCTGCTTATACAGCCTGCGCATCACATAGATGATCTTGGAGGCCACCGATACCACCCGGCGCTGCACAATGCCCGAAAAGGCCGAAACCGGCGGCGGCAGGCGGCGCAGGCTCTTGCCTGAAACGCCCGCATAGGCCTTCACCAGCTCCCGTACATCGTGGGTAAAGCGATAGGTTTCGTCGATCTCGATGACGGCGGGCTTTGCCGCAAATACGGCGCTGCCCACATAGCTCCCCGCAAGCTCCGCCGCCACGCGCTTGATCATGGCATATTCCAGCAGCTGGCCCGTCAGCTCCTGCTTTAACTGCTCGCCCTCGTCGTGGCGGGGCAGCAGCATCGCCGACTTAATGTGCACCAGCCTTGCGGCCATCTCTAAAAACTCGCTCGCTATCTCCATATCCTCGCGGCGCATCATCGAGATATACTCGGAATACTGCGTAACCAGCTCAAAGATCGAGATGTCGTAGATGTTGAGCTTGTGCTTGGAGATGAGGTATAATAACAGGTCGAGCGGGCCCTCGAAGCTTTCGAGCTTAAACGAAATTTTTTCCATGCTCAAGCATTCCTCCTTCGCCGTAGTGGGAGGGGGCATCCCCTAGCCAATCAGCCCCGCGAGCATATTGATGGGCAGGGTGAGGAAATCGAGCAGACGATAGACCAAGTTGTTTACCACATTCAAGGGGCGGGAAAGAATCCCTGTAAACAGCAGCAGAAAAACCGCGAGCATGATGAAGCGTTCGTACTTCATAATGGCGTAGTAGGCCCTGTCGGGCAAAAACAACCCCGCGATGCGTGAGCCGTCGAGCGGCGGGATGGGCAAAAGGTTAAATACGCCCAATGATATGCTGATGAAGGTGAGGATATCGAAGATCTGAACAAGGTAATACCCTACCACCGATGCGTCGCCAAAAGTAAACAGGATAACCTTCCCTACAATCATATAGACAAGCGCCAGCAGGATGTTGGAGATCGGCCCCGCGGCCGCGACAACAGCCATGCCGCGCTTGGGGTTTCTAAACGCGCCCGGGTTTACCGGCACAGGCTTCGCCCAGCCAAAGCCCGTAAAGATCAGGCAGACGGTGCCGATCAGGTCGAGATGGTGAAGCGGGTTGATCGTCAGCCTTCCCAGCTGGCGCGGCGTGGTGTCGCCGAGCTTATCGGCGATATAGGCGTGGGCAAACTCATGGATGGGCAGTATGGCCACAACCGCTAAAAGCTGGATCGCCAGCTGCAAAAGGCGGCCGGATGAAAAGTCAAACAAAAAATAACCCCCATTGGTTGTATATTAAAAAGATGTATTTTACCATAAAATTATTATAGATTGTAAACGGGTAAAACACAAGGGCATTCATATTTTGTTTAGGGCTTCAAAATAATTTGTTTAAAAAGCTTGATTTTCTGAAAATTATTTGATAATATATTTCTGTTGACTTTTCGTAGGATTGTAAAGGAGGTGCTGCACCATGGCAAAATGCGATATCTGCGGAAAAGGTGTTACTTTTGGTATAAAGGTTTCCCACTCACATAGACGCTCCAATAGAACTTGGAAGCCCAATATCAAGCGCGTAAAGGCAATTGTAAACGGTAGTCCCTGCCACATCTATGCATGCTCCCGTTGCCTGCGCTCAAACAAGGTTACCCGCGCGGTTTAATCGACTGTGGGCTTACCTGTTATATTTCAGTAAAATACTACCCGTTTTGGCGGGTAGTTTTTTATTATCTGAAGGGCACGCCGGAGATTCCATCCTCTGGTAGGAGTCTTCACCGTTTTATTTCCTTCTATGCGCTTCGTAGTCCTCCAGCACCAGTGTTTCGTCACCCGCTTTATACAGCGCCTTGAGCGGCATGGGCTGCTCGCTGAACTGGCTGGATACGTCTGCATAGCCCTCGTGGCCCAAAACCCTGAAAAAGCCCTGAGTTTCGGCGAAGGCGGGCGTCGTATAGCTTCTGCCGTCTATAAAAAGCGCGCAGCCGCTGCACAGGGCAAGGCCGGTGTTCTCGCTGCCCAGCATGGAGAGAGCAAAGCCCTGCTGGCGCTCTTCCAGCTCATACCCCGGGCAGAGCAGGCCGTTTGCAAGGCCGAGGCCCTGCGCGGTAATAACGATGGGGTTATCGGTGCCAAGGCCGACCACGGCGTCGATATAGCCGCCCTCGAACAGGAAGACGGCGCCGGTGCCTTCCCCCGCTACCGGTATTCCCCGCTTAAAAGTCGCGCTGATGCGCTCGCCGACGCCTGTTTTTTTAATGCGGCTGATGGCACTGAAATTGGGCCCGCCTCCTATAAAGATCAGCTGGGCCTTCTCAAACAGCGTGTCCAGTTCCGTCTTCCCGGGCTCCGAGTTTGCGAGCGGCAGCACGTCGACGGTACAGCCCAGATGATTTTTATAAAGGGCGGTAAAGGCATGGACATAGCCTTCGTTGTCGTTGCTGCACAGCGGAATCAGCAGCACCCTCGGGCTTCTCATCCCTGTCATGGCGGTGACCCGCGTGTGCATATCTATGGAGTAGGGCTGAGCAAAAGCGTTAAAACCAAGTGCGGCAAGTTTTCCCATAATCATCTTCAACCCTTTCCAGTTTATTTTAATCATTGTATACCCTTTACCCCGTTTAGGCAATAGGCGGATCGGCGTGCGATATCGATGAAAAAAAGGAGGCGTAACCGTGACGGTTAAGAATAACAAGCGGCTGATACAGCGGCTGACGGACGCTGCTATTGCGGCGGTGCTGCTGGCGATACTCGCGGCGGTGCTGCTGCCGCCCTTTCTGCGTGAGCAGAACGACGTGCTTGTCACCGACCGGTTTGAGGTAGCAAGCCCAAAGCTGCCCGCCTCGTTTGACGGCTACACCCTTGCGTTGATTACCGACCTGCACAGCAAGGAGTTCGGCCCCGATAATATCGAGCTGCTAAACGCGGTGGAGGATGCCGCACCCGATGCGGTGCTGATAGACGGCGACACCCTAAAGGGCAGCGATAAGGCCGATACCGGGCAGGTATTTCTGGCGCTTTGTAAAAAGCTCTCCGCAAAATACCCGGTATATATGGTGTACGGCAACCACGAGCAGCGCCGATACGACCTTTCGAACATCGAATTCACCTACCAGTGCGCCGTTGAGGCCGCGGGCGCCCGCGTGATTGCGGGGGAAAAGGTGCCCCTTACCATCGGGGAGGACTCCATTAACCTGTACGGCCTGAACCTGCCGTACCTATTCTATATGCCCGCTAAAGGGCAGAGCCTTTTGCGTTCGTTCTTTCCCACCCCCGAGCGGTATTTTAAAGAGGATATACAAAAGGTTTTAGGCGCGCCTGAACAGGGCCGCTTTACTATTCTGCTGACCCATAACCCCGGCAAGTTTGCGGCCTATGCCGCGTGGGGGGCCGACCTCGTGCTCGCCGGGCATGAGCACGGCGGCATCATTCGCCTGCCCCTTTACGGGGGGCTGCTGACGCGCTTTGCCTCCACCACCGATATGGTGCGTTACGACGCGGGGCTGTTTGAAAAGGGCGATTCCCGCATGATTGTGGGCCGCGGCCTCGGCGGGGCTACGGTGCCCTACCGCATCTTCAACCAGCCGGAGCTTGCGGTGATTACGCTAAAAGCCGAATAGCAGCCAGACGGGGCGCCGATTTTGCTCGGCGCCCCGCTTTATATCATGGTATATAATACTAATTCCAACAAGAAATATAACGTAAAAATTCTTTACAAAAGGCATAAATTGGGCCTTTCGCTCGAATTTTATCTATATTTCTAATTGAATAAGTATAAGGTGTTTTTATGAAAATATCCGGCCGCAAACGCCAGCTTAAAATAGAATTCCATGTTTTCGTAGCTTTCGTACCGGGTAGCCTTTAGAAAATCCTTTACTGTATAGGTTTCTTCATAGCCGTAGGGGTTGCATATGGTAATCTTGTCGTTTGGGATATCCATGCCGGTGATGATCGCATAATGCAGCGTCCATACCGCGGTGTCGCCACTCCTGTAAAGCGCGGCAAACTGAAACGGCACCGGCTTTCCTGCCACAAGACTGTCGTAAGCCTCATCAATGAACTGCGTATTCTTTAAATTCGCTTGCATGGCGGCAGTAAACTGTGGCAAGCGAAGGTTTAACTCCTTACAGAAGCCTTGTTCAGTGGCGGTAACGATGGTGCCGCCGTTTTGTTCAAAGAGCTCATCCTCCGTTATGGGGCTGCCCGCCCATCGCGAAAGCATCTCGATGCAAGCGTACCCGCAGCTTACTTTTTGTGTAATGACCGCGACCCCTTCCACTCGAACAGGGTCTTGGTATTGGGGGTTCTGATATACCACACTGATGTCGTCGTTCATTACGGCATCCAAAACGGCCTGTTTAGCAAACAGGCCGCCCAAGGCAAGGGCCAGAACGCCAAAGATAAGGAGTATAACCGTCAGAACTCTTTGCCTATTCTGCTGCTTTTCACGCTGTCACCCACTTACTAGAATGTTTAGGCTATTTTACACCGATCCTCATGCGGTAGCAAAAGTCTGCCGGTAAAACCGCGTCTTGGAAGGCAGTCGTAACGGCTGCTCTAAACTCCTCCATCTGCTGTGCAATCTCCTCGGGGACGTGCTTAAGCACTGCCTGCAGCCCGCCCTGGCTCAGGGCAAGCCCTAGCATGCGCGCGGCGTCGCACTGCTCGCGGTTCGCGAACACCAGTTCGCGCGCGTAGCGGAAGTATCCGCTCTGCTTTATATTGTTCAGATGCTCATTCTTATTGATGCGCACAAAGCCCTCTTTGATAACGGGGTGGGTGCGCTCCAGTTCCCTCACCCGCTCTATGAGCCTTTGGTAGGCAAACTCCGCCGCGACACCGCACACCGGCGGCCAGTCGTTATCCACCGTGGCGAACACCCCGCCGGGCTTTAGGATGCGATCGACCTCTTTCAAGGTATCCTGCGGGTTCATCCAGTGAAAGGACTGCGAGCATACCACCGCGTCGGCCGTGGCCGCCTCAAGCCCCGTATCGTGTGAGAAAGCCTTGATAAAGGTAACCATCCCGCTTTCCCGTTTACGCGCCGCTGTAAGCATATCCTCGCTTGCGTCGATGCCGATCACCCTTGCACAGCGGCCCTGCCACGCGAGGGTGGAAAGCCCCGTGCCGCAGCCTAAGTCCACCACCGTGCCGGGCCGCGCGCCCAGGTAGCGTTCAACCACCTCGGGCACGAAAGCGGGCATGGCGGGGCGCGCCGCGTCGTAGGTCTGCGCAAACCCCTTAAAGCGGTCGGCGTTTAATTGATAGCTTGGATTCATATCGTTTATACCTGGCCTTTTCCTGGTTATCTGACCTCAAAGGCCTCTATCCAACGGTCGGCGATCAGCGCGTGGCCGATGGGAGTGGGGTGTACACCGTCTACGGTGTAGTGGAGCGGGCCTTCGCCCGACCGTTTCATCTCCTCCTCAAAGGCCTGCTGCAGGTCAATAAACCGGGCGCCGTATTCCGCCGCAAGCCTTCTTACCACCTCTCGCTTCGGGTCGAGGTCTTCATGCCACAGCTGTTTATCGGGGGTATCCTCCAGTACATAAGGGGCAAGCAGAACCAGCTTGGTTTGCCTGCGCACCTCCAAAACCTCATCCAGCAGCTCGCGGTAGTTCTCTTCAAACCGTTCCACCGGGCTGGCGACGCCCATATCGAACAGCCGCCAGGTATCGTTGATGCCGATGTAAATCGAGACAATGGTGGGAAACGGGTAAAGCTCGGTGCAGTCGCGCTTAAACCGGCGCTTCATATCTGAAAGTCGGTTGCCCGAAACCCCGCGGTTCAAACACTGTATGTTGTGGTCGGGCAGCAGGGCGTCAAGCTTTTGGCTCACCGCGAGCGGGTAGCCCTCCCCCAGGCTGTTTAAGCGAAAATAGCTTCTGCCCGTATCGGTGATACTGTCTCCCTGAAAAAGAATGATCTCGTTCTTATCAAAATCGTATTGCACCTTAACCGTCCATCCCTTCCCGCCTTAACAACGGCTATTAATAATATACTTACCAAAGCCGTTTATACCAAATTTTAAACACGCCGTTATAAAAACGGTGTGGGCGGCTGTGAGCCGCCGAATTCCCGTTGAATACGTTAGCGAATGGTAAACGCCGCGCCGTAGCTCGGGTGCCATACGGCCTTTTCGCCGCTCAAAGGCGAGGAACCCTCCCAAAAGCCGGTTTCGCTGTTCCATACCCAGTCGCCTTCCATGCTGGGGTAAAGGTCGGCGGGTTCGGATTTGCCCGCGTAGCCTGACTTCCATATCTTCGTGTGGCTGCCGGGGTAGGTGAACTGCCCTGTTTTGGGGGTGCGGACAACAGGTGCCGGCAGCCCGCTCTCGACAACAACTGCCGCTGCTTCATAGAGATAACTGGTGTCTTCCATCCGCCCCTGCTGTTGCTGCAAAAACTCGGGCGCCGCCTTCTGCTCATCGATGCTTTTTAACAGCTCGGTTGTCTTTTGGCCGCCCAGCATCTCCTCCACAAAGCTGCGGTAATACGGGTCGGTGAGCACATGCAGGGTCTTTGTTTCGTTGTCCATCACCAGGTTTACCCCAAACAATACATGCAGCGCCTCCAGCGACACGCTCAGCCGCCCCTGGTCGTCGGTAAGCAGTGGGGTAACCTCTTCAAGCTTCCCCGTAAAGGAATTATACGCCGTGATCTTCTGGTTGGGCACGATATCCTTGGCCTCAAAAACGGGGCTTAACTCCATTTCGTTGAGGGCCTTGGTATAGAGGGAAGCCGCCGCCTTTTCAAGGTTATAGTAATCAAGCATCGGCGAAACGCCGCCGTCCGACGGCTTACGCGGCAGGATGAGCGATTTTACATCCAGTAAAAAGCCATTATCCCCGTTAAAATAGAGCGTCAGGATGTCGTTGTCCACCACCGGCACATACCGCCCGTTGCGTATCATTACCACATCCTCGGCATTCGCAAATGCCGCTTTCGCATCATCAAGCGTAGCCATGCCGAACACCGACAGCGGGATGTTCAGGGAGGTGCTGTCCAGCGTTTCGGCGGCAAAGCTTACGTTTAAGATGATGTTGTTGTAGCTTACCGAGGCGGAACTCACCGGGGTGAATGCCCCGGTATCCTCAAAGGAGATCAGCACGCCGCTTTCGTCATACAGCTGTTTGCCGCTTAAACCCAGCGCGTCGTGCATCAGGCTGTAATCATACAGCGGGTTGTCGGGGGCTTCAAGGTTTTCAGTCTCTTCGCTGCCCTTTACATACACCACACTGCCGCCGGAAAAGATAAACCTGCCCTTCTCATCCTCGTAAAGCGTATGCCCGGTAGGCAGAATAACGTTGGTAGACGTGACCTTGTTATCGCTGATATACCCCACCTGAAAGTTGAAAAGCTCGCGGTAGTTTTGGGCGGCATAATTTAAGAGTATCTCGCGCTGCGCCTCGTTTACCGCGCCCACCGCCGGGTAAAGCGTGATCTCTTTGAGCACCGGCGCTGAGGAAGAGGCCTCGCTGGAGGACAGTGCTGTACTGTCACTCAGTGACGGATGCCTTCCGAATACCGACATGTCGATGATATTCTCCGCAAGCCTGCAACCGCCGAGCAGGCATAAAAGCACCGTCACCAGCGCTATGACGCAGAGAATAATTTTATAATGAAATTTCATCCAGTACCTCCATTATTCATTGAAGTCAACCCTGTTTGTTGACGGATACCCTATCGGTTCATAGCGGAAAAACCGCATGCTTGCAAACAAGCCCTAGCATTTCTGGCACTCATTTTAACAACAAGAGTGCTTTTTTGCAAGCATTTCCCCCATTTTTATGAAATGTGGGTAAAAACTGCGCAAATTATTCGGAATCTTCTGCCAACAATCACGAGATTTTTATGGAACGGTATCCGCACATTGGAATTTACTTGTGCCCCATACTATGGTAAAATGAAGATTATAAGTGTACAATTTTAAAATTACAGGACATGTTTTTGCTTCTCCATAGAGTTTTTTATCGTCGAAAGGAGGCTTTTTAAAATGCTTAAACGATTCTTGTGTACCCTGCTGGCATCTGCCTGCATAATGCTGCCGCTCAGCGGGTGTACGCTGCTTAAATTCGGGCAGGTATTCGACAGCAGCGCACTTGCCACCGCAACCTTTGCCGCCGAAGACGCTAGCGTAGTGGTAACCGATACCGAAACCCTGCGCAGTCTGGCCGATATTGTGAACAGCGGGCGGGAGGTAACGGTAGATACCTTAAACGTCTCCCCCGCTTTGGTAAAGATTCGGGCCACGGATAACAGCGGCGGCGTGCAGGCCCTGAGCATCTATGATTTTACCAAGGAAGGCAACTACGCCTATGTGCTCACACAAAGCGGAAGCTATTACGAGGTAGACCGGCAGGCGCTTTTTACGCTGCTTTCCGGTGAGGAATTTGACACGTTATACACAAAGCGCAGCCTTCCAACCGCCACCATTTCAGCGGAGGGAAAGCTGGGCGAGCTTTTGCCTGACGAGGCGATATGGAACTACAAACGTCTGGACGGCAATTTCTATGACGCGCCCTCCCCTGAGCCCGCGGAGCCCTACAAATATGTTATAACCACCCCGGCCTCGCCCGCTATCACCTTTTCTATGGCACCTACCACGGCAACCATTGCGATTAAGCATAACGGCAAGGATGTCTTTTCCGGCGGCCCCGAGGAGCTCTCGGGCTTCAAGATGTCTTCCAGCGGGCGATATGAGTATGAGGTAAACGCACAGTGGAGTGAAGCCTCTTTAGGCGATACCCGAGGCAGCGCGCTCTACCGTTTTTGCATCGATTACGACCCGGCGGCCAGCTTTGAGATAAGCACAACGGCCAGCGATCCCGGTGAAGCGCTGGTCATCTATGCGCGGGGGCTTGAGGGCAAAGAAATTACCGTAACCTCCCCGTTTAATTTTGAGCCGCAGTTCTTTGATTATGACGGCATGCGCGTTTGCCTTTTCCCACTCAGCTATTTAAATAAGATTGGTACCTATGTATTGGAATTAAGCGCCGACGCCGCCTACGCCAAGTATGAAATCACGCTGAACGATAAAAAATTTGAGGTTCAGGAGCTTACCGTGGATGAAGAGACCACCGGCAGCACCATTGAAAGTGATGAAGCAAACGCGGAGTTTGACAAGACCATACAGCCGCTTAAAGCTGTTAGAGACGACAAAAAGTATTTTGAAGGAAAGTTTATACGGCCGGTAGCGGGTGAATTAACCACCCAGTTTGGTTCCATCCGCACCGTAAACGGCACCATCTCGGAGCGGCACAGCGGCATAGACATCGCGGCAAAGCGCGGTGCCAAGGTAAAAGCCGCGGGCGCCGGACGCATCCTGTACGCGGGCAAGCTCAAGCTTACCGGCAACACAGTGCTCATCGAGCACGGCTTCGGGCTGAAAACATGGTACTATCACATGGATTCCTTGAATGTGAAGACCGACGATATAGTAAAGCAGGGTGACATCATCGGCACGGTAGGTTCCACCGGCTTTTCCACCGGCCCGCACCTGCACTTCGGCATGTCGGTAAACGGGGTGTTCATCAATCCCGATACCGCAATTGATCACGCGCTGATTGATTAGCTTAAAATAACCGCATGCGCAAACTCAAAGGGCCGCGAACCATTTGTTCGCGACCCTTTAATATTTTTATCGCTGTAAGCTTTTTTGACCTGCTACTCCATCAGCTTGCTGTCGGGGTTCTTTACGGGGAGCTTGGGCAGATCGTCGGGCTTTTCACCCTCGCGCAGCAGCCGGGCCATTACCACGAAGCGCCCGGTTCCGTCATTGCCGTACTTTACCGAGCAGGTAGAAAGGGTGAGTATCTTATCGGCGGCAGTTACCTCAACATCGTAGTCGTACAGCGAACCCTCCCTTGCCTTTTCAAGCAGGCGCTCAAACTGGGTGTCGCTCGGCTCGGTTTGGATGTAGTGAAACGAGGTCTTGGTATAAAACGCCGCAAACACACGCCACACAAGGTCCTGCTGGGCGGTGGTAAAATAGATGTTGGGCGTCTTTTCGGCAAAGGCCGGGTCTGCAAACTTAAACAGCTGTGAAAAGCGCTTGCCGTCCGGGCTGTCCTTTAAATCGCTGTGGCCGTATACGATGGTGTTGCGCCCGAACTCCTGCGCGGTGCCGATGGGGCTGTCGCAGTCCACGAAATAGCAGCCGTATACACTGTCGCCACGCTGCTCGTCGCGCCGGATATAAAAGCTGTTGTCAAACGCCTGCAGCACGCTGTTGTTAATGTCGGTAGACGGGATATAAAGCCAGCCCACGGTGTCTTTGTTCTTTTCCACAGCCTTCTTCACGTCGTTTAAAAAGCTGTCTTCGGTACCGCTGCCCGCCCCGCTCGACTGCGGTTTGGTAAAAAGCGGCGCCTCGTTGCTGTCCTGCGAAACGGTCTGCACCGTGCTGGTGTAAAACATCGAGCAGGAGCAGAGGGAGAGCAGCAGGGCTGTGACTGCGGCAAGTTTCAGGAACGCTTTTGTCTTGCGGTACGGCATTAGCTTATCCTCTCTGCATATCTTGGTCAAAAGCGGTGTCGGGGTTAATCTTGTCGGCATCGCTCACCGCAATATTCACCTCACCCGATTTATCCACGGAGTTTCTCAGTATCTTCGGGGCAAGGATGTAGGTGGAGAAATGATCCACCTTAAACGCAACGGTACCTCGTGAATTGGTCGTCACCTTGCCGTAATACTCGTTGCGGTCCATCTCGGGGTTGTAATAGTGCAGGTAGAGCGTCTTACTTTTGTATTTGGCGCCGAGGTCCACCATCAGCGTGGCCTTGCCGGGTAAAGCGCCGTGGTGCTTAAAGTAGAGCGTCACCAGATCGATACCCGAATCGCTGCCCAACAGGGCGCGGATATCAAATTCATCCGGCGAGGTAAAGCTCATGGCAAGATTGTAGGTTTCGGCAAAGGGGACGACGGTGCTGATGTCGGAACCCTTAAAGGCCAATGAGTAATCGATACCCTGGAAGATGATCGTTGTGTCGGGGTATTTTGCGAGTTCGGAAAACACCTTAGACGAAACGGTGGCGTATTTGGTAATGTCTACATAGATGGTCTTGGACTTTTTAAAATCGATCTGGTCGGGGGTAATGGGCTTGAGGCTGCCCTGCTGGCCGTTTACACCGCGGTTGACATTGAGGCTGTAGCTCTTCTTGGTTTTACCGTCGTCTGCGGTTACCTCAATGGTGAACTTGTTGGCGCCCGATTTGATGGCCTCGGAGAAATTGCCGTCGTAGTCGCCGATGTATTTCGAGCCCATCTTAACTGCTATCTTCGCGCGCTTATCTTCGGGCACCGGGAAGATGTCAATATAATCCACATCATTTTCCACGGGCACATTGTAGGTGGTAATAGAGCTCTTAAACACCGGCGACATATCGCCCTCGTTTACCTTCAGGCTCTTTAGGTCGGCGTTCTTGCTCTTCGCGCGGAGGTCGTCGTTGGTGATGGTAACGGTATAGGCGCGTTTGGTTACCTTATCCTCCGCCGTTACCACTACCGTAACCGTCGTTACCTCACTGAGGCGTACGCTACCGCTGGCGTTGCCGCTTTTTACAGGGATATTGTTAACGGTAATGGTCGCCCCGCTATAGGTGGCGGTGGGCGTAACAGTCACCGACGTGGTAGAGCCGGTGGCGATAGCCGTATACTTCTGGTTGGTGGGCGAGAATATAGGCGTAATCTCTAATGAGCTTACCGTTAGGTCGGAAAGGGAGGCATCGCTGTTGGGCAACTGGCGTTTGACGGTTAGGCGGTAGGTTGAGGTGTCTACCCCGTTCTCGGCGGTAACCTCCACAATGATCGGCATCGTAACGTTTACGTCCAAATCAATGCGATAGCCCTTACCGGCCTCAATTTTCTGCTGGTTTACCTCTATGGTAGCGAATTTACTCTCTGCAACCGGGTAGACGGTAACAAACCTTACAGGGTTATCTACCAGTACGGTGTCGTAGGTATTGGTGTACTTGCTAAACCCAAAATCAATGCTCTGTGTGGTGTGGTCTTTGATATCCAAAGAGGCAAGCAAGGAGTCCGATTCGGGGGGGAGGCGTGTAACCTGCAGCTGGTATACGTTTTGCGTAATACCATCCTCCGCCGTCGCCGTGATGGTAACCAGCAGCGTATCGGTATCAACCGCAATATATTTATTCGGGTCAAAGATGTCTAAGTCGTCCTGCGGCTCGGGAGTGATGGCAACCGTAGCCTTCTGATGGGTCGTAGGGGTCTCCAGCGTAATGCGCTTGATGTTAAAGGGCAGGCTCATCTTATAGGTTTTTACCCCCGGGTCAAAGTCATGGTTATTGGGGGAATTCGCCTGCACGTATTCATGTGCGACACCCTCATCATCCTTTACAACCAAGCCGGAGAGCGATGCGTCATCGCTTGGGGGAAGGCGTTCGACATTTAGCTTATAAACACTCTGAGTAAGGTCCTCGGCGGTAACAACAACCTCAAAATTATAACGAATAATACTCGGGTTATTGATGGCAAAAGCGTCGCTCTTGTTTCCTGAGCGCATGGTACCCACTGCAGCTCCATTGAGGCGAACGGTCATATCCGTGGATGCCTTTAGGCTGTTTTTGGATGCCCTGAAGCGCAGCGACTGCACCCAGTTGCCCACAAACAGGTTGTACTCCTTTGTTTGCGGATTAAAGGAGATCGCGTGGGTAACGCTGTCGCCCGCCGCGTCGATCTCAAATACCTCCAGGCTGCTGAGGGTGGAATCCTTATCCGGAGAGGAGTCTACCACCTGCAGGTTGAATTTAATCTCATTCACCTTCATGCTGCCGCTGCTGGTGGTAACAAAATACTCCGCCGTAATGGTGGTGACACCCACCTGCAGGGGAACAAACTGCAGGCCGATCGGTTCCTCCACCAGTTCGTCGCCGCTCGGGTTTTCGAGCCTGGCCTTCCACGCGTAGGTGTCGGTATAGCTGCCGATGGTTGTGCCTTCTTTTTTGGCCTCGGCAATATTTTTATTGGATGAATCGATAGTCACATAGTCGGCCCGGCCGCCCTTTTTGCCCAAAAGCAGATGAACAAACAGCGGGTTGTACGAGCCCGGCTGCTGGTGAAAGTTCGGAACCGACCCTTCTTTATAGATATCCAGCACATTGGTCGCCTGAATAGGAACGGTCTCGAGCGGATCTTCCCGCTTCACAATTTGGATAGACGGCGAGGTACCGCTGCCCTTTACGACCAGACGCAGGTTACAGTCGGTAGACACCTTATCTTCTTCAAGCCCGCCGGACGGCAGATAGGAGATCGTCGCGGTCAAAATGCCTTCGACATCATCCTCCTGCCGCTTGATGCGAACGTTGTTGATCTCAGAAAAGAGCGGCACGTTGATGGTAACCGCGTTTCTGCCCGCTTCGTCCTTGGGCGTCCATTTCCATTCAAAGTCTACGGTAACCCCATAAACCTCCTGGCGCTTGGCAACCGTAAAGTCGCTGGTAATAAAGTTGAGGTCGTCAAAGCCGGTAAGCTGAATATAGGGGCTTCTTTGGTTAGGGTCCTGCATGGCCTGTTTTACATCATCAACCAGCTGCTGCTTGGTTTTGATAACCAGAATAATGCTGTCTGATTTCTGCGTGGCGAAGGTGATTCTGAATCGGCTGTTTTTCGTAATCTCATGGTCTGTAATCAGCTGAATGGTAAGCCTTGCGGAGGTAGCGGTATGGCTAAAGCCCACCGTGTAGGAGAACTTACCGTCGGCCGTCGGTGTGGGCTTGGAGGAGGACACGGTATTAAAGTCTTTAAAAACGCCGATGGATGCATCAGATGCGGAACCGTCAGATATCTCAAACTTCGGGGATTTATCGGGTGCAAGATCGGTTACTTTCAGCGAAACGAAGCTGTCCTGCTTAATGAGGTTATTCCTATCGCTTGTTACTGTCGCTACATAGTTAAAGTAGGTATCCTCTTCGCCGTCTTCGCCGGCTACACAGTAAGATTCCTGCGCGTCGCCGATCGCGTTGAGGGTGTAGAAATCACCCATGACGGAGTATACGCCGCTGGCGCCCGGCACCGCGTTCAAGGTATCGTTACTTTCATTGATGGTGCAGACCCTGCCCGGCTCTACGATTGCGTTGCTGCTGTCGCGGATGATGAGCTGGCTTAAATAATAGCCGGCCGGTGCGGAGTTAACGAGCTTCACACCTCTGCCCTCCACGATGATGGCCTGCGAGGTATCGCCCGTCTTGTTGAATTTTAGCCATTTATTTCCTGTCTCGGCCGAAAAAACGGGAATATAGGTAATAAATATCGTCAGAGCTAAGAATAATGTGATGAGCTTGAGAGGAAGTTTTCTCATCCCGTTTTACCTCCGTATTTTAACGCTGCGAACCCTTTATCGTTTTAAAAAGCAAACGCAGAAGAATAGTTTTCAACCTATATATCGGATAAACCTCAAAAAACTTTATCAAACCTAATTTTAAAACATCTAGTTACATTATAACATAACAATACAAAAAATAGTATGATATTATACTATTTTTACCCTTCTACCGCTTTATTAAAAACGTGAATGGCATATAAATCGCATAAGAATGACGTTATCATGGCAAAAACAGCAGTTGTTTACAATATGGTACTATATTAATGGAACTTTGTCTGATATAATAACGCTGTATATGACACTGAATAAATAATCGGAACTGCATTGGGGAGGTTTTTGTTGTGAAAGCTGCTTCGCTGTTGCTTATGCTGACAATGCTCTTGTGCATCTTTTCTGGCTGTCAAAAGGCTGGTAAGCCTTATGCCCATACACCGGATTTTGAGCTCACCAGCGAGGCTGCCTTTTTGGTGGATATGAATACGGGCGATATCGTCTTCGAAAAAAACGCCGACCAACTCATGTTCCCCTCGGCGCTCACACAAATGCTTACCGCAGTGGTCGCTCTGGAAGAAACACAGGATGTAAACCAAGAGATAACAATACCCGAAGATTTTGTAACGGAGCAAAACGGTGACGGTTCGCCTCTCTCCGGAGCCACCCCGGGTGAGGTATATACCATGCAGGACCTGCTGAACTGCGTGATTATGGGCACCGACGACAACGCCGCGACCCTGATTGCTCAGACGGCGGGCGGCGGCGATATCAACAACTTTATCTCCCGGCTGAATGAACGGGCAAAGGAACTCGGAACTAAATCCACCAACTTTGTAAACCCCACCGGGATACACGATACCCATAATTATACCACGGCACGCGATGTCGCCGCCTTTGCCTCGGCCGCTGCGAAAAACGCGAGCTATCTTGAGATTGCCCAAAAAACAGATTACATGATTACGGGACGTGCCAATCAGGATGCGCGCGCGGTGACCAACAACGACAGAATCCTCGCCGGAACCGATGGTTTTCCCGCAGGTATCGTCGGTTTAAAATACAGCGCCAGTGAACAAAATGGTTTGAACCTTGTATGTACGCTGGAACAAAACGGGCTGCGCTTAATGACCGTATTGATGGGCGCGCCCTACTCGGCGGACGGCAGCGCCGTATACGACGACGCCAAGAAGCTGCTGGCGTGGGCATCCGCAACCTGCGTGTTGGCCACCCCTCCCGAGAAGGACGGGCCTATCGTATCAGTGGCGGTGTCGGGTGATTTTAATGCAAAGGAACTCGCCTTAAGGCCGGAGAAAAAGCTGGAGGACCTGCTGCCCAAGGGGGCTTCACTGCCGGACATCCAGTTGCTCTGCCGCATACCCGCCGGTATCTCTGAGCCCGTGCGCAAAGGGGACGTACTCGGCAGCGCAGACATCATCTATAACCAGCAGAAGGTAAGCTCCGTTAATCTTTTAGCGGCGGCTTCCGTTAAAGTAGGCGGGAAAAGCGATATCGTTGTAAATATCCTTATTACTACGGGGATCGTTCTACTCTCACTTTTTGTGCTGCTTTTAGTTATCCGCCAGATAAACCTCATACGTTACCGCAAAAAACGTAAACGGGCGCTTGAGCAGCGCCGCAAGCAGATGCGCCGCGATCTTGAGCAGAACGCCTCCCCCCGCCCGCCGATGAGACAGTAAAAAATCAAACGCGAAAACGGCCGCACCCAAGACCTTGTGGTCTTGTGGTGCGGCCGTTTTTCATTTCGGGTAAACGATACTTCAAGCCTTGCCCACACGAACAGGAAACTTCATTTCTGCTTTAACGCTTTATTGTGGAAATAAACATAGCTAAAAGCTGACTGTTAAATAGTTTTGTGTGCTTTTTATTTTCCTTTTCCGTGTTGTAAATTAACTTTAAACTTTTTATAATTTATTTGATATAGGGAAATTTTTGCTATATAATTAAGTAATCGTTTATCAATTATCTCCAATAATTGTATTTCTGATTAACTTATTACATAGAAAGTGGGGACCTCTTCCAATGGCACTTGACAAAAAGGGTAAAAAGCGAATCCGCTTAATTGTCGTTTTATCGGTTATCGTACTATTGATCGGCGGATCAGTGGTATACGACATGTTCTTTAAGGATAAGACCACACACATTACGGCGACTACGATTGCGAAGGCTGATATCGAGCAGTTTGTTTCACTTTCAGGGACTGTGAAGGCCGCAAGCAGCGAGACATACTTTGCACCCGCGCAGGTGACGGTAAATAAGCTTAACATTAAAAAAGGGGACCTTGTAAAGGCCGGTGATCTGCTGGCTGAATTCGATGTGGATGACCTGAAGAACTCCCATAATCAAGCGGCGCTGCAATATGCCAACGCAAAGCTCGCCTATGACGACGCTGTTCGGAGTAATCAGGAAAACGAAGATGTTGTCGAGCTAAAAAACAAGCAGATACAGTGGGCTGAAGACGATATTGACGGTTTAAATGAACTGGATACCGAGGACGCAAAAGAGATTGCCGACCTAAAAGAAGATATTATGGACTATAAACAGGATAGATCCAAGGCAATGAATACGATAATCAGCGAAGAGAAGGTTGAGCAGTTAAAAAACAGCATGAACCTTAGCGCGATCTCGGTGAACTCCGCTAAAAAATACCTTGACGAGGGTAAGTCCGGCATCACGGCCGGAATCTCGGGGGTTGTTACCGAGCTCACTTTGGCAGAGGGCGGGTCCACTTCCCCCGCCGCAGCAAGCATCGTCATCGAGTCGCTTGAAAACCCGGTAATTACCTTCTCGCTCGGCAAATATGACATCAACTCGGTAAGGGTAGGCCAATCTGTAACCATCAAGATCGGTAACACCGAATACCCCGGCAAGGTTTCTCGCATTGACGCCACCACCACGCTGGAAGGCACCTCGACGGTAGTAAAGGCAGAGGCGTCCTTCGAAACCGCGCCCGACAATGTGGTGCTTGGGCTGGAGGCCGATCTTTCCATACTGGTTGCACATAAGCCGCAGGTACTGACGGTGCCTATCGAAGCGCTTAAAACGGACCGCGACGGCACCTACTGCCTCGTGATAGAAAACGGTGTTTCCAAGAAAGCTTATGTGGCGCTTGGCAGCAGTTCCGAAACCCATACGGAGGTCATCTCCGGCCTTAAAGAGGGCGATGTGGTAGCCACGATTACACCCAGCACCTTTACCGAAGGCATGACGGTAACGGTAGACCAATTGGTCTAAACCATGTCTTTCATAGTGAGGTGTAAAGCTTGAATTTGATAGATAACATAAAGATGGCGCTCAAGAGCATTGCCTCGAATAAAACGCGTTCTTTTCTTACCATGCTGGGCATCGTTATCGGTATCGCTTCGGTCATTATGATTATCTCGGCAGGCGGAGGCGCCCAGAATCGCTTGATTGGCGAGGTAGCTCAACTCGGTAAGGCAGCCGCGTCGGTATCGGTAGACAGTAAGAAGGCCACACAGAGCGACTACTTGACGTTCGAAGACCTTGACGCGATAAAGCGCAGTATTCCCTACTTAACCGCCGTAACACCGGTGCTGCAGACGATGGGCAGTATCGAGGGGCGCACTGAAGACCTAGACGCTGTATTTATCTGCGGTACCGAGCAGCTGCCGACGCTGGCCGGTTTAACGCTGCTCAGCGGCAGAAACTATACCCAGAGCGAATATCAGGAAGCCCGCAACGTATGCGTTATTGACGAAAATACCGCAAGAAAGCTGTTTGGCAATGTGGATGTAACAGGGCTTACGGTGAACACCACCATTTGGCGTCACAACGCCGCATTAAAGATTGTTGGCGTAGCAAAGTCCAGCGTCTTCGGCGGAGATGTAGCTCAGTTGTATGTACCCTATTCCACCCTGATAGCCATGACAGGGGAAAGCCCGGATATCAGCAGCATCTATGTGCTGGCCGAAAAGGACGAGCAGGTTGACGGCATGCGTACCGCGGTAGTGAGCATATTGGAGCGCCGTCATAACAATAGTGGCGAAGAGGTTTATACCTCTGAGAATATGAACAAGTACGTCGACCAAATCAGCACCATCATGAACCTGTTCCAGACCTTTGTGGCAGCGGTGGCCGCCATTTCGCTGCTGGTAGGCGGCATCGGCGTAATGAATATCATGCTGGTGGCCGTTACTGAGCGCACCCGCGAAATCGGCATCCGAAAATCTTTAGGTGCCCGCACAGGGGTTATCATGTTTCAGTTCTTAACCGAGTCCGCGATTCTTACCCTGATCGGTGGTGCCGCGGGCGTGGTACTGGGCACTTTGGGCGCGTTTTTAGTGTGTACGCCGCTTGGCGTAACGCCGGTACTTACCCCCGCTTCGGTTCTGTTCTCGATGCTGTTCTCCTGCTCGGTGGGTATCTTCTTCGGTATCTACCCCGCCAGAAAGGCAGCAAGGCTCAGCCCGATTGAGGCACTGCGGCACGAGTAAAGCCAATTTCACTGTTGTCTTACAACCGAATATCCTTTCATACAGAGCCTATGCAGTTGTTACTGTGTAGGCTTTTTTGATTGAATAGTCATGGGGAAAATCGGTTAAAAAGCGGATGTTTTCGGCTTGCATTTACGCAAGAAATCGTATATAATATATAAGTTCCATGCCGGTGTGATGGAATGGCAGACGTGACGGACTCAAAATCCGTTCCTGGCAACAGGGTGTGGGTTCGAGTCCCACCACCGGCACCACTGAAAATCCCTGCAATCTCAACGGGTTGCAGGGATTTTCTTATCTGATAAAATTGTTGTACGTGGGCAGTAAAAAGCTATAAAAAACAAGAATGGCATAATTATTGGCATACCAAAGATCAAAAATTAACGGCCATCTATGGCCTTCCTCATGTCCTCCATTGTGCCGAGGTGGGTATATCGCTCGGTTACCTCTACCCCGCTGTGCCCCAGTAGAGCGGCGACAACCGATTTAGGCACACCTTTGCGCTGCAGTACTGTACTATATGTGTGCCGGCAGCAATGAGGTGTAAGCGGGTCGACCTCGGTCTTTCCCTTGCTGCGTAGATAAGCATTCATATGGCGAAAAAACGTATTGTAGCGGTTATCAATACCATTGATTGAGTATGCTGGCTTATCCCCAAGTACCACATATTCTCTCGACCAATCGAGATATTTCTTGAGGTGCTTTGCAAGTGCCCTGCTGATCGGGACCGTGCGCTCTCTGCCGTTCTTAGGCTTACCGAGCGTGCCGTCACGCTTAACCGAAAGGTCTATCAAAATCGTACGCTCATCGATATTGATACGGTCTGTACGCAAAGCTCTGATATCCTGAGACCTCATACCGGTTCCGAGAAGCAGCAACATACAGACCCCGAAGGCCTTATCTCTGGCTGCGAACTTAACTATCTCCCGCACTCCATACTCATCAAAGGTAGGTTTATCGCCCTTAGGCTGTTGAGGAACGGCAACGTTACGCATCGGGTTTTTATAGCAGTAGTCGTTATCGATAGCCGCCTCAAATGCAGCATTAAGGAGAAACTTGGTTTTGTGGATGACCGTGTGGCTATACTCGGAGAGATCGCCTTGAAAGAAGTCAGAAAGCATTATGGGCTTAATCTCTGTCAGCAGCATGTTAGATATCTTATACTTTTTTATTCGGGTCGCATAATCGGCGTACTCGTCCAGTGTGCTCTGCTCTATCTGTTTTCTTCCCGCCGGTATGCGCTTGCCTTTATAGGTTTGCAACCATCGGTCAAGCCATTCACCCAGCGTATAATCGGTAAGAGCGGCCTTCTGCTGGCCGACATCTTTAAGCCACTGTTTATACTGTCTCCGACAATCGGCCGGATTTTGGCCGTAAAACTTTTTCCTGACGCGCTTTCCATAGGTGTCTCTTCCGGTGCTCACCGTATATTCAACCGTTCCGTTGGGTAACTTGCGAAATGTACCGTCGCCTTTCCCCCGGCGCGCTTTTTCAGCCAACTTGATAGCCTCCTTGACATATTACAGGCAGATACCTATAATATGTATGTACTCAATTCCCTGCCCTGTCGTGCGGCTCTAACGCACGGCGGGGCGCTTTTTTATTTACTGGGTGGATAATTGATTTCAATCCACGCTCCCGCGTAGGGAGCGACATTTCCAAACTGGATAATTGTAACTATATTTCAATCCACGCCCCCGCATGGGGGAGCGACATTATTTATCGGCTATCACGCAATCACTCATTAAAACATTGAGGGTTCCTCCTGTTACCCTACCTATTACAACTACTTTATCACCTTCTGATAGCTTACCAGCCTTAGATATTTCGACGTTATCTTTAAAGTATGCCTGTACCCACGAAAAAGTTTTGTCACTTTCTCCCATTGTAATGTACGCGTCGTCCAGTATGTCTTTACCGATGCTTTCGACAATGCCCGTTACTTTAACGTACTTACCTTTGTACTTTTCGTCTGCGCTAATCTCATTGGCATCGTAATCGGCTATTAGTTGATCGGCTGTTAATTCATACACATAAGAGGGGCTGCTCTCTGATTCAATGTCTGATTGCTGCTCGTTTAATTCCTCGCCCGGAACTTCTGACGGTTCATCAACAATCAAGTGCGATGCATCGCTGGATACTTCCGCCGCTGCAGGGATGTCGTTAGAGCTAGTCTTATCCATTGATCCTGCAATACCGACAATCACCGCCATAAATAGCAACCCAACAGGTATAACAATCCATAAATACCAATACCTTTGCGCCTTGCGCTTAGTCGGTACCTGTTTAAGCGGCTCAATCACCGCCCCTGGTTCTAGAGATTGTCCGCATTTCATACAGTATTTGCTATCGTCCTTATTAGGGGTTGCGCATCTTGGGCAAAACATTTTGTCATCCTCCTTTAAACTAAGCTGCTAATGCCGAGCATCATGATTGCGGCACAGCCTCGACAATCATCTTCAGCTCGGTGATATTTGTTTTGCTGGTAACCAATCGCGTTAAGTATAGTTTGCTGCTTGTAATTTTCAAGCCCTGGAAGCATCTTTTTTGATACAGCTATCGTGTCTATGTAATTCCATGACGGGTCATATCCTAACCGCCTTGACCAAACCTCGATAAAGCCGATATCAAAATTTACGTTGTGTCCTACAATCAGGCTATCCCCGAGAAAGTCCAAATAATCCGGAAGTACCTTTTCAATCGTTGGCGCATTATGCACCATGGCATTAGTTATATGGTGAATCGCAACCGCCTCCGGCGGTATCATTACCCTTGGATTTATCAACGAAACACATTTTTCAGTCTCTTGACAACCAGAATATCGCACGGCAGCGAGTTCAACAATATAGTCCGTTGTCTTTGATAGTCCTGTTGTTTCAATATCGATAACCACAAACTCGTTCTTTGCCACATTTAACCACTTATCTGAAAACAGGCTTACAATTTTTGATTTTTTATCATAAAGACTAATTTGATTTTGCGGTATTAGTTCTGATTCGCAAAGTAGACGTTTATGTTCACCTGATAATAAATAATCATATTCTTCAATTTGTTTCCGAAACTTTGTATCCGCCAGATTCCTTGAAAGAAACTGCCGTATAACATCTTCTCTGTTTGCAAGGTATTCTAAAATAAGAAAAGATGGTGTATAAGGACTAAAGGTAACCTCTAGCGAATGCTCATATGGTTGCAGTTTGAAGAGGAGCGCGCAAAGAAAATCATATCTTTCAAAAAACACTCTAGGGTTTCTTGTCTTCTCCAATAGGCTTTGACAGTCATTAACTTGCGATACCATTTGCTTTATTTGCACAGGCAGTAAACGGTTATTTAACACCAATACGTTTAAAACAAATTCGGGCAATGGGTAAATATGAGGAATCGAATGAAAATTCAAAGCCACTTGTGCTGATTCGGCCCTAATTTGTTGTCCGCACCAACCACAAAAATTACTTCCCTCGGGATTCGCCCTTTTACAGTTAGGACAAAGCATGTCAGTTCCCGCCTTCTATTCGCTTCCCCTTTGCGATACAGTAATGATCAATCACTCGTCGAATGAAACCTTCAGGAAATCCAAAATACTCTGCAAGCTGCCACACTTCTGTATACCCTTGTTGCACCGCGCTACTAAGATTATCAAACGGGATATAGCGTTCTATTGCCCAGCGATTTGCTTTGTACTCATGTTTCTGTACTAGATCGTAAGGGCTACTGACTTTATGAGTGCATCCAGTAGCGCAATGTCCAATCTCATGAGCGAGTATTTCTTTATAATTCCCTAAAGAGCAAAAGCAAGATAAATCAAGGAAAATCCCATATTGCCCGCCCATCTCAATTGTAGCTGCTTCCGTGAACTTAATATTATGTATAAACAATTTGATGTTTTGATTTTCTATGTCTTCGTACAGTTTGGATAGCTCGGTCATACGGTCCTCCCCAAGAGCTATTTTTTATCCTTATTTTTGTTTTGCTCTTGGTCAAGTTTGAAAAGTCGCGCCATTTCTAGAAGCTTCTGTTTATTTTCTTCCGTTAGCTCTTTTGATTCATTATGCAACGCATAAGAAAAATCGTCGTAACCAATTTCGCGCTCGTCCTTCTTTACAAGGGCGGGCGTTTCTTTTTGTGCTTCATCCCCGAGAATATAATCAATCGAAGCGCCAAAAAAGTCAGACATCTTTTTTAACATCTTCAGATCAGGTTCGCTTGCCTCAGTCTCATATTGTGTATATGTGGTACGAGCCACACCTAAAATAATAGCCATTTTTTCTTGAGTAAGCCCTCTACTCAATCTCAGTTTTTTAAGGTTTTTCATATTATTACCTCCAAAAACTATTATAATGTCAACTTAATTGACTTACAATAGCTTTTTTAAAAATATATGTCACATATCTTGACATATAATTATATGTATGCTATCATTTAGTCAAGAAACGTGACATAGGAGGTGAGATAATGACGCGTATCGGGACATTAAGGAAAGCTGCAAAACTTACTCAAAAGGAATTTGCTGAGCGACTCAATACGACACGCAGCACTGTTGCAATGTGGGAAACAGGTAAAAGCCAACCCCGAGCAGACAAGCTTGCCGAAATTGCAAAACTGCTCGGCTGTACCATCGACCAGCTCTTTGACGAGATGCCCGCATGATGTTCTGATGTATTCACTATAGCACATCATATGTCCAATAAAACGGACAGAAAGCAGGTGACAAAACGGAAAAGCTTAAAATATCCAAAGCCAAACGCAAGCGGCCAGATTCCACGCAGCAAATCAGGGTTTCATCTGAAATGTATGAGAAGATCACCAGCATTGCGGACGCAACGGGACGTTCTATCTGCAACGTGTCCACCCTGCTGCTTGAGTTTGCGACGGAGCGCGTAGAGATCGTATCAGACATTCGCGAAAAAAGTAAGGAGGAAAGCAATTGACCATAAATGATGCGGGCCCGAATTGCTTTGTCTCTGCGATTTAGAATCACCGAGTTAGTGTGTAGCTTGCTGAATCTGGATTACCGACCCAGTAAGCTATTGATGTAAGTCTAAACCCCTTTGCAAGCAGGGCTGCTACCTTGCTTGTGTTAGAAGTAAAAACTTTACGTGCTTTTACTTTATATCTTATTCCTATCACCTCCTCCCGGAGGGACGGGCCCGCAAACATATTCTAGCACAAAAACAAAATAGGTGGAAATTTCACGGAAAGTCTTAAAGAAAGTTCGATAAAACGGACAGTAAAGAAAGCGAGGTGAACGCTAATGAGGCGATGCAATCAAGTCCCTATAGGCGACATTTCCGAGAAGTGGGAGACCGACTACAAGCCCCGTATCTTAACCTGCCAGACTGTCCCACTGACACTGATTGCCGAGATTTTCGGATGTTCGGTCACGACAGTGCAGGATATGATGGCGAGTGAAAAATTTCCCTTCTGCGTGTGCCGCGATGGACGTTATCAAAAAAGCTACGACGTGTTCCCGCTACGGTTCGTAGCGTGGTATGAGGGGAGAATGTCATGAAAGACAACCTAACCGCCCTCGACGTCCTCTGCATCGCCGCCTTGGTGGTGCTGCTGGTCGCGGGGATTAAGGGGGCGTTGCCGTGGTAGAAATCCTTATCGAGTTCCACACCCCGCGCGACCTTGAAAAATTCCTTGAGGCCGTTATCCGCGGGGCGGCCGCAAACAAAAATAAGAACCGGCTGGACAGGCTGCCGGAGAAATTAGGAGGAATATACAAATGAAGCTGTGCCTTGGATTCGCCGAAACAATAACGTTTAGGCACTCGATAACCGTTGAGGCAGAAAGCATCGACGCCCTAAACGAGATATGCGAACGCATAGAACGTCACGGGGCGCCGGAGGATTTGGACGACTACGTGAGCAGGCTTGAGGCTCGCGGGATTGAAGTCCTTGATCGGACCGTTGATGATTCCGGTAGCGCGAATGATTTTGAATGCGACGACATATACGCCGCAGCCGATGGGGAGGGCGCCCAGTCATGACCGCCCGCCAGAAACTCCAAGCAATAGCGTTTCTGATAATCATGTCGCTGCCGGTATTCTTTGAGGCGTTCCCTGCGGCATGCGGCGTGGCCTTGGCGGTGGCGGGGGTGCTTACATACTTGAGTTTTAGGGTGAGGGGGTAACGGTATGATGGATGCAAAGCAAACCAAGCTGGAAATCGCCGGACTGGAGACGGCCAAGCGACACCTTGTCAAAGCCGCCGCCAAGCTCGAAATTCGCTGTGCGGCAGACCGGGAAAAATGGGAGGCGCGTCAACAACAGTTGGCAGGTTTTGAGAGTTTTGAAGCCGCGCAAGATGCCTATGCGTATGACATTATTACCCTCGACGAGCTGCATGCCATACAAGAGGGTTTTGACCAGACTCCGCCCGAAACCAAGTACACCATCGCCAAAAAGGTGATGCTGGATTATCTCCACCGTCTTGATGCTGAGATAAGAGATCATCAGTGGGGCCTATTGTCTGAGACTGATAAGCAGCGCATCAACGCTGACCACGAAAGGCTTGCCGCCAGAATAGCGGAGAGAAAGGAGTCCTCCAGTGGATTACATTGACCCCCGCACCGGTAATCCTAAGATCATCCTTGACCTCTGTGGCGGCACCGGGGCGTGGAGCAAGCCATACAAAGAGGCTGGGTACGACGTCAGGCTGATCACGCTGCCGGATTACGATGTGCTTACATATGAGCCGCCGGCAGATGTGTATGGGATACTGGCGGCGCCACCGTGTACGGAGTTTAGCTTGGCGAAAAACGGCAGTCGAAGAAAGCGTGACTTAGCTCTTGGTATGAAAATCGTACGGGCTTGCCTTGAGATTATCTGGAAATGCCAAATTCACGGCAAGCTGGCATTTTGGGCAATGGAAAATCCGCGCGGGCTGCTTCGCCGCTTCATGGGAAAATCGGTAATGACGTTCGACCCGTGGCAGTACGGCGACGAATGGACGAAAAAGACGGACCTGTGGGGATACTTCAACCCGCCGAAACCGGTTGTCAGTGTTCCGCCTGAAGGTATGACAAAACGGTATGCCAACGGAAAAAGCAACGCGTTCTACTGGTCGACTTGCAACGATCGCGTTCCGGACTGGTACGACGGACCGAAATTAGACAGAGCCGCCCGTCGTTCCATCACCCCACCCGGATTCGCGCAGGCATTTTTTAAAGCTAGTAGATAGGAGGCTCTATGACCCGTAAAAAAGAAACCGCGCCCTGCGAGGCGGCAACCTCAACAGAGCGCTAAACTAAACTATCTAATCTGATTATACCTAAAAGGAGGTAAATGTCAATGCCCTCGGTAAAGCACAGGCCCAATGGTGACTATGTTAACCATTACTATCATACGCCCGGCAGCGATACCATCGGGCTGGTACAAACTCTGGGGCGACAAGAAGTAAACGAGGATTACCTCACCTATGATAGCGCCGAGGAGGCGCAGGAAGTGTTTGATAATTTATAAGGAGGTATTTGTCAACCATGAGTATCACATTGACCCTTACAGTGGACAGCCGCGAGGTGGCAAAGCAACTGATAGACCTCGCCGCAGGTATTACCCCGGCAGCGGCCACGGCTACCATCCCACAGCAATTCATCCAGTCTGCGCCTATAGCAACACAGGCGCCGCAGAGCTACGCTCCTGTGCAGCCTCCGGTGGCCGCGCCCCCCGTAGTACCCCCCGCGGCTCCCGCGCCCGTACAGGCCCCCGTAGCGCCTCCGCCTACATACGACTATGACGCTCTTGCCCGCGCAGCTTCCACGCTGATGGATGCGGGCAAGCAGCAGGAGCTTATCGGCTTACTCGGCTCCTTCAAGGTGCAGGCGCTCACCCAATTGTCCAAGGAGCGTTACGGCGAGTTTGCGACGGCCCTGCGCGGGATGGGAGCGCAGATATGAGCGCCCCACAGGAACATGCGCTGTTGTCGGCATCAGGTGCGGAACGTTGGTTACACTGTACCGCCGCCCCGCGGCTCGAAGAAACTCTGCCGGAACGGGAGAGCGAGTACGCCGACGAGGGTCACCTTGCGCATGAGATTGCGGAGCTGAAACTGCGCAAGAAGTTCACCGTCATGAAGCCGAGCGAGTACAAGAAAGCGCTGGAAAAGTTTAAAAAGCACGAGCTGTATCAGCCCGAAATGGACGGTTACACCGACCAGTACGTCGATTACATAACCGGCGTGACGATGTCCTACAGCAGCACGCCGTACGTGGCCATCGAAAAGCGGGTCGACTACTCCCTGTATGCCCCCGAGGGCTTTGGCACCAGCGACTGCATCATTATCGGCGGCAACACCCTGCACGTCAATGACTTCAAATACGGCAAGGGCGTGCCCGTAAGCGCTGAAAATAACCCACAGATGAAGCTCTACGCGCTCGGCGCCCTGTCGGCATACTCGATGCTATACGACATCCAAACCATTAAAATATCCATCATCCAGCCTCGCCTTGACAGCATCAGCGAGTTTACGATCTCGCGCAACGACCTGATTGACTGGGGCGTGTTTGAGGTAAAGCCGAAAGCCAAGGCCGCCTTTGACGGCGAAGGGGAGTTCTGCGCCGGTGACTGGTGCCGGTTCTGCCGGACGAAAGCGTTATGCCGGGCCCGCAGCGAATTTGCGCAGGAACCTTACGATGAGTACCGCGGAGCAAAGCCGCCCATCATCGGGAACGCCGAGGTCGGGCAGATTCTCGCCCGCGCGCAGGCAATCAAGGCGTGGGTTACTGATCTTGAGGACTACGCCCTATCCGAGATTCTCTGCGGGGGCGAGGTGCCCGGTTGGAAGGCCGTCGAGGGCCGCAGCGTGCGGCAATTTATTGATACCGATGCAGCGTTCTCCGCCGTAAAAGCGGCGGGTTACGACGAAGCATTGCTATACGAACGTAAACCCATTACCCTTACCGGCGTTGAAACGCTGCTCGGTAAAAAGCAATTCGGCGAACTGTTAACCGATCACATCCAAAAGTCACCCGGTAAACCGACACTCGCACCCGTAACCGATAATCGCAAAGCGATAACCGTTAAAACGACTGCCGCAGAAGATTTCGCGAATTAAGAAAGTGAGGAAATTGAATTATGTCAAACAAACCTACACAGGTAGTAACCGGTCAGGTACGTATCAGCTATGAACACCTCCGGCAGCCCTACGCAAATCAGCAGGGCGCCGAACCCAAATTCAGCGCTACTCTTTTAATCCCTAAGAGCGATATTGCAACCAAACAGCGTATCGATGCCGCCCTTGCTGCGGCTATTCAGGAAGGTACGACAAGCAAGTGGGGAGGGAAACGCCCTCCGCAGCCGCCCATCCCTATCTATGATGGCGACGGCCTGCGGCCCGGTGGGGACGCTTTCGGCGAGGAATGCAAGGGCCATTGGGTTATGACCGCAAGCAGCAGACAGCGCCCCGAGGTGGTTGACGCCAATCTGCAGCCGATTATCGATGCTACGCAGATTTACAGCGGCATGTACGCCCGCGTTTCCATCAACTTCTTCGCCTACGACGCCGCCGGTAAAAAGGGTATCGGCTGCGGCCTCGGAAACGTGCAGAAGCTGGCTGACGGAGAACCGCTCGGCGGCCGCACAACTGCCGAGGAGGACTTTGGCGGCGGCGCTCCTGCCTATCAGGCGCCCGCGCAGCCGAGCTATCCCCAGTACGCACAGCAGCCGCAATACCCGCCCTATGCTCAGCCTGCACAGGGTTACGGACCGGTACCGCAGGGCTATCCCGCTGTTGACCCAATTACCGGGCAGCCGATGGCACGATAAAACATGGCCACGATAACCCTTCGTCATGTTGATATGCTTATCGTTGACAGCTTCTTTTGGAAGCTTAAAGGGCGGGGAACACTTACGCCGCAAGAGGCTGCGCAGATATTAAGACTACTATACCCGCAGGCTAAATTATCAAAAGAAGTTCAAATGCTGCTGGAGGGATGAAATATGCACCACTTGAATATCGACCTTGAAACCTTTAGCAGCGTGGACATCACAAAATCGGGGCTGTACAAATACGTACAGTCCCCCGATTTTCAAATACTGCTATTTGGGTATTCTGTTGACGGCGGCCCTGTTGAAGTGATTGACCTCGCAAGCGGGGGAATGTCTAATAATTTACCTTTATGGCTTATCAACGCAGTTAAAAAGCCCGACTGGATTAAGCACGCATATAATGCCTCGTTTGAGTGGTACTGCCTTTCAAAGTATTTCCGATTTACTGATCAGCAAAGCCTTAACATGCTCTCTCAGTGGCGTTGCACGATGCTCCACGGCCTCTACTGCGGGTACACCGCGGGGCTGGGGGCAACCGGCGAGGCTTTGGGGATTCCGCAGGATAAGCGAAAGCTGGGCACCGGCAAGAGCCTTATTAAGACCTTCTGCACCCCCTGCGCACCCACAGCGCGCAACGGTCACCGCACCCGCACGTTGCCGATGCACGAGCCCGAAAAGTGGCAGCTATTTAAAGACTACAACCGGCAGGACGTTGTCACTGAGATGGAGATCGAGCGCCGCCTGTCGCCATGGCCGGTTCCCGATGACGTACAAAGGCAGTGGGAACTTGACCAGCGCATGAACGCCCGCGGAGTGGCCGTTGACCTTGACATGATTGCTGGAGCACTTGACTGCTCCAGTACCGTTACCGCGGAGCTTACTAACGAGGCCGTGCAGCTCACGGGGCTCGACAACCCGAACAGCGTTGCGCAGCTTAAAAAATGGCTAGACGATGAACTTGACGACGAGGAAGAGATTGCCTCGCTCAACAAAGAAACCGTTACCGCTTTACTCGGAAAGGACTTGGATAACGACAAGGCCACACGGGTACTTGAAATCCGGCAGGAACTCGCCAAAACCTCCGTAAAAAAATACACCGCCATGCAACAGGCGGTGTGTGGTGACGGGCGTGTAAGGGGGCTGCTACAGTTCTACGGGGCCAACAGAACCGGCAGATGGGCAGGCCGGCTCATGCAAGTTCAAAATCTTCCAAGAACTTACATAGGTGCGCTGCCTCTTGCCCGCGAATTAGTCAAGGCCCGTAAGGTAGATAACCTTAAGCTGCTGTATGGCGGCATCCCTGACACCCTCTCGCAGCTCATTCGTACGGCGCTTATACCGGCGCCCGGGTGTATATTTCTTGATGCGGATTTTAGCGCAATAGAAGCCCGTGTGGTCTCATGGCTTGCGGGCGAGGATTGGGCGATTGAGGTGTTCCGCGGCGATGGCCGTATCTACGAAGCAACCGCTGCGCAGATGTTCGGTGTTGACGTATGCTTAATTCGCAAGGGCAACCCTGAATACTCTTTACGGCAAAAAGGCAAAGTCGCTACTCTCGCCCTTGGCTATGGTGGCGGTTCCGGCGCTCTCGTCAAAATGGGTGCACTTAAGCAGGGCCTAACCGAAGAAGAACTGCCCGACATCGTACAGCGCTGGCGTGCGGCGAACAGACGTATAAAAAACCTATGGTACTCGGTGGAAGCCGCTGCACTCGAAACCGTACGCGCCGGACGGCCGCAGGGTGTGCGCGGCATCCTGTTTGCGCTGGAAGGCGATAACACCACCAATCAATGGTTCATGACGATTGCTTTACCCTCCGGGCGCAAACTGTTCTACGCGCGACCATTTATCACTGCCGGGAAGTTTGGTTCCGACGCTCTGTTCTACTGGGGCATGAACCAAACCTCGAAGAAATGGCAAGTTATCGATACGTGGGGCGGGAAACTCGTTGAGAACATCGTGCAAGCAATCGCCCGCGACTGTCTCTCGGTAAACCTTGACCGACTGGAGGCGGCGGGCTACGAGGTGGTTTTCCATGTACACGACGAAGCGATTATAGATGCCCCGCGGGACAGCGCAGACCTTAAAGCGGTATGTACTATCATGGGCCAACCGATTGATTGGGCGCCGGGGCTCCCATTGGGGGCTGACGGGTGGGTCGGGGAGTTTTATCGAAAGGACTGAACAGTGACTCGTAACATTACGTCGATATCAATTCTGTTCTCATGTCGTTTACTAACTTTAAACACTTTTGTCTAGTCGCTTCGTGAAAAGTGGAATTTTCTCTTGGGGCGCGGTCAATCCATTTAATAAGGATTTCTATTTTATCTCTGACATTGTTGCTGGAATAAAGGTATATCTCCACTCTTCGCTTTAAGTAGAAAGTCAGAAAAAGATTAAAATCATACAAATCGTGTTCAGTAGAACTATCAATGAGTTCGTATAACACACCTGTAAGAGCTATGTACAGCTGTTCCTTTCTTTCTCGAACTAACCGCTTTACTTCATTTTTGTTTTTAATCTTTTCACCAATCAAAGTCGTTGCTATAGAAGTAGCAGTAGCTATAATTGCGCCAATCACAACAAATAGTCCGTTCGTTAAAGCTTCAGGATTTGTTAATAAAGCCGCCGCTTGCATATTCATCGATACACCTCTTTTTTATTTCATCATACCCCACAATTCCCCATTTTGTAAAGGAGTAAAACCATATGCTCCAAAATGACCGACAAATAACAATATCAACCGCAGGAAGCCGCAAGGCTACCCACTGGCCCCCTTCTACCCTTATGTGGTCGGAGCTGGTCGAGAGATTACATTCAGCGGTTCGGGGAACCGAAACGCTGACAATGTATCTCAGCATGAACAAGGGACAGCAGGACGGGCTTAAGGACGTGGGCGGCTATGTGGCGGGTACCTTACATGGTAACCGCCGCAAGGCCGGAGCCGTTGCAGGGCGTGACGTACTGACCCTCGACCTTGACAGTATCCCCGCCGGCGGCACAGCTGACGTTCTGCGGCGCGTAGACGCCCTCGGCTGTGCGTACTGCATCTACTCCACCCGTAAGCACTCCGAGGCCGCCCCGCGCCTGCGCGTGCTGCTGCCGCTTGACCGCACCGTTACCGCGGACGAGTACGAGCCTATCGCGCGTAAGGCCGCGGAGCTGATTGCCAAAGACGACAAAGGCAACCTGCAGTTTTGCGATCCCTCTACCTTTGAGGCCTCCCGCCTGATGTACTGGCCCAGCTGCTGCACTGACAGCCAGTATGTCTACACCTATGGCGATAAGCCGTTTCTCTTCGCCGACGGGATGTTGGGCTTATATGCCGATTGGCACAATGTCGCGTCGTGGCCGCAGGTGGCGGGCGCACAGCCGGTGCAGCGTCCGGCGGGTAAACAGAGCGACCCCGAAGCCAAGGCGGGCGTCGTTGGCGCGTTCTGCCGCATCTACGACGTCTACCGCGCGATGGATGAGATTATCCCCGGTACCTATGTGCCTTGCGATACCGACGGGCGCTATACCTATGCAGGCGGCTCTACCACCGGTGGCGCGGTGATCTATGACAACGGCAAGTTCCTGTTCTCCCACCATGCCACCGACCCCTGCAGCGGCAAGCTCGTTAACTCTTTTGACCTCGTTCGCCTGCATAAGTTTACGGCTCTGGACGACAACGCCAAGGCAGACACCCCACCCAACAAGCTGCCGAGCTACACCGCTATGTGCGAGTTTGCCGTGGCAGATGTGCAAGTGTCGACGCTCCTTAATACCGAGCGCTACGACAAGGCTACACAGGATTTTGATATTCCTGTGGATGTAGCAGACACCAACTGGATTACAAAGCTGCAGGTTTCCGCCTCCACGGGTACCCCCGCCAAGACCTCGGCAAACGTCGCGCTGCTGCTCGACAGCGACCCCCGCGTAAAAGGGCGCATCAAAAAAGACCTGTTCGCCGACCGGCTGCTTGGCGTCGCGCCTCTCCCGTGGGGCAATCACGAAGCCGAGGCGGGCGACTTCCACTGGACGGATGAGGACGACAGCGGCCTGCGGATGTACATAGAAAAGGCCCTCGGCTTTAGGTCTAAAGATGTTGTCGACGATGCCCTGAAAAATCACTACGCCAAGTACAGCTTTAACCCGGTGGTGGACTACCTGAGCGCTTTGCAGTGGGATGGCATCAAGCGCCTTGATACCTTGTTAATAGACTACCTGGGCGCCGCTGATACGCCCTACGTTCGCGCTGTGAGCCGCAAGGCGTTCACAGCAGCCGTTGCCCGCGCGATGGTGCCGGGATGTAAATACGACACTATGACCATCCTTACAGGCCCGCAGGGCATCGGCAAATCGACGCTCCTTAAAAAGATGGGCCGAAAATGGTTCTCCGATAGCATCAAGACCTTTGAGGGTAAGGAGGCCAGCGAGCTGGTGCAGGGCGTCTGGATCGTCGAGCTTGGAGAACTGGAAGCCTTCAACAAGTCGGAAATCGGGCGTATCAAGCAGTTTCTCAGCCAACAGGAAGACATCTACCGCGCTGCCTACGGGCGGCACGTGGGCCGGCACCCGCGGCGCTGCGTATTCTTCGGTACATCAAATAACGGCGAATACCTACGGGACAAGACCGGTAACCGCCGCTTTTGGCCTATTGACGTAGGCGTACAGACGCGCAGTAAGAGTGTGTTCCGTGACCTTGACGACGAGATAGACCAGTTATGGGCCGAGGCCGTCACCTGCTGGCGTTTAGGAGAACCCCTGTACCTGTCAGGAGAGATTGAAGCACAGGCGTTGCAGGAGCAGGAGGCGCACCGAGAGACCAGTGCAAGAGAGGGCCTTATCATTGAATTCGTCAACCGCGAAGTGCCGGACGACTGGCAGAAGTGGGACCTGCAGCGACGGTTGATGTATTGGCAGGGAGGCGTCAAGGACGGGGGGCGGACGGTGCCGCGCACGCGGGTGTGTGCCTTAGAGGTGTGGTGCGAGGTGTTCGGCGGCGGGTTTAAGGATATCAAGTATACTGACGCTGCTGAAATTAACGCCGTCATTGGCGGGATTCCCGGATGGGAAAGGCTAAAAAACGGTGCACAGTTTGGCTATTGCAAGCTGCAAAGAGGCTTTGAAAAGGTGTTACATTGACTGTTACATCTGCTGTTACATCTTAAAACTTGTAACAGACGCCTGTTACATTGTTACATCGGTGTTACATTCGATGTAACGGCAAAAAACCGCATAGCATCAACGGCTTAAAGCACTTTGTTACATTGTTACATTTATATCTATAGAGATATATAAATAGGTACATTAGGCACACGCACAAACGCCTAACACGCCTAATACGCCTGTATATTGCGTCATATACACGTGTGACGCGCGAGAAGTAACGGGCGTTTGAAAGGAGGACAACATGAACGGTTGTGAAAAATGGCTGCTGTCGTTTTTAGCACAAAACGGTCAAATCTCTTACAGTGATGTTCAGAGGGCCGCAAAAGCTGAAGGATTCAAAAAATCGGAATTAAAAGCCGCACGAAAACGTCTTGGCGTATGCGTGTATCACCAATTCGCTGACGGAGGAGAACGCGAAGATTGGTTTTGGTCTCTGAATAGCAAGGAGCTGGAGCGATGAAAGAATCTCAAATTGAGAGCCGCCTTGAAGAGATGGTCGAAGCAAAAGGGGGCCTGTGCTTTAAATTTATTTCCCCTAACACACCTGGAGTACCAGACAGGATTGTCATAACACCCACAGGCCGAACAATTTATGTCGAATTAAAAACTGAGGTCGGAAGCTTGCAGCGTATACAGAAATGGCGAATCGAAGAAATGCAGAAGCGCGGCGCCGACGTGCGGATAATCAAAGGGCTGCAAGCCGCGAAGGATTTTGTTGCGGAGGTGTTCGGGTCGTGAAATACATACCGCACCCTTACCAAGCGTATTGTACCGATCGCATTATTTCCATGCCTGTACCAGGGCCGGGCCTCGGGTTGTTCCTTGAAATGGGATTGGGCAAAAGTGTGATTACTCTGACAGCCATAGCAGACCTGAAGTACAACCGCTTTGCCGTATCCCGTGTACTGGTGATAGCCCCGAAAAAAGTGGCCGAAGCTACATGGAGTAAAGAGGCCGCTAAGTGGGACCACCTGCGGCTACTACGCATCGTCACAGTGCTTGGCAGCGAGGCCAAACGGATTAGAGCGCTGAACACCCCCGGGGATATCTGGATTATCAACCGCGAGAATGTGCAGTGGTTGGTGGATTACTACCGCAACGCCTGGCCCTTTGATATGGTAATAATCGACGAGAGCAGCAGCTTTAAAAACCATCAGGCGAAGCGGTTCAAATCCCTCAAGTGGGTGCGGCCGCATATCAGCCGCATTGTGGAGCTGACCGGCACCCCGGCGCCCAACGGTTTGATTGACCTGTGGGCACAGATATACCTGCTGGATGGCGGACAGCGGCTGGGGAAGACGATTACCGGCTTTCGAGAGAGGTACTTTGATCCCGACCAGCGCAACGCGACGACTATTTTCAGCTATGCGCCGAAGGTGGGTGCCGGCGACGTGATACAGCAGCTTATCGGCGATATTTGCGTGTCGATGCGGGCAGAGGATTATCTGCAGCTACCGGATTGCATCATCGATGATATCCCCGTGGCGCTTGACCCGAAAGCCAAGAAGCAATACGACGAGCTGGAACGCGAAATGCTGTTGGAGGTGGACGAGACCACCATCGACGCCGCGGGGGCCGCAGCGCTGTCAAACAAGCTGCTGCAGCTGTGCAACGGGGCGGTGTATGACGGAGATCATTATGCTATTGAGATTCACCAGTGCAAGATTGAGGCGTTTCTTGAATTGGTCGAGCAGTTGAACGGGCAGCCGGCGCTTGTGTTCTACAACTTCCAGCATGACCTGACCCGAATCGAAATCGCCTTAGCTAAAACGGGTTTGCGCGTCCGCCGACTGGCCACCCCGCAGGATGAAACCGACTGGAACAACCGGCGGGTAGATATCCTGCTTGCGCATCCCGCGTCAGCGGCCTACGGGCTTAACCTGCAGGACGGCGGCAACCATGTCGTATGGTTCGGCCTTAATTGGTCGTTAGAGCTTTACCAGCAGGCCAATAAGCGCCTGCACCGCCAAGGGCAAAAGCAGAAGGTTATCATACACCACCTGGTTGTTGAGGGAGGCCGCGACGAGGATGTCGTTGCCGCCTTGGAGGACAAGGGAGCAACACAGGATAGGCTTATTGATAGCCTTAAAGCAAGAATTGAGAAAGCGAAGGGAGAATAAAACAATGACTACTCGCGGATATGAATATATCGAGCAGCTGGAGAAGCGGATTGCGGAGGCCAAGGAAGAATTAGCATCACAGGAAGATTATGCCGCTGGGCTTGAATCCATTATAGATAAATTCTGTGTTGCCATGGACAAAATCAACAACCTTGCGGTTAGCTGGGCTGAAGGCGGGCCATATGAGGATGCCAACGCAGAATCACTTAAAGCCATGACGGAAATCGAGGAATTAAGTAGGCTGCCAGAGAACCGAAAGGAGGTGCCGCCTAATGCCTAAACTATTAACCATAATCATAACCACCGCCGCCCTCGCCCTGCTGATGGCCGTCACAGCCTACGCAGCACCCGCAGATATTCCCGATACGGGAAATCCCGTTTCGGTAGATATCACCGCTCCGTACGACGTACCCACCACCGAGCAGCTTGCCGATGCCCTGCGGTACGATATGGTGCCATATGCAGCGGATTACCTTGCTGCGGCGGAGCGATACGGGCTTAACGTGTACTTTTTGTGTGCTAAGGACGCGCTAGAATCCGGCTGGGGCCGGTACCGGGCCGCGCCGAATAACTTCGGTGGATGGACGGACGACACGGGCAAGTACATGGAGTTTGAGAGCGTCCACGCCTACATAGACTACACCGCCCGTAATCTCAAGGATATGTACCTGACCGACACCGGGCGGTACCATACCGGCTACACGCTGGCTGATGTGGGGTATTACTACAACGGGTCGGATGAGTGGGTTGAGGCTGTCGGCGGGATATGGGGGGCGTTGGAGAGGAGAGTTGCGGATGTTAGTATTTAGTCGTACTAATTTTGAGGCCTTCGCTCCGGTAGGCGTCAAGAAGTTGATACCGGATGCACACCGGGAAGCCTTGGACGGCAAGCCTGTGAACGCACGTGGAAATGGATTTTACTGGGTCGATTATGAGGTTGACGGCGAGGAATTTACGTTATATCCAATCTATACCGAATGGTGCGAGGAGGTACCGTGCAATGATACATAAATTCTTCTGCACCGCCCCGTCCTGCGTTTGGCTCACTGCCGACCACGTGTGTAGCTGGACGACCTGTCCCGAGGATAAGCGCTTCACTTTCGTTGGTGACATCGAGCAGTACAAGGATTTTCTCAAGCACAACAAGCCGCCCGTGGCGTCGGTGATTGCTTTCCCCAAGCGCCTGCCCACCGCTAAGTCCCGGGCAGGCAAGGCGGTAATCGGCACAGACTGCCACGGTGTGCAATTCCCCTATCCAACAGTTAAGGCTGCTGCAGAGGCCCACAAAGGGGCGCCCAGTATGATATCCAAGGCCCTACACACAGATGGGCGGTGTTGGGGGAAGACATGGAGGTATGCACCCAAAGCAAATTAAAAAGCCCACCCTTGCGGGCAGGCTTGAGTTTAAAAAATATTGTCGCGGAATCTGCAGCACCGACAAAAGCAGCGATTACAAAACCGGCAGTTACAAAAGCCGAAACAGCGACATCGCCGAAAACAGGAAAAGAACATAATTGATCCTCCTTTATTTTTAAACGTACGGCGAAGATAATACTTGCGCTTTATATACTATGCCGTTTGGCTTGGCGTGTTTCGTAAGCATCGAATTGGAGGTACGATATATGACTATAAAAGAGCTGTCCCAGCTTACCGATTTGGAGAATGAGATTGCGTTACTTAGAAAAGAGATCCGCGCCCTGGTCAAAGAGCGCATCGAGAACCAGTATGTTTCTGATGGTGTTCTGGCATCAAGCAAGGAGCTGCCGTATCAGCAGCACACGCAGATTGTTCGCGGGTATAGCGCTTTGCCAAAGGGCAAGAAACTGGCGGCGAAGATCGGAGAGCGCAAGCAAAAGCTGAGCGAGGAGCTTATCCGCCGTGAAGACGAGAGGCTTAAACTTGAGCAGTACATAGATTCTATACCGGACAGCTTGACGAGGCAGATATTTCGGCTACGCTTTGTCGAAGGGGAGAAGTGGAAGGATATACCTGTAAAGGTGGGCGGGGGCAACTCCGAAAGTGCGGTTAGAATGATTGTCGATAGGTATTTGCAAGACAATTAAACTTGTGCGCTTTGTGCGTTTTTTCTATGGTAGTATTTAAACTAGAGAAAGTGTAACAGCTTACTCCCTATCTCCTAAAATATATTACGTAGCAGAGTCTTAAGAGAAAGACAATATTTAGCGCCTATGCTTGACATGTCCTACTATATGTAGTAAAATCGTATTGTGGATAGTTATAAAACGGTGCCGGTTGTGACATGACTATGAAATCGGATAATTGTCAAGGAGACGCAGCCGTTTTCTTTCTACTCGACAGAAGGAGTGTTTGTATGGTCTCATCCTTTGAGGTATTGATTTGTTTTGTCGACGGGTCGGAAAAAGTGATCAAGGGCGCGACAGATTACTGTCTTGACCCAGAAAAATCATGCTTTGTTATAACTAAAAACGAGTACAGAATTTTTGTTCCCTCAGATAAAGTTTTATATCTGGGCAGAAAAATCGATATCAAGGAATAAATTATCTGCGGGAATCCAGCTATATTTCACTAACCATGACGAAGCCGCCTGAATATGGGCGGTTTTGTGATATTTTTCTCCCTAAATGTAGAATTCTTGCATTATATGGTGTATAGTGTAAGGGTAATATATTTTTAGGGGGAAATTTAAATGATTGAGTTAGCGTTTAGAATTCTTAATGAACTTGTCTCTGTTGATTATTTAGGCAGGCCAATAAATAACAAGCAACGTAGAAGTTGTATGGATGTTCGGCAAAAGATTGATGCTAACCCAAGGGATTTTTACGAAGTGGTAAAACAGCTTCACTTAAATTATTTAATTGACGTCGAAAATTATGGAGAAGAAAACGGAACATTAACTATACGTGACGAAGGGATACACAAAGTAGCAGCAGAAATAATAAAAAAGTACCCAATTGAGTAAAGCACGGCTACTTCCTTCCCGATTGGTTTTCTTATACGCAAAAAGACGCCCCATTACGGAGCGTCTTTCTTTTATCCTTTAGTATGGCGGGTCGCATACACTGCAAGGATCATATCCTTGAGCTTTTGCATCCGAGAGCGAGATAGCATATTTGCTTTTCTTTAAATAACGGCAGCCAGAACGGTGATACTTTTCACCGGTATCGGTTATGTATACGGTTATCGACTGATTATCGTCATCGTCTGAAAACTCTTGTATATCATCTTCAAGGGTGCCATAGTCATTATCGACTGTAACGGTATTTGTGGCCTTTTTAGAGCTGGCTGCTTCAGAGCTGCTGATTGCTTGAGAGCTTATTGTTTCTGAACTGCTTACAATCTCCTCGAAGCTACTTGGCATGTCTGAGCTTATTACCTCTTCGGAGCTGCTGGGTATTTCGGACGGTGCCTCAATCACCAGCGTTTCTTCTACGAGGGAAGATGCAGTTGTAACTGGCGTGCTATTACAGGAACAAGTGAGCAAAGCTAAAGTCAGAATCAGTGCTAAGAACGCTAAGAATCGTTTTTTCACTTTTCCATCCCCTTGACTTTATTTGCTATTATTCTACATCCGGCATACAGTGATGTCAATTTAAACCTAATTATAATTGAAATATATAGAATTATAGTTTATAATATGAAATAAACTTATCGACATGAAGGGGGATATTTAAATGGATAATTTGTATATAAGAATATTGCAAATGTTAGTGTCGTTTGATTCTCTGGGTAGACCAATAGACAACAAAATCGTCCGCCGTAATACTTTTCAGTTCGGTAAAGAGCTTGATGAAGAAATTGGTATCAATCGTAATGAATTCTATGAAGCAGTTAAGAGGCTACACCTAAATTACTTAATAGATGTCACCGATTTAAAGGAAGATAACGGTACAATAGCTATTAGGCAAGAAGGCATTGAGTGTATTAAAGCTATAACAAAAGAAAATAATAAGCTGTGATTTTAGATGAGTAATAATTTTCGCAGGTCTGATATACGATGCTTGTTATCTAGCGTCGTATATCAGATAAAATTCTGATAAAAATAAGTGCTGTAAAGCAGGAGAAAGTCCTAGGTTCTTTTGCTTTCGATATAAAGGAGTACTCCCCTTGCACAGAAGGGGGGTGCTCTACATAATTCATAGCCTGCTGTTAATAAGCAGGCTTTACTTATGCCCAAAACGAAACGACTGAGAGGTGGTGATTGTGGCAAGGGCTCCGAATGCAAAAGCTAAAGAGGCTTACGCCTTATACAAAAAGGGCTTTAAGCTTATAGATATTTCAAAACAACTCGGTTTACCCGAGGGCACTGTCCGCCGATGGAAAAGCACCTACAAGTGGGATACCGAACGCTCGGATAAAAGCGAACGTTCGCATAAACGCCCTGGCGCTCAGCCAGGTAACAAGAATTCTGTTGGGCACGCATCCAGTGCCCCCGAGCAGAACAAAAACGCCGAAAAGCATGGTTTCTTCTCGAAGTATCTTCCTGAGGAAACCTTTGCTATTATTCAGCAGATCGACAGCAAGCCCCCGCTCGATATCCTGTGGGAGAACATCCAGATTGCCTATGCCGCAATCATCCGTGCGCAGAACATCATGTATGTGACTGATAAGACCGACAGCACTACAACACAAATAGCGCGTTCTGATGGTGACACTTCCTCAAGTGAAAAGTGGGAGGTACAACAGGCGTGGGATAAGCAAGCGAACTTTTTAAAAGCACAATCCCGTGCACAATCTGAGCTGCGCGGCCTAATCAAAGCCTACGATGAAATGCTGCACAAGAACTGGGAGCTTGCAACCGAGGAGCAAAAGGCTCGTATTGCAGTACTGAAAGCTAAAGCCAACTTTGATGAAGGTAGCACAGAAAGCGACGGGTTTATTAAGGCTCTTGAGAAAATGGCGGTGAAATCGTGGGGGAACGAGTAAGGCAACCTGTTTTTAAGTTTCAGCCCTTTTCAGACAAGCAGGTAAAGATACTAACTTGGTGGATGAATGTTTCTCCTGTACATGATTACGAAGGTATCATTGCCGACGGCGCTATCCGGTCTGGAAAAACTCTTTCTATGTCCTTGTCGTTCGTGATGTGGGCGATGGAAACCTTCGACAATCAGAATCTCGGCATGTGCGGTAGGACCATCGGTTCCTTCCGTCGCAATGTGATGTTTTGGCTCAAATTGATGCTAAAATCACGAGGATATGGTGTTGCCGACCACCGGGCAGATAACCTTTTAATTGTAACTCGTAACGGCAAAAGTAATTATTTTTACGTATTCGGTGGTAAGGACGAACGCTCGCAAGACCTGATACAGGGTATCACGCTTGCGGGCATTCTTTTCGATGAAGTCGCCTTGATGCCAGAAAGTTTCGTCAATCAGGCGACGGGGCGCTGCTCTGTGACCGGTTCAAAGTTCTGGTTTAACTGCAACCCAGAGGGGCCGCAGCATTGGTTTAAAAAAAACTGGATCGATAAGCGCGGGGATAAGACGCTGTTATATCTCCACTTCACAATGGAAGATAACCTCAGTTTGGCGGAGGAGATCAAGCAGCGGTACCAAGCCATGTACACCGGCGTCTTTTACGATCGCTTTATCCGCGGGCTGTGGGTCGTAGCAGAGGGCCTTATTTATCCCGATGCCGCCGAGGGCAAGTATAACGTACCCGATGACCCGAAACGAAAGTATATGCAGTATTACGTATCCATTGACTACGGCACACTTAATCCCTGCAGCATGGGGCTGTGGGGTCTATCCGGCGATGTATGGTACCGCATCAAGGAGTACTATCACTCCGGGCGCGACACGCGCCGGCAACTTACCGATGAGGAATATTACACCGAGCTCGATACCTTGGCTGGCGGGCTCCCTGTTTCTTCGGTCATCATTGACCCATCGGCAGCAAGCTTCATTGCCACCATTCGTAAGCACGGACGGTTTTCCGTTCGGCCAGCCAACAACGAGGTCGTAGACGGTATCCGCGCAACCGCTGCGGCGATGCAAGCGGGTAAGGTTAAGATTTGCGAATGTTGTACGAATACAATCGCCGAGTTTTCGGCGTACCGGTGGGACGAAAAGGCAGCGGAGGACAGGCCAATCAAAGAGAGCGATCACGCAATGGACGATATTAGGTATTTCGTGAATACAGTACTCGGTTCCAGCCTTGGCGTCGTCCGCCTCGGCAGATAGGAGGGCACATGCTTACTGATTTGACATTCTTACAGCCCGGGAAGAAGTGGCCGCCTCCGCGCGAACTGGAACGGCTTAATGACTATAAGGCTAACCGGCGCCTGTTTGAGAACGAACACAGCGAAGTGTACAAGGAACAGGTTAAGCGCATCGAGCGCGTCATAGGCAACTTCGACAGGGTGATCTCCTTCCCTGTCATTTTTAATTACCAGCGCCTGATGACTTTAAAGATTGCTGATCTCATCTTCGGGGAGCCGCCTGCCATTACAGTAGCGGATACCGGCAAGCGCGGCGAGGCGGTGGATGACGCGAAGCAACGGCTCATTGACCGTGTTCTAATCGAAACTGGCCTACTTGATGCCGCTTACATGGCGGCGCTTGATGTCAGCCGGTACGGGGATGGGCTGCTGATGGTCAGCAAGCCCCATGATTCGCCCGCAGTGGATGTTACCACGCCTGCTATATGGTTTCCTGTAGTGGATAAGGCCAACATCAAGCACACACTTTATCATGTGCTGGCATATCAATACTTGGCCGACGAGCAGCGCAAAGAATACCACGTAAAGGCTCAGATTCACAAGCTCGACGAACCGGACAAATGCGAGGAACACACCTATCGCCTCAACGGCGCGGCGGATGGATTCAGTATTGGGACGGAGATTTCAGGGGACAATCCAACCGTGGAAACTCAACTTAGTGTCTGCCCCGTCTTTCGTGTGCCAAACCTGCTTACATCCGATCGGGTGTATGGTATAGATGACTATAGCAGCATCGATAGCATTGTCTCCGAGCTAATCGTGCGGGTATCGCAGATCAGCAAAGTGCTTGACGTACACGCAAACCCCAGCATGAGCGGCCCCGAAACCGCACTTGAACGCGACGAGGCTACCGGCCAGTGGCGGCTGCGTGTCGGCAACTATTACCCCCGCGCAAGCAAAGAGGATCCCGCTCCCGAGTATATCGTATGGGATGCATCTCTCGAGGCGAATTTTAAACAGATTGAACTGCTTATCAATCAGTTATATACCATCAGCGAGATGGGCAGCGCCATATTCGGCGATCTCTCCAAGCAAACCGGGCAGGTGCCCAGCGGTTCGGCGCTGCGCCGCCTGATGATGTCGCCGCTTGCCAAAGCCCGGCGCATTGCGAACAAATTTGACCCTGTGCTTAAACAGATCGTCTCTCTTTGTGCGTCTCTCTATGGCACAGAGATTAAGCCGGAGGAAATCAGTATCGCTTGGAACGATGGCCTGCCGGACGACGAAGCAGAGATGGCAAACATCATGGCCGTACGCACCGGTAACCGCCCAACGCTCAGCCAGTATAGTGCAATCCAGCGCCTTGACCGCCTGTCTGCGGAGGACGCAGACAGCGAACTGGAGGAGATACGGCAAGATGACGCAGCCAGCGCGCCGCCGGTACTCGGGGCAATCGACATGAACGGCGGAGAGCCGCCGGGCGGCGAGGGCGGTGAAGCCTGATGCCGAAGCCCACACAGCAGGAACTTGAAAACCTCATTAAGCTGTTTCTGGCCGCGCGCGACCAGCTCATCGACACCATCATCAACTACCGCGGTATTGGCACCAAGGTTTATGCCAATACCATCCTGCAGCAGCTGCAGCGTCAGCTCAAAAGGTTGGAGCGCCAGTCTGCATACTACGTTGAATCCGTTATCCCTGCCGAATACCAAAAGGCCCTCGATGAGGTGTACGCATACTTTACCAGAAATAATCTGCTTATGTCTCCCCCCGCCGCTTTCGCGCAGCTTCACGGCGACATGATCTATATGGTCGCGCGGGAGATGCAGTATCAGATCGGGCAGGGGCTTGAACAGGCTGGGCGACAGATCATACGCTATGTTGATGACGCCAGAGACGACACCTTGCGCATGGCGGGTCTGGAGGCCACCGGCGAAAAGATTGCATCCGGCGCCACCGTGCGGCAGATGCAGCAAAACCTTGTGAATAAGCTGCAATCGCAAGGGTTTATGACCGTACAATACGGCTCCGGCAACCGAGCTTACCAGGTGTCCCTTGATACCTACGCCGCTATGGTGGCGAGATCAACCACCCGCGAGGCAGGTAATCTGGCGCGGGTAACGCAGCTTAGCACCAACGGTTACGACCTTGTTAAGATGACTAGCCACTACCCTACCTGCGAAATATGTGCGCCACTGCAGGGGCGGGTGTACAGCATATCCGGCAATGATAAGCGCTTCCCTCCTCTTTCCCGCGCATTTCGCAGCGGATACTATAACGTCCATCCAAACTGCCGCCACAGCGTGCACCCCTATATTGAGAGTATGCAAAACGATGAAGAGCTGGCCGCCGACATCGAGCGCAGTAACCAGCCCTTTGACGATACTCGCCCCGAGGCTGAACGCGCGCTGTATAACAAGCAGCAAGCACAAAACCGCCAGATGCGGCAGGACCGATACCAGTACGAGCGATACAAGGCGCGGCTCGGCGAAGATGCACCCAAAACGTTCTCGGTATTTCGGATGCTCAAAAAGGCCAATAGTGAAAATTGGAGGATCGCTCAGTTGGACTATAAACGACGTTGCCGTCTTGTCGACCACCCCGAACTATCCCTCCCAAGTGCAGATAAAGCGACCGCGGCAGATGCAAAATTTGAAAAGTATCTGTTCAGTGCTGAAAACCCCGATGGAAATGCTAAGGGTGTTGCATTTGAAAGTCGGCTGGGGTATAATAAAAATAATTGGAAGGAACTTCAAGCACAGATTGTCAATCGAGCTAAACTATATCCCGCTATGTATAGCCGTGATGCTCCTACCGGTGTGAAGCTGTACCAGCAGAACCAGGTTGTATACGGGACAAAAAACAAGCCCGCTAATGTGAAAGTAATTTGGGGCGTCAACGACATCGAAACACGACTTGTCACATGTATGATTGAGGAGGTGAAGTAGCAATGGAGAAGGTCGAGCAGTACAGTAGCGTCATGATACGCCCTGGGACGTATCCCGCCTTTGGGGTTGCCACTTTGACTTTCCCAGATGAAACGAGGGGGGCTGTGGTTGAAATATATGGGGAGCAAGAGACGTTTCTGGTCGATGTGGGGTCCTCTCCGATAGATTGGAACACAATTGAGGTCCATCGGGAAGACATTGTAAAGATTATACGCGACTAAACCACCTGTAACAGGGTGGTTTTTTCATGCCCTTTAGTAATCCCGGCGCCCGATGCGCCGATTACAAATACAAACACAAGCGCGGCCAGATGGCGGCGCTATTTTTGCGGCCTGATGCCGCTCAAAGGAGGACTATACCATGTTTAGAACAGCCCCCGGCCCGCTGCGCATCAGCATGCAGCATTTTGCGGAAGGTGGCGATCCACCCCCGGCAACGCCCCCCGCTGGTGACGACGGTAAAACCTACACCGCTGACTATGTCAAGACATTGCGCGAGGAAGCGAAGGGCCACAGGCTCAAGGCTTCTAATTATGAAAAATCCCTGCGATCCGCGTTCGGCCTGAAGGACGACGAGGATATTGGGGACGTAGCACAGCGCATTGCCGCTAAAGAGGCCTCTGTTATGAAGGCCGCAAATGACCGTTTGATCTCGGCGGAACTGAAAACGCTTGACGGCTATGATCACAAGCTCCTCTCTAAGGTGATTGACCTGTCCGCCGTCAAGGTGGATGACAAAGGAAATGTCACCGGTATAAAGGAAGCTGCAGAGGCCGCAGCCAAGGAATTCCCCGCAGTAAAAACCACGGGTGCCGCAAGGCAGACCTTCGTGCCGCCCAACCCCGCCGCCGGCGGAAGCGGAGACAACCCCAACCAGGCAATGAATGACCTCATCAGAGGCAAACGATGAAAGGAGTACTTATCCATGAATTTTACGAATCCTATGCGAATTTCTATGCAGCATTTCGCAAGTAATCTCATTGACAGAACCGATACCGACCCCCTTATCCCTGTGCAGACGGCATCGGAGATCATCAAAGCCGTTACCCAGCAGTCGGCGGCGTTATCGCTCATGCGCAAACTGCCGAACATGACCCGCAAGCAGCAGAAACTGCCTATCCTTGCCGCGCTCGCCACCGCCGGCTTTGTCAACGGAGATACCGGCCTTAAGGCGGTAAGTAAAGCCGCATGGAGCAACAAGTTCATCACGGCGGAAGAGATCGCTGTGATCATTCCTATTCCCGAGGCGGTGCTCGATGACGCCGAATACGACATCTTCGGAGAGGTCAAGCCGCAGATTGTGGAGGAGTTCGGGCGCGTCATCGACGGTGCCGCACTCTTCAGCGTAGACAAACCCACCTCGTGGCCTACGGGTATCGTAGACGGGGCTACCACCGCAGGCAAGACCGTAGTGCTCGGCACCGGTATCGATATCGCCGCCGACGTCAACACCCTCATGAGCCTTGTGGAGGCGAGTGGCTACGACGTCAACGGCTTCGCGGCGGCAGTCAGCGTCAAGGGCTCTCTGCGCGGCCTGCGCGATAACACCGGCGCGCCCATCTTTCAGCCCAGCCTGACTGTCGGCACGCCCGCCACTCTTTACGGTCAGCCTACCAACTACCCGAAGAACGGCGCGTGGGATGCCGATAAAGCCCTTATCCTCGGCGGCGATTTCAACCAGGCTGTCTATGCCATCCGTCAGGACATCACCTACAAGGTGCTGACCGAAGCGGTAATCTCCGATGCCGAGGGCAAGATCATCTATAACCTCGCGCAGCAGGATATGGTTGCCCTGCGCTGTGTAATGCGCCTTGGCTGGCAGCTCCCCAACCCCATCAACCGCATGGACGCCACGGCAAATCGTTATCCGTTCGCAATTCTGACGCCTGCGGGCAGCGAGGGCTAAGGTCTATGGTGCAGGTAATCATGCGCTGCACCATGGTCTACGACGGCAAGAGGCTGTCCACTGGCGATATCGTATCAGTGGATAGCCAGACCGCTGACCGGTGGACACGGTTCAATATCGCACAAAACTGTGGAGGTGAAGATGCTTGCTCGAAGTCGGTAAAAACAGCTACGTCAACGTCGAAGACGCAGATGCCTACGTCACCGGGCACTACCGGAGCAACAGTAAAGACCGGCAGCGATGGGAAGGGCTCGAGACCGAGGACAAGGAAATCCTCCTCGTCGGTGCCTGCGCAGAAATAGAGCTCCTTACCTTCTGCGGGCGCAAGGCGGGCACCAATCAGGTGCTTGCCTTTCCCCGCCTCCCCATGCAGTACGGACAGCCGCAGCAAGCCCCCGCCGTCGTAACGGCAGCACAGATTGAACTTGCCCTGTGGCTGTCCGATGACGTCAGGCAGGCCGAGGCTGGGCAGCGGCAAAGCCTACAGATGCAGGGTGTACAAAGCTTCAGTCTCGGCGACCTGTCCGAAAGCTACACCCCAAGTGCGGTCGGCAAACTGGGCACACTCCTGTGCCCCAAAGCAGCACGCCTGCTTTCCCCGTACATGACTGGGGGGTATGCGTTATGCTAGAAGGATACTTAAACCAGTTGGCCGAATATGAACCTTGCACCGGTACAGATGCTCGTGGGCAGCCGGTGTACGGGGATGTAATCTTCCTGCCCTGTCGGCGGCAAGCAAAGGTACAGAACGTCCTTACGGCCACCGGGCAGACCATCAAAACGCAGTACATCTACTACCTTACCACCGAAGTGCACGAGGGGGATAAACTCGAAGGTAGGGTTATCATGGGCGTGTCGGTATGGCCGGGCCTATCCGGCGCCGTGCTAGGCTATAAGGCGGTGATGTAATGCCGGACAGAATCACGGTCAAGCTTGATAGCAAGGCGCTGAACGCGCAAATCGAAAAGGCGCTGCAGAGGAACCCGCGCGAAACCGCACGGGCTGCTACTGATTGCTTGCTTGAGCTTGCTGGAAGAAGCGCGCAGCTTGCCCCAGTTGATACGGGCGACCTTCGCAACGATTGTGTGGCGACTTTAAACGGTCAGACCATCTTTTCACAGCAAACGCCTATCCTGTCGATGGTGGCCCCCAGCCTAAAGACCTTCGGCTCCGTCGGGTATGATCTTCCTTATGCGCTTCGGCAGCACGAGGAACTTGGTTATAACCACCCCAAGGGCGGCGAAGCAAAATTCCTTGAGAACCCTTTCAACGCGCTTGAAAAGGCCTTCATAGCCCGCATGGAAAAGGTGGTGGACGACAGTTTGAAATGAACATTCTTGATAAGCTGTCGACCGTCCTGAACCGCTCCGACGTAGTACTTGGTTTCATGCCAGCAAAACCGGATGCGGTTATCGCTCTGTTTGAGTATAACCCACCTCCACCTGACCACAGTTTCGGAACGTCAGATTTCAGCCATAACGTGCAGGTGCGCGTAAGAGACAAAAAGGCGGCGCCCGCCTATGCTACGGCAGAAGCAGTCGCCAACATCTTGAACCGGTACCATGACGCGGAGATCAACGTTTTGCAGTCAACTGCAATCCTTGATATCGGGTTGGACGACAACAACCCGCCGCGTCAGGAGTACACGGTCAACTTTACGATAAGGAGGTACTAACCCATGCTCTATACCGGTGTAACCGGCAAGCTGTCAATGAAGAATGGCACTGCTGAGGCCGTGGACATTGTCCACATTGCAAACTTTTCGGTAGAGCTCACCAAGGATATTCTCGAAGTCATCAGCTTCGGGAATGACTACAAAGAAAAAGTACCCAGCATCAAAGACTGGTCTGCATCGGCTGATGGCTCTGCGGACTTCGCCGCAGACGGCGGTCAGAAGATGCTGCTCGACGCATTTGAGGACGGCAGCAAGCTGACGGGCTCTTTTTACCTTGACGAAACCACGTTTCTGCAGGGGGACTGCTACGTTGAATCGTTGAGTATTTCCCACGCCGCCGACGGCAAGGCGGATATCAGCATCAGCCTTGCGGGCAGCAATGCGGTCGTTCTCACCGTGCCCACTGGCGGCTAAGTGAGGGTCAATTGAATATTAAAGGGCGGGTTAATCCCCGCCCTCATTTATTAGGAGGATAACAACATGTTTATACAGGTCGGTGAAATCGAATACGAGCTGTCTACAAAGCTCGGAATCGCTCAGAAAATTGAGAAGAAGTTTAAAATGCCTCTTGCCCAGGTGTTTGGCCGCATCGGCGACGCGGAAATCCCTGAATTGACCGGTGTGTTAGCCCTTGCGGCAGGCAAGGCCGATGACCTCTCGTTTACAAGCGCGTTGCTCGACAACTGGGATTATATCGAGCTGCAGACCGCCGTGCAGGAGTTGCTTGCGAAGTTGATGTTCAGTGGAACCCCTGAGCAGGTGGAGGCCAAGATCGACAAGTTCCCGGCGAGCGCAGAAGGAAAAAACGCGATACGGGAGCTGCTGGGCCTTCCGAAGCTCCCGATTACCTCTACAGCAAACAGTTAGTCCAGGCGGCTTTTATTGCTGGTGTCCCCCCGGCACAGCTCCGCGACATGGAGCTGTGGGAGCTGAATGCCTGCATCGAGGCTTACAATATCCAGCAGAAGGCTAAAGGCAAGGAACAAATTGAGTTGTGCTGGATGACCGCCAACCTTACCGGCGCGGCGTTTGCGGGTAAGCTCAAGCCCTTAAAGCAGTACATTAAGGATGATTCCAAAACCACCGCGCCTAAAGTCAGCAAGGATGAGTTTGAGCAGCGACTACAGGCGGCGCAGGCGGCGCAGGAAGGGAGGGAAAACGGTGGCTCTTAAAAAGTTAAGCGTCGAAGTTGGTATGAATACTTCGGCCTTTCAGCAAGGCTTGAAGGGAATGCAAAGCGGATTAAACGGCATGCAATCCGGCATGAAAGCTATGCAGGGTAAGACGTCTGCCCTATCGAGTGGACTGCAGACCATGGGCGCCAAAGGATCGTCCGCTATGTCTGCCTTAAAAGTCGGCGCGCTCGCCACTGCGGCGGCCTTAACAGGGCTAGTGTTTGTCCTTAAAAAGTTGCTCGATGGTTTGCTTGTCCTGCAGAGGGCTTTTGCATCCTTTGAGAGTAGCGTGTACCGTGTAAACAACCTGTTTGGTGAGTCTTCAAAGTACATTCAGTACTTCGCGGAAAATACCGCCAAGGCATTCGGGATGTCAGAAAGTGCAGCATACAGATATGCAGCAACTTACGGCGGCCTATTTAGGTCGATTACCAAAGACACCGAAGAAAACGCAAAAGTAACAATCGCCATGCTCAAGGCTTCTGCCGTCATCGCTTCAAAGACGGGTCGAACGATGGAAGATGTTATGGAGCGCATCCGCTCTGGCTTGCTTGGTAACACCGAGGCTATCGAGGATCTTGAAATACAAGTTAATGTCGCCATGCTTGAGATGACTGACGCCTTCAAAAAAATTGCTAATGGGCGCAGTTGGGAGCAGCTCACTTTTTACGAGCAGCAACAAATCCGCTTATTAGCCATTCTTGAACAGTCCCATAAGCAGTTTGGTGATGAAGTATACAAAGGCGGTGCGTTCGCATTACAAGCTTTGTCTAGTGCGTTTGAAGATTTAAAAACTACCGCGAGCGCCTTTGTCGACGCGGCCCTGCGGCCCATCATACAGGGGCTTACCCAATTGGTTCAGGGGGCTACTAGGGCTCTTGCAACATTAGCCGCTTTATTCGGGCTCGAGCTTGATTTCAACGACAAATCCACTTCTGGAACTGCAGCTCAGACCGCAGCCCAAAATGATCTCACCGATGCGGTAGAAGAAACCACCAAGGCAAAGCAAAAGCTTGCGGGATTCGACGAGATCAACACCTTGCCGAGTGCGTCCGGCGCAGCAGCAGGCGTTGGCGCAGGAGAATCTCCGTTTGCGGCGGTGGAAAACCCGGAATATGCGATTACCGAGCCCGACACGTCGTGGATAGACAAGGTCAAAAATAAGCTTGCGTCAATCAAAGATGCTATGCAGCCGCTGTTTGATTTCTTCAAGGGGCTTGGTGAAGCTGTGATGAAGGCCTATGCGCTTATCAAGCCTGAAATTGATAAGCTGATTGCTACTTTTAAGCGCATTTGGGAAGAGTTGAGGCCCTTTTTAGAGCCTGTTATTGAGTTTATTATGGGTTCGCTACTGCCATTCTTACAAAAAGCTATAGTTGTGATCGGCGAAATCATCGCAGCGATTATTTCTCTTGTAGATCTGTTTATAAACGTAATATGGGATAAACTGCTCAAGCCGTTCCTCGCGACCTTGATTATTCACATCCTTCCCGTCTTGATTGATTTGGGGACGAAAGTCCTTGAAATCATCGAAACTGTGACTGAAGAAATTAAAAAAATAATTGAGCTCTTCGTCAACGATGTAGCGCCTCTGCTGGATGGGTGGGTAAAGATTTGGCAGGATACGTGGGGAATTATTCATGAAAAGTGGGAGACGTACGGCAAACCCATATTTGACGGACTACAGGAAGCAATAAAAAATGCTAGTGAGAATTTTCAAAATGCGTGGACAACCGTGATTAAGCCCGCCCTCGATAACCTCATGAAAAACATTGATTGGCTATGGAGTGAACATATAAAGCCTTTAGTTGATAATATCGGTGACTTTGTCGGGAAACTCGCTATTTTTGCCCTCGACATCTACAACAACTTTATCTCCCCTATCATCAGCTGGGTCACCAAGCTATTCGGGCCGCAGATTTCAAGTACAATACAATTCATCGGAAATATTTTTACCACGGTATTTAGCATCGTTGCCGACGTGCTCAACACCTTCGTTTCAGTCCTAACTGGCGTTATTGACTTCATCAGTGGGGTTTTTAGCGGCGACTGGGAAAAGGCATGGCAAGGCGTACAAGACATCTTTGGCGCGATGTTTGACGGTATGGTGAGCATCGGCAAAGGTGCCCTTAATATCATCATTGACCTTATCAATGGCATTACCAGCGGAATAAGTTCAATCGCGGAAGGCCTCTCAAACATACCCGGCATGAGTTGGGCAGCAAGCATCGACATCCCCCGCATCCCCAAACTCGCCCATGGCGGCATTGTTGAACAACCCACTCTTGCTACGATTGGCGATGCAGGGGCTGAGGCTATCGTTCCACTCGAGCGCAATACCGGCTGGATTGATGTGCTTGCCGATAAGCTGGCGGCCAGAACGGCCGGCGCGCAGGCGGCAGGGGTGCCGGGTGACGTATATGTGTACATCGGCAATGACGAGCTCGAAGCATATGTCGTAAGGGCTACCAGGAGTCAGCAAAGAAAAAGCAACGGGAGGGTTTAGGCACGACTATGATTACGATTAACGGCAAGGCCATGCTTAACCCTACCGCTTACGCGGTTACCCGTAGTGACGGTGACAGCGAAAACACCACACGCGACGAGCAGTGGATCCTACACCGTGACCGTGTACGAGAGGGGATTTACCGCATCGAAATCACATGGCAGGCTAGACTTGTTCAGATAAACGCTATTGCTTCTGCTCTCTCCCCCGATCGCTTCAATGTTATATTTCTTGACCCAACTACCGGCGGCACAGGGCAGGCAGAGATGTATGCCGGCGACCGCAGAGCGAATCTGCTGGTGCATACCGACGATGACGCACCGGACGAAAGCTTGTGGGAATTATCCGTATCTCTTATCGAGTATTAAGGGGGCCCTACTATGTATCCCGTAACGCCAAACTATCTGGCCGCAATCGCAAGCAATCCACGGCCTGACTGCCGCATTATAGGCACCATCACTCTGTATGACGGTGTCACCGTGGTGCCCATAGACGACAGCAAAATCCAACAGGGCAGCCTCTCTTTCGCAGAAAAGTGCATTAGTGGCAGTAATATTGACCTTGGCAGCGTTTATGCCTCAGAAATGAGCTTGTCCCTTATTGGATATACCGCGGACCCTTACGCACTCGACGGTGCCCGTATTGCTTTGAATTTCGGTATTGATGTGAGCGGCGGTAACTATGAGTATGTGCCCCTTGGATACTACTATGTAACTGACATTAAGCGGATGCCGCGGGCAATATCACTTAAAGCACTCGACGGCATGATCCTGCTGGACAAGGACTTGACCGGCGTTTTGACCAGTGGCACGCCGCGCTCGATCATCGCCTCCCTCTGTGCCCGGTGCGGCGTCAACCTTGCAACCCCTGCAGCAGAGTTTAATACCTATCCAAACGCCTCCTTGTTTGTAGCGCTCCCCGAGGACAGCAAGATAAATACCTGTCGCGACCTACTCATGTGGCTATGCCAACTCTGTGGAGCATTCGGGCGTTTCAACCGGCAGGGAAACCTCGAAACGGTACGGCTCGGCGCGGAGAGCATTGTCCGGACGATAATGCCCGGCGAGCGCCTTTCTACCGCCGTGTCCGATTATTATACCAAGGTAACGAAAGTTACGATGTCGGTTGACACTGACGATTACTCGAAGGGCGTCGACGGCATGACGCTTGAGCTCGATGAGAACCCGTTTTTGTTGGGTAAATCCAACGCGGAAATAAACGCCGCATTGGCGAATATCTTGAACAGTGTCACGGAAGCGGAATATGCCGTGTGCAGCGCCGAACTGTTCGGCGACCCTGCCCTGCAGGCGGGTGACACAGTGCTGCTGCAGCTTAATATGCAGGGCGGCGTAAACCTCGCGCATACAGAGCACTGGGCGTTGGATACCGGCGTTACACTCAACGCAGAGGTATTTACCTCTTCACAGGCCGGGCTTGTCTCTGACGGTCTCAGGGGCCTTACACAAGATGCGGCGTACCAATACTCCATGTCGCAGGGTGATACGCTCACCGCAAGCGTGCAGGTACGCACTGCGAACTACACCGCAATTGACCGGGGTGTCGCGGTTGCCATTGCTGTATATGATACCGCCGGCTCCTTGTTGCATACCTACAACCGGGCAGCATCTCTGGTACATAACGACACCTGGCAGACCTTATCTATGGCCCAGCAGATTGATGTTGATGGCGCTGCCTACGCAGCAATACAGGCATACGTAGTCCGTAACGGCACGGTTGAATTTAAAGAGCCTTACCTGCGCTTTGGCGGTAGTAGCGCTTACAGCAAATCCATCAGCGAGATATACCGTAATGCAGACATTTACGGGCGGGTAAGGATGCTGATTACCTCTAGTACCTGGCGTTATCGCGGGCAGCATACCGTCAGAGCAGATGGCGAAGCAGCCCTACTGCGGGTAATAGAATCTCAGGAAACGAAAAACGCGATAGCCAAGACGAACGCTGCGGCTCGCCTTGCCCGGGCCGCAAATCAATCCACCGTCCTTATCAACAGCGCTATTGGCGGGAACGTACTCATCCGGCAGGCGCCCGAAAACGCTACCAACGAAATCCTCATCATGGACAGCGTAGACCCGACTACCGCAAAAAAGCTCTGGCGCTGGAACATGGGCGGACTCGGATATAGCGATAACGTCGTGGGAGCCGACAATCCTCTGCGCGAATACGACGTGGCCATAACCATGGATGGCGGGATTGTGGCAGATTTTATTCAAACCGGTTTTTTGCGGTCAGCTGGCGGAGAATCATGGCTTAACCTCGACGATGGCTCTTTTAGTTTCGCAAACGGTGCAATGACCTTCGACGGTACGAATTTAGATGTCGAGGCCAATATTACCGGCGGAACACTTAACATCGATACTGATGCCACGGTTGGCAGCAAGCTCACGTTAACAAAAACCGGGGTTTTACCGTTTTCGTTGCGCGTTGCTTATGAGGGCGGGTACTATTTTGAGGTAGATAACAAGGCCCGAATTTCGCTCACAGATTCTTACGGTATATTGCTCTCCCCTTCCGGTAATGATGCAAGCGTTTCTTTCCGCCTCGTCTCGAGCACAATCTATGTGCAAAGCAGCGATTCTATGAATCTGCAATTACTCGGAAATCAAGACCTGATCTTGAGCGCAATAAACAGAGTGCGTATTCAGGGCGACACCGGAATCACCGGAAATATCGGGTTCTTTAGCACTTCGCCCACTTTTAAAAGGTCTGTTTCGACCTCTTATGCGACGACGATAGCTCAAATAGTGTCAGACCACAACACCCTTGTAAATGCCCTGAAAGCATATGGCTTAGTATAAGGAGGATCACCATGAAAATAGCATATACCCAAGAGCAGATACAGATCATGCTCAGTAACCTAGATCAAATAACGACGATCGGGATACGAAGTGCACGGGCGGTTGCTTTAATCGCCCAAACGCTCGATCAGGGAACGCGAGAGGAGGATACCGGTGATACAAAACATACACAGCCTTGAACTTGATAAGCGGGTATCTGGGTCAGTACAGAAGACCTTACAAATGACGCAGGGTGATAATGAGTCAAACTTGCTTGTCATTAAGGTGTTTGATGGTAACGATGAGATCGATTATTCTGCGCTGTCCTCAGCGTCCTTAGTATTTGCTAAGCCAGATAAAACCGTTGTACAGCAGACGCTTACAATCGATACCGTGGGGAAAAACCTGCACTGTTTGGTGAAATCAAACTCTATCGCCGTTACGGGAGAAACCGCTTGCGCGCTTGTCATGTTTAACTCGAATTTATCCCGGTTGACCTCAAACACAAGATTTGCCATATCTGTGTTGGCCGACCCGGCGGCGAGCTCTCCGCCCGAGAGTACGTCAGAATATGATGCACTCACCGCAATCATCGTGAATTTACAGGAACGTATCGACTCCGGTGAGTTTGACGGTCCACCAGGGCCCCAAGGCGAAGAAGGCCGCGGATTTCAACCCAAAGCCTTATACCCTACCGAAGTAGCATTACGAGCGGCTCATCCTACGGGCACTATAGGCGATCAGTACGTGGTTGGTGATGGTCAGCCCGAAACCACTCAACTATATATCTGGGATGTTGACTTAAACGATTGGGTATCGGTCGGCAGGGTTTGCGATCAGGGGCCACAGGGACCGCAAGGAGAACAAGGTCCGCAGGGTGAGCAAGGGCCCAAAGGAGACCAAGGCCCTCAAGGCGAACCGGGGCCACTAGGAGAAACTGGTCCTCAGGGTGACACTGGCCCACAAGGCCCCGCTGGAGCCGACGCCGTCATAAACTATGCCTCCGCCGTCGAGGCGCAGGCCGGGTCCGCTACGGACAAAACAATGTCCCCTGCTAGGGTTAAAGACGCCTTGCAGGTACTTGGATCTCTTTTGCCGCCCCCAACCAACTTTACTCCAACCATAGCCGGGTCTACAACCGCAGGAAGTCCCACATACACCAGCCGAAGCGGTACTTACTATAAGATTGGCAACTTGTACTTATTTACTTTATCACTACAATTAACCAATAAGGGTGGCATGGCAGGCAACATCGTTATAGGCGGATTACCGGGCACTCCAAGCTACGGAGTTGCAATCCCTACAAACATGGGTGGGCTATCACTAGGCGCCGGCGAGGCGATCGTCAGCGGTGCGATCGCTGCGGGCGGAATTACCCTGCAGGTAGCAAGCCAAAGCGGCGTAAGCGTGGCATCGACGGCTAAAATAGCGGATAATTTTGTGACTTACGCCACATATGGATGGTACGTGGCATCCTAAAGGGGGAGGTATTGACGTGGAATTAGGTGGGTTTATCGGCGCTGCCGGCGTAATGGCCGGCATTATTTTTGGATTTTGGGGGTATCTGCGTGGGAACAAACAAGACAATTATAAAGAGGGCGATACTGACGGAACATTAAAATCGGACACCCAGTACATTAAGAGGCGTATAGACGACGTGCTATTGGAGCAGAAAGACACGAATAAATCTATTAATGCCCTCGCCGAGAGGGTTACTCGCGTCGAAGAGAGCGCCAAACAGGCGCATAAACGCATTGACCGACTAGATAAAGTCGGAGAGGAAAGAGAGGAAAAATAATCATGGAGGCAATCGCAACCTACATCAAGCCGGAGCTGCTTATCCTCGTCCCTGTCCTGTACGCCGTGGGCATCGCCGCCAAAAAGGTGGAGGCAATTAAGGACAAGTACATACCCCTTATCCTAGGCGGCGCGGGCGTGCTACTGGCCGTTATCTGGACACTGGCGACAACCGACATCACTGACGTTAGAGGCGCTCTGATGGCCGTTTTCGTGGCGCTGACACAGGGCGTCCTGTGCGCCGCGGCGAGTGTGTACATCAATCAGGCAGCCGTCGTGCAGCCTAAGAAGGGAGAATAAAGCATGTCGATTATGACGGGTCGGCAGCTGGCCGACAAAGCGATTGACGTAGCCAAAAACTATAAGACCACCTACATGTGGGGTGTCTTTGGTAGCCTTGTTACTGAAGCCATCATCAAGCAAAAAACGGCCCAATACCCCAGTTATTACACGCCCTCGGTGCAAGCTACCCTACGCGCTCAGA
>JAEYNX010000022.1 GCA_023412215.1 Bacillota bacterium | reverse complement strand
ATGCAAAAGCGAAGCAGGGAGTTCCCTGCACCCCGCGGTTTACGGCTGCGGAGGGAAGACTGATACACTATCGTTAGATAACTCGGCAAAAGTCCGACATGCGGCTCTAGCCTTAGGTCGTACTTTTGTAGATGCAAACTGCGGTTTGCATCTATTCCCTCGTTCACTCAATCGAAGAAAGGCTTTTTCCGCATCCGTAAGCCGCCACTCTCTTTTGGATTTGTACGAATCTTGGATAAAGAGCAGCGCGGTCAAGCAGGCGGTAGCAGAACCTTGGATAGAGACCCCGAGGGCATAAAATACGAAGTATTTTACGAACGGCGACACCCTGAGGCTAGAGCCGAATGTGCACCGTTCGCCGAGGGCCCCAAATTAGAGGTACCTTGTTCCCCCGCCTGTTTGACTGCGCGGGGGTTCAGGGGGCTTGCCCCCGATTCGCTTTTGCATCCTTTTCTCGAACAAGAAAAGGATGGGCCCGTCGCGGCCTGAGCGACAATGTTAAACACAGAAGGATTCATAATAAAAGCGCAGTAGGTAAAAACGTGAGCGGGAAGACCCCGCCCCTACACGGTAAAAGCCGCTGCCAAACGGAGCGGCATAGAGGCCGTTCCCTACACAATCATCGCGTCACGGTTATTGACCGTGGGCCGACGAGGTCGTCGGCCCCTACAAGGGGATGCCACGCAGGAACACGACAGATACATCCCACAGGGCAGACACACGGGTCTGCCCCTACGGGTGCCTGCCCGTTACGCAATAGGGGCGAACCCGCGTGTTCGCCCTGTTTGGGGGAATGCCGCCCCCTACCATGCGGCAACAGGGTGGTTGGGGTTGTAGGGGAGACCTTTGGTCTCCCGCGGATTCTATGCAGCGCAGGGTAGGCAACCGCGGGCGAACACAGTTCGCCCCTACATCGTAGTCTCTGTCGCGGGCGGGAAGACCCCGCCCCTACACGGTAAAGGCCGGCGCCAAACGGAACGGCACAGGGGCCGTTCCCTACACAATCATCGCGGCGCGGTATCTCACCGCGTCACGGTTATTGACCGTGGGCCGCCGAGGTCGTCGGCCCCTACAAGGGGATGTGCAACGCAGGAACACGACAGAGACATCCCACACAGGGCAGACACACGGGTCTGCCCCTACGGGTGCCCGCCCGTTACGCAATAGGGGCGAACCTACGTGTTCGCCCTGTTTGGGGGAATGCCGCCCCCTATCATACGGCAAAAGGGTGGTTGGGGTTGTAGGGGAGACCTTTGGTCTCCCGCGGATTCTATGCAGCGCAGGGTAGGCAACCGCGGGCGAACACAGTACGCCCCTACATCGTGGTCTCTGTCACGGGCGGCCAATGCCTACCCCTTTTCCCCGGCAATATCCCCCTTCGGCTGTTGCGGTTTTGGTTCAGGCTGCCCGAAGCAGGGAGCGAGCGTCGCCTTGAGCCTGCGCCGGGCGTCGGCGTCAAGGCCCGGGATGCGCACCACGGCGCCCGCGGTGCGCAGGGTGGCGGTGGAAAGGCCGAAGAGCGCCGTCGGCAGGACGGAATCCATCGAGGCAAAGCGGATATTCTTTACATTGATATATTTGGTGCGCGTCGCGATCACCCCGCAGTGGAGGATCACCAGCTCGCCGCTTGCGTAAAACGCAAGGCGGCGGTAGCGCGCGGGCAGGTACCACGCAAACCCCGCCGAGAAGGCGATGAGCATCAGCGCCGTCACCCACACCCACAGCGCGTGCGAAAGGTTCCCGAGCGGCGCGGCGGCACAGCAGAGTGCGAGGGTGCCGAAAAAGAGCGCAAGCCACCACGCGTAGAGCAGGCGGATGCTGGGCTTTTGCAGTTCCACGCGCGGTGCCTCCTTCTGTTAAGATGCGCTCCAATATTTTATGCTAAATTTTACCTAGAACAGGGATAAAATCCTTGTTTCCGCGCCGTTATCAAACGGCGCGGCGGCTTTTAGCCGCCGGATTACCGCTTTATATTCATCGTGCCATAACGCTTTGCGTTATGGTTTTCCCCGCTTTCGGCGGAGATAAAACCACTTTTTTAATAAAGAATCAGGATTACAAAATGTATAGTCTGCCCCAATAATCAAACAATAAACGGAGGTAAGGTGCCATTTTACATTTCCTTTACGCAATTTTACACAAGGCATACAGGCGCTTTACCATAACGTGCTACCAGCTTTATATGCATTTTGATATAGTTTGATTGTCCTAAGGGTATTATGCAAAATATGTCTGAGATGCAGTAAACTCAGGCATCCAAGGAAAAGGAGATTACTAAATGAAAAAGGTACTTTCTGTTGTTTTGGCGCTTGCCATGACCGGCGTACTCTTCGCTGGCTGTGCATCCACTCCCGCAGCTCCCTCCTCTGAGGCTCCTGCTTCTTCTGAGGCTCCCGCTTCTTCCGAGGCTCCCGCTTCCTCCGAGGCTGCTTCTGCTGGCCTGACCGGCAAGGTAGCGCTCAGCGGCTCCACCTCCATGCAGGAACTGATGGAAGCTTTCATCGAGGCTTACAAAACAGCTGAGCCCGGCGTAACCGTAGAGTGCCAGTATCCCGGCTCCGGCCCCGGAATCACCGCTGTAACCGACGGCACTGTTGACATCGGCAACGCTTCCAGAGAGTTAAAGCCCGAAGAAGCTGAGAAGCTCGACGCTCACATCGTTGCGATCGACGGTATCGCAGTTGCTTTAAACCCCGCCAACAAGGCTCAGGACCTCACCATCGACCAGCTCGCTAAGATCTACACCGGCGAAGTAAAGAACTGGAAAGAAGTAGGCGGCGACGACAAGGCTATCGTAGTAATCGGCCGTGATGCCGCTTCCGGTACCCGCGAAGCTTTCGAGACCCTCGTAAACGTTAAAGAGAAGTGCAAGTACGCTCAGGAGCTCACCAGCACCGGCGCTGTTAAGACCGCTGTCGCTTCCAACCCCGACGCTATCGGCTATGTATCCCTCAACTCAGTAGACGACACCATCAGGGCTGCCAAGGTTGAAGGCGTTGAAGCTACCGAAGCCAACATCCTTGCCGGCACCTACAAGCTCAACCGTCCCTTTGTAATGGCTACCAATAAGTCCAAGACCTTAAGTGAGACCGCTCAGGCTTTCTTAGACTACGCTATGGGCGCTCAGGGCCAGGAGATCGTTAAGGGCATGGGTCTCATCGTTAAGCAGTAATTCGATTTAAGCATAATACACGTAAAAGTATAATACTTTTGAGTGGAAGGGTGGGGCAATGCCCCGCCCATTCGCTCAATAAAGACATATTTTTATAAACCCCATATTCTTATAAAATATGGCATATTTTGATAAACCGGAAACCGAAAGTTCCTTATAACCATATTCACCGTCACTTGTCCCGTAATACTCATTCTACAGTAAAAAGTGCTGAGCCGCTTTTTGCCCTCCGCCCTCGGCGGGGAGCACCGGCGTTAAGCGCTGTCGCGAAGGTTGCTAAACGAAACGTTGCATTGTACGAATGTTTGCTCAAGCAGGAATAAAAACTGGAGAATTAAGGGGGAATCCTCTTGCAGGCAGTCAGCCAAAAGAACTTCACTATTCAAGGCAGCAGTAAGACTAAAACCGCCATCGAGAAGTTTATGACGGTGGTATTCTTTGTATGCGGCATTGCCGCGGTGGCCGCCGTAATCGGCATTACAGTTTATATGATCATCGCAGGTTCTCCGGCCCTTGCGAAGGTGGGTGTGCTGGAGTTTCTGTTCGGGAGCGAGTGGTTGCCTACCGCCGCCGAGCCGAAGTTCGGCATCTTGAATTTCTTACTTACTTCCATTATTGGTACGCTGATGGCGATCATCGTCGGGGTTCCGGTGTCGCTTTTAACAGCGGTGTTTTTGTCGGAGCTCGCCCCGCCCGTGATGTACAAGGTGGTGCGCCCCGCGGTAGAGCTGCTTGCGGGCATCCCCTCGGTTATCTACGGTATTATCGGCGCAAAGCTCTTGGTGCCGTTTATGGGCATTTTTGAAACGGCAATCTTTAAAGACGACCCCAACCACACCTTTACCGGCGGCTCCAACCTTATTTCCGCGGTGATCGTGCTGGCTATTATGATTCTGCCTACTATTGTGAACGTGAGCGAAACCGCGCTTCGGGCGGTGCCGCATGAATACAAGGAGGCATCGCTCGCCCTCGGCGCTTCACATATACAAACCATCTTCAGGGTGATGATCGGCGCCGCGCGCTCCGGCATCGTGACGAGTATCGTGCTCGGCGTGGGCCGTGCCATCGGCGAGGCCATGGCCATCATCATGGTGGCGGGCAATGTGGCGAACTTCCCGCTGCCCTTTAACAGCGTGCGGTTCTTAACCACCGCCATCGTCTCCGACATGAGCTACGCCGCAGCGGGCCTGCACCGTGAGTCGCTCTTCGGTATCGGCCTCGTGCTGTTCGTGTTTATTATGATTATCAACTTTGTCGTAAATATCATGCTCAAGGGCAACAGCAGAAAAGAGAAATAATCCGCGCGAAATCATACGGAAAGGATAGAACATATGTCGGAACAAACAAGCGCTATTACCATTCTGGGCAAACGCCCGCGGGTTTCAGACAGGGTACTGAAGGTACTGATCTTCCTGAGCGCGGGTATCACGGTTTTGCTGTTGGCGGGCATCCTTATTTATATACTGGTTCGCGGCTTGCCCAATATCTCGTGGGAGTTTCTTTCCACCGCGCCCAGCGCCCTTAAAAAACGCTTCGGCATCCTGCCCTCGATTATCAACACGCTGTATATGATCCTTATCACGCTCGTCATCTCCACCCCCGTCGGGGTGGGTGCGGCGGTTTATCTCACCGAATACGCCAAGCAGGGCGCGCTTATCCGCGTGATCGAGTTTACCATCGAAACGCTGGCCGGTATCCCCTCCATCATCTACGGCCTGTTCGGTGCCATCTTTTTCGGCACCTTCCTGCATCTTGGCTACTCCATCTTTTCGGGCGCGTTCACCCTCACCATCATGGTGCTTCCTTTAATCATCCGAACCACCGAGGAGGCGCTTAAAACCGTGCCCGTCAGCTACCGCGAGGGCGCATTGGGCATGGGCGCCACCAAGTGGTACATGATCCGCACGGTGATCCTGCCAAGCTCGCTCCCGGGCATTATTACCGCGATAATCCTCAGTATCGGGCGCATCGTGGGCGAGTCGGCGGCGCTGCTTTACACCGCGGGCTCGGTAACCAACCTGCCCTCAAACTGGCTCACGCATCCGTTCTCTTCGGGCGCGACCCTTACGGTGCAGATGTATTTCGCGGTTTCCGAAGGCCGGTATATCGAGCAGGGCTTCGGTGTAGCGCTGGTGCTGATGGTGATCGTGCTGCTGATCAACGGCCTGACCAAGGTGCTTGCAAACCAGGCGAGCAAAAAGGCGAGAGGCCAGTAGCTGCGGCACGCAGGCACGCGGCATAAAGCCGGTTACAGACAGGACAGTAATACTGATTTTAACAAGAAATATGAGGTAAGAGTTTCTGATTGAAATAAGTATAAGAAAGAACAATCCTATTTCAGGAAAGGTATGGTAAACGAATGAGCAGCATATCGGTAAAGAACCTCGACCTGTATTACAGCGAGAATCATGCGCTGAAATCTGTTTCCATAGAGATTCAGGAGAATAAAATCACCGCCCTTATCGGCCCCAGCGGCTGCGGCAAATCTACATTTTTAAAGACACTCAACCGTATGAACGACCTGATAGACGGCGTAAAGATTACGGGCGAGGTACTTATAGACGGCGAGAACCTCTACGACAAACGCGTGGACGTGACCCTTTTGCGCAAGAAGATCGGCATGGTGTTCCAGAAGCCCAACCCGTTCCCCATGAGCATCTACGACAACGTGGCCTACGGCCCGCGCATCCACGGCATCAAGAGCAAAAAGGTGCTCGACGAGATCGTCAAGGAAAGCCTGATCGGCGCGGCCCTTTACGATGAGGTGAAAGACCGCCTGCACAAGAGCGCCCTTTCGCTCTCGGGCGGGCAGCAGCAGCGCCTGTGCATCGCGCGCGCCATGGCGGTGGAGCCGCAGGTGATCCTCATGGACGAGCCGACCAGCGCGCTCGACCCGATCTCCACCATGAAGATCGAGGAGCTGATGCTCACCTTAAAGGATAAATACACCATTGTTATCGTAACGCACAATATGCAGCAGGCGGCGAGAATCTCGGATTACACCGCGTTCTTCCTAGTGGGCGAGATGGTGGAGTTCGGCGAGACCGAGACCATCTTCAGCCTGCCCAAGGATAAGCGCACCGAGGATTATATTACAGGACGTTTCGGCTGATTCGTTGCTTCTGTAAAATTTAAGTGCAAGCGGTCTTTTCTGAATATTTCTTAGTATAATTTGAAACAAGCAGAGCAAAGCGTTATTGCTCCCCGCCAAAGGCGGGATTAAAAAAATGATTTTATCCGTTTTTTTAATCGGGAATTCGTATTATAATTAAAGGAGAATGAATATGGGAGCACGTCCTTCTTTTGATACCGAGCTGGAAAACTTAAATATCGACCTAATCAAGATGGCGGGGCTTGCCGAGCAGGCTATCAAAAACTCCGTCTTAGCCCTCACCGCGCGCGACAAGGAGGTGGCGCAGAACGTTGCCGAGCACGACCACGAGATCGACGAGATGGAAAAGACCATCGAGACCCGCTGCTTAAAGCTCTTGCTGCGCCAGCAGCCCGTTGCGCGAGACTTAAGGCAGATCAGCACCGCCTTAAAGATGATCACCGACATCGAGCGCATCGGCGACCAGGCGGCGGATATCGCCGAGATCCTCGTAAACCTCGACGACGACGAGCCCGCCAAGATTGCCCGCCATATCCCCGAGATGGCACGCGTAGCCTCCGAGATGGTATACGACAGCGTTACCGCGTTTACCAACAACGACCTCGACTCCGCCAAGGCGGTTATCGCCCGCGACGACGTGGTGGATGACCTCTTCTGCAAGGTGCGCGCCGACTTAGTGGAGCACATCGGCAGCTCGCCCTCCAAGATCGACGAGGCTATCGACGTGATGATGATCGCCAAATACCTCGAGCGCATCGGCGACCACGCCGTGAACATCTGCGAATGGGTGGAGTTCTTTGAAACCGGCGAGTACAAAAACACCAAGATACTGTAGTACCTACGTCGCAACCACGTTTTGCGTGGTTGCAGCATAGGTATGCGATAGGGTTTGCCGCGTTTACGGCCCGCGCTCTTTGAGCGCTTACGGATAGAAAAAAACAGGAACAGGTGGTGTTGCTATGGAGCAGTATACCGTATTTATTGTTGAAGACGACGCAAACATCCGCGAGGTGGTGCGCTGCACGCTCGAGGCATTTTCCTACAAGGTGACGGCTTTTGAAAACGCCGAGGAGATGTTTGGCAGCGGCAAAACGCCTTCGGTATATATCTTGGACATCATGCTTCCCGGCATCGACGGCATTGAGGCGCTGCGCCGCATCAAGGGCAACCCCGCTACCAAAAAGATACCGGTGATTATGCTCACCGCCAAAACCAGCGAGATCGACAAGGTGACGGGCCTCGACAGCGGGGCGGACGATTATATCCCCAAGCCCTTCGGGGTGCTGGAGTTCTCGGCGCGCCTGCGTGCCGTGCTGCGCCGCGCCTACCCCGCCGACGAGCAGGTGCGCCAGATCGAGCGCAATAACATCAAGATAGACCTCGACAAGCACGAGGTGACCAAGGACGGCGCGCTGATCGAGCTTACCCTTAAGGAGTACGAGCTGCTCACCCTGCTGATGCAGAGCGCCGACCGCGTGGTTTCGCGCGACGAGCTGCTCAATACCATCTGGGGCTATGAGTTTGTGGGCGAGACCCGCACGCTGGATATGCACATCAAGAGCCTTCGCGCCAAGCTGGGGGACGATGCCGAGCACCCGCGCTACATCAAGACGGTGCGCGGCGTGGGCTACCGCTTTGTGGAGCAGGCCGGTTAATAGCCCTTGGGCTTTAGCCTAATTTTCGTACCGCGTGCGGTATCAGCATGTAGGGGCGAACTGTGTTCGCCCGCGGTCTCGCATGAAACGCGCGGTAATCTTTGCGGGCGACGAAACGTCGCCCCTACAACATCCTATTTAACACCGTAGGAAACGGCCCCCGTGCCGTTCCGAAAGAAACCAGATTTCGCGCTGTAGGGGCGGGGTTCTCCCGCCCGTTCGCAATACATCCCGTAGGGGCGAACTGTGCGCCGGCGAATGGTATTCGCCTGGGCCCACGTAACACCCGTTTACGACATGCTGTAGGGGGCGGCGTCCCCGACGCCCCGTGGTCGCCCACCGTCTATGGCGATCGTGTAGGGGCGATTATCAATCGCCCGTGGTCTACCTGTTGCGTCTTTGCTGCATTTGCTGCTATGTCTTACATTGTCCGTTCCCGCACGCCACGTCCGCTGCGCGTCCTTGGTGCCCCTTCGGCGACGGCTTCGCCGTTCGCAGGCGAACTGTATTCGCTCCTATGCTTCGCATTTTATGCCCTCGGGGTCTCTATCGGGGGTTCTGCTACCGCCTGTCTGACTGCGCCGTCCTCTATCCAAGATTCGTACAAATCTAAAAGAGAGTGGCGGCTTACGGATGCGGAACAAGCCCTTCTTCGATTGAGTGAACGAGGGAATAGATGCAAACTTGTTTGCATCTACAAAAGTACGACCCTAAGGCTGGAGCCGCATGTCGTGCTTTTGCCGAGTTACCCATGATAGTGCATCAGCCATCCCTCCGCAGCCGTAAGCCGTGGGGTGCAGGGAACCCCCTGCTTCGCTTTTGCATCCTTTTCTCGAACAAGAAAAGGATGGGCCTGTCGCGGCCTGAGCGACAATGTAAAATAAATAAGAATGTTATCTTTAGGTACAGCGTATAAACTACAGGGCCGCGGGGTTACGCGGGCGATTGATAATCGCCCCTACATCCTACCGGTAGATAGGTAAACCAACCGCGGGGCGTCGAGGACGCCGCCCCCTACAATGATGTGTGCCATAGAATAACGCCCATAAAACATTCCAGGGCAGACACACGGGTCTGCCCCTACGGGAATCTGCGGTTACGCTGTAGGGGCGAACCCGCGTGTTCGCCCTGTTCAGGTGAACACCGCCCCCTACAATGCCGCAACAGCGCGGTTAGGGTTGTAGGGGGAGACCATTGGTCTCTGCGGATTCTATGCGGCGCGCGGTTAGACCGCGGGCGATTGATAATCGCCCCTACATCCTACCGGTAGATAGGTAAACCAACCGCGGGGCGTCGAGGACGCCGCCCCCTACAATGCCGCAACAGCGCAGTTAGGGTTGTAGGGGGAGACCATTGGTCTCCTGCGGATTCTATGCGGCGTGCGGATAGACCGCGGGCGAACACAGTTCGCCCCTACCTGATTCGTATGGATGGCCGGAACCAACCGCGGGCTACCGCCTCCGGCAATTGGGGATGTGCCACACAAGAACACGGCAGATACATCTCAAAAAAGGGCAGACACACAGGTCTGCCCCTACGTTTCTACGAGGACATCCGCCCTGCTCACAGGCAAGGCAGATTGATACAGAGGGGGTAAACAGGAATGCAGAGCGCCATTTTAAAGCGTTGCGTGATTACCGCGGTCATTGCGCTGCTGGTTTCGGCCGTCGTATCGGGGTTTATCCTGCAGTCGATGCACCGGAACGAGATCGAAACCAACATGCGGCTGATGTTAAACTCGGTAAAAAGCCAGATTGAATACGACCTTGAGCATGGCACCTTTTCGCCCGAGGACGAGGTGAAGAAATACCCCGACTACCGCTTAAGCATTATACAGGCCGACGGGAAAGTAATAGCGGACAGCGCCGTGGACAGCAGCACGCTGGAAAACCACAGCGACCGCCCCGAGCTCATCACGGCCAAGCAGGTGGGGATAGGCACCTCCAGCCGCTACTCCGAGACGCTGCACAAGATGGTGAGCTACGTCGCCATGCGCGTGAACAACGATCTGTACGTGCGTCTTGCGGTGGAAAACGCCCAGGCCAACGCCATCTTTGCAAGCCTTCTGCCCGCGCTGATCTTCGGCATTGCGGTGGCGGGCATCCTCACCCCCATCATGGCGCGCGCCATCACCAGAGGCGTGACCGAGCCGCTGATTCAGGCGCGCAACCAGATCGAGGACATCGCCACGGGCGAGCGCGGCGAGCCGCTGCCGAACCCGCGGTATGAGGAGCTTGTGCCGATCGTGGACAGTGTAAACACCCTCTCCTCCCGCATCAGCGACGCGCTCAAGCAGCTTAAAACCGAGCGGGAGCGCAGCAAGACGCTGCTCGACAACATGGAGGAGGGCCTTGCCGTGATTGACAGCCGCATGCGGGTAGTGAGCACCAACCTCGCGAGCGAGCGCTACCTCGGCGGCACCAACGCGCAGGGCAAGAACCTGATGATGCTCACGCGCAACGAGCGCATCCTTTCGGCGGTAGAGGCCGCAATCAAGGAGGGGCGCTCCACCATCTTTGACCTAAACAGCTTCTCCGACGACAGCGTCATCCTCTCGGTGCACGTCACCCCCGCGCGCGGCAGCATCGTTTCCACCGGCACCGCGCAGGAGGAAAACGGCGCCATCCTGCTGCTCACCAACGTGACCACCATCCGCGAAACCGAGAAGATGCGCAGCGAGTTTGTGGCAAACGCCTCGCATGAGCTGAAAACCCCCATCACCTCCATCAAGGGCTTTGCGGAGCTGCTGGCCTCCGGCCTTGTCACCGACCCCGACAAGACCCTTGATTACCTCGACCGCATTACCGCCGAGGCGACCCGCATGACCACCCTCATCGAGGATATCATCAAGATATCCGAGCTGGAGAACGGGCGCCGCCCCGAGGCGAGCGAGCAGGTGAACCTGAAAAAGCTGGCGGAGGATATCGCCGCAGGGCTGCTGCCCATGGCGCAGGAGAAGGACGTCACCCTCGAGGTGTCGGGTGACGACATCACCTTAAAGGCCAGCCGCGAGGACATGCGGCAGATCGTGGGCAACCTGATGGACAACGCCGTAAAGTACAACGTAAAGGGCGGCGGCGTGCGCGTGCTGTGCAGGCACCTGCGCGACGGCATCTCGATTACGGTGGCCGATACCGGCATCGGCATCGCGCCCAAGCACCACGGGCGCATCTTCGAGCGCTTTTACTGTGTGGATAAGGGCAGAAGCCGCACCGTGGGCGGCACCGGCCTCGGGCTTTCCATCGTCAAACACGCCGCCGCGCGCTGGGGCGGCGAGATCCTCTTCCAGAGCGCGGAAGGGGAGGGCACGACGATCACGGTGGTGTTTAAGCAGTAGGGTAGGTATGCGCCAACGCTTCCCGTTGCTTTTGTACCGGCAAAACCGAAAGTATAGAGCACAGCCCCCGAGCGGGCGGCGAAGGCCGCCTGATCGGGGGCTGTGTTTATTCCTCGCAATCAGCGGGCGGGATGCTCTGCGGGAAGTTGAACACGTTAAACGGGTCGTAGGCCGTTTTAACAAGCCGAAGGCGCTCGGCGTTCTGGCCGAAATAGGCCGTAAGGTAATCGGTGAGGCCGCTGTAGGGAAAGTTGACAAACGAGCCCGGCGTAATGCCCTCGATATAGCGAAACTGCCTGCCTACCCACAGGCGGTTTATCTCCGTGTACCGCGCGTCCGTCCACATCGACTGTACGGCAAGGATATACTGCGCGTCCCTGAAGTAAAACGCCGTATCGAAGGGGCCGGTTTCGGTTACTCGGCCGCCCAGCGCGTAGAGCGACAGTGCGGAGAAGACCGAGCCCTCCGGCACGTCGCGGATCAAATCGACGGTGTGCAGGATCTCGCCGGCATCGAGCGGGCGCACCACGAACCGGCCGGCGGAGCGGAACATCTCCGAGCTGGGGTAGGTGGCCTCGATGGTTTTGATCGCCTCGTAAAAGGTGACATAGCCGAGGTTCAGGCTGCACCCGCCAAGCCCCGTAAGCGGGCGCAGCATCGCCTCCGCCTCCTGCGGCAGACCGTAGAAGATGCCCCTGCAGGACACCCCAAAGTCCTCGCCGGCAGCGTGGTAGATACGCGATAAAAGTGTTATGCGTTCGTCCGCGCCCGCAAGCCAGCGCTGCCACGCGTCGAGGTAGCGGGCCTGCTTGTCGCGGTCGGTATCCGCGTAAGAAAACTCTATCAGGGTCACCTTGTCGGTTTTGGGCGGCAGCCTGAAGGTCATCGACACCACAATGCCGAAGTTGCCGCCGCCGGCGCCCCGGCACGCCCAGAAGAGGTCGCTGTTGCAGCGGTCGTTTGCCACCAGTATCCTGCCCGTGTAATCCACCAGCTCCAGCTCGGTTAAGCTGTCGCAGCCAAGGCCGAACAGGCGGCAGGAAAGCCCCCAGCCGCCCCCCAGCGCAAACCCCGCCACCCCCACGGTGGGGCAGGTGCCGCCGGGGAAGGGGTACCCTTGGGTGGAGACGTAGTCGTACAACCGGGTGTTGGTCACGCCGCCCTCCACCCGCAGCAGATCATCCCGCATGCTGAGCCCGGTCATCGGGCTGATGTCGATCACCAGCACGCCGTCGCCGGTGGAATAGCCCTCGTAGTGATGCCCGCCGCCGCGGATTCGGATCGGCACACAGAAGGCAATGGCCCATTGCACCGCGTTCGCGACGTCGTATTTATCATAGCAATAAACGATTGCCAGGGGGAAGCGCTGTATCGCGCGGTTGAACTCCTGCCGCGCCTCCTCGTATTCGAGGTCGTCCGGTGTTATCACCTTTCCCGTAAGGCCGTAAAAGCAATGGTTTGTCATGTTGACCGCCTTCCTGCATAAAGTCCTCGCTATACTTTATGTTGGCGGGCGGAAAAAGTGCCATCCTTTCAGGGTATCCGCCGCCCGCCGCATGGGAGAAGGCGGCTCTTTCCCGAAGGCGGGTACGCGACAAAACAAGAGCGCCGCCGCGGAAGACTCCCCGCGGCGGCGCAAAAAGCGTATTAAGCTTAAGGCTGCCAGTCGCTTTTCAGGATGCCGAAGCGCAGCTCGTCGTCCCACCGGCCGTCCTTGTACCGCTCGCCGCGGAAGACGCCCTCCTTGCGCATACCGGCCTTTTGCATCACCTGAGCTGAGGCGTCGTTATGCTCGTTGCAGGAGCCCACCACCTTGTGCAGCCCGAGTGTCCGAAAGGAAACGTCCACCAGCGCCCGGGCGATCTCGGTGGCGTAGCCCCTGCCCCAGTGCTCCGGCAGCAGAAAGTAGCCGAGCTCCGCGCGGCGCTGCCCCGCTAAAATATACTCGGCATGGATATCCGCGAACCCCGCAAACTCCCCGCTGCTTTGGATATGTACCGCGAATTCGTACAGCATCCGCGGCTGTTCGGCGGCGTTTTTCAGCACCGTCTCAAAATAGTCGTGCATCTCGCCTTCGTCGGTGATGCAGGCGCGGTAGGCGTAGCGCATCACCAGCGGGTTTGAGAAGACCGAGGCAAACTGCGGGTAGTCCTGCGGGGTAAAGTCTCGAAAGGTCAGGCGCTCGCTGTGAAAGGTCATGATATTTCCCCCAAGGCGGTAAAAGATGTTGAAAACAGTGTACCATGCGCGGGCGAAGGATTCAACTGTTTTGCGCTTCCCCTTACCCTGTGCCGCAGCGGCAAAAAAGAGGAACGGGCAGGCCTTGGGCCCGTCCGCTCGGTTGTTTATGGTGCGTTAGGAAACGCCGTGACCGTATAGGCACACAGGAAAGTGTCCTGCGGCTAGCGGGGCAGACCGCTGAATTTGGGTTTAGCGGCAGGGAAGACCCTTGAGCTCACCAGCCCAACAACGGCGCCCAGCACGAAGCTCGTCACCGCCATGGAGATAAGCGAGAGGGGGTCGGTTTTGGCGACGAGCAGCATCACGGGCACCGCCGCCGCGAGGGCGAACAGCGCCCCTTTGAGCCAGCCCCTCAGGGGGCAAACGGTGTAGTTGATCACAACACCTAAAACCAGCCACTGCGCAAAGGCCGAGGCCAGCGAAAGGGCGTCCATCTTTTGCAGCAGCATGGGGATGCAGTCGATCATACCCGCCGCGCCGCCGATCAACAGCGAAAGCAGAAACTTCTTCATCTTGTCATTCTCCTTTATGGTCGCAATACATCCTGCCGCAGGCGGCACACGCCACCTCGCAGGAGTAGCTTTGCAGGTTCTTTTCAACGATCGTTAAAAGCGGGGAGGCGTCCTCCGCGCAGCAGAGGCGGTTTTTGATGGGAGTGGGGGGATTTTCGGCGGGCAGCTCGGGCGCCTCGGCTTCAAAGGCAAGGGACGCGCTGCCCTTGGCGCCGCAGGCGCAGGTGAAGGAGAAGCGCACGCGGCGGTAGGTGACGTAGCAGAGGTACGCAACCGTTTTGCCGCAGGCGTCGCAGTACATCCAGCCGCCGTAGTGGTTGGCAAGGCGGGTGTTCTTAAGGGTCTTCTGTATCGGTACTCTTGGCATGGGGCATCCTCCTAAAACTGTCACTGCGCCGCCTGCGCGCGGATGGTCTGCACGCTGTCGGTGCTCAGCAGCCTTGTGATAAACGCTTTCACCTGCTGGGGCGACTGGTAGGCGGGCAGGCTCTCGAACACGCCCGAAAGCTCGTCGAGCTGCTCCATCGCCTCGGTGTAGGGGGCGCACAGGCCCTCGCTCAGCGGCTTTAAGGCGGAGTACTCAAGGCGCGCGGGGTTTAGGCGGTGGGTCATAATGGCGTAGTCCACCCGCTTTTTGCAGGAGCAGCTGCCGTTTGCAAGCCCGCAGTAGCTGCCAAGGAACCCTGCCATGCGCTCGCGCAGGCGGGAAAGGCGCTTGCGGTAGGCCTCGGGGGAGATGCCCAGTATCTCGCCGCCCAGGCGGCTCTCCACCTTAAACATGGTGCCAAGGATGTACACGATGCGCTCCTCGGGGGTGAAGCACTGCAGCATCACGTTGGTGCAGGATTGCTTGAGCTCCTCGGCGATCAGGGCCTCGTCCGCGCCCTGACGAAGCGGCACATCCCCTTGTATAAAGCCGTTTTGAATATCCTCGGCGTAAAACTCAAAGCTCAAGGGCGGCTGCTGCGCAAACATCCCCTTGCGGTAGTTGAGCAGGTGGTTTGCCGCAATGCGGTACACCCAGGTGGAAAAGGCGCTCTCCTTTTTAAAGGAGGAAAGCTTGGTCATCACGCGGATAAGGATCTCCTGCGTGGCGTCCTCGGCGTCCTGCGGGCTGCCGAGCATGCGCAGCGCGAGGTTGTACACCCTCTCCTGCACACTGCCAAGCAGGGCCTCGAGCGCCTGCTTGTCGCCCGCCACGGCGAGGTCTAAAAGCTGTAAGGTTTCGTCGTTCATAAAGTTGCTCCTGTCCGCCGCGTCACGCGGCATGTAGTATTTGGCCTATATGATATTAGACAGCGTATATCCCGCTTTGTGACATGTACGGCCAATAAATTTAATCATAATAAAAGGCGCCCACAACAGATGGGCGCCTTTCGCTGTATTAACACGGATATTGGCAGGGCGGTGTATCCTGCATCTCAGGTACTCCAAACAGAGTGTGTCGGGAACCATTTCCGACCTCAATATCCATTATTAATATATTCTTTCTACATCTACATTATACAAGCGGAACAATATATTGTCAAGTGCCGCCATGGTGAAAGCGTTTGATCCTTCCGGTATTCAGCCGCCGCTCAATCTTTTTTTGGTTAATATCAAAAAGCGAAGCGACATATAAATAGTTTTCATCTATATCCAGTTTAATAGCCAGAAGGATATTCTTATCAAAAATTTTCACCAGTTCAATGCTATTGGGTTCGTTTGGATTTATTCCTATATAATCGGGATTACGAATTATCTCAGAAATTTTTGCAGCATAGGCAACGCAATGCGGGTGTCTTTTATAAATATGTGTTATCAGACCGGCAGACTGAAATATATCTGTACAGGGTAAGTTAATATGTAGTATATCGTTAAATTCTACAGAGTAAGTACCGACTTTAAACAATTTGCCGTTTGGTAAAAAATCCATCAAGGCACATCCTTTGCGGATGATTTATTACCATATTACAACAAATTCTTGCGCGTTACAACATATTTTGAAATCTTGCAAAAATAAAAGGGGTAAGCCGAAAGCCTACCCCCTCAAAATTATCTTTTACAGCAGCCCCTCGTTCACGGGGATGGTCTTTAAGGAATCAAAGCCTACTTTTAAGTCGTCGTCGGTGGGAACATAGTCGGTCATGCGGCCCTCGTTGTACTGCAGGTAGGCCGTCATGTCGAAGTAGCCGGTGCCGGTGAGGTTGAAGAGGATGGTCTTGCTTTCGCCCGTCTCCTTGCAATTAAGGGCCTCGTCAATGGCCACGCGGATGGCGTGGGAGCTCTCGGGCGCGGGCAGAATCTGCTCTACGCGCGCGAAGGTCTGCGCCGCGTCGAACACCGAGGTCTGGGTCACGGCGCGCGCTTCTAAGTAGCCGTCGTGGTACAGCTTGCTTAGGATAGGCGACATGCCGTGGTAGCGCAGCCCGCCCGCGTGGATGGGCGAGGGCATAAAGTCGCTGCCGAGGGTGTACATCTTGGCGAGCGGGGTGATGCGGCCGGTGTCACAGAAATCGTAGGCGTACCTGCCGCGGGTAAAGGAGGGGCAGGAGGCGGGCTCCACCGCGATAAAGCGGATGTCGTTTTTGCCCTGCAGGTGCTCGCCCATGTACTCCGAGATAAAGCCGCCGAGGTTGGAGCCGCCGCCCGCGCAGCCGATGAGGATATCGGGCTGCTCGCCCAGAAGGTCCATCGCGGCCTTGCACTCGCTGCCGATGATGGCCTGATGCAGCAGAACCTGATCGAGCACCGAGCCGAGCACATAGCGGCTGCCGGGGGTGGTAACCGCCTTCTCCACCGCCTCCGAGATGGCGCAGCCTAGGCTGCCTCCCGTTTCGGGGGTGGCGGCCAAAATCTTTCTGCCGCTCTCGGTGGTGACGCTGGGGCTGGGGATGACCTTGGCGCCGAAGGTCTCGATGATCGCCTTGCGGTAGGGCTTCTGCTGGGCGCTCACCTTTACCATGTAAACGGTGAGCGGAATTTTGAAGTAGGCCGCCGCCATCGAGAGCGCGGTGCCCCACTGCCCGGCGCCCGTCTCGGTGGTGAGGTTGGTGATGCCCTGCGCCTTCGCATAGTACACCTGCGCCACGGCGGAGTTTAGTTTGTGGCTGCCCGAGGTGTTGTTGCCCTCGAACTTATAGTAGATCTTCGCGGGGGTGCCCAGCTCCTTCTCAAGGTTGTACGCGCGGATGAGCGGGGAGGGGCGGTAGGTGCGGTAGAACTCGCGCACCTGCCCGGGGATTTCGATGTAACGGTCGGTGGTGTTGAACTCCTGGTTTACCAGCTCCTCGCAGAAAACAGGCAGCAGGTCTTCCTTTGCCGCGGGCTTCATCGTGCCCGGGTTGATGAAGGGGTCGTGCTGCTCCTTCATGTCTACGCGCATGTTGTACCAGTATTTCGGCATCTGCTCCTCGGTAAGGTAGGTTCTGTACGGAATGTTCGCCATAGTAATCTCTCCCTCGCATCGTGATTAGTATTATTATTGTGCCGCAAAGCGGCAAAGAAACCAATAAAAAAACTCCTGCCCCTGCTGTAAAACAGGGACAAGAGTTAAAATACTCCTGCGGTACCACCCGGATTGGCCAAGGGCTTAAGCCCCAAGGCCCGCTTGCTCCATGCACCACCATGCATGCTTCCTTGGTAACGGGTGAAGCTCCCGTCGGCTGCTACTTGGGGGTACCCCCCTTTCGGCCACCCTCATAAGCCCATTCGGTAAAACAAACGGCACCGCCTTCACACCCTTTAGCGGCTCTCTGCGCCCGTTTAGGAGTTACCTACTTTTCTTACTCGTTGGTTTAACGATATTCGATACCCAGATAATAGCATGCCGATGCGCTGTTGTCAATTACTTTCGTAATACTAATTTCAATAAGAAATAAGTATAGAATATTACATTGCCGCTTTAAAGTGTACAAGCAGAAAACGCGTTAAAACGCAAATTTGGCGGTTTATAACGCCTACGCTGTTAATAGAATGAAGCATAAGACCGCTCTTGCCCGTCGTTGTTGCATGAACCGGAGGGCAGACAACGCAAGTTTGCCCCCTGCGGCAGTAATTCTCCCGTATCTGCGCCATACGCGCGTGCCTCCGTGATTTTGTCACCGAAGGTCATGCCGCTTTGCGCTATACTGGGGATGCTGCCGTTCAATCGGCGGGATGGATACTACAGGTGAAATGGAGTGTGTGGTATGCGAAAAGGCGTGTTAGGGATGTTCGGGAAGGCGGCGGGGGATAACAGCGCAAAGAAACTGGTGGTAAAGGCGGAGCGCTGCCCGCAGAACCACCCCTGCCCCTCGGTGCGCGTCTGCCCGGCGGCGGCGCTTACGCAGGTGGGGGTAAGGGCGCCGCAGGTGAATGAAGAGGCGTGCATCCGATGCGGCAAGTGTGTCAGCTTCTGCCCCATGCGCGCGCTCGTGCTGGAGTGACAATAGAGCGAACTAGAAGCATAAGAAGGGAAGGCACCCGCCCGGCGTTTGTTCGCGGAGCGGGTGCCTTCTTCGCCTAGAATATTCCCGGTTGGGGTGACGGCAGGCGCGGCCCTATTCAAAGTAGATGGGGTTGGAGATGGCGCACACCGTCTCGTAAAACAGCACCTTTCTGGTGGCCAGGAGATACGCAAAGCCGGGTTTTGTGACGGCGGCGCTGCCGGTAATCGATCGGCTGCGGCGTTTATGGAACACCGCGGCAACGCCCTCGCCGGTCACGAGCGTTAAGCGCGTCCCCGGGGCGGCGTTGTCGGCGCGAAAGGTGAGCTCGGCGCCCTTTTCAAGCGCCACGGTATCCCCGAAGCTTTTGCCGAGGCAGCGCAGCCCGAGCCGGACACCCTTTACCGAGCCCGTGATATAGCTGTGGCCGCCCGCAACGGCGGCGAGTATCTCGGCGGCGCTTTGCGAGCGCGCGTAAACCGCCGTGACGGGGTTGCCCATGCGGGCATAGCGAAAGTCGCGGTGAAAATCGCTGCCGCCCACGACCGGCAGCCTTCTGCCGCTTTTGAGCAGCGAGGTCCACCACTCGATGGCGCGAAGGTTCACCCGCCGCATCGGCCCGTTCCAGACCTCGATCATATCAAAGCAGGTGTCGTCTCCCCACAGGTAGGGGCAGAAGTCGCATTTCGGGTGATTGACCGAGACGATCGCCCCGCTTTTCTTCGCGTCGTCTATCAGCGCAAGCATCTGCCCGGGGCTGTTGGCGATAAAGGAGTTTGCAAACGGCACCTTCGGCCCGAAGAAGTTCATGTGCCCGAGGTAGTGCGTCCACTCCACCGCCGGAATGAGCGTGAGCGCCGGAAAATGGGGCAGGCAAAGGTTCTCGGCATAGTTGTTGTGGTTGGAGACGGCGATGAAGTCAAGCCCCTTTCTGCGCGCGATGGCGGCAAGCTCATAGAGGGTGTGCTGCCCGTCCGAGGCGTCGGAGTGCATGTGCAGGTCGCCGAAAAACCAGCGGGCGGCCTTTTTTGTGAAGGTAATCTCGTAATCGACCTCAACGCCCTGCGGGGCGATTTTGTAGGCGCCGACAATGATCCTCCAGCTGCCGGGCATAATCTCGGTGGCGAGGTAGCCGTTCGTCGATTCAAATTCCCCCACGGTAACGCTTTTGCGCGCGCTGCCGGACCAGCCCAAAAACCGGCCGCTCGCGTCCTCCAGCCCGAGGTCGACGACATTGATAAGCCCCGCATTCTTTCCGGCGCCCGGCGCGAGCCGGCTGTAGGCGTAGGAAACGGTCACCCTTTCCACCTCGGGCGGCACCTCAAAGCCGATGGCATAATAGCTGCCCTCGGCTTCTTTTTTTACTGTATGGCGGATGGTTAGCTTCTCCACGGTTTACCTCATGCAATAGTCCATGAACAGCTTAAGATGGCGGTCCCAGAAGCCCCACTCGTGGGCGCCGTCCTCAAAGACATACTCGGGGGAAAGCCCGAGCGCTGCGGCGCGTTTTTGGAAGGCGTAGTTGGTGTGCAGCAGGTCGTCCTGCAATCCGCAGGCGATATACATGTGAAGGTCCCGGTGCCGCTGCGCGTCAAGCAGGTTGACGGGGTTTAATGGGGAGTGGTCGAGATCGTCGAGTGCCTCAAACAAAAAGGGGAACTCGTTTGCCGCGTTCTTGTCCGCGAGCGGCAGGTACAGCCTTAAATCGAGCAGGCCGGAAAGGCTCCCGACGGCGCGGTACCGCTCGGGATAGGTAAGCGCTATCTTCATGGCGCCCATGCCGCCCATGGAAAAGCCCGCGATCAGGTTGTCCTCCCGCTTCTGCGAAAGCCCGAACACCAGCTTAAGGTAGGCGGGGAGCTCTGTTGCGATGTGTGAGAAATAGTTCTGCCCGAGCACGTTGTCGCAGTAGGCGCTGCGCCCGCCGCTCGGCATCACAACCACCAACCCGTGCGCCTCGGCGTACCGCTCCACGAGCGTGTGCCGAAGCCAGGCGCTGCCGTCGTGCGAAAGGCCGTGCAGCAGGTACAGTACCCTGCGCGAGGAGAGCGGAACGTTCCCGGCCCGCCCGGGGTCGGGGAACGCCACGGTCACGAGCGTATTCATCTTAAGCTCCGAGGAGCGAAAATCCATTGTAATTACTGCCATATCGTTTTCTCTTTTCGTTAGTGTGTTAGGGCCTCCTGCCCGGGCGCTTCGGCCTGCGGCCTGCCGCCCTCCTCAAACTTTAAAAAACGCGACATCACGATGCAAACCACCAGTATGGCAATCGGGAACAAGACGGTGAGGAACTTTGAGGCTTCACCGGCCATCGCGCCGGGGTTCTCGCCGCTCTCAAAGCCGTAGAAGCGGAACACCAGCAGGAAGGCAAGCGAGGTGAAAAGGCCGCTGGATTTATTGAGCACGCCCAGCAGGCTGGAGAAGGTGCCCTCGCGCTGCACGCCGTACTTTTTGGAGTCCTCGTCTAGAATCCGGGCGCCCACAATGTCCATGGTGGTCGCGACGCCCGCCATACCGAAACCGAAGGCGATAACGACCAGTGCCGAGGCCAGCAGCGTAGAGGTGAAATAGAGCGGGATAACGCTCACCGAGATGATGATCAGCGCCGTGCGCCACGCCGGCATCAGGGTGATCTTTTTGATGATCTGAACCCACACGGGGATAAAAAGAATCGCCGTCACGATCACGATACCCAGCATGATGGTGGAGCCCATGCCGTCCTCCTGCAGGTTATATTTGACGAAGAAGGGAACACCCGACTGCACAAGGCCGAGCGCCGCGTAAAAGGCGGCGTTGGTGAGGCCGTAGACCCAGAACTTCGGGTTTAAGGCAATCGCCTTAATGCTGCCGAAGAAAGCGGGCTTGGGCTTTTCCATCGATTCGGGGTTTTCGTGGCAGCCGAGCGTCATAAACCAGATCACGGCGACGGCAAGCGCGCCGTAGATGAGCGCCGTCATCGAGAAGCCGATCGCGCCGGTGACGATAGGGGTAAGGGCGATGCTGATGATCATGGCGACAAACTGGAACACCTGCCTGAGCGCGTTGGTCTTTGCGCGCGAGGCCTCCCCCTTGAACAGCTCGGGGAAAAGCGCGCCGTAGTTGGCGTTGATGAGCGAATCCAGCGTGCCGGTGAGCAGGTACATGATGAGCATGTATGAAAACGCCGAGCCCGGGCCCAGTACCGCAGGCGGGTTGAAAAACAGGATAAAGCAGAGCACGAGAAGCGGTGCGCCGATGAGCAGCCACGGCCTGCGGCGCCCCCATTTGGTGCGGGTGCGGTCGGATAAAAAGCCGTACACCGGGTTATCCACCGCGTCGATAAAGGTGTAGATGAACAGAATCAGCGAAAACTGCGGCGTAGTGATATACCCGAGGTGGTCTATGTAGAAGAACGCCGCGTAGGTTTTGAACATATTGATCGGAATCGAGGTGCCAAACATTCCGAAGGCGTATCGAAAGGGCTTCGTCTGTTTCACAAGCGGATGATTTTCGGTCTGCATAGGTTGTTTCCTCCCGCCGCGATCTGTTTCGCGGAAAAATGTGTTTGCGCAACTATCCTATTCAAGCTTATTCCGCTTTCAAGGGTGCTGCAATGCGGTTTGGGTTAAGGTTGAGTAAAAACTGGGTATGGTTTAGGACACAGTGCGGGCAAAATAGCCGGTATACGCAAATTGGAAAGAAAAGCACCCGCCCCGCGAATGTTCGCGGGGCGGGTGCTGATGATGGATAGGCGCGTTCAAAGCGCAGCATCACGGAACGGGTGCAGGCACTACGGGCAGCCCGTCATAGCCGTTTGCTTTGAGGTAGTCGGCAAGATTTTGGTGCAGGGTATCCAGCAGGTCATCCGGGTTTGCATACTCCTTTAGTATGCTGTCGGCCAGCCCCTCGATCTCGGTTTGCGAATCGGGCGGGGTGCAGAACAAACGGATAGAGGGTATAAAATCAGAGCCGTTGCCCGCGAAGGCCTCCGTAAATAACCGGTAGCTGCCGTCGCCGTCTTTGATAAGCGAGACAGCCGAGGGCATCAGTCCGCCGCCCTGGTCTATCACCGCGCCGTTATCGATGCGATAGCGGGAGAACGCGGTGGTTAAAAAGACCTTTGTTTTTTGGTTCGCCTCTACCGTCTTATGTATCTTTACGGCGACAACCGTAAAGCCGGCTTCCGGGTCGGCAAAGGCCTTTACCTCATGGTCGTAGAGCAGCTGCTCGAGGGCGTCGCCGCCGCTGTGGCGGTAGTCGGGCAAGGTCGTTGTGCCCGCCGCCGGGCCGGAGGAGACGCCCACCAGCCATTGATCCCAGTACGTCCCTTTAGGGTCCCACCAGTTCTGGCCTACAAGCCCGTCCATACTCTGCTGAAAGGCGGTTTGATAGGTGCGCCACTCGCTGAATATGGGGGAGGAGTCGATCACCTGCTGGGTGATATTCATATCGCAGAGCTTGATCTCCTGCTGTTTTTTCTTAATGGCGTCCTCAAGCTTTGCGCACTCATACATCAGCTGCGTAACCGCGTCGTTTAACTCATTGATAATCGCCATTTCCCCTTCATCGGGCGGCCCGTCGAGGGATTTCTGGAAGTCGTCAAGCTTGCGCAACTGCCCGTCCTGCTCCATTTCCTTGTTCTGCAAGGATTTTTGGAGCGCGGCAAGCTCCTGCTCCAGCCTTGCCTTTGTCTCCTTGAGGTTCTCGCCATTCGGCTCGGTTGGCAGAAGGGCGACGATAAACGCCCGAACGCTGTCGTACACCTCTTTGGCGGCGTAATACTCGCGCGGCATCTTAGAGGAGACGATGCTCTCGGCTACCGCGATGCAGGTTTGGCCGTTTATATTATCGTATAGCGCAATCTGCGGCCCCAGCGGTGCGGCGCTCGCAAGCCGGATGCCCGGCACATACCGCAGGCTGGGGTAGTCCCCCTCGGGTGCTGCCTGCCAGATGTCCTCCGTTCCCAGCAGAGCATAGAGCCGGTTGCTTTGCTCTTCGGTTAACGGAATATTCGCCAGCGGAACGGGCGACTCATTCGTATTGTCCTGCCAGAACTCGGGGTTAAAAAGATAAGCGGTGCCAAGGGCGGGCCCAGTTACGGCAGCGACGGGCGTAAGCCCCTGCGCGCCCCCGCCGGTGCCGATGCTTACGATTTCATAGTTCCCGCCGCCAAGGCTTTTGACGCGAAACTCGATATAGCAGTCGCTCCAGTGTATCCCTGTGCCGTCCGCCGTGGGGGCACCGTTCCCGTTCGCGCTCATAAAGTAGCTGCCGGTGGTCGTATAGGCTGTTTTGGCGCTCACGCAGAACTCGGCTAGGTCGCCCGCCAGCAGCGTTACATCGGAAACCGAGAAGTTGGTGATGCGGTATTCCTTTGGTACATCCTCTCCCGTAAAGGCGGAATAGTACTGGATGATAGCGGCCTCCCCGACCTTAACCGGGTCGGTATCCTGCACGCCGCCAAACCTCTTTGCCGCAAGCGAGACCTTTTCTATATCAAAAGCGCCAAGGCTGCCGGTGTCGAGAGGGGTAACCTCCGCCGCCCTGCGCGGGTTCGCCGCAAAGCCGATGGTGACCGCCGCCACCGCGATGATGCAGAGGATCACCACCCAGAACGCGGGCTTTTTGTAGTTTAGGATGTTTTTAATGCGCGCCTTGACGCCGCTTTCGCCGAAGGCGAGCGGGGAGAACAGCCCGTTTTGCCGCTCGGAGAGGGCGAGCAGCGAGCCGGAATAGCCCTTGCGAATGCCGCTGCCCAGCTGCTTTACCACACTTTCGTCGCAGGACATCTCCATGTCTCGGCACAAGAAATGGTAGCACAGCCAGATGAGCGGGTTAAACCAGTGCACGCACAGCGCCAGAAAGGCGGCGGGCTTGATGAAATGGTCGAAGCGCTTAAGGTGCGTCTGCTCGTGGCGCAGGATGTACTCGGCCTCGTCGGGCTGCACCCCCACGGGCAGGTAGATTCTCGGCTTAAAAAGCCCCAGCACAAAGGCGGTGTGAATGCGGTCGGTCTCAAAGATGTTCTCCCGCAGTAGCACTGCGGTGGCTAAGCGCCTGCGCAGGCGCAGGTAGCTTACGGCGGCGTAGCACACCAGCAGCAGGATGCCCGCAAGCCACACCACCGCGAGCACCTCCCGCCATGGGGGCAGGGAGGGGGCGGGCTGTGCAAGCTGCGGCGGCAGGGCGGCCTGCCCCGCCTGCGCACCGCCCTGTGCGCCGCCCTGAAAAGCGGGGGAAGGAATGGTCGGGCCTTGGGGCAGCAGCGCGGCGGCGGGCACCGCCGCGCGGGAGGGGATGAGGCTGAAGATACTCTCGAAGCTCACGGGGCAGAGCAGGCGAAACCACACCGCCGCCCACAGTGCGTAAGAGAACACCTTGGGCGCCCGCCTTAAGAGCAGGCGCATAAGCAGCACGCCCAGCGCCGCGTAGCTGGCCGTCAGGCTCATGGAAAGGATGGTGCCAAACAGTGCCATCATTCCTCCGCCTCCTCGATCATGCGCCTTAGCTCCAGCGCCTCGGCCTTGGTGAGGCGCTTATCCTTTAAAAAGGCCGCCACAAAGGCGGGCAGCGAGCCGTCGAAGGCGCGTTCCACCACCGCCTCGCTCTCGTAGCGGCGCACCGCCTCGCGCTTTACCAGCGCGGTGACGGTGGCGTTCTCGTTTTTTACAAGCCCGCGCTCGCACAGCTTGCGTATCATGGTGTAGGCGGTGGGCTTCTTCCACCCAAGGCGCTCGCCGCACACGCGCGAAAGCTCGGTGGAGTTTACCGGCTCCATGCCCCAGATGATGTCCATCAGCCGGTACTCCGCGTCAAACAGCTTTAGCTCTTCCATACTTCGTCCTCCAAACAGAAAAGGTTTACTCTAATAAACCTACCGGGATAAGTTTATCAGAGTAAACCTAATTTGTCAATAGTATCTGTATAAAAAGGGATTATATGAGAGGGCAGGGGAGCAAAGCGCGGTTATACTGAATTCAATTTGAAAAGGGGGTAAAATCCCCTCTTCAAACGCGCCCCAAAGGCGGGTTAAGAAGGATGATTATTACAGCAGCCCTTCATACTGCCGCCTTGCGTAAAGAATACGGCGTATCTGCACGGCGGTGCCGCAAACCATGTAAAACACAAGGTAGGCTTCCACCGGCAGGACGCGGTAGCCGCGCAGGCGAAGCTGGATGTCCTTGGCCAAAGGGCAGCGCTCGGGCAGCTCGGTGAGGCTTTCTATCTTCTCTGTCAGCAGGTCGTAATACCGCAATGCGGCCTGTGGGGAGAGGGTGTTGAGATACACTACGATCTCCCGCAAATCCTCCTGTGCGGCAGGGTAGATTTTTACCTCATATCTGCCCATGGACATCGTTCCTCAGCCTTTTGGCAAAGGCGGAAAAATCCTCGCCCTTCGCGCCCGCGGCGATCTCGGCCTCAGCCTCGGCGAGCTTTGCATATAATTCGAGCTGCGCCTGCTGGCGCTCGTAGGTTTCTATGCTCATCACCACCATGTCGCCCATACCGTTTTTGGTGATAAAAACAGGCTCGCGCGAGGTTCTGCAAAAATCGGAGATCTCATTGGCACTGTTTCTTAAATCGGAGATCGGACGGATATTCGGCATGCTTGCCACCCCTTAAGCATAATTTACAGCAATATAATAGCATAATTTTGAGTATACTACAAGTGCTGACGGGCAGTCGCCCCTATTATTATATACCGTTTGCCCGCGGGTTCTTACCGCCATAACAAAGCGACCCGACCTGCGTAGCAGGTCGGGTCGCTTTGTTCAGTCTCACACGGGCACCCATTCAGGCACCCGCAAAACCGTTCTTAAAAATCCGCGTCAGATATGCTCGTCGTTAAAGATAATCCCGTCCGGCGCCGCTAAGTACCAGTCGGCGTGCTCATCCAGAAAGCGCCGGTACTCGGGGTTCTGGTAGCGGTTTAGGCAGTCGAGCAGCAGCCCGACATCCCGCCTGTGCTTTTCACCGCTTTCCTGCGCGCGCACCTTCATGAAGAACAGCATCTCGAAGGAGATGACGCGGTAGCGGCCGTACTCGATGCTGCCGCGTGAGAGGAAGCTGTAATCAAACTTCCAGATGCTGCGGAACAGCTCGTAGCCGTTTACGTTGATGCCCCAGTCGCCCCACACATCCTTTTTGTGCCCGGGGTGGGCCGCCAGCAGCGCAAGGTAATCCTCGCCTGTGACGATAAAGTCGATGTCGTCGCCGTGCTGGCGCAGGCCGTAATACTCCATGGCAAGCCCGCCGATGAGCAGCGGCTTGGTGCTAAAATCGATGCCGAGCTTGGAGAAATCCAGCGCCGCGTCCACAGCGGCCTTACCGCTTAATGCGCGGGGCTGTATTTCGGGCACGTCGCCGCAAAGGGCGCGCAGGTTGCCCGACTGGATGTGCGGGATCTGCTCAAGGATACGCTCGGTAGGCCAGTTCCACCACTCAAGCTTTAACAGCGAGGCGACGGTGTCGTCGTCAAAGCGCTTCTTGATCGCCTTGGCGGGCACGCCGCCCACGATGGTGTAGGGCGGAACATCCTTGGTAACCACCGCGCGCGCGCCGATGACCGCGCCGTCGCCGATGTGAACGCCCGCGAGGATCACCGCCTCAAAGCCGATCCACACGTCGTTGCCGATGACGATATCCCCCTTGTTCTGCCACGCCTCGCGCAGGGGGACCCCCGCGTCCCACTCCTCGCCAAACAGCGGGAAGGTATAGGACGAAAGGGAAGTAAGGGAATGGTTCGCGCAGTTGAGCAGGAATCTCGCCCCGCAGGCGACGGAGCAGAACCGCCCGATGATAAGCTTATCGTTGTGCACGGGGAACTGGTAGAGCACGTTTACCTTTTCAAAGCCTAACGGGTCGCCGACAGGGTCGTTGTAGATGGTGTAGTCCCCCACAAGGATGTTGGGGTTCTTCACCGCATTCTTTAAATAAACGGTATGGGTGTCTTTGCTGCGCGGGTAAACCTTAGTACAATCCGAAATAGCCATATCCGTTAAATCCTCTTTCAACATGATATTGTATACTTTTAACGGCTATTTCGGCTTAGGCAATGCAAAGCCTCATCGTCCTCTTCCTTTCTGTATCTCAAAGCCCCTTTGCGGGGCTATTGAATGGTTGCTGCCGCCTTGCGCGCCTGAACGAATGCCTCCACGCTGGCGTCAATATCCTCGTGCGTGGTCTTCCACGAGCAGACCGAGAGGCGTATCACGGGCTTGCCCTGCCACGTGGCGCCGCCGCACCACAGCACCTCGCCCGACTGCAGCGCCTTGAGCACCGCGGTGGTCTGTTCAGAAGTTTCGCACCGCACCAGCACCTGATTAAACACTACGTCGTTGGCAACCTCAAACCCGCTTGCGGCAAGGCGCTGTGCAAAGTAGCGGGCGTTGTCGCACAGGGTGTCCACCAGCTGCGCCACACCGTCGCTGCCGAGGGACTTGAGGGTGGCCCACAACTCGATGCCGCGGGCGCGCCGCGACATCTCGGGGGTGTAGAGCATGCCGTCGCGGTTGTCGCTGTACTGGATGTAGGAGGCGGTGGCCTGCATGGCGCTTACCAGCGCGCCGCGGTCCTTGCAGAGCACGATGCCGCAGTCGTAGGGGGCGTTTAGGGTCTTGTGCGCGTCCGCCGACCAGGAGTCGGCATCCTCCAGCCCCTTGATGAGCGGGTAGGTGTTGGGGGATGCCGCCGCCCACAGGCCGAAGGCGCCGTCCACATGCACCCACGCGCCCGCCTTGCACCCAAGGGCGCAGACCTCGTCCAGCGGGTCGAACGCGCCGCTGTTGACATTGCCCGCCTGCGCGATTAAAAGGGTGTTGCCGTCAAGCGCCGGCAGCTTCGTGCTCAGCATGCGGTCCTGGCTGTCTACCGGCACCAGAATCACACGGTCTTTGCCAAGGCCGAGCAGCGAGAGCGCTTTAAACACCGAGGAGTGCGCCTGCTCGCCCAGCACCACGCGCAGGGGCGGGGCCCCGAACAGCCCCTTGCTGCTTACATCCCAGCCCTGCCGCAGCAAGAGCGCGTTGCGCGCCGCGGAGAGCGCGCAGAAGATCGCCATCGAGGAGCCGCTTACAAACCCCGCCGCGGTGCCCTCGGGCAGCCGCAGCAGGCGAACGAGCCACCGCTCGCACACCTCCTCAAGCTTTGCCGTGATGGGCGACATCACATAAAGGCCGCAGTTCTGATCCCACACGTCCGAGAGCCAGCGGCTCGCCATGGCGGCGGGCAGGGTGCTGCCGTTTACAAAGCCGAAGTAGCGGCTGCCCGTCTGTGCGACGGTGGCCTTGGAGCCGTTGTGATGCAGCAGCGCGAGAATCTCCTTGGCCGGAGAGGGCGCCTTGGGCAGCGGCTCGTCAAAGGCCGCAAGCCCCGCGAGCGCCTCGGGGGCGGGGGCGACCGGCATCGCCGCAAGGGCGTCTATGTACTCATACGCGTAGGTACGCGCCTGCTCGAAAATCTCCTTGCTCTGCAGCTGGCGGCGCAGCTCGCCGCCTTGGTGAAACAGTTCTGTCATGGTACCCATCCTTTCAATGCCCCTGCTGCGTTACTTCAAAATAATACTGGTTAAGCCTTATTCTGAGATTTAGTAATACTATAGCGCAGCGGGTTATGGATGTCAACTTCTTCCGTAACCGTAAAAGAACTAAAAGAAGAAGCCCCCCGCGCGCACCTTTTTGGCAGCGCGCAGGGGGAGCGGGCGTTTCGGCGCAGGGCTACTGCGTAAGCTCCGCGCGTTTGTCCTGCCGTCTTTTTACCCAGTAGGTTACCGCGATGACCGCGAAAAACAGCCCCAGTATCAGCGTGCGCGCGGCGACGGTAAGCGCTCCGTTCCTTACAAGCCCGTCGCGCAGGGCGCTGTCGGCACCGAAGATGAACGACGACAGAGCGCCGACGCCGAGGATGCCCGCCACAAAGGAATACCGGCCCGTGTTCCGGGCGGCGTAGGCGTCCTTGAGTATCAGCGCCACCGAGCAGGCGCACACCGCCGACATCACGCCAAGTACCGACACCGTAAGATCGTCCGCCCACAGGATGTTATAGTCCTTTAAAAAGGCGGTGAACATCAGGTAGATGCCGAGATAGAAAAAGCCGAATTGAAACACCCTGCCGCGCACCTGCAGCTGGCGTTCGTCAAATTTGTCACACATCGTGGTTTGAAAATTTATTTTCAAACTTACTCCTCCCAAAACAGTTCGTCGAGTGTTTTGCCAAGCACTTTGCAGATACAAACGCACAGCTTTACGGTGGGGTTGTAGTCGCCCATCTCAATGGCGTTGATCGTCTGCCGCGTAACGCCCACCGCCCCGGCAAGGTCTTTTTGCGTCATATCCTTATTAGCCCTTGCCGCTTTGAGCCTTAAGTTCTTTGGCATATCCTCACCTCTTGGGGACATAGTAACATATGTTTTATAATATGTCAATTATATTATACATAAAATCGGATATAGCGGATTAAATTATCACGTGGGAAGCAACGCGCGCGGGATCGTTAACAGCTTAAACACGGTGTACTGCGTCGCTTGCTCGGCGGGCGGTATGGGTCACTCGGAGAGTATCCATAAAAAGAACCGGCGACAAACGCCGCCGGCAGTCTATCCGTATTTTAACTAAGCGTTCTTGCGCAGGCGGACGATCTGTATATTCTCTTTGTAAAACACCCCGGCGCTGCTAAAGCCATAAGGCTCAAAATTGTGCACGATTTGATTGGACGAGTAAAAGCGCACGTCTCCGTCGGGCAGCAGCAGCGGCACGAAGGGGTTGCAGAGGATTCTTATCAGGGGCGGCAGGTACATCTCAGCGATGTACAGGCTGCCGCCCGCCTTAAGCACCCGCCGCGCCTCCTTCGCAAACGCCTTCACATCGGGAAAGTGGTGGTAGGCGGCACAAACCGTCAGGATGTCAAAGCTTGCGTCCCCAAAGGGGATGTGCTCGCAGCCCGCGGTCTTAAAGGTCATTTGGGGGCAGCTTTGGGCCGCCTTCTTCACCATCTCCCCCGCGATATCAATGCCGTAGCCGCTGATGTCCGCCCTTTTCGAGAGCATCTTCAGCAGCGAGCCGGTGCCGCACGCCACATCCAGAACGGCGGCGCGGCCGGTAAGCTCCATCGTCTCGAGCAGGTATCGCTTATAGGCAAGGGTGAACTGCCCCTCGGGCGAGTCGTCGTAGTTGTAGGCCATCTTGTTATAGGCGGCGATGGATTTCTCGTTGAAGGATTTCATCAAGGGTCCCCCTAAAGCGGTAATCGCCCGCAAAGCGGCGCTAGCCTCTGCGGCGCAGGCAGAAGTTCAGATAGTCCTTTATGCTAATTTCTTTTCGGTATTTCGTCCCGAGGTATAAAAAAAGAAGGAGAAATGCCGTGAGGTAGCAGTCCTTCAGATCAAAGGTAAACAGGCGGGGGAGCTGTATGTAATCCAGGCTGCCGCCCCACGCCAGCTTGTCGATCAGGCTGCAGACGCTGCCCGCCATGCCCAGCAGAAAGAGCGCATACGCCCCTTTGCCGGGAGGTGTTACCCTGCTGCAATAAAAGCGGTAGCCGGACAGCAGCAGGGCAATCACCAGCAGGTTCATAAGGTTTATCAGAACGGGGTTTGCCAGCAGCGGGAGGTAGTTACCGCCCCAGGAGAGGTTTGCGTTCACCTTGGGGTGAAAGGCCAGCAACCCGGGGAGGATACTGAAATTCACCTCAAAAAACCAGACGCGGATGATGAGCTTGATGAGCTGCTCCACCGCGACGAGCGATACCAGCGGCAGGGCGTAGCGTTTTAAAAGCCTCAACAAAAGCCCTCCTTCGATGTTTGAGCCTTTACCGGCTTACCGGCGCGTACGGGCAAAAAGAAAAGCATGGTGCTACTTCTTCAGCGCGCTTACATCCTCGAGGTAAAGAGAGACCTCGCCGCAGTTCGGGCAGATGGCCACCTTGGGCTTGCCCAGCCGCTCCGCGAAGATTTTCGTACTTGAGGCTATGATGATGCCGTGGGCGGCGCCCTCCACCTTGATGTCGCACTGCTCCACCATCTCGGTCTGGCAGCGAATGCATTGTCTCATCGCTTGTCTACCTCCTGAACCCGTCGTCGCGGGATGCGGTACGCGCACCCCGCGCTTGATTTAATTCTACGATAGCATGGTTGGAGGTGTATTTCAAGAAATAATTGTTAATGATTAAGAAGGATACAAACAAAAGCAGCCGCTGCGAGGCGGCTGCGCTAGAAGACCGGCGTTAAAGCCTGTGAACCCTTTTCCCCGTCAGCACTTTATGCCCCTGCGGGCGTTACTTGATAAAGGGCGTGAGCCATTTTAAAAGATTAAAGCTGTTATCCGAGCTGAAGATGTAGGTGTTGAGCGCCTTGAGCAGGGATAAATCCATGGATTTTACCAGCAGGTCGAACTCGTGGTTGCTCAGCCGCTCTAAAAACCGCCGCAGCACCAGCGAGTGGTTGTAGTTTTCAAAGAGCGGCTGTACAAGCGCCTCGTAGTCGCCAAGGCCGCAGATATCCTGCGCGGCAAAGACGCCGGTAAGCACCGACGAGAGCTGCCCGAAGCCGAGCCCGGGGGAGAGCGCGCCGAAGCAGTTGCCCGTAAAGTAGATGTTCTTAAGCTTCGGCTTGTCGCAGATGCCCGCGATGTAGCGCGTCACCTGAAACTGGTCGGTGACGCGCAGCTCCTGCCCCAAGTCCTTGCGCGCGAAATTAAAGAAGATGTTCCACTGCTCGGTGATATCGAGCGGCCGGTTTTCGGGGTAATCGGGGTAGGCGATCACCAGATGGGCCTCGGTGGCCGAAAAGGGGATAAGCCACCCGTAGCCCTTGGGCAGGATGTCGTAGTTAAACCACACGTGCGGCATATCGGGGTGAAAAACCCCCTCCACCGTGGCGCCCTTTAGCGAGATGGTCAGATCGCAGCGGTAGTTTTCAAGCTTGGTTGCGTAGGCGGCGTCGCCGGTGGCGAGCACCACACGGTCAAAGCCTGCCGCGAGCTCCGTCACGTCGTTGTCGGTCTCGTAATAGATGCGGCTTTTCACCTGCCCGGCGAGCTGGTTTTCGAAGGAATCGGGGTGCCTGCCGCGGATGTTGGTGTAGCCTATCCGCCCGTCGATCGACCCCACCGCGTTCTTGGAGTGGATGTACAGCTTGCTCACCGTTTCAACGGGGGTTAAGCAGATGCCGTATTCCTCTTTCAGCGCGGTCAGGCTGTCTTTTACCGGCCGGTCGAGGATGCTGAACAGCGCCTCGGCGTTTACAAACCGGTCGCCGACGCATCTTCTTTTCTCGTAAATCACCGGCTCGATGCCGTTATGCTCCAGTGTGATCGCACAGGAGAGCCCCGACATCCCCGCCCCCAGAATGGCAACACGCATCCGCACCGCCCCCGTTTTCATTGATAGGCTTATATTCCCCGAAAACGCGGCGAACATACGGCGGCGGGAGGCAGGGTGAGGCTAACGGGCGCCGTTTAGCGCCTTGGTAAAGCAGACGCTGTCCGGCATGCCCGCGTACTGCCCGTAGTTTTCGCATCTACGGTAGCCGCAGCTCTCGTACAGGCGTATCGCCTCCTGCTGCAACAGGCCGGTTTCAAGGATAATGGTGCGAAAGCCCTGCTCGCCTGCCCATTCCTCCAGCCCGCGCACCAGCTGCCTCGCAATGCCCCTGCCGCGGTAGTGCGGCAGCACGAAGATGCGTTTAAGCTCCGCCGTATCGGGGGCAAACGCCTTAAAGCAGCCGCAGCCGACGGCTCGGCCCTGCACCGTCGCGAGCAGCACGGTGGAAAGACCCGCGATGCGGTTGTAGCCGTCATAGGCCTGCTGGCCCTGCCCGTTGCGCGCGGTAAGGTCGGCGTCCAGCGCGAGGGTGAGCGCCAAAAAATCTTCATTACTGCTGTCGCAGCGCTTTAGTATAACCATGCTTTCCTCCGAAGGGGTATGTATCGTTTTAAAAGAGGGGCCTAAAACCCCATCGCCGCCTTTACAACCTCCATGCGCTCCTTGTCGGTGAGCAGCTCGAGCAGCTTAAAGGCGACCCCCGGGCCGGTCTGCGGGCAGTAGGAGGTGATGATGTTATCGTCCACCACCATCGGCTCGTTTATAAGCTGCACGCCGAACGCCTGCAGCTGCTTCTGGCGTCTGCCGTCGCCCAGATGGTAGGTGGTGCCGCGGCGGCCGCACAGCACCCCGCTTTTGCCCACCGGCAGCGCCCCTACGCAGATGGAGGCGATGATCTTGTCCCGTGCGTTAAAGTCGCGGATGAGCTGTAAAAAGCGCTCGTCGTAGGCCTCCTCGTAAAACCCGAACTCCTCGTACCCGCCGGGGATGGCGAGGGCGTCGTACCCCTCGGCGTTCACCTCGTCGATGGTTTTATCCACCGTCACGGGGATGTTGAAGGTGCTTACCACCTGCTTTTGAAAGCCGCAGGTGGTAACCGGCAGGTCGTACCCAAAGTCGACGCGGCCCCAGCCCAGTACATCCACAAACACACTGAATTCAAAGGTTTCAAACCCCTTGGCCAAAAAAAGCAACGTCTTCATCTGTTTTCCCCCACGCTGTATTATTTCGTCGGCGCGCCGGGCGCAAACGGTCGTTATAAAAACAAAAAGCGGCAGCACCTGCACTGCCGCGACCTTATACCTATACAATACAATAGCATAACGGAAATTATAAGTCTATACTTTTTTTAACAGTACGGTATACTGGTGGCATAGACAGGAGGAGGATGGTATGCCGTCGGTTGTAACAAAAGCGGATATGGAGAGCGGGCTGCGGGGCCTGGGCGTTCACCTCGGCATGGCGCTGGAGGTGCACAGCTCCTTAAGCAGCTTTGGCTCTGTCGCGGGCGGGGCGGAAACGGTGATCGAGGCGCTGCTGCAAAAGGTGGGATGTGACGGGGCGGTGGTGATGCCCGCCTTTAAGCTCTCGCCGCCGCAGCCGCCCGATGAGGCGGACAGGGCGCTGGGAATCGTGAGCAAAATAAAGATTTTAGAGGGAAACGAGCCCCACAGCGGCATGGGGCTGATTGCGGACACCTTTCGCCGCCACCCCGACGTTATTGCCGGCGAGGGGATGTTGAGCGTCTGCGCGTGGGGCAAGGACGCAAAGCTGCACGCCGATTCAGGCTTTGGGCGCATCATCGATACCGACGGCTGGGCGCTGCTGCTGGGGGTGGATATCTACCGCCTTTCCGCCATGCACTACGTCGAGGACGCCCTGCCGCGGGAGATCACCGACATTTTTAAGCCCTCGGCGGAGGCTGTAAGGCGCTACCCCGAGGGGGAATGGCTCATCGAGTGCGGTGCGCCGCCCGTGCGGGCGTGGTACACCATCCAACGCCGCGCGTACGAGAGGGGCTTTATCAGGGAAGGCCGAATAGGGGACGCGACCTGCAGGTTCTTTAAGGTGCGGGAGGTGATCGGGCTTTACCGCGACGCCCTGCAAAGCGATCCGCTGGGGCTGTACGGGTTAAAACAGACTATATAAGCCTTTTGTTACGGCACGGGGCTGTTCAGAAACCATTTATCCCACTGACGCTGCCCGCCTGTTCTTTTTGTCGAACAGCACAACGGTTACAATTGAAACAAGAACCATCGCGGCGTTTGCGGCAATGGTTCCCACCCAGGTCGTAGGCGGGATGCCGAAGGCGGGGCCTGCCGCGTTAAACATGGTGTGGCATAATACGCACATAAACACGCGGCCTTTGCCGGATATCCTGTAGATTGCCCCGTATAAAAACCGAAACGAAATGAGTTGTACGGCAAACATCCCAAAGTTAATAAGGCCCTCATATTGGCCCGTTCCCGGTATAAAAAAGAGAGGAACATGCCACAGCACCCAGATAACTCCGAAGGAAAGGGAAGATAGTACATAACCGTATCGTTTGGTAAGCCCGGGCTGCAATAGGTAGCTCCAGCCGGCTTCCTCCAGACCGCCGATAATAAGATTGCCGGGCAGGGCAAGGAAGAACATATAAAATGGCTGCATCCTTTCGGTGCGGCCTGAAACGGCCAGATGTATTAAATAATACAGCGCAAGCCCCGCAACCACGAATAAATAAAGAGAGAGGTTGTTTTTGGCATAAAAAACGGTTTTCAACCATTCCTTTAAGCCGGTTATTTTGTTGTTTCTCCTAAGAACGATAAAGGAAGCAATAGCGGGCGACAGAATATAGATGGCAAAAGGAATATTCATCCCGAATTGCCGGAACGATTGAACCTGGGAGTGAACCGTATATCCGAATTGCCCAAGGGCAATCAACGCGCCTGACACAAGATAGGCGATGCAGAATGTCAGCGCCGTAAACTGTACGATCATTTTTTTGTTTGTCACGATTTCCTTACCTCGGTTTAGAAGTTTAATTTGAACGGGCGGAGGCATTGATTTTCGTCATCGCTTGCGGATAAGCCGGATGGACCGCGCCGCCTCGTCCTGTATCACGGTGTTCGGGTGGGTGGCACGAATACCCTCTAAAAAGGCGAGCGCCTCGGCGCGGGGGAAGGCGGAGAGGCAGAGCACGGCCTTCCACAGCAGCAGGCCGTTCGCTTTTACCGCGTGGGCTGCGGTGAGCAGGCGCGCGGTGTTCTCGGCTGTGGCAAGCTGTGGGTGATAAAAGGCCATCCAGCCGACGGCGTCCAGCGCCTCCGAGACCGCCTGCGGCCCGGCGGTATGAAGTACCTCCAACAGGGCGGGGAGGACGGCGGGGGACATGCGGCCCAGCGTGCGCGCGATGATGTCCCGCGGCAGGGGGAACGACACCTTTTGCGAGACCCTGCCGGGCACCGTTTGGTGCCGGTTCTGCCCGACGCGCCCCAGGTAAGGCACCATCAGACGCGCGACGGCAATATCCCCCTGCTCGAGCGCCTTGCAGAGTTCAAGCTTGGTGTAAAGGCAGTTCTCCCGGCAGAGCCTGCCCAGCATCGCTTGCACAAGCTGCTCATTCAAGGGGCCGCGCGCCGCCAGCAGGCGCACCGCGGCGGTGCGCTCCGCCGGAGTGGGGGCGTTTATCATACCCAGCAGCGCGTCGAAAGGCATATCGTGAAGACGGTCAAGGTCGGCCCGCGCGGGCAGGCCCCTTTTTCGCAAGGCTTCCGCGGTACTTTTCATACGGTCCCCTCGCTTGGCTACAGCGGGATGATCGAGGCGCTTACCGCCTGATCGTTGTTATAAATCTCGATCGTCTCGGGCGCACGCGGCAGTGTGATGCGGTAGAGCACCCGGTTGTCCAGCGGCTGGTCGCTTTCAGGAGACACCTCACTCGACCGGTAGCGGATGGTCAGGGTGTCCTCCTGCATTTCCGCGGAAATATCCGAGAAAACGGTGGTCAGCCCGCCCTGCGGGACGACGCTGCCGTTTAAAAACAGGTAGAGGGTTTTGTCACCCTTTTCAACCAGCACCACGCCGTTTTGCAGGCGGTAATCTTCCAAGGCGTCGGCCACCTCGCGGGCGGGGTTGGTTACACGGGCTATAGTGGGGTGAGCGGGCGCGCAGGAGGAGAGTATCAGCACGCATAAGAGCAGCGCGGCAAGTCTCTTCATGAGAATCTCCTTTCAGGTATCGTAGTGCCCCGCAAGGGGCTTATCCTTTGCCCGATGCTTGCGCTCGGGATCGTACTTCTGCCAGTAGATGCGCTTTTCGTTGTAGCGGCACCGGCCCTCCAGCGTGTAGGCGGGGTGCCCGACATAGAGGATGGCGAGCGGCACCACGTAGTCGGGCATCTCAAGGATCCTTTTCACGGGCTTGATCTTGCACTCGAGCGGGTAGACGCCGATCCACACCGAGGCGAGGCCGATGTCGGTGGCCGCCAGCATGATGTTCTCCACCGCCGCGCTGCAGTCGCTAATCCACAGGTCGCGGTCCGGCCCCTTGAAGGCCAGCTTCATGTTGCCGCACACCACGATGGCGGCGGGGGCGTTGTAGCGCGCGAAGATCAGCTGGTCCTTGAGCTGTGCCAGGATTTCCGCCTCGGTGATGACGACAAACTCCCACGGCTGGGTGTTCGCCGCCGTGGGCGCCGAAAAGGCGGCCTTGAGCAGCGTTTCGATCTCCTGCTCCCGCACCGCTTCCGCCGTAAACTCGCGGAGGCTTCTTCGTTTGTAGATCGCTTCCAACGTTTCCACCAAAACACCTCCGTCGTGCGCTTAACAAGGATGCGGCGCACTTATAATAGGTTACAGGTTATCGGTGCCGTTGCCGGTCGGCTCGTTTAAGGCCGCGGCAAGCTTTACAAGCTGCTTTAGGGCGCCCTCGTCCGCGCGGCTGGGGGTCACGTCGGTGTTAAGCGAGCAGACGGTGGCAGTCAGCTCCGCGTTCATGAGCCGAAGCAGCGTTTTGGCGGTTGCGACCGCCCGTTCGGGCGCGCCGTCCCCGCCGCCGCAGAGCAGCAGGGCGCCGCGCTTTTTCTTTGTAACCGGCGTCACCCCCAAAAAGCGCTTGGCGGCATAAAAGGCCTGAAGCCTGCTCATTACCGAGAGTAGCGTGCCCGTCAGCTCCGAAAAATAGACGGGCGAGGCGATAATAATGTTGTCGCATGCCTTTATCTGCTCATACACCGCCTGCATTTCGTCGTCTATCCGGCAGCCGAGGTGGCCCCAGCAGTACCGGCAGTCGCAGCAGGGCGCGATGGGGGAGCGGTGGGTATTGACCACCGCCACCTCCCCGTTCAGGTGAGAGGACAGCGCATTTATAAGAAAGGCCGTGTCGCCGTTTTCGCGCGGCGAACCGTTAAAGATGAGTGTTCTCATAGCGCCTCCGCAGGAATACAACAAATAGTATTATGCTAGTAGAAAATACCGTATGTAACAGAGAACCGGCTATACGATAAGCCACTGCACATAGTCCCACGCGGCGTGGAAGAGGGTAGGGGCGAGCAGGCTGTTAAACTTCGCATACAAGAACTGAAAGAGCAGGTGCATAAAGAACACGAGAATGAGGTTAAACCACATCGCAGACAGGTACGCTGCAAGCGACATGTGCGCCATCAGCATCTGGAACGGGATGTGCATGAGCGAAAAGAGCAGCCCCGTCGCGGCAATGCCGAGGAGCTTATGCTTAAAAAACCCGTACAGCCGCGGCCCGATGTAGCCCCTGAAGAGCAGCTCCTCCACAAACGCGATCTCAAACAGGTAGTAGAAAAGCCGCAGCACCGCCGCAAGGCCGCCGCGCACCGTGGCACCCCTTAAAGCGCCCAGGGCGCCGAACAGCGCTGCCGCGAGCACCGCCAGTATCAGCCCCGTGATGAGGGAGGGCACCGCCTTTGCCCCGCTAAAGCCGATGGAGGAGAGCCGCTGCCCCCTGAGGCGGCAGAACAAAAACACCAGCGCACACAGCACCAGCGACAGAATGCCCGTGCCCACGCCGATTAGCCCTTCGGTTAACGTTACGGAATCGGCGGTAAAAATTAAACCCATCGTATAATAGGAAACCAGAATGGCCGCGTACAACAGCAGGCAGAGCAGCGCGTCCACCCGGTTAAACTGCTGCGTTTCGGCTTTGTATTCCTCACTGATGCGGAGAAACTGTTTGATAGGTAGCATTGTCAACCTCACCCAAATATAATCTTACCAACATTCTACCACAAAAAGTAAGCGAAGTCGACTGGCAGTGCAGCCGGCTCCGCGCGGTAAATGTATCAGGCAACCGGAGTTGCGCAAGGCTTTCCTAAAGCGTCATAGGTTCTCTTCGCTTAAGTTCAGGTTGCGGTAAACAAGGTCGCTTCTTACCGTAAAGCCGAGCGCCTCCCAAAAGGCGTTGCCCGGCTCGTTGGTGTTAAAGGCCACGAGCGCCACCCTGTGTATCCGCTCTCTTTTCAAGGCGTCCAGCGCGGCGGTGACAAGCGCCTTTCCGGTGCCTTTGCCGCGGCAATCCGGCTTTACAGTGGTGTGGTAGAGGTACCCCCGCCTGCCGTCATGTCCGCAGAGCGTCGCTCCCGCGAGCTTGCCGTCCTCCTCCGCCACAAAGCTCATATCGGGGTTGCGCCTTAAAAACCGCTCGATGCCCTCGCGGGAGTCATCCAAACTTCTGATCCCCACACCGGGGGTACTCGTCCAAAGGCCGTATACCTCGTCGTAATCCTCAATCACCATGGGCCTTATTGTCATCTCTTCACGTCCGTTTCAAGTAAAAATAGCAGGACAGCATAAACGCAGTATACATTCGCCATCCCGCCGGTTACCCTGAAAGGGGGAGACGGGCGGACAGTAAAAACGTATACCGAGTGCAGGGTATAGCCTCCATCTTTTCGACTGCCGTAGCGCTATTATATCACAAGATTATCCAAAAAGCCATGCGCGGGCGGCAAACCTACGCATGGCTTTTTATTGGGAGAAAATAATTTTTGATGGTATGACTTTACCGTTTACACCGATGCTACACCGTCGTCTCAAAATCATCGGGCAGTGCGCTGAGATACTTTGAAAAGGTGTCCACATACCGTGACGCGAAGATCACGGAGGTGATCTGTGTGTAGGGAATCTTAATGGGGGCGGTCTGCCAGCTGCCGTCGGCATCGAAGTGGCGGATATACACAAGCTTCTTATACACCTTTTCGATCCGCCCGATGACAAACGCCCACTCGGCCCGGTTTGGGCCCTCCATCTCCACGATGACATTCTTCTCCCGCCCCTTGAGGGAGGTGAAGATGCTCTCCCAGCTGGTCATATCGACATCGGGCAGCACGATGCTGTCGACAACGCCCTCGCGCTTTAAGATGTTCGTGCACAGGTCGTCCTTGATCTCCGCCTTGGTGACATCGCGAAAACGCCGTATCGCGTAGCCGTCCAGCAGAAAATCGTCCTCCTCGGCGCCTAAAAACAGCCGGTCGTTGAATATAAGCGGAAAGTAGTAGCTGTACTCGGCGTCGTAGCTTAAGAAAACCCTGCACAGCTTCCTCTCCTGGGCACAGGCGGCAACAAGCTCTTTTATCTCAGCTCTTTTCATATGCTTACCTCTACTATATCTCGGATGGTTTTTCACGATATTTTAGTATGGTGTTTTTAAAGGGTAAACATACAAAAAGGGGATAACCCTAAAAACAAAAATCAGGTTTTATAGACCCCATGTTACCACGCCCCGTGACTGTCAAACAGAGGCTTGGAACAAGGCGGTAAGGCGGTATGTTTTTACATTATCCGACGATAAACCTATAAAGCCCGCGCATGGCTTTCCCGGCCGGTGTCGTTGGTCTTATTTATGGATTATACGTTATTGTTTAAATATTTCATGTAAACAAGATAATTGACACCGCTTTGCTTGCTGTGTTTTTCTTTAACACGCGCAAACTCCGTATATCCGAGCTTTTCATATAACTTTACAGCATTCCCATTTGTGTCGGCAACCTCTAAGACATATACGTCATAAGGGGCAGAATCGAATATATAATGCATGATTGCCGTCGCCACCCCTCGCCCCCTATAATGGATTGAGGTAGCGACAAACTCCACCATACCCATCCCTTTTTTCATTTCAAACGGATATGGCTTTTCTTCAAATTCCCGCTTTAATATGGAATATGCGATTGTTCCCATAAAGAACCCCAGATGCCTTTTTAGCTCCTTAGCTTTGAGCTGTACCGATGGTACTTTTCCATCTGTACATGCTGTAATTCCGGCAATCTCACCATCCATCACAGCAACATAAAAAACCTCCAGATTAAACATATGGCTAAAGGCTTTTGTAAGCTTCTCTTTATCCTTTGAAAAAAAGCTCAGCCATTGAAAAAATCCATCGACAAAGATTTTGCTGATTTTCATTCTCGCGTCATTGCCCAATTCGCCGGCACGCATAATTTCCATTGTTAAATTTCTCCTCTAAATAGGTTTTAGTTCGCAATTTGGAACGAATACGCAGCATGTGAATAACTCTATTTTACCATATAAAGTTAAAGAAGCCAATCGCAAAAGCAATCGGCTTCTTTAACGAAAATGAATGGCGTGCCTAAGGGGATTCGAACCTCCGACCTACCGCTTAGGAGGCGGTCGCTCTATCCTGCTGAGCTATAGGCACATAGTCATTGCTTTTTGAGCCGCAAGCCTTAAAAATCACGGCTTTGCCCATAAAAGCAGTATTTATGTTACACCAAAACCGCCCCTTTGTCAACCTTGGCGGCGGCGCGCCGCCGCGGGCGCTGAAAGCGGCTTTGTATGGCGAAGCGAAAGCGGGGGAAGGCTAATTTTTAGGGTGACTTTAAGAGCGGCATGTGGTAAAATATTCACTACCAATCATACTGATTCTTCTTGATCCCCGCCTTTTTTGGCGGGAGCAACAGCGCACAGCGTTGCTGCGGAATAAGTATTGCGCAACCTCTTTAACAGAGGATTTGTTATAAGCAGTAACAGAATTAAAAATATCGACTTTGAGAACGGAAGAAGAAAAGATGAAGCATGAAAAATCCTGCGGTGCGCTGGTGTACCGCGTGCAAGATAATAACACCGAGCTGCTGCTCATCAAGCACCGCCTGGGCGGGCACTGGTCGTTCCCCAAGGGGCATGTGGAGCCGGGGGAGAGCGAGCGCCAGACCGCGCTGCGCGAGGTGAAGGAGGAAACGGGCTTAGACATCGAGCTTAAGAGCGGCTTTCGCGAGAGCGTGCAGTACTGCCCGCGCCCGAACCTGCGCAAAAAGGTGGTTTACTTTATCGGCGAGGCGCTTACAAGCGACGTGCGCAGGCAGGAGGAGGAGATCATCGACACCATGTGGGTGCCCATCTCCGCCGCCGAGGAGGTCGTGACCTATGAAAACGATAAGAACCTCATTCAAAAGGCGAAGACATATCTCCTTTAAAAAAGTGATAAAATCGCTTTTTCAAATTCCGCCTTTGGCGGCAGGCAGCAACGCTTTGTGCTGCTGCAGAAGAGGTATTAGGCGGCGATTCGGCGGCCTAGAGAATTCACTATAAAACCGCCCCTAAAATTGACAGTTATTTTACGCCGAAATATTTGCATTATTCCTGACGCTTTGATATAATACAATTTATCCTCAATGAACTGTAAAATTATTGTGAATAGATAAGGGAAGGGATAATGTGATTACCCATCACGCCGAGAAACGGCATTTTATGGCGCAGAACCCGGTGCGGACCATCTGCATCAGCTTCGCGCTAGTTATTTTGGCGGGCACCGTCCTGCTGACGTTGCCCATTTGTTCCAGGGATGGAAAGTTCACGCCGCTGCTGGATGCTCTGTTTACCGCCACCTCCGCCACCTGCGTGACGGGCCTGATTGTATACGATACCTATCAAAAGTTTACCGCCATCGGACAGGCGGTTATCCTGCTGCTGATACAGATCGGCGGGCTGGGGTTACTTACCATCACCTCTTTCTTTAATATCATTTTAGGGCGCAAGCTGGGGCTGCGCAGTGCGCATCTGGCCTCGGAATCGGCAAACTCCGTCGAGCTGCCCGACACCCCCAGGCTGCTGAAAACCATCATGCTGGTGTCGCTGCTCTGCGAGGGCGTGGGTGCCTTGCTGCTGATGCCCCATTTTGTACCCCGCCATGGTTCGGCCGGTATAGGGATCTCGGTATTTTTAGCGGTTTCGGCGTTCTGCAACGCGGGCTTTGATATCTTAGGGCGCGAGGGTGCCTATGTGAGCCTGATCAATTACAACGACGACCCCTATGTGCTCATTATTATCTCCAGCCTGATTATCATGGGCGGGCTTGGCTTTGTGGTGTGGAAGGACCTCGCGCAGTACCGCAGAACCAAAAAGCTGATGCTGCACACCAAGATCGTGGTGATTGTGACAGTGACGCTGATTATTTTGGGAACGCTGGGCTTTTTGGCGCTGGAGTGGAACAACCCCAAGACCCTCGGCGCGCTTACGGTTCCGCAGCGTTTTCTGGCCTCGTACTTTCAGTCGGTCACGACCAGAACCGCGGGCTTTAACTCGATCGACATGGCCGGTATGGGCAGCGTGTCCAAGCTGCTGACGGTCGTTTTGATGTTTATCGGTGCCGCGCCCGGTTCTACGGGCGGCGGCATTAAGGTGACCACCTTCACGGTGCTGCTGCTCACGGTGGCAAGCGTGATGAGAGGCCGGGACGAAACCATTATCATGAAGCGTAAGGTAGATAAACAGATCGTTTACAAGGCGCTGGCCATCATGTTTCTGGCAGGCGGGCTGGTGCTGGTTACCACCTTTATCATCTACTTTACCATGGATGAGGAGAGTATCGACGCGCTGTTTGAGGCCACCTCGGCGTTCGGCACCGTTGGGCTTTCGGTAGGCATCTCCCCGCGGGCCAACACCGCCTCCAAGATCGCGATGATCTTAACGATGTTCTTAGGCCGCGTAGGCCCCGTTTCGCTGCCGCTGGCGCTCGCCTTCAGGCAGCATAAGCGCCACGAGGTGATCCCCGAGGGCAAGATTCTGGTTGGTTAATAAAATAGCTTATACATGAATAGGAGCAGCCGCGTAATACGGCTGCTCCTTTGTGCGTCTATGGAATACGGTCCGGATACGGCCTGCGGCTGCCTAATACTAATTCCAATAAGAAATATTACGTAAAAATTCTTCACAAAAGGCATAAATTCAACCTTTTGCTTTAATTTTTCCTATATTTCTAATTGAAATAAGTATAAATTCCAGCCAGACGGTGCAGTACTATTTCTTATTAAAATAAGTACAAGCCGATACCAACATACCGGCGGCAAAGAGGATATACACAAAAGGAACGGGCAAAAAACAGGCGGTGATGATCAGCAAAAAAGAAGAGCGTGTTCAGCGCCCTTTTAAGCTTCGGAACGTCCTTGCCAAACGATAACCATTCCAGCAATCGATTCATCAAAAGGCGAAAGGCCAATAACATTCTCCTTTCACGCAGAGACGTTCCAAACCGCGCATAGATCCATAAAGGAGAGAATCCCACAGTACGTAAAGCGCGCACCGCCTTGTGACGGTGCGCGCGAAGGGTATCTTATTCGTAAAGCTGCAGGTAAACGAAGAACAGGGTGTTGCCGTTCCCGTCCAGCACATAGAGGGGAATGTAATCGACGTCGCTGCCGCCGTCGAACACATAGGTGAGGTTCTTGCTGGCTTTCTCGCCGGGCATCAGCACCACGCGCTCGAGGGGGCTGTGAAAGGTGTCCGGCTCGCCGTAATAGTCGTAGCTGCCGCCCATGGCGTTCTCAAGGCGAAAAAGGTCGGGGGTGAGGGTAAAGCTCTCGCCCGATTTGTTCTGCACCGTGATGCCCACCACAATAAAGGTTTCGCCGTACTTCTGCTCGGTGCGGCAGGAGTCGAAATCATACACGATATCGTTCTTGGTTACCGTGTCGCCGATAAAGTACTGCGGGTAAACCTCGCCGGGTGGAAGCTGCTCGTCGCCTCCGTTAAAGGGCGGGACATATTCGTCCGAATTGCCGAAGTAGTCGGAAAAGGGGTTTCGGTCCTCCGGCCGGGGGGCTACATTGGCCGAAAACATAATGGCGGTAAGCACCAGCACTACGATCGTGCACAGGGCCGCAACCCCTGCCAGCACCACGCCGAGGATGATGAGCCCCTTGCTCTTCTTCTGCGGCTTTGCATAGGGCGGCGGGTAGGGTGCCCCGTAGGGCGGTGGCGGCATGGGCGGGAGATACCCGCTAAAACCGGGGGTGCCGATACCGGGCGCTGCAGGCGGTACCTGCGGCGGCATAGGCGCCGCGGGCGGAGTATAGGGCTGCTGCGGGCGGTAGCCGTAAGGGGGGTAGGGCGCGTTCGGCGCCATGCCCGAAACGGGCGGTGCCCCGTAGGGAATGACCGGCGGCGCGGGCGGAGCAGGCTGGGCGGGCGGCATCCCGCGAAGGCTGAACGCGCATACCGGGCAGAAGTTCTGGAAGGGGATGGTGTTGTGGCAGCGCGGGCAGACGATAACCTCCGGCTGACACGGCGCCTCCGCCTGCGGCGGTTTGGGAGCGGGCTGCTCCGGCACATTCTGCGGGGGGACGGCTTGCTCCGGCGCATTTTGCTCCTGCGGGGCCGACCGCTGAACGGGCGGCTCCGGTATAACTTGCCCTTGGGCGGATTGCTCCGGCATGGTTTGTGCCTGCACAGCTTGCGCCTGTACAGGCTCGGGCCCGGAGACGGGTGCGTCGGCGGGAATCACCGCCTCGTTCTCCGGCGCTTTCGGCGGGGTCTGTGCGGCCTGCGCGTCGGGGTTCGGGAGGTCGGGGTCTGCGGCGGGCGTACTCTCGGGAAGAGGAACGCCCTCCCATGAGGTATCTACAGGCTCGGGCGCGGGTACCTTCTGAGGATCGTCGGGTACCGCTTCGCCGTCGCCGGATTGAGGCAGGGCATCTTGCGTTTCGGGATCGTATTCGTAGCTGTCCATTAGGGACCTCCTTATCTGTATCCAGATAATTCTATACCTACAATATTAACATAACACCGCTGGATATACAAGGATACATAATGTGAATTTACTGTTGAAAAAGTGAGAAGAAAGGTTTACCAACCTGTGAACGGGGGCCATTTTCTGGCGGCTCGCCGCAAGCGCATATACCGGCGGAAAAGAGAGTATGGAATTAAAAATGATGTGAGGATTTTCCCGCCACGACCACGCTGTTGCCGTATGGGGGGCTCGCCCTTTTATGCAGGGCGAACACGTGGGTTCGCCTCTGCGGCGTGCTCGCCAGACGTTCGCAGGGGCAGGCCGGTGTGTCTGCCCCTGTGTGTGATGTATCTACCGCGCTATTCGGTGACATGTTTTAATTGTAGGGGCCGACGACCGCGGCGGCCCGTGGTTGCCCGCCGCGCCACGGTGATGGATGTAGGGAACGGCCATCGTGCCGTTCCATCTCGCGCCCGTGGCTTCATCTAAGGCGCACGGTGATTTTGCGGGAGACCACAGGTCTCCCCTACAACCCTCAACCGCGCTCCTGCCGCATTGTAGGGGGCGGCGTCCTCGACGCCCCGCGGATACTCGCTGCGCCACGGTGACTGTGTAGGGGCGATTATTAATCGCCCGACCTACTATCACGACTGCTTTGGCACCTATTGCGTCTTTACCAAAATTGCTGCTATATCTTACATTGTCGCTCAGGCCGCGACAGGCCCATACTTTTCCTGTTCGGGAAAAGTATGCAAAAGCGAAGCAGGGAGTTCCCTGCACCCCGCGGTTTACGGCTGCGGAGGGAAGACTGATACACTATCGTTAGATAACTCGGCAAAAGTCCGACATGCGGCTCTAGCCTTAGGTCGTACTTTT
>JAEYNX010000028.1 GCA_023412215.1 Bacillota bacterium | reverse complement strand
CCCCTTGATGGTGTCACCATCTTCCGGTAACACCGGAAGGATAGAGCCTAACACATCTGATTTATCCATATCTGCAAAACAAGTAACTTTAGTATACGGTAAACCAAACTCTGCAGATAATGCTTTGGCAAGCTGAGTCTTTCCTGAACCAGCATCTCCCTCCAGCAAAATATTAGTTATCCTCATCTCGGGACTAGACCAGTTACGCTTAACCTCAGCACAGATCCGAAGCTCGGCTTGACTTTCTATATGGGTGGTGGGCTTCTTCCAGACAAGGGATTGTTCATCCTCTGTCAACTTGCGATGAGGAGAAAGTAGCCATTGACCTGTCATCGCCAAATCTTCCTCCTTTGGCTATCTTCCGCCAGACACTGATCACGCAACGCTTCCAATTCGTCTGTGTAATCATCCAAAGGGTCCTTGTATTTCAGACTCTTAAGCACCGAGAATTCAAAACCATACTCTCCGTATTGATCCCAAAGCTCCTGGAGTCGTTTGTTCGGATGACACTTAGCGTCTAGCTTAAACCTAATGCTATTAAAAGCCGCTTGCACATCTCTTGCCATGCCAACAAACTCTTCACTTCCAGTCACACATCGCAATGAGATGATTCCCATCTCAGGTCTCCTGTTTTTATACTCTTCGATTAGCTGTTGCTTTCGCTTACAATCCATAACCTTCACCTCATGCTTATTGTAAAGGCGAAGGGTTCAGCGGAGCAATCCACGCTCCGTAGACAACGATACTATGAGCAATTGATCTTATTACTTTCTTGACATAGAATTAAAAAAGAGTACAAAAAAGATGCCCCCCACGAGTGGAGAGCACCTTTGTTGTCTATAGCTAAATTATTTAACTTCGACAGTTGCACCAGCTTCGGTGAGCTTAGCTTTGATAGCTTCTGCATCATCTTTGCTGATTTTTTCTTTAACAGGTTTTGGAGCTCCGTCAACGAGTTCTTTAGCTTCTTTTAAGCCAAGACCGGTGATTTCACGAACAACTTTGATAACGTTGATTTTTGCGGAACCAGCGTTAGCAAGGATAACATCGAATTCGGTTTGCTCTTCAGCAGCAGGAGCAGCGCCACCAGCAACAGGAGCAGCAGCTACAGCTACAGGAGCAGCAGCACTTACACCAAACTCTTCTTCGAAAGCTTTGACGAGCTCAGCAAGCTCGAGAACGGTTAAGCCTTTTACGGCTTCGAGAATTTCAGCAGTTTTAGACATTGAAATTTTCCTCCCTAATATCACTTTTAAAATTAATTTTTTGTTTTTGAATCATGGAAATCATTATAATTCAGTTATGATGCCTTTAGGTTTACACCCTGCACCCTAACCCGAATGTCGTCTTTAGGCCTGAGCCTCTTTGAGCTTACGCACTTCTTCCAAGGCATATCCCATTTTGCGGATAGGTCCTTGAAGTACGTTGGCCATGCCGACGAGGGGTGCTTGCATTCCTCGTAGGACTTGAGCAAGGAGAACTTCGCGAGAAGGAAGCTCTGCAAGGGCTTTAACTCCTGCTTCATCAACGACTTTACCTTCGACCACCCCGGCTTTGATAGCAAAGGTCTTAGAGGTCTTCGCAAAGTCAGCTAATATTTTAGCTCCTGCAACTGGATCAGCACTGAACGCAACGGCTGTAGGTCCTTCGAGATAACCGTCCAAACCTTCAATACCGACTTCATGAGCCGCACGGCTTACTAAAGTATTTTTCAATACACGGTATTCCACACCGGCTTGACGCAGTTGGGCACGAAGTTGTGTTACTTGGGAAACGGTTAAGCCGCGATAATCAGCTATTACCACTCCTGTGGAGTTTTGGAATCTTTCCTTAATCTCCGCAACCACTTGTGCTTTTTCTTCGATACTTGGCACTTAAGTCCACCTCCTTCCGATAATACCCACACTAGTAGAAAAACCTCCGCTTTTACTGCAGAGGTCAAGAAGGCCCAATATAACTTAAGGCTATCTATCCAACCTCGGCAGGAAATTAAGCTTACTAAGCACCTGCTGTCTACAGTGGAAGGCTATTCAATTCTAGTAGAGTATATCTTATCTATGCAAACCTGTCAAGAATTATTCCAGACACTTTTTGGAACCAATTAATTGGCTTTGACCGGGTTAATCCGTACTCCAGGTCCCATGGTTGAGGACACAGTGACACTGCGGATATACTGACCCTTTGCAGCAGCCGGCTTCGCTTTAACTAAGGTCTCAACAAGAACTTTGTAGTTTTGATAGAGTTGTTCCTCGCTAAAGGAAACTTTGCCGATTGGGGCATGAATGATACCGGCTTTATCAGCACGATATTCAATCTTACCTGCTTTGATCGCTTTGACAGCTCTTGTTACATCAAAGGTAACAGTACCGGTCTTGGGGTTTGGCATAAGTCCTTTAGGACCGAGCACACGACCCAGTTTACCGACCATACCCATCATATCAGGTGTAGCAACAACCACATCAAAACCAAACCAACCTTGCTCGATTTTAGCGATCATGTCTTCTGCACCTACAAAATCTGCACCAGCAGCCTCAGCTTCTTT
>JAEYNX010000019.1 GCA_023412215.1 Bacillota bacterium | reverse complement strand
GCCGCCCACAAATACGGGAACGAGCAGCTCACGTATGCTGTAGTTTGAAATCGTCATGGTTCTGTAGGTCTGCTCGGGATGGTAAAGCTTCAAGGGCTTTGACGCGTCAAACGCTTCCTCGTCGAGTGCAATCAAATCCGCTATGGCCATGCCGTTTGCGTTGTTGTAGAGCCGTAGCACCTTTTTGTAGCCCGGATACGTTACCTTGGCAGCATTATCGCTGAGCTTTATTTTGGGCACGGTTACGCCGTCCACCACCTCGGCGGCAAGCTTATAAACGCCGCCAAGTGCAGGATTGTCGTAAGAAGTGATGAGCCTTGTGCCAACGCCCCATACGTCGATGCACGCGCCCTGCGTTTTTAAATCGTGGATCACGGTTTCGTCGAGGTCGCTCGATGCGAAGATTTTCGCGTCGGTATGCCCCGCATCATCAAGCATTTTGCGTGCCTTTTTGGAAAGATACGCAAGGTCCCCGGAGTCGAGGCGAATGCCGATTGGCTGGTACCCTTTTGCCTTGAGCTCATCAAACACGGTAATGGCATTTACAACGCCGCTTTTAAGCGTATCGTAGGTATCTACCAAGAGCAAACAGGAATCCGGAAACGTAGCGGCATATGCACGGAAGGCGGATAGCTCGTCCGGGAAGCTCATCACCCAGCTGTGGGCATGCGTGCCTTTTACGGCAATGCCGTAAAGCTGCCCTGCAAGTACGTTGCTTGTGGAATCGCACCCACCCACAATAGCAGCACGCGCACCAAGCGTGCCCGCATCCGGGCCCTGTGCACGGCGAAGCCCAAATTCGAGCACCGCATCGCCCTTCGCTGCGTACACAACGCGGCTCGCCTTGGTGGCGATGAGCGTTTGGTGATTGACGAGGTTGAGGAGCGCCGTTTCGATGAGTTGCGCTTCCATGATGGGCGCTTTTACGCGGATGAGCGGCTCATAGGGGAATACAAGCGTCCCCTCCTCCATGGCGTAAAGCTCACCCGTAAAGCGGAGCAAATGAAGCTCCTTCAAAAATGCCTCGTCAAACAGGTTGAGGCCGCGTAAATATGCAATATCGTCCTCGGTAAAGCGAAGGTTGTTGATGTATTCGATCACGGATGCCGTTCCCGCCATAACCGCGTAGGAACTGGTTTCCGAAGTATTGCGGAAAAACAGGTCAAACACGGCGATGTTTTTGGTCATTCCATGCTTGAAATAACCGTACATCATCGTAAGCTGGTAAAGATCCGTCATCATGGTAAGGTTTCTCATTGCTTATGCTTCCCCGCCATCGTTTTCCCGGGAGCCGTCGCTTTCTTCGGTGGACGCGGCTTCCTGTTCGGGCCCCTCACCCGATTCTGGTTCTTCAGTCTTCGTTTCTTCCGCTTCCTCGGCTTCCGCTTCCTTCTGTTCGGCGCGTTCTTCCGCGTCGCCGCTCTCGGACGCTTCTTTAGTCATTTCTTCACATTCCTCGCAGGCGCATGCGCCGCAGCCTTCCGCAGCGAGCGGGGCGGGCCACATCAAACGCCCTTCTTTGTTCTCCTTTATACGGCGTACCACAAAGAACACAAGCACCGCAAGGAACGCAACCGCGCTCAGGGCTTGGGAAACGCGAATGCCGCCAAGCATCAGGCTATCGCCGCGCAGACCTTCCACAAACATGCGTTCAAACGCGTACAGCATAACGTATGCCAAAAACGCATCGCCATCGTGCCTGAACTTTTTGCGGTACGACCAGAGGAAAATGAAAATAAGCAAACACCAGGCGGACTCATAAAAGAACGTCGCCATATGGTATGGATTCTCGCAGAGCACACCGTTGAAATAATGGAGTCCTTCGATTTTTACCGCAAACGGGAACCACAAAAGCTCACCGTTGTTGATGGGCAGACCGAATGCCTCTTGGTTGAAAAAGTTACCCCAGCGGCCGATGGCCTGCGCCAGCACAAGACCCGGTGCAATGCAGTCCACCAAGCGTAAAAAACGGAGCTTCTTCACGCGCGCGTAGATAACCGCGCCAAGAAGCCCGCCAATCACCGCGCCATAAATCGCAAGGCCGCCCTCCCAGATGTATAGGATGGTAATGGGGTCCTGCAAATAGCGTTCGAGCTCAAACAGAACGTAATAAAGCCTTGCAAACACCACACCGAGTGGTATGATCACAAGGCACAAATCCACAATGGTATCTTCCGGGAGCTTTTTACGCTTGCCCTCCCGCATGGCAAGAAGCACCGCCAAAACGATGCCTACCGCCATCAAAATACCGTACCAGTAAACGTCCTTGCCCCACAGCGTAAAAGCAACGCGATCGGGTAATTGCATATGCGTTCCTCCCGAAATCATAAAATAAGCCTTTGTTTTCCATTTGCTTATTATACAACAGCCCCATGCTTTTTTCAAATCGGTGAAAAACCGCAGCATTTCCCCGAATCGTTGCTGCAACCGTTCAGTTCTTTACAAACGGCGTAAAATCGTCGATCTCGTCGTGGTCGAAACACAATGTGCCGGCGCGCTTCAATACCTCCGTGCCATAGCGGTCGCGAAGCGCGTCAGTCGCGCGATCAAGCCGAAGCCTTCGTTCATGCGCCGTATCGGCAAACAACAAAAGCTGTTCGGGTTCGTGCGTCAGTTTTGTTACGCGTACGCCAACCTGCCGCACGGGGCGGCCGTGAAACAGCTCTTTTGCAAGTGATCTGACGCTTGCGTAAAGCTCGGCCGTAGCATCCGTAGGCGTAGATAACGTTCGCTGCTTTCCCT
>JAEYNX010000031.1 GCA_023412215.1 Bacillota bacterium | reverse complement strand
GAATGCGGGAAATTTTAAACCCTGAGCTGCACCCGGAGAAAGTCTGATTTTGGAACTTTCGGACAGGGGTTCGACTCCCCTCGCCTCCACCACAATATCCGCACAAATGGGAGCACCTGACAAAGGATTGGCTTCCATTTTGCATATTTATCAGCTTACACATCAAATGGTATCAAGGGAAATACTTAAACATTTATTGTTTGAAAAAGACCGAATGTACAATGCATTACCACATGTCAATATAAAGGCCATTGGCCGGTAATATGAAAATGGAAATTGGGGCGAATGCGGCATGAACAATTGTATTCGTCTTTTTAATATTTGAAGATATCTATAATGATACTTATGAACTTAGCAGGATTCGCTGCCTTTTAGATACGGTCAAGATGGACATATGTCCTTGACTGATTTCGTTTAAACGAATATACTGTATATAGTTTACATTGATAACATTGTACCGAGGTGTTGTATATGAACGGTTATATTACAGTTCAGGAAGCTGCTGAAAAATGGGGTGTTACACCAAGGCAAGTACAAATTCTTTGTAAAGAAAATCGTATAGAAGGCGCAGCGCGCATTAGCCGAATCTGGATTATCCCCGAAAATGCTGACAAACCAACAAATGATAAACGAAAGGTTCGGTAGAGGCTATGCAAAATAACATTAAAGAATTGCACGCTCTTATAAATCGTTTTCATGCCAATTTGGCTTACTATAAAGATGGAAAGAATTCCTACAATGAATATTCATGTCGAATTGAATATATTGACCCACTATTGGTCTCGCTTGGTTGGGATGTAGCTAATACTAAAGGTTTAGCTCCGCAATATAGAGAGGTTATCGCAGAGAACTATTCTACACAAACCGATAGGCCGGACTATTCACTTACCATTCGTGGAGTTACAAAAGTATTTGTGGAAGCTAAAAAGCCAGCTGTGGACATTTCACGGCTTTCCGAACCAGCTTTGCAGGCAAGAAAATACGGATGGAATGCAAAACATAAAATTGCGGTTCTAACAAATTTCGAGTACTTAATTATTTATGATACTACATGTATTCCAAGAGAAGGTGAAAGCTATTCAGTAGCACGGTATCGAATATATCATTATTCGGAGTATGTATCTAAATTTGATGAGATATATTCGTTTTTATCGAGGGAATCTGTATACTCTGGTTCTTTCGACGCATTTTTTAATGAGCAATTTCCCGGTTCTGGCAACCAAAAACAGTACGTAGACGATTTGTTTCTTGCCCAGATAAATCAGTGGCGTATTTCCTTGAGTAACGAGCTATTCTTAAAACAAAAATATCATTCTTTGGAAGTGCTAAATGATGTCGTACAGGATTTTATTAACCAAATAGTCTTTCTCCGTATATGTGAGGATAAGAATCTTCCACTTTATCATAGATTGCAGGATACAATTGACGATCCAGCGCAATTGCAGATAAAGCTTGAAGAACTATTTAGAGCAGCAGATAAAAGATATAACTCCAGACTATTTTCTGGTAATACTATTGTTTTTGATCTAAATAGTGAAGCGATAGTTAATATTATAAAAGGCTTATATTATCCACAAAGTCCATATATGTTCAATATTATTGAACCAAACATGCTCGGTAAAATATACGAGATGTTTTTAACTGAGCATTTGGTCGTTCTGGATGATGGCTCGATTGGGCTTGGCAAGAAAAAAGACTGTGCTAACAGATCAATTGTTACAACTCCAACCGAAATCGTGAAGTATATGGTTGAAAAAGCCATGACTAGATTGTGTGCTGATAAAACGCCAGATGATTTGCTGAATGTTCGAATTGCGGATATTGCATGTGGCTCCGGTGTTTATCTTGAAGAAGTCTTCGAATATCTACAGACATACTGCGTGAATTGGTATTTGAAATACGACAAAAGCTATCTGATTGAAATCGGGAACGGACGCTATAAACTACCACTTGAAACAAAAAAGAAACTCCTTTGTTCTTGTATTTATGGTATCGATATAGATATTCATGCTGTTGAGGTCGCAAAGTTTTCGTTACTTATAAAATTAATAGAAGATGAAACAGCTTCTTCTGTCGCTGACGTTATACCAATACTACCAGATTTAAATCAGAACATTTTCCATGGCAATTCATTAGTGAGCGATGAAGATCTGTATGGTTTAAATGTTCCCAAAGATCAGTTATTAGATCTTATACCGTTTAATTGGGAAGAAATGAATCTAGCGACACCTTTTGATGTAATAATAGGCAACCCGCCATACGTCAATACTGAAGGGATGCATGCACTTCTCCCCTCGGTTGAATTTGAGGTCTACAAAAGGCGATTCACATCTTCATATAAACAATTTGATAAGTATTTTATTTTTCTCGAAAGGGCAATACAAAAAGTTAAGGATAATGGATACATATGCTATATTATCCCTAACAAGTTCTTCAAAGTTGGAGCAGGCGAAAAACTTCGTCAATTAATTGCCAGCAAAAAATATTTAATAAGCCTAGATGACTTTGGTTATGCTCAGCTATTTGAAGATAAGACTATATATAGTTCTATTGTTCTATTACAAAAAAGAGAACAAAATGAGTTTTCATATTCGAATATTGAATCTGCGAATTCACTCTGGGCCGGGGAGGAAGTTAAGTCAATTTCTTTTAGCACAACTATATTGAACAAGTTACCATGGCGGTTAACAACGGATTTCGAATTCTTATCTTTGCTTAAGAAGTTGGATGAAGTTGCCGTTTCCCTTACAAAACATGCTGAAATATTTAATGGTATTCAGACAAGCGCCGAAAGGCCACCGGTATACTGGTTTTCCTCGGAAAGCATTGTAGGAGAAACAGCAGGAGCATTTCAAATTGAGCAAGATGGTAAGAAATATAGTATAGAAAAAAGCATATTAAAACCATATTTTAAACCAACAAAGCAGACAGAGAAGGGCTTGGACTCGTACAGTCGACTTAAAACAGACAAACTTATAATTTTTCCATATGATTCGAACGGAAAACTTATTCCGATTACGGTAATGAAGAAAAGTTTCCCTGGTACATATAAATATCTTTTGGCACACTATACACAATTGGTACCAAAGTGTGTATCTTTCGAGGGAACGAGAGATGTCCCAAATTCCACTCAGGATACATGGTATCAATATGGAAGGACGCAAGCGTTAACAGCTTTTATCAATACGCCTAAGCTTATAGTTGGTGTCCTTAGAAAGAATCCAATGTATGCATATGATAATAGTAATATGTTAATCGCCTCTGGCGGTACAGCAGGGTACTGTGCCATTAGCAAAAAGGCAGAAAGTCCATATGCTTTAGAATACATACAAGCATGGCTAACTAATCCATATACAGAACGAATTTTAGGAATAGTAGGTAGTGATTTTGAAGGTGGTTTTATAGCTCGAGGAACATTTGTACTTTCTACGCTTCCATTTGTTGAGCTGGATTTTAATAAACCCGCTCAAAAGAAGATATATGACAATGTGATTAATGCAACTCGTGAAATTTATAGAATAAATGATATATTAGCTGATAACCCTTCAAAGAACACAGAAAGTGTGATGCTAAGGGAAAAGAAAGGGCTTATCGCCCGTATTGAATCACTAATTAACAGCGTTTACAGGCTCGAATTTTAGAGCAGGAGATAACATGAGACTTAAAAAAGACAGTACAGATCAAAAGTTAAGGGGAGCCTACTATACCCCATTGCAGCTATCAACTGCGATGGTAAGTCTTTTTGCATCTGAAAATATATCACGAGTATTGGAGCCTAGTTGTGGAGATGGAGTTTTTCTCGAAAGTCTTGAGAATACAGGATTATTAAATAAAGTTAACGATCTTACAGCAATAGAGATTGAATCTGGTGAAGCAGAAAAAGTAAGTAAACGCTTTAATGGTAAAAAAGCTGTTAATGTCTTAAACGAAGATTTCTTCGATTTTTATAAACGGTGCTACAGAAAAGAGCGATATGATCTTATATTAGGCAATCCGCCATATATACGTTATCAGTATTTGACGGAAAAGCAGAGAGAGATTCAATCGCAAATACTAACAGAACATGGTATGAAATCAAATAAACTTATAAATGTATGGGTGTGCTTTTTAGTTGCTTGCGTTCAAATGTTAGCAGATAACGGAAAGCTTGCTTTTGTTATACCAGCTGAAATTCTTCAGGTGGCCTATGCAGAGGATTTACGGTTATTCCTATCAAATCAACTTTCCCGAATAACGCTCATTACCTTTGAAAAGCTTGTATTCCCGGAAATTGAACAAGAAGTTGTCGTCTTTATTGGTGAAAAGGGTGGAGAAGAAAAAGGGATTCGTATTATTGAAATGGATGATTTAAACGACTTTGGATCCTTGGACCTACGTAAAAATGGATATCAAAAGCTCAAACATGTAAAAGAAAAGTGGACAAAATACTTTGTATCTGCCAGTGAAATTAAAACTATTCAAGCTATTCGGGATGATTCGCGGTTTATTAAGTTCTGTGATTATGGTTTAATTAATGTTGGAATTACTACTGGGAATAACGATTATTTTTCTATAAATAAAGATATAGAAGACTCATATGATCTTCGGTCTGTCACGTTGCCTTTGATAGGTCGTAGTTCTCATGCTCACGGTATTTATTTTACAGAAAACGATTGGAAAGCTAATATAGAATCAGGCAAAAAAGCAATGCTTATAAACTTTCCAGAAATACCGATTGAAGATTATCCTGATTTACATAAACAATATATTAAAAAAGGTGAAGACGAAGAGCAGTACAAGGGATATAAATGTTCAATACGTGACAGATGGTACATCGTACCTTCAGTTTGGGTGCCAGATGCTTTTTTCCTTAGAAGAAACAATCTTTATCCCAAATTTGTTCTTAACAAGTGTGGAGCAGTATCTACTGATACTATGCATCGTATGAAATTCAATGAAGGTGCTAATTCTGAAAATGTGTTGCTCTCGTATTATAATAGTATATCGTTTGCCTTTACTGAAATTTGTGGTCGCAGTTATGGCGGAGGTGTTTTAGAGATATTGCCTAGGGAAATGGGAAATATTATGTTACCGATAATAGGAGACATAGACCAAGAAGTTAAAGAGAGCCTGCTTTTGCGAGTAGATACTATTGTACGAACTGGTCAAGATATTGAACTCGCTCTAGATATTATTGATCAAGAGCTTTTGATAAATCTGCTTAATATTGAGCCCAATTTGTGTAGTCAATGTCGGAATATATGGAAAACGCTTCAGAAAAGAAGATTAAGTCGAGGGTAATATATAGAAAGGAAACAAGCCATGTCACTACAAGATGAAATAACGGCTAAAGCAAGTAAAATATTCAGAGATTCATATCAGATGTCGATTGGAGAGTTAATTAATCTCTACCGTGATGGAGAAATGGATATTCATCCAGAGTTCCAAAGAGTATTTCGGTGGAATGATTATCAGAAAACAAAACTGATTGAATCGATTATGCTGAATATACCGATACCTTCAATATTTGTGAGCCAGAATGATGAAGGCGTTTGGGATATTATAGATGGTGTCCAAAGATTGTCTACAATTTTTCAGTTCATTGGAATATTTAAAGATGAAGAAGGAAAAACGCTGCCTCCTTTAGTATTACAAAGAACTGATTACTTACCCTCTTTTGCTGGTATGCAGTGGGAAAGTCCAACAAAAGAATTATGCTTTACTAAAGAACAACAGTTAATCTTTAAGCGCTCACGTATGGATATTATTATTATGAAAAAAGAAAGTGATCCAAATGCAAAATATGAACTGTTTCAGAGGTTAAATACCGGCGGGTCTCTATTAAGTGATCAAGAGGTCCGTAACTGCTTAATGATTATGACAAATAAAGCGTTTTATGAATTTGTGATGCAATTAGATGAAACTGAATCTTTTAGAAATTGTATTCCTATTAGTGATAGGAAAACTGACGAGCAATATAGAGTAGAACTTGCTATGCGTCTCTTAGTTGCGGAATTTATGGATTGGGATGATTTGAATAAATACTCGGATTTCGCTGAGCTGTTAGATAAAGAGACGTTGAAATTATGTGAGAAAACCATTGACTACACTGAACAAAAAGAGCGCTTTACAGGAACTTTCAATTTACTTTATGGAGTTTTAGGAGAGGATACATTCAAACGTTATAATGGGACAAAGCATACTGGGCCTATTATGGCGTCCGCTTTTCAAGCCATTGCACTTGGTGTTTTTCAAAATTTAGATGCAATTTTAAAAGCGAAAGATTATACTGATTGGCTAAAAGATAAAATACATCAATTTTATAGCGAGGAGGTTTTCATTAAAAATACAACTCCTGGAACAAAGGCTATGCCACGGTTCAAAGATTTATCATTATTTGGAGTGGGATATTTTAAACCATGAAAATTCGTACACTTGAGCACTTACTAGACACCATTGATTCAGAAACAGCTTGGAGAAAGCGTGAATTAACTGCAATTAAAGCAAACGTGAATGCGGCAAGGAGTTTTATAAAAGAGACCGCGATGCGTTCTGGTATTGCGTTATTATACGCTCATTGGGAAGGTGCAATTAAAAATATAGCAACCGCATACTTAGAATATGTTTCGAATTTGGGGCTTCCTTATAAAAACCTCAAGACAAACTTTCTTGCTATTTCTGTTAGGGATAGTTTGAATTTATTTTCCGATTCAAAAAAATCAACACTTCATACACTTATATTGAAAGAAATGTTTGAAAAATTCGAGCAACGCTCAAAGATTCCTCAGAATAATATTATTAAAACAGGTAGCAATTTAAACTCGGATATTTTTAAGGAAATCATGTCATGTATTGGTTTGGATTGTAACATGTATGAGGTTTTTTATAATTTTATCGATGAAGTACTTTTAAATATGAGGAATAAAATAGCTCATGGCGAAAAGCTTGTAGCCTTATCACTTGATGAGAAAAGGTATTATGAGATCCATCAAAAAGTTTTTAATTTAATAGTGATGTTTGCTAATCAAGTATCAAATGCCGCAGTTTTAAAAGAATATTTGAATATAACAAAGATGGTTAGCTAACAAGTAACTTTACCAACGAGTGTGGACCGTATGCTTAAACAAGTATGCGGTTTTTTTATTACATTAAAGGAGGAGAAATCAGTATGACCAAGATCATCGCTCTCGCCAACCAAAAAGGTGGCGTCGGCAAAACAACCACTGCCGTCAACCTCGGTATTGGGTTAGCACGACAAGGCAAAAAGGTATTGCTGGTTGACGCTGACGCCCAGGGTAACCTAACAGATAGTCTTGGCTGGAACGAGCCGGACAAGCTGCCGGTTACACTTGCTACTCTCATGACCAAGATTATCATGGATGAACCCATCGAGCCTGGAGAAGGCATTCTTCAACACGCTGAAGGCGTTGACCTCGTGCCCGCCAACATTGAGCTATCTGCCGTGGAGGTATCGCTGGTTAACACCATGAGCCGCGAGATCGTGCTGCGAAACTATCTCAACGAAGTCAGAAAGAATTATGACTTTATCCTCATCGACTGTATGCCCTCGCTCGGCATGGTCACTGTAAACGTGCTCGTTGCTGCCGACAGTGTTATTATCCCCGTTCAGGCTCACTATTTGCCCGCGAAGGGAATGTCTCAGCTTTTGCAGACGATCAACCGTATCAAAAAGAACATCAATCCCGACCTGAAAATCGAAGGCGCGTTGCTGACCATGGTGGACACCCGAACAAATTTCGCGAAGGATATTTCCTTTGTGCTGCGTCGCGATTATGGGGACAAGCTGCGCGTTTTTAAAACCGAGATTCCGCTTGCCATCAAAGCAGCGGAAACGAGTGCTGAAGGTAAAAGTATCTACGAATATGACCGGAATGGCAAGGCGGCTGCGGCATATGAAGCGCTGACGAAGGAGGTGTTAAGCGGTGGCAAGCAACGTGAGAAACATGAAGCTGACATCAGTCGATGACTTGTTCAGCAGCGAGGAAAGCAGACAAGCAGAACAGCAGCAACAAGGCGAACAAGTTTTAAATGTACCTATTTCAGAAGTACACGACTTTGCAAACAATCCATACCACGTTCGCAAAGATGCTGAACTCATGGATATGGTGGAGAGTATCCAGCGAGTCGGCGTGCATACGCCCTGCATCGCTCGACCGCGAGCAGAAGGTGGATATGAGCTGCTTTCAGGACATCGGCGCAAGCTGGCCAGTACGTTGGCAGGTGTTGAAACACTTCCTCTCATTGTTAGAGAGATCGACGATGATTCAGCAACCATTTTAGTTGTGGACGGGAACATCCAGCGTGAAACCATTTCGTTCAGCGAGAAGGCAAAGGCATATAAAATGAAAATGGATGCATTACGGCGGCAGGCTGGGAGACCAAGCAAAAACAATCCCCGACAAGTTGTCGGGAATTATGAGAGCGCAGATATTGTTGGCAAAGAAAGCGGTGAAAGCGGCAGACAAATTCAAAGGTTTATTCGACTAACTGAGCTTGCCTCGCCACTGCTTCAGATGGTGGATGATAAGAAAATCGCTTTCAATCCTGCCGTTGAGCTTTCGTACCTGCCGAAGGAGCTGCAAAATGAATTGCTGGATGTCATGGATCAAGACGATTGCACTCCGTCACTATCGCAAGCGCAGCGACTCAAACAGGCTGCACAGGAAGGGAAGCTTGACCGGAACGGCATTGAACTGGTCATGAGCGAAGAAAAACCCCAGCAGAATAACGTGACCATCAAAGGAAATCGGCTCGAAAAATACTTCCCGAAAGAATACACGCCTAAGCAAAAGGAGGACATTATAATAAAAGCACTCGATCTATACTACAAAAAGCTCGAACGAAACAAACAGGAAAAAGAATATGAACGCTGAGACGCCCAAGCTCATGAAGCAAGGGCGTTTTTTCATGCCGTTTTTGAAGCAAGGAGACTTAGATGCTGTTTACAGAAGGTGAACTCAGCTCGTTTGAGCGTATGATGCAGGAGGTTCCGCGGCCACCTGGAATACGAAGGACATTCGAGGCTAATCAATTGCGCGGCCCGACAATTCAAGATCGCAACTGTCCTGATTGCTTGTTTTACGACTCGAGGCGTAAGCAATGCAAGCTGGATAAATGCGTCGTGCTTAATGCCCAGCCTAAATAGCTGGCACGTTTACACCAAGGGGGAAGTCTGGCTATTTTCGGGGTGATGGCTGAATGCGGTCTTCCCCCTCTCCTGAACCTCTCCCCCAAGTTACCAGCCGAAATACCAGCCGGAAAAAAGAAATTAAAGAACACATACTAGGAGGTAAAACCATATGAAGTTATTCAAGAATCGATATGTCATCGGAATACTCTGCATTATCATGGCACTACTCATTGTCTTTTTCGCTGTGCCTGCATTACAAAGCAACAATCAAGGTGGGTACGTCAGTGCTGTCCGCATTAAGCAACCCATCGAGGCAGGCACTCAGATCACCGCAGAAATGCTTGAAACTGTGAAAGTACCGGAGAAGCTCATCAACGGTGGCATCAGTGACGCTTCATCGGCGGTTGGCCAATACACTACTGCTGAGTTGTACGCCGGGGATTATTTAACGACACAGAAGCTCTCGGGCTCTATCGCGAAACATTCTTCTTTCCCGGCTGGTACAGCAAAAGGCAAGATCGTGGTGTCAGTCACATTGCCCACACTTGCTTCAGGCGTATCCGGACATCTGCTGCCCGGAGATGTGGTGACCGTCATGACCCTGCCAAAGGGCTCTGTCAATCAATCGCTGGGTTTGGAGCCGGAAACAGAAGAAATGAAATTGTTTGGTGCTGTGATCCCCCCAGAACTCCAGTACCTTGAGGTGTGCATAGTAACGGCCAACGATGGTTCGGATGCAAGCGTTGAAGCAACGCTTGAAGATGGCGTTAAGAACAACCTGCCAGTCACTATTTCGTTTTATACAACGCCGGAGCAGGCACTGCTGTTAGCAGAGCTTGAAAACAACAGTATCATGCATCTCGCGTTCGTCGCACGTGGTCAAAGTGTGACGCAGTACATACCCGATGCTGTGCTCACTGATATGGAGGTGAACTGACATGGTTATTGCTGTTTGGGGACGGGACGGAATCGGCAAGAGCGGCCTCTGCGATGAACTCGGCAAACTGTTCGCCAAGACGGGCGTGACGGTCATCATCGATACTGACCTGACGCAGCCCACATTGCCGGTGCGATTGAACGGAGCAAAGATAAACGCAAGCGCTTCGCTGGGCAGAGCCATTGGGATGGGCACATCGGATACGGCGCTCTATCTGCATCCGCATCCGAAGATGAGAACTCTATTCTATTCGGGGCTCACCGACCAAGATGAATACATGTCATATGAGTTGGGGCTGGAAGCGGATCACGCAGCGCAGGACTTTGTAGAGCGTTGCACGGAGCTTGCTGATACGGTCATCCTTGACCTGTCGGGACAGCGCAGTGATCCGTTTCTGCCTGCTGCGCTCATCCATGCAGACAAGGTGATCGCTCTGTTCACGCCCGATGTCCAAGGAATTTGCTGGTTCAACAGCATAAAGCCGCTCATCAGCACCATGGACGCGCAAGAGCGAATCCTGCCTGTGGTTGCGATGGCGAACAGACATTACGACATTTCGGCTGTGGAAAAGGCTACAGATACGATGCTCGCCGTGACACTGCCTTATATACACGGATTCCGGCAGGACGGTATAAGCAATGGCGCGACACGTGCTTCTCTGCGGTATTGCCAAGGAGTGAATAAACTCCGAACCATGCTGAAAGGGGATGATGCGATATGAGCCGGACATTCAGGGAGTTGGCTTATGAACGGCAACACAATACGCCGCAGGCCAAAGACGCATACGAAACGCTGCTCGAGCAGGTGCGTGCTGCCATCTCCAAGGATCATGCGGAGATGCTTGCACATAGCATCACGGAAAAGGATGCTGCTGAAACGGTGAAGAGGCTCATTGGCGAACATATCAGCGGTCGTCAACTTCACGTTAACGGCCTCTCGATGCAGCAACTGGCCGAGAAGCTATACGGTGATATGGCCGGCTTTGGCTTTTTGGACAAATACATCACCGACCCGGACGTTGAGGAGATCAACGGGAATTCGTGGCGGGATATCGAGATTGTGACGCATTCCGGCTGGTGCAAAATACCGGAGCGTTTTTTATCTCCCCAGCATGCCGCTGACACGCTGCGCAAAATGGTACGCTTGGGCGGCTTGGTGCTGGATGGGACAAACCCCATCGTGGACAGCTATATCACGGAGGGTATTCGCGTGTCGGCCATGATCCCGCCTGTTGCGGACAGGCGCAGCGGCGTGGTGTTTTCTATCCGACGCCAGCGCATGGCGAAGGTATCAAAAGAACAGCTCATTGACTGGCACACGGCAACGTCCGAGATGCTGGAGTTTCTGACGCTGTGCGTCAATCACGGTATTTCAGTCGGTATAGCAGGCAAGACAGGCAGTGGCAAGACGACAGACATCGCTTATTTGCTTAACGCAGTGGATAACAGCAAGCGTATTTATACCATCGAAGAAACGCGTGAGCTGGATCTATTCAACGAAGACAACGTTGGGAACACTCAGAACCGCGTGATCCATACCTGCACGCGCCCAAGCGATCTGCAAAACGCCGACATCGACATGAACGACCTGCTGCGTAAAGCGTTAAGATTCTCGCCGGATATTATCGCGGTGGCGGAGATGCGTGGTGCCGAAGCGATGGTGGCGCAGGAAGCCGCCCGGACAGGGCACGTTGTTGTGACCAGCCTTCATGCCAATTCCGCGCGCAAGGCCTATGGACGCATACTCTCCATGTGCCAGATGTCGGGAACCAACATATCCACACAAATCCTCATGGGCTTTGTTGCCGAAGCCTTTCCGATCATGGTTTACAAGAAACAGCTGCCGGACGGGACACGCCGCATTATAGAAATCGTCGAGGCGACTGGCGTGCAGAACGGTATCGTTCTGGCCAACACACTCTTTCGTTTTGAGGCTGATACCGGCCAATATGTCCATGAACATGAAATATCGGCCGAATTGGCCGAAAGTTTGCGCAGCAACGGTGCAGATAAAGCCGTGATCAAAAGGTTCAGGGAGGTACGAGTATGACGATTCAAATCCTGTGCGTTCTCTTGATCACGACAGGCTTGTTCTTGTTATTCAAGGTTCGCCTGTCTGAGATTGCAAAGTCCCTTCAACGTCTGCGTGAGAAGAAGAAGCGCATACGGCGCATTACCGGCAAGCCGAAGGGGAAGCTGGAGGCAACGCTGGACAACGCAAGAGAGATGCTGACGGCAGCAGGCATGAGCGGACAGGTCGCCTCATACCGATGGACGGCTGCAATACTGGCGCTGCTCGGGCTGCTGATTGGACTGGCGCTGGATAACGTACTCGCTGCCCTAGTGCTGGCCGCTGGGTTAGGGTGCTCACCGCTGATTGTGATCCACATCCGCACCGGCGACTATATACGAAGCCTCGATGAAAAGCTGGAAAACGCGATGGGCACAGTCACCAACAGCTATGCGGCGTCGGGCGACCTGATCGGCGCGGTACAAAGCAGTTTGCGTCTTCTGCCAACTCCGCTTGAAGGTGTATTCCGTCAGTTTTATGCAGAAACGCAGTTGATTGATTCTGATGTGATAAAGGCAATCCACCGTCTACGCGATCGGATAGACAACCGGTATTGGCGCGACTGGTGCGATGTGCTGATTCAATGCCAGCGAGACAGGCAGCTCAGATATGCACTGTCCGGTATTGTGGGAAGGCTCGGCGAGATGCGGCGCGTACAGATGGAAACAGACACCGTGATCCGCAAGCAGCTCGGCGATTACATCGTCACGGTGATGATTGTGCTCGGAGCCATCCCGCTGATGGGTGCGATGATGCCCGATTGGTACAGTATGCTGACCACCACATTGGCCGGTAAAATCACACTGGCTGTGGTGCTGGCTGCAGTGCTCGCAACGGCTGTCTGGGTCGCGCAGCTGTATCGCCCGGTAGAAGGCGGTGAAAAGAAATGACGCTGATTCTCTATTTACTGTCTGCTCTGCTATTGACGCTGGGGCTTTACCGGCTGGCTCAGGCAGTATTCGCTTTCCCGTCCGGTCAATCCATTCAAGAGATACAGAACATACACGGGAAGCGCAGCGTATCTCAGCGGTTTCAGGATGCGCTGCTGCCTCTGGCGAGGCTCCTCACAAAGCTGTTCCCCATGAGTGACTACAGAAAGAAGCGGTTGGAAGTGGATTTTGCTCGGCTGCGTATTACACAGCCGCCGGACGATTTCGTCTCACAAGCGAAGACGCGGTCGTTATTGATCGCGCTGATCGGGGTATTATTCATTCCACTTGGGATTCCGTTGCTGGCGCTGCTGACCGCAGTCATATCGATGCTGGCTTATTTCCAAACAACTCAGACCATCCGAAAAAAGGTAGAGGCACAAAACCGCGAGATCGAGGCCGAGCTGCCCCGACTGACGGAAACGCTCATCTATTCGCTGCAGGACAGTCGCGACCTGATATCGTTCTTCGAAAAGTACAGGAAAGTGGCAGGCAAAGCGCTGGGTATGGAGCTTGACCGGCTGATACTCGACATGAAGACCGGCAATCACGAAACGGCGCTGCGCAGTATGGACGCACGGCTGGGTCTTCCGTCTTTTTCAGCGCTATGCGCGGTGCTTTGTGGTGTCCATCAGGGCGTTGACCAGCAAACCAGCCTTTTGGTGCTGGAGCAGGACATGCGAACAAAAGAACGCGAGTCGCTTCGAAGGCTGATGGAGAAGCGTCCCGGCCGCATCAAGGCGGCATCGTTCATATTGACGATGCTGCTCATACTTCTCTTCATGGTTCCCCTTGTGATCCTCATTATCAATAACCTGCAGGGCGTCGGGTTTTAAGCCATAGAATTCGCTTTTAGCGGCAGCGCGGAAAGGAGGGCTGCTGTTTTTGTTGTCCGCGATAAGCGGGTTTTTAATAAACACCATTCAACTAAACAAAAATTGAAAGGAAGTACACTGTATGCTGAAAATCAAAAACACTGTCAAACGTTTTATCTCGGAGAAGAAGGCGGAGGGCTTTCTGGATGTCGCCATGAAAATCCTGATCGTTGTAGTCATCGGTGCAGCGATTCTGCTCATTCTGAACGCGGCTATGCCCGATCTGTTCCAGAACCTGATCGACAAGATCAGCGGCGAGCTGACCGGCGTAAACGTGCTGCCGTAAGCAACATTGTGGCAGGGCTGCCGAAAGGCAGCCTGCCAAAACAAAGGAGGATAAGATGAAACGCAAATTTATACGCGATCAAACAGCGGAGGGTTATATCGACGTAGCCATCACCATGCTGATCATTTTTGTATTCATGGCATCATTGCTGGCATTGTACCCCATATTCACGGCGCAGCAGTCGCTGAACCAAACGGTACAATATACGGCCCGAATCATCGAACTGTACGGTAAGGCGGACGACGAGACGCTGAAATCCATGACAGCAGACGGAGACTTTCTTGTGCCGGACAGAGTGGAAGTTGAAGCGGAATGGCAGGATGCTGCTGCAAAGACCATTCAGCTGAAGAACGCTTTCACCGTCACAATGATCAAGACAGTTCCTATCATCATTCTGCGCCCAGCCGTGGGTGAGCCTGTTGTCATCAATGTGCAGATTACGGCCACAGCGCGCGGCATCTCGGAGGTGTATTGGAAATGAAACGCTTTTGGAAAGACGATACCGGCAGCGCGCTGATATGGATGGTTATTCTCATATTGATTCTTATCACGCTGTCAGCCGTGGCCTATGCGGGCGTGACTGTGTATGCCAAATATCAGACCTGTGAAACCGAGATACAGCGGGCAGCGACCGTCACCGTGGATAAGAACATGCTTAACGCCAATGTGCGAGACCTGATACTGGATGTGCCGACTGAATCCGCAGAGGAATCGTTCTATGCGAGCTTAACAGAAACGGGCTGGGCGCTCGAGGATGAATGCTGGAACCGCTATGAGGACGGAAAATCCGTTTACAGCCTTGAGGATATCTTCGTCACTGTTGATGGTAAGACGGTGAGCATCAGCGCAACGATGGTGATTCCTCTTCCATGGGAGATCGGTGCTGTTGGCAAGGTCAGCATTCCCATGAATGTGCGGTCATCGGTGTTGTATATCGAGTGACGGAAAGGAGAACCTGTTGAATAAGAAAAGAAGAATAGCCATTATCATATCCGCTGCGCTGGTAGTAATGATGACATCCCTGCTGTTTATGTCCACGGCACTGGCCGTGAATGTTAGCTCGCGCAGCGTCACGGATATGTTTGATTATAACGGCGGAAGCGGCTGGAAAAGCCTTGATACACCGGAGCATTACGTTGCCGGAAGCTCACCGGAACAGGTGGCCTACTGTCTTCAGCACAGCAAAAGCAGCCCAAACAATGCCGCCTACAGCGACTCTGACATTTTGGACAGCTATTCGGCGCGAGTACAGACAGGCCTTCGTATTATTCTTGAAAATGGCTACCCATATGCGACGGGTGGTTTGTCTGCGGCGGCAGCACGATATGCAACTGCCAACGCCATACGGTTTTGGCTATCGGAAAACGGCGAAAGCGGACAATATAACTTCACAAATCTTGGCGCGTATTCCGACGCACAGCTACGCAGCTATGCAGCCAGCGGTCAGATCGCCAGCAAGATTAGGGCTAGATCGGGATACATTAGTGTGCTACAGTTTTCGATTGAACTGCTCATCAAGGCGCGAGCGCAGGGTCTCATGCCGCATGACATTGCGCTTTCCGCGCCGTCCATGTCCATCAGCGGCAGTTATTTCGTCGGCACTGCGTCAGTGTGGCTGGTGAATATGAACGGCGGATACTCTTTGAACACTTCCGGGCTTCCGGCAGGCTCTGGCGTGTCCGGCTATACGGGGCAGTCTGGCGATACGCTGACCATATGGATACCGCTCAACGAAGGCAATGCCAACCGGTCATTCAGCATATCCGCAACTGGCCGCGACAACCGATTGCGAAGCAACATGTTCGCTTACGTGCCGAATTCCAGCAGTCTGCAACGTGTGATTGTAGCCAAGTCTGCCGTATACAACGAGGCGAAGACAGTCTCTATATCTTTTGGAACGCCGCAGATCTATGCCGACCTGACAGTCACGGCATTGAGCACAAATAAATCCGTCTATAACGCCGATGAAACGGTTACTGTGACGGCAACGATCATGAATCAGGGGCTCCGTTCCGCGAGCGGTTTCTATGTCGCATTGACCTCCGCCGACCTCACGACGCAGGCGAAATATATATCTTCGCTTGCGGCAGGAGGAAGCACAAGCGTCACTTTTTCATACACGGCTGGCCGATATACATCGGATAAGACCGTAAGCATAACAGCGGCAGCAGATTCGACCGGCGCAATAGCCGAGGGCAACGAGAGCAACAATACCCGCGCGGCGTCCTTCAAGGTGCTGGCCTATGTCCCGCCTTTGCCTGACCTGACGGTGACGGCGCTTACCGGAAACAAGACACTGTATGAAGCCGGTGATACGATGACCTTGACGTGCACAGTGAACAACATTGGGGAAAGCGCGGCAGTTGCCACGACGGTTCGACTGGCTGCATCGGGCATTGGTACCTTTTCCGCAAATTTATCTGCATTGAGTTCGGGAGCCAGCCAGACAGTTACGTTTAACTGCACAGCGCCCACATCATTAAGCGCGCAGAGCATCACCATGACTGCCTTGGTTGATCCCAATAATCTGGTTGCGGAGAGCAACGAGAGCAACAACAGCAAAACGATTATAATACCAGTTAACGCGCTTAGACCGGATATAGAAATTGTCGATTCCACGATTACCGACTGGTACGCGGGTATGGAGGTTACTGTATCGGCAACTGTGCGTAACAGGACAGCGCAGCCCGTTCCGTCTGTAGCCATCAGGCTGTCGATTGGCGGCGTGTCTTATACGGAGAGCATCCCTATTGCCGGAAACGGGAACAACCTTGCGGTTTTCAGGATCAATATACCCAAAGCCGGAAGCTACACTGTGGAACTTATCGCAGACCCAAATGGCGCTTTGAGCGAGACGGATGAGGGCAACAACACGATGACAAAGAACATTCAAGTGTTGGCTGTTCCGGCCAGTATTGTGGCCGACCCCGACAGCAGCGAAATGGAGCAGCGCTATGAAGCGTATGGGCTGACCAACCTGCCAACTGCCGCTTCATCCTCTTACCATACATGGCAGGAGGTTCGGCTGGAAAACGGCAGCTACAACATAAAGACCTTCTACGCAAGTTTGGCCACCGCTTTTTACATTGCGCCGGACAACCGCATCGTTTATGCCGATAAGCCACGTCAGATGGAATCGGGCTTTGGCTTCAGCGTTCGGTGTACGACAATATTAACCACCAACTATGATCATCCCGAAAAGCTTGTCGGGGTGCAGATGGTTTGGGTGCGGTATCCAGAGAGTGCGTATGGGCAGATTGCTGGCTGGCAGAATACTCGGGACAGCTTGGAGATCAAAACAGGTAAAGCCGGAGACATGACGATGACATGGCAACTTGCCGTCAATCCGTTTTCAACGACGGGAAGCCGGTTGCACTACACCCCGCTGTGGTACCTGGATGGAAGTTATATCACCTGGGCGCAGGCGTTTTATGCGTGGTCGCCGGTAGGACAGCTCTATGAACACAAAACCGACACGCTCACCATTGAGGGCGATATGTATGATCGGATCACAACGATAAAAAGATAGAACTATCCGACTTGTCCCGTGGCATCTAGACTGCTTGGCATGATATAATCCATATATAACATAATAAGTATTTTAACAAGTCAAAACTCTTTAGGATAAAGGAGTAAGATATGTGGAAACAAGCTGAGCATGGAACGACCATCGGGCAGACAGGTTCAGAAAATGGAATAATCCTTGAAGATGAAGAATATGCAAGTAGTTGTAGAATAACACTCGAAAAGGACGGACACATTGCCCCCTTCAGCATTACTTGCGGAGTTTATGGATTGATGGTTCATACAACTTTTTCAACTAATGAAACTGAAGCAAGAATAAAATATGAAGGTATGAAGAAAGAGCTTGAAGCTTTTATTCAATCGAATGATGATGAAGGTGAATGGTGCGAGAAATTCACATCAAAATGGTAAATTACTGATCTCCTAAAATTGAATATATTGAGGTTCACTATGAATATTAATCTCGGCATCATGATGGATGCTTTTTTTATTGCCCTGCTTTTGTGGTGCAGCTGCACGGACATACGAAAGCGCATCGTCTCCAACGTGACCGTTATTCTGCTCCTGTCTCTTGGAATTGCACATACCGTATTCATGGCGCTGGCCGGAAGCACATCGTGGACATATCCGGCAGGGTTGGTTTTGGCTGTTCCTTTTTTCTTGACTTGGATGAGAGGCCATATGGGCGCGGGCGACGTCAAGCTCGTCATAGCTATCGGGCTGTATCTGGGGCTGCTGAACACGGTAATTGCGTTCGCTCTGATGGTCCCCTTACTCGCCATTCTTATGATTCGATCCCAAATTAAAACCAAGACATTAAAGGGCGCAATTCCGCTCGCCCCGGTGCTGACTTTTGGTGCTTTTGGCGTATTAGTGCTTGGATATCTTTACGTCTTATTTTAATTTTGAAGGAGGAAAAAACATAATGAAGATCGTTATTACTGTGATGCTTTGCCTGTTTATCGTGGGTGTGCTGGTATACTTTCAAATCAAAAAGCGCAGAGCGAAATGAACATTTAACGGCGTAGGGGCGGCGCGTCCGTCCCTTTATTCAAAGAGAGGAGAAAACAAATGGATACATCGGAACGCATGGTGGATGGATATGAAATCAAGCACGCCATTTATATAAGTGACAAAGAAATTCTGTTTGGGATGGACGAGTCAAAAACCGACTGCCCGTACATGGTATGCGATTGCACTTGGGACAATCCGTTTGGCATAGACCGGTACGACAACGCTGTTGGCAGCGCGGACTATTTTGAGATGATGACCGAGTTTCTTTCCCGCACTCAGGCGCAGTTGGAAGCAGTGAAAGCGGAGCGGGTTGAAACAACAATACCCCTCTTTACCAAAGAACATTGCACACCGAACGATTACAGCCAGAGTATCGAAAACGAGGTGGTGGTGATCCGTCCTGAGTGCCTTATGCCAGAATATCGAAATGCCGTGAAGCAGCTTGTGTTGGCTACGGGCGGCTTCGGTACCCGTGGGGATTCCAGAGGCCGGGCAGTCTACACGGTGAATCTCTATACAGGCAGGGAAGCACGCTGGAACCGGGAAGATATCTTGGGTGTGCTGAGACCCGAATATATGCCCGATTGGGCAACGGAGAAATTGAAACAAGCTCGTGAAAAACTGCAGAGCAAAACGCGGCACGAGCCGGAAAGATAGGAGAAGGAAATGAATGACCTGACAAGATACAAACTGTGTGCGGGACTTCCTGTTCCTGCAGCCGCAAAGTTGATATATTGCTATCTATTGGACAGATCGAATGGACGCAGTATCGCCATTTCGGTGAAGCAACTCGGTAATAATATCGGCCTTTCGCACTCTGCAACAAGAAAAAACCTTCATCGGTTAAAGCGTATGGATATGCTGGATATTGCTCCCCGGTACTCTGATGATGGTGGCAGACTTTCAAATCGCTACATGCTTAAATAAGGAGGTGACCGCATTGGCAAGCAAGCAGCAAAGAATATCAGACCTAATGGAGCAGACAATTAAGCGGGTAACGGACAATCCTCGCACATGGGAGGTTTTTTTACAAACCGCTGCCCGCCTATATAAGTATCCGTATGAGGAACAAATCCTCATCTACGCTCAACACCCAAATGCCACTGCCTGTGCTTCCATTGAGTTTTGGAACAAACATATGAGCCGCTGGGTGAACCGGGGCGCGAAAGGGATTGCCCTAATCGACGATAGCACGGGCAGAATGACACTAAGGCATGTCTTTGATGTGTCGGATACTCACAGCCTGGAGCATACGCCGTTCCAACTATGGCAAA
>JAEYNX010000012.1 GCA_023412215.1 Bacillota bacterium | reverse complement strand
CTTTTCATCCGTCCTCTCGCTAGCGGAGATTTCGGAACAAGACTTCGCAAAGTTAGGGAAAGTTTTCGGATATGCAATAGCGAGTTTGAAAAAAGTAGTTGACACGATTTATATAGGAATTAGAAAGTGTATAAGATTGAGGAATGGATGTTTCGTGTGTACCTTAATAATCCCTATTGCTGTGAGAGAATTTTCAGATTATTTTTTTTGCAATTTCGTGAGAATTATGCTTGCATATTTAAAATTAGTCAGTATATTTGCCCTCGATTTTGGTGCTCATCTCCTCAATTCTGGAGGCGATGAGTGAAAAGGGAATCAGGTGAAAATCCTGAGCAGACACCGCTGCTGTAAGCTCCGAAAGTGTCCTCGAATCTCCAAGCCACTGTTCCTTACGGAATGGGAAGGCATCGAGGATGGAGCAAGCCAGAAGACCTGCCAATTTCGGATGTTTAAAAGCTTTCGGGTAATAAGAGCTTAAAGACGCACTTCATATTTCCTGTACCGTAATAAGGGTAGGGAGATTCTAGTTGTAAACATAGGCTTTATTCCCGAGAGATGGTGTAGACTATCTGTTTTTCGAAATATCTATCCATATGTGTCCAAGCATTTATGGTGGTTTTTGTAACGCACAATTTTTACTTGGTTAGCCTAATCCTTTGACGGAATCTCTCGGGAGAAAGGTTCCGTTGAAATTAGGAAATCGATAGAGTTTTATGGTAACAAATAGTTTAATCTAAGAGAAAAGAACATCGTTTATGGAATGGTTCAACAGCTTGTTTATCGAGCATAGTGCTATGCAGGCAGTCATTATAATGGCGGTCATTATAGCCTTGGGATTGGGGCTTGGCAAGTTTCGTATAGGTGGAATCTCGTTGGGGATGACTTGTGTTTTCTTTGCCGGAATCCTGATAGGGCATTTAGGATTTTCCATCGATCCCGCCATGCTGAAGTATGCCGAAAGTTTTGGTCTTGTTCTTTTTGTCTATGAACTTGGGTTGCAGGTTGGACCGGGCTTCTTCAGTTCGTTTCGTCAAGGAGGCGTTCTGCTGAACATGTTGGCCTTCGGTGTAGTTGCGATAGGCACACTGATGGCTGTCCTCATCAGTGAAATAGGTCATGTGCCGATGGGCGATATGATAGGTATCCTTTGTGGTGCGACTACCAATACTCCGGCTCTCGGTGCTGCCCAACAGACGCTTGAGCAACTAGGAGAACATGCCGGCAGAGCGGCCTTGAGTTGTGCCATCACATATCCACTGGGGGTGGTGGGGGTAATACTTGCCATGCTGGTAGTGCGGAAATTGTTTGTCCGTAAAGAAGACATAGAACGGATAGACTTGGATGCTTCCAACCAAACCTATATTGCTACTTTTAGAGTCTGTAATCCGGCTATCGTCGGGAAAACGATTAAGGACATAGTAGAATGGGCCGGTGTAAAGTTTGTCATTTCCCGTCTATGGAGAGAAAATAGAGTCAGTGTCCCTGTGTCTGATATGAAGCTGCAGGAAAACGACCGTCTGCTTGTTACCACTACCGATAAGGATGCCATTCGGTTGGGCATTCTCTTCGGCAAGCAGGAACAGGAGGATTGGAATCGGAAAGACATTGACTGGGATGCCCTTGACAATCAGTTGGTGTCCAGGGATGTGGTGATAACCAAATCGGGGTTGAACGGAAAGAAACTGGGTTCCTTGCGTTTGAGAAATACGTATGCCATCAATATCAGCCGTGTGACTCGTAGCGGTGTGCGTCTGCTAGCTACTCCTAATCTGGTGCTTCAGTTGGGAGACCGCCTTACCATCGTAGGAGAGGCATCGGCTGTTCAGGAAGTGGAAAAGCTTTTGGGTAATTCGGCGGATACTTTGAGAGACCCTAATCTGGCTGCAATTTTCATTGGTGTTGTACTGGGGCTGGTGTTGGGTTCCATTCCGTTTGCAGTTCCGGGTATCAGTACACCGATAAAGCTAGGGCTTGCAGGAGGACCGATTGTGATAGGTATCTTGATAGGTAGTTTCGGTCCCCGGTTCCGTTTGGTCACTTATACCACCCGTAGTGCAAACCTGATGCTTAGAGGGATTGGTCTTTCCCTTTATCTGGCATGTTTGGGACTGGATGCTGGCAAGCATTTCTTTGAAACGGTCATGCGTCCGGAAGGCTTGATATGGGTTAGCATTGGTTTTGCCATTACTTTTATACCGGTGGTATTCATGGCCTTGCTGGCATTGCGCATTACTCGTCTGGACTTTGGAAGCATTTGTGGTATGTTGTGCGGTAGTATGGCCAATCCTATGGCATTGAATTATGCCAATGACACATTGCCTGGCGACAATCCTGCCGTGAGTTATGCTACCGTATACCCCCTGTCCATGTTCTGTAGAGTCATTATCGCTCAAATCATATTGATGCTGATGCTGTAAACTTCATCAAGGAACTTCATTATAACAATTTGATATACACAGGATTTGAAGTTCCTGAAGATGATTTTTTAATGCAAACCAATTTTATTTATTTCAATAATTTCGTTGAAATGAAACTTGCAGATTCAAAATAACTTTGTACCTTTGCTGCCGAATTTGGTGCTCATTCCTCTATTCTTGAGGTAATGAGTGAAAAGGGAATCAGGTGAAAATCCTGAGCAGACACCGCTGCTGTAAGCTCCGAAAGTGTCCTCGAATCTCCAAGCCACTGTTCAATGCGAATGGGAAGGCATCGAGGATGGAGCAAGCCAGAAGACCTGCGAATTTCGTTGTATAAAA
>JAEYNX010000030.1 GCA_023412215.1 Bacillota bacterium | reverse complement strand
ACGGAAGAATAAGCGGGTATTTTCTCCCATCCCGGCCATGATGGAAAACATCGAAAAAGTATGTACCCATATTAAGGCAAAGGTGCAAAAGGCAGGTGGCGACCCTATGCGCGAAGCTATGACGGTTATACGCACCCATAACGAAGATCTCTACTACGAAGATGATGAGAATGAGTTCTGGGCTGTCAGCCTTTTTATTGAAGATACCATCGCCTATGATGCTGCACAAACGCCCGAATTGGCATACGCAGGCGGAAAAGGGATCGGAAAGTTTCAGTCGCTTGTTGCCGACCTGAAGGAACCGCTTACCGATATCCTGCCCGGCTTTCACAACATCAGAATCCGCTTTCAGCAATGGGACGATACCCTTAAAAAAGACCCTGCCGGACGTAAAGCTGCTGTTGCAACAGAGATAGAATGGATTGAGAGCAGACGACAGGAAATGATGAATTTCTGGATGCTTGTTGAAGATGGTACCATTCCTACCAGAATCAGCCACAATGATACCAAAATTAACAATATCCTTTTCGACAGTAAAGGAGAGGTGTTGTGCGTCATTGATCTCGATACCGTATTAAGCAGCACAGTCCTCAACGACTTTGGTGACGCCATACGCTTTTATACCAACACCGGTAAAGAGGATGATACCAATCTTGATAATGTTTCCATGGACATGGAAATCTTCAGGGCCTTTACAAAAGGTTACCTCGAAGAAGCAGCTGCATTCCTTACAGAAAAGGAAATTGAATACCTTCCATTTTCTGCAAGGTACATTACTTACGAACAGGTTCTCCGCTTCCTGATGGACTACATCGATGGCGACAATTATTATAAAATAAAGTCAGACGACCACAACCTTGTACGCACCCGTGCACAGTATAAACTACTGACCAGCATTGAACAACAGTACACCCGGATGAAACAGACAGTGGAAGAGCTGCTTTCGTAAAAATTGCCTCCCTCTGGCTACAGGTGAATGGTTTCAGACAATACGTTCTGCCCCAGGAAAAGCGCTGCTTTTTCATTAAAATTATCGGCCGATTCTGTTGTCTGAAACCTCACCCTTCCATGCTTTGTCAGCCGGTCATCCATTTCGGGATGCCGCTGAAGGTAATCAGTTAACTTTTCAGCAACAATAGCCCCCTGATCAAGAACGTTTACTTTTTCAGGAACATATTTTCTGATCTGCCCCATCAACAATGGATAATGTGTGCACCCAAGTATCAGGGTATCCAGATCATTGTCTTTCCTGAACAGGTTCTGAAGGTTCTTCTTTACAAAATATGCGGCACCCTCCGATTCTATTTCATTGTTTTCGACAAGAGGCACCCATAACGGGCAAGGTTCCTGTACTGTTGAAACAACTTTACCGCCCGCCCATTTCTGAAGCTCAATGGGATACGACTCTGACAGAACAGTACCGGGTGTACCCAACACCCCTACCCTTCCATTCTTTGTAATTTCAGAAACCTTTTCAACACTGGGCCTTATAACGCCCAACACACGCCTGTCGGGTGCCAGTGCGGGAAGGTCTAATTGCTGAATATTACGCAACGCCTTGGCTGATGCAGTATTGCAGGCTATGATAATCAGCGGGCAGTTCTGCGCGAACAGGTACTTAACGGCTTCAAGGGTATATTCGTATACTACCCTGAATGAACGGGTTCCATAGGGCGTACGTGCGTTGTCGCCAAGATAGAGAAAGTCATACTCAGGCATACGCTTCATCAACTGGTTCAACACAGTCAGTCCGCCATATCCTGAGTCAAAAACACCAATGGGAGAATCAGTCATACATAAATAATTACCGGGTTACTACCAGGTTGTAAGCCTGATTGTAATACTTTACAAGATTCGACCAGTCGAAATGCAATGATGCCTCTTCACACCTGTACCTGAGGGCAATGCGTTCACGCCGCGACAATTGAACCACCTGCATCATGATATTGGCAAGTTCATCGGCCGACCTGTTAAAGTCCTTGGTCTTTCTGTCAATGATGTACATCCCCTGCCTTTCATGGTCATTAACATTCCGGTCGACATAGTCGCCAAACCCCGACAGGTTACTGGTGATGGAAGGCAGGCCGCTGGCAAGGCATTCAAGCGGTGTATATCCCCAGGGCTCATACATGCTCGGGAAAATACCAAAATGGCATCCGCGTACAAACTGGTTGTAATCCATCTTGAAAAGTGGATTTGATGTGGAAATGAAATCAGGGTGATAAACTACTTTCACTTTATCATGACGGTTATTTACAAGATTGGCAATCCTCAAAAAATTCAATATCTCATCGGTTGCATCATCTATAAGCGTATGTGTAACCACCCTGGGAAGCATCTTTGTCTTCCAACTCTGTACGTTTCGCCTGAGCTTTAGCCGGTAATAATCATCAACCATCTCCTTCATATCGGGAAACTCGTACTTGCCATCGCCCGAAGTGATTTTGGTGTACAGTCGCTTGCCTACCTGCTCCTTAATTTCTTCACAAATCCTGTGTATATCTTCTATTTGTGCTTTTGCATGCAGTACCTCAGGGTTGAAGGTATAGAATGGCCTTTTGGTAATGAAAAAGGCAACCACCGTTATCGGTGATCGTGCCTGTTGCATCCGCCAGTTGAGCCGCGCCAAAGCCTCAAGGGTTAAATCATATCCTTTGTTCTGGTATTCATACCGCCCCGAGGTAAAGAAGTAAATGGTATTATCCAGATCGAAAGAGTAGCTTTGAAAAAAATGACCCATCACAAAATCATGAATCTGTTCCTTGTACTGCAGATGCTGGTTCTGTACATGGTGAAGCGCTTCAAAGCGTTGAATATTCAATCCGTTAGGTAGTATAAGGTCGGGGGTGCGGCCCAGCAGGTGGGTACATTCACGCGCTGTAAGCTCACTCACGGTAGTAAAAACATGTGCTCCGTGAGCCGATGCCCTTTCTATGTCGACAATTGGTTTTACATTAAATTTTAATGCTTCTGCCTCCCAGTTGTAAAATGGCAAATGCTCATAGAAAC